>JAGZOA010000019.1:0-37627 GCA_018363335.1 Parahaemophilus parainfluenzae | reverse complement strand
TGCTACAGGCGCAACTGGTGCTACAGGTGCTAAAGGTGACACAGGTGCTACAGGCGCAACTGGTGCTACAGGTGCTAAAGGTGACACAGGTGCTACAGGTGCTAAAGGTGACACAGGTGCTACAGGCGCAACTGGTGCAACAGGTGCTAAAGGTGACACTGGCGCAACTGGTGCTAAAGGTGATACTGGTCCTAAAGGTGATACTGGTCCTAAAGGTGATACTGGTCCTAAAGGTGATACCGGCGAAAAAGGCGACAGCATCACAGGTGAAGTTGTAAATAACGGTGACGGTACCCATACCATCACTATTACTAATCTAGGTGATGGCTCAGTCACTACTACCATCGTTAAAGACGGTAAAAACGGTAAAGATGGTAAAGACGGTGCAGCAGGTGCTAAAGGTGATAAAGGTGATAAAGGTGACAAAGGTGAAGATGGTGTGATGACCTGGGATATTAAATCTACAGGTAACAAAGCTGAAGGCTCAGCAGATACAGCGAAAACCATTAAGCATACTAACACCGTAGATATGGCCGCAGGTAAAAACTTAACTGTTAACCAAACCAACAACAGTGATGGTGCAAAAGTAGAATTTGCCTTAAACAGCACTGTAACCAACTTAGATAAAGTTGTTGTTAATGGTAAAGATGGTGTAGATGGTAAAGATGGTGTAACCATTACTGCTCCTAGTGGTAAAGATGGTAATGACGGTTTAGACGGCAAAGTTGGAATCAGCGGTAAAGACGGCAAAGATGCAGTATCTATCTCTGGTAAAGACGGCGTGGGTCAAATCGGCTTAACCGGACCGAAAGGTAAAGACGGTAAAGATGGTACATCTCTTAACATCACTACTGATAGAGGTGCTCAAACTCTTGTTAACAAAGAAGTTGAAGCTGACGGTAAAGCACAACGTATCATTTATGTACCAACAGACAAAGATGGTAACCCTCTCAGAGATTCAGCTGGTAAAGAGATCAAACGTGAAGTTGCAACCATGGATGATGGTTTAACCTTCGTTGGTAATGAGGGTAGTCATGATGCTGCACTTGGTACTAAAGTGAATGTTAAAGGTGCAACAACCAATACTGAGTGGAACAAGTTTGATGCTGGTAAAAACATTATGACTAAAGTTGATGGCGATACCCTTACAGTGGGATTAGCGAAAGACTTAGAAGTTGATAATGTAAATGTAACTACTAACGTAACTGCTGGCAATGTAACTGCGACTGGCACAATCTCAGCACCAACAATCAAAGCTGGTGACACCACAATTACAAATGGTAAAGTGGCTAACTTAAAACATCACATTGAAAACCCAACAACAGTTGTGGATAACAAAGTGTTAAATGTTTCTGAGGATGAGAAAAAAGAAGCAGCGACAGTTCGTGATGTATTGAACTCAGGCTGGAACTTACAAGCAAATAGTGAAGCAGTTGATGCGGTAACACACGGCAACACTGTGAACTTTGCAAGTGACGACACAGTTGAGATTAAACCAACGACTGACGGCAATACAAGCACACTTAATCTTTCTGTAAATGCAACGAATGTTGTTAAACAAGTAACAGGTAATGTTTCAGCAAATACTACAACAGGTAAAGCAGTTGTAGGTAAAGATGGTGTTGAAGACACAGCTCCTAATGCAGGCAATAAAGTTGCCACAGTGGGTGATGTAGCGAATACCATTAACAACACAGGTTGGATTACAAAAGCAAAAGATGATACTGGTGCTGAGAAAGACGTCACAGTTAACCCAGGTGACCGTGTTGAATATGTTGATGGTCAAGGTACCAAAGCTAATGTGACTGTAAAAACTGAAAATGGTCAAGACGTAGTGAACGTAACCTATGATGTGAAAACCGATGGTACAACTGTTACTGTTAACAACGATGGTAACTTAACAGTAGTTACTGGTAACATTACTAAAGCATCAGATGATGTAACAAACCCTGATGCAGGTAAAGTTACTGTTAATACTGGTGAAGATAATAAAGTTGCGACAGTTAAAAATGTAGCGGATGCAATCAACAGCGCAGGCTGGATTGTTAACACAGGTAAAGCAGCTGACCAAAACGCATTCAAAACTGAAGCTGGAACAGCTACTAAAGTGGGTGCCGGTGATAAAGTTAACTTCCAAGCAGGTAAGAACTTAGAAGTGAAACGTGAAGGTCAAAATATCATCTATGCAACATCTGAAGATTTAGATGCGAAAACCATCACCGTAACTACAGTTAAAGTAGGTAACGATGGTAAAGATGGTAAACCTGGTGTTGATGGTTCTATTGGCGTAACCGGTAAAGATGGAGCAGCTGTTGCGATTAACGGAAAAGATGGTTCAATCGGCCTAACTGGACCGAAAGGTGCAGATGGTAAAGATGGTGCATCAGTCACAATCAAACCAGAAAAAGGTACAACCACAGTCGCAGAACGTGATGGTGGTAAAGATATTAATCGTGTTACCTATACTGATAAAGATAAAGATGGCAATGACATCAAACGTGAAATTGCAACACTTGATGATGGCTTGAAATTCACAGGTGATGATGGTCAAACAGTAAACCGCACTTTAGGTTCTAACTTAAATGTGAAAGGTGGTGCTGCAGATTCAACCACAGCGAAAAACATTCGTGTGACTAAAGCTGCAGATGGTGAAGGTTTAGATGTGAATCTTGCAAATAACATTAAGTTAGATAACGATGGTAGCCTTAACATCGGTGACACAACAGTTAAAAATGGTGATATCAAAATTGGTGATACACATATTACCAATGGTGCAGTAACCAATTTAACGCATCACATTGAGAACCCAACAACAGTTGTGGATGACAATGTGTTAGATATCACTGATGATAAGAAAAAAGACGCAGCAACAGTTCGTGATGTATTGAACTCAGGCTGGAACTTACAAGCAAATGGTAAACCGGTTGATGCCGTAACTCACGGTAACAACGTGAACTTTGCAAGTGATAAAGGTACTGTGACAGTTACAGCGAACTCAGATGGTAAAACATCTGTTGTAAACCTTGATGTTAACGTTGATAACGATACCATCAGTGTGAATGAGAAAGGCCAATTAGTAGCTAGCGGTGCAACCAACTTTAATGTTGCAACTAAAGATGGTGGTAACCAAGTTGCTAAGAAAGGTGGAAGCTCAACAACGAAAATTACTGCTGGTAAGACAATTACTTATACTGCAGGTAAAAACATCGCGATTGAGCAAAATGGTGGCGACATCCTTGTTTCAACAACTGAAGACGTAGATCACAACAGCGTAACCACTAATAACTTAACGGTTAAAGAAGGTGGTAACGTGACAGTGGGTCCAAACTCAACAGTTAATATGGGTGGCAACCAAGTTCACAACGTGAAAGCAGGTACAGCAGACACTGATGCGGTGAACGTTTCACAATTACGTAGTAATGTGACTAACTTGAATAACCGCATTAATAAAGTAGGCAAAGAAGCTCGCGGCGGTATCGCAGGTGCTAACGCAGCAGCAGGTTTACCACAAGTTTACATTCCAGGTAAATCAATGGTTGCGGCTTCTGCGGGTACTTTCAAAGGTGAAAGCGCGGTAGCAGTTGGCTACTCACGTTCAAGTGACAATGGTAAAGTTATCTTCAAACTTCAAGGTAACGCAAATACCCAAGGCGACGTAGGTGGCTCTGTGGGTGTAGGTTACCAATGGTAATTTAACTTTCCGTTAAAATAGATAAAAACCCAGCTTCGGCTGGGTTTTTTATATTTAAAAATAGACATATATAAATAGAAAAATTCACGCACATATAACATTATATGTGCGTGAATTTTTCTAATTAACAATATTTTATATGATGTTTTCTAGAGATGTTCTTTTGCAAATGCTAGATTTTTTTGAATACGTTGTTTATCTTGTTCTGGAATTGTTGGATTTTCTAATAATTCAACACAGAGCGCATAACAGATATGATAATTTTTAACCCAATAGGCGCTTACTGCCAACTCATCTTTAGCTTTCCATTCGTAAATAGGGTAGTTCACAAACAGTTTATCAGTACTAAGCGGAATACTTATAGCTGCCATTGCATAGATATAGGCCAATTTTATACGATTATTAAGGCGTAAATAGCGCGCTAAGAAATATAAACTTTCAGCACGCTGCGGTCGATACTCATAAGCAGCAAGAAACGCCTGTTGTACTTCATCTAATGGATAATTTAATTGTGCTTTTAGTTTTGCAACTTGTAGTAGTGAATAGTAAACTTCTTCAACCCAGCCACCAAGAGCAATACGTTTTTTGTAGGTATCTAATGCTTTTTTAGGTTGATCAGAGTCTCGCCATGTTTGTGCTAAATAGAATGTACAACGTCGGATTAATTCTTCTTTACGATCCCATAGACCTTCTTCCATCGCTTTTTGTTTTTTCGCATCACTTGCTTTTTCGAGGGCTTTCAATTTTTTGATTTCGGCCATTAACAGTTTAGCATCACGTTCGTATTTATCGCCTTTTGAACCACCATCAGTAAAATCTGGAAGTTCAATACCAGTTAATAAAGTAGGACTGTTATTTCCTTCAATGGAATCACAGTATTCATGAGTTGCTCCCCAATAACGGTAACGTTGACGGCCGGTTAATCGACCATTCACTAGACGAATATTGGAATATCTTAAGGTGCTATTTTTTTGAATGACGGAGTACGCAGGATCGCCTTGTAATTGCAATTTCCATTCAGGATCGAGCACTTCTAATGTCATATCGGCATCACATAAGAAAATATAATCGGCTTTGTTTTCTGCCAATTCTAATGCTTCGCTACGGTTGTGGGAAAAATTAACCCAAGGTCGTTCAAATAATTCACCAGGGATTTTATGTTTTGCCATAAAATCTTTGATGATTTGTTGGGTACCATCAGTTGAACCAGTGTCCACCACAACCCAATAATCAATTTGACCAACCATGGAACTCATACAGCGTTCGATGATAGCAGATTCATTTTTTACGATAGCATTCCAGCAAATTGTTTTTTGATCAGTTCTTTGAGGCATTGATAATATCTCTTTCTTTTGGTTATGTTTTATCGCTTAGAGGGATAGTTTTTTTGTGTTTTTAATTACTCAGTCACATAGAAAACTTGTTTTTCAAATTCGTGTTTATCAATTTTTACAGTCAGCACATATTTGCCGATTGGATCTCTACGGTCGAATATCCAACAGTTCATCATGTATTTACCATTTTCTAATGTTGGTCTGGTATAAGTGATGGTATGGAGTTTTTTATTTGGCGATGAAACCACTTTTGCATTTTCAATTGTACTTGAGAATTCAATTTTAGCTTGAGCTTTAAAAGTTTCACTTACTGTCGCTTTTTCACCAAAATTGCCTATTGCTACCCAACATACTTTTTCGGCTTTATTGGAACGAGAGGTTTCTTTTTTATTTAAATCAGGTGATGGCTCTTGAGTTCTATCAAACACAGAGAGATAAATAGTGGGTTCATTTGCAGTATCTTTAGCGGTGTCTTTTGATTCTGGTGCTGCAGCAAATGTGCCAGTTGAGAATAAGGTCGCAATTAAAGCGAATGTTGAGATTTTTTTCATGTTAGATTCCTTTTTATATCATTATTTTATTGAACAATCATTATACCAAGGCAGCCCATATCTGCGAGCATTAAATTGGATGAACCAAATAAGAAGGGATGCGTATTTGACGAAGGCTGTTCAAATTTTACTAAAATTTGTACTTTCTTTTTCACCCAAACCGTGTCTTTCCATGCAAGTTCCGATGCATCGACATTAACATCATCTTGGCTTTCAATAACAAATTTAGCCCCTTGAATGGTGAAACCCACAGGTAGAGAGCTGTTGATGATCCAACGTTCGACAGTACCTACTTTAGCCGAAACATCAACTCTGCGCGGGTCAAAGCGTTGTTTGTTGATTAAGCCATTTGTTACATCCAATTCAAAGGTGCGTTCTTGGGCTATTTTACTTTCGAGAATAGCCGTGGCATCAGTATTAAATTGCTCATTCATTTTTTTACTGAATGCTGAAACGTCACCTTGTGGACGAAGTTCTAAAACGGTGTTATCCGAAAAATCATTACCTGAACTGAATACATTTTTGATTTTGTCGAAGAAGCCACGTTTGGCCCCAGAGATAAGCGATACGCCTTCTCCTTCGCTTAAGTTGACTAACACTTCGGCACGTTCACCTGGTGCAAGAATGAGAGAATTAATCGCTTTACCTTGAGGTAAAAAACCTAAATCTCTCGCAACGAGTAACATGTCTTGTTCGTTATCTAAACGCAGATCATAGGCTCTTGCTAATGAAGCATTGAGTAAGCGTAAACGTATCCAACCACGAGGGACGTCAAGATAAGGTGCTTCCTGTCCATTAACGAGAAGACGATTACCAACAAAGTGCGGTTGATTTTGCTTAAATAATTGTAATCCGTCGCCGTTAAATTCCATGTCTTGTAAGATTAATGGAATATCGTCCACACCATATTTGTGAGGAAGTTGTGATTTTAAGCTTTGATCATCTTCAATCAACCACATCCCGACGATGCCGCGATAAGTTTGATAAGCCGAGTTTGCCAGGGTGGCAGAGCGATACCAGCAAGTCGAAGCAGGTTGGTCTATTGGGATAATGGGTGCCCAAGATTCCCCTTTTTTGAGAACTTTGGCGGCGCCACCAAATAATTCTCCACTGGCTTGTAATCCCTGAATAGAGAGAGCAATACTTTGTGGCAAATTGTTGTGATAATTGAGTTTTGCAAAGGAACCCGATTTGATGCGAATAGTGGGGCCAAGATAATTGCCGTTGAAACCCCACACACTGACACTATGGGAGCCATCTAACTTGTAGTCGGTTTCCTCCATATTAAGAATAATGGGGCGGCCACGTTTCGCTTCCATCAATGGTGGAATGGTTAATTTTTCACGGGATGCCGCTAATACCGATTGAGGTGTGGCGGCAAGTGCGGTTGAAATTGCGGTAGTTTTTAATAATTGGCGACGAGAAAGACGCAACATATTATTTTCCTTGTGCAATTTCAGCATCGAGTTCAGCGATGCGTTTTTCCATCAAATCGTGGCAGTAAGTAGCAAGTTCGCGAATATTGTCTTTTGTGTAGGATGACACATCAATCGGATCCATCATTTCACAAATCACTTTACCGTTATCCCAACGATTTAAATCAATTTTGTTATGGGTCGTTGAACACACAACGGGGACAATTGGTACGCCAGCTGCAATTGCTGCATGGAATGCCCCTGTTTTGAATGGCAATAAGCCGCGACCACGGCTACGTGTACCTTCAGGGAACATCCAAATTGACAGGTTGTCTTTATTGATACGACGAGCAAGTTCCGTCATGGTGCTGTGTGCTTTAGAGCGATTTTCACGATCTAGGAAAATATTGCCGGTTACCCAATATAAAATGCCGAAAAAAGGAATCCAAATTAGGCTTTTTTTACCTACACTCACCGTGCGAGGTAATACCATGTAAGAGATGGTCACCATATCAAAATTATTTTGGTGGTTACCGATATAAATACAACGCGGCATATTCTCTTTATTTTGTGGAAAGCGGTGTTCTACTTCTAATCCAAATAAAGGGTATAAACGACCAAACCAGCGAGCCATAACGCCCACATTACTTGGATTTTTAAAACGAATAAAGGAATAGATCGTACCGAGCACACAAATTAAAATACAGCAAAGTGCGACGATGAGAATTCTGGCGATTTTTAACATAGAAAATACCTAATTAAAATTTTTGGAAAGTATAGCAAATTACACAAAAATGTGTGCTAATCTAATGAAAAAAATGACGGAATAGTTATGAAACCCATTTATTTTATTGCAGATCTTCATTTGAGCGAAACGCATCCAGAATTAACCGCACTTTTTAACGATTTTATGCAAAACAAAGCACAAGAAGCCCAAGCGGTTTATATTTTGGGGGATCTTTTTGATTTTTGGATTGGTGATGATGAAACTTCACCTTTAATCTCACAAGTCAAACAGTTGATTAAAAACCTGACAGAAAAGGACATTGCTTGTTATTTCATTCATGGCAATCGTGATTTTCTCGTCGGGAAAAAATTTGCACAAGATTGTGGTTTAACATTATTGCCTGACTATCATTGTGTTGATCTTTATGGTGTGAAAACCTTAATTTGTCATGGTGATACCTTATGTGTTGATGATGTGAAATATCAGCAATTTCGCCGAAAAGTGCATCAAAATTGGCGACAAAGGCTGTTTTTATGTTTGCCACTAAAAGTGCGGTTAAAAATTGCAGAGAAAATTCGCGCGAAGAGTAAACAAGATAAGCAATATAAGTCGCTGGATATCATGGATGTGAATTTAGCGTTTACGGCACAAACCGTAAAAGAATTTGGCGTAAATCGATTAATTCACGGTCATACGCATCGAGAAGCCATTCATCAGGAAAAAGAGTACACGCGAATTGTGTTAGGCGATTGGCGAAAGGATTATGCTTCAATTCTGGAAGTAACAGAAAACGGTTATCGGTTTATTTAAACAAAAAGCACAGGATTAAACCTGTGCTTTTTTGTATTAAAACGTGCTGATTTTCAACCGCACTTTATTCTACGGTTACCGATTTCGCTAAGTTACGAGGTTGGTCCACGTCAGTTCCTTTAATTAATGCCACATGGTATGACAATAATTGCATAGGAACGGTGTAGAAAATTGGTGCAATAATTTCATTCACTTTTGGCATGGTGATAATTTTCATGCCTTCGCTTGGAGTGAAGCCTGCTTCTTTATCAGCGAATACATAAAGCTGACCACCACGCGCACGTACCTCTTCAATGTTTGATTTCACTTTTTCAAGCAATTCATTGTTTGGTGCAACCACAATAACCGGCATATCTGCATCGATTAAGGCGAGTGGACCGTGTTTTAATTCACCTGCCGCATAAGCTTCAGCATGGATATAAGAAATTTCTTTTAATTTCAATGAAGCTTCCATTGCAATAGGGTAGAACTCGCCACGGCCTAAGAAAAGCGCATGGTTTTTCTCTGCGAAGTCTTCTGCTAATGCCTCGATGTCTTTATCAAACGCAAGGGCTTTTTCAACTTCCGCCGGAAGTGATTGTAACGCTTTTACAATTTCAACCTCTTGTTCGTTTGAAATATTGCCTTTTACTTTACCAATGGCAGTGACTAACATTAATAATGCAGCCAACTGAGTGGTAAAGGCTTTGGTTGATGCCACACCGACTTCAACGCCTGCACGTGTCATGAAGGCGAGATCAGATTCACGTACTAAAGATGAACTTGATACGTTACAGATCGTTAAGGCTGCCATGTAACCTTTTTCTTTTGCAAGACGAAGTGCTGCAAGGGTATCTGCCGTTTCACCTGATTGAGAGATCGTCACTAACAAGCTATTTGGGCGAGTGACAAATTTGCGATAGCGGAATTCAGATGCGATTTCGACATCACAACTCACGCCAGCAAGTGCTTCAAACCAGTAACGAGCCGTCATCCCTGCATTATAAGAGGTACCACAAGCCACGATTTGAATGTGTTCAACTTTTTCTAAAATTTCAGCTGCGCCATTACCAATAGCATCCACAATCACGTTGTTGTGAAGGATACGTCCTTCCATGGTGTTGATTAATGCATTTGGTTGCTCATAGATTTCTTTTTGCATGAAATGGCGGAATTTGCCTTTTTCTGCTGCATCATTTTCAAGGTTAGACTCGTGCACTTCACGTTCTACTTTTTGACCATTCGCATCATAAATATCCACGGTACGACGTGTGATTTCTGCGATATCACCTTCTTCTAAATAGATGAAACGACGTGTTACGCTTAAGAGCGCAAGTTGGTCAGATGCCAGGAAGTTTTCACCAATCCCTAAACCAATCACTAACGGGCTGCCTGAACGCGCAGCCACTAAATGTTCTGGATGCTCACGATCTAGTACAACCATGCCGTATGCACCAGTAAGTTGTTTTACGGTTTTTTGGACAGCTTCAAGAAGATTTGAGGCGGTACGCATTTCCCAGTTAACAAGGTGTGCAATTACTTCGGTATCGGTTTGAGAATTAAACACGTAGCCTCGTGATTTGAGTAATTCACGTAATTCTTCGTGATTTTCGATGATACCGTTATGGACAACAGCAAAGTTACCTGAAGTATGCGGATGAGCATTAGCTTCAGACGGTTCACCATGAGTTGCCCAACGTGTGTGTGCAATCCCTGTGCCACCGATTAATGGTTTTACTGCAACGGCTTCATCAAGGGCTTTTACTTTACCTAAGCAGCGCACGCGGTGTAATTCATGGCTTGGATCCACGACAGCAACACCCGCAGAGTCATAACCACGATACTCTAAGCGGTGTAAACCATTAATTAAAATTTCTGCTACATCACGTTGTGCTACCGCACCAACAATACCACACATAGTTTTTCCTTATTTACTAAAATTAAAAGTCTTATTTTTCTGACCGCACTTTATGCCACATCTACACAAATTACTTCTACGCCTTGCGCCATTATGGCTTCTTTGTCGGCCTGAGATAATTTGTTATCGGTAATGAGCACATCAATTTGCTGCCAGGTTAATTCCACATTTGGCATTTTTCTGCCAATTTTTTGTGATTCCACCATCACGATCACTTCGCGAGATACTTCAGCCATCACTTGGCTTAAGCGAACCAACTCATTAAATGTCGTTGTACCACGTTCTAAATCAATGCCATCGGCACCAATAAATAATTGGTCAAAATCATAAGAACGTAGCACTTGCTCGGCAATATTGCCCTGGAAGGATTCAGAACGTGTGTCCCAAGTGCCTCCCGTCATTAAGAGTGTCGGTTCATTTTCGAGTGAACGTAATGCGGTGGCCACAGAAAGCGAATTCGTCATCACAACCAAGCCTTGCTTCCGATTAAGTTGTTTAATCAAGGCGGCGGTCGTACTGCCACTATCTACAATAATTCGATTGTGATCACGAATACGTTCTGCGGCTGCCTTTGCTAAGACTAACTTTCGTTGCGAAAGTTCATCACCTTGTTCTTCTTCGATGATTTCTTGTGGTATTAAAATGGCACCACCGTATTTACGAAGAAGGAAACCATTACTTTCCAATGCAGTGAGATCTTTTCGAATCGTCACTTCAGAGGTGTCAAATAACTGTACGAGTTGTTCAACACTGACTTCTCCTTGTTCTTGCAGAAGTTGCATGATGGCATGTCTGCGTTGTTGGGTATTTCGGTGTTGAATGTTTCGTTTCATTATTTATATCCGTATTTAAGTTTCGGTTCGGAATTATATCGGCAAAATGATGATTGTAAAGTTAAAATTTAGGCAACAAAAAACCCTGACAAAGCAGGGTTCAATTAAAATTCGTTTTAAGACTAATTATTTGATTGCGTCTTTTAATGCTTTACCAGATACGAATGCTGGAACTTTAGATGCTGCGATTTTGATTTCTGCACCAGTTTGTGGGTTACGGCCAGTACGTGCTGCACGTTTGTTTACTTTGAATGTACCGAAACCGATTAATTGAACAGGTTCACCTTTTTTAAGGCTACCAGTGATAGCTGCTAAAGTAGCTTCTAATGCAGCTTTAGCTTGTTTTTTGTTTAATTCAGCTGCACTTGCAATTGCATCGATTAAATCTGTTTTGTTCATAAATTTGTACCTTCTGTTAAATTAAAATTGACTCTATTCAAATAAGCGTAGCTTTTAACTGCTACGGCTTGGGCAAGTCTAATCGAACTTGGGGGGAAATAAAAGCCCGATTTGCAAAAATTGTGACAAATCTCACGTTATTGCTCAATTTTTATACCAATATTGGAGATTCCCTCCTGCTTTATCTCGTTTCGGAGGGATAAAATCAAGTCTACATCGCGTTTTTCACAGTCTTTGAGTAAGCGATAGATTTGCCATTGAAGGTCTAATTCTTCTTCAATTTCGGCACGGCCTTTCAGTTCAGTTTCAGAAAGATCACGATCTTCTTGTGTTTCTAACAAAGAACAAACCGTGCCTAATGAAATTTGGCTGATTTGAATTGCTTTTTCAAGTGTCTCGCCCGCGATTATCGCATGCAACAATTCACCTAGCGCTTCACAAGCATCGAGAGCAGGTACCACACCAAAGAAGTCGTAATCATTCACATCAGGAATAATTTCTTCAAGTTTCTCCAATTGGTTCTCGAAATTAATCTTTGCCTCTTTAACCGTTAGAAACTCCCACACTAAGTTTAAAATGTTGTGATAGGTTTTGTCTGCAGGCTTTTGGTCCGTCATTTGGCAGAATAGGGCAAAGTTAGGTGCCATACGCTCGCATAAGCAAGCCATAAAGGTCAGATGTTGCCAGCTTTCGAGATTTTCGAGACGCTTGTGAATCGGATTTCGCATTTTTTTCTCGCTTATTTATGATAGGCTTTAGAGAACTCATGAATCGCATCCACGAAGATTTTTGGTGCACTTTCCGGCACATCTTGGTGAATACCATGACCTAAATTAAATACATGGCCGCTGCCTTGACCAAAATCAGCTAAAATTGACCGCACTTCTTGCTCAATACGTTCTGCTGGTGCATATAACACGCTTGGATCCATATTGCCTTGTAGTGCCACTTTATGACCTACGCGTGCTTTTGCATCAGCCAAATTAACGGTCCAGTCTAGTCCTAGCGCATCACAGCCCGTATTCGCCATGGCTTCTAACCATAACCCGCCGCCTTTAGTAAATAAAGTCACCGGCACTTTACGGCCATCGTGTTCACGAATTAAACCATCGACGATTTTGTGCATATACTGCAAAGAGAAATCTAAATATTCACGATGACCTAACACACCGCCCCAAGTATCAAATACCATGACGGCTTGTGCACCTGCTTTGATTTGAGCGTTTAAGTATAAAATCACGGAATCCGCCACTTTATCTAATAAAAGATGCAAAGTTTGCGGTTCGGCATACATCATTTTTTTGATTTTATTGAAGGTTTTGCTGCTACCGCCTTCAACCATATAAGTCGCCAGTGTCCACGGGCTACCAGAGAAACCAATCAGTGGTACTTCGCCTTTTAATTCGCGACGAATTGTGCGTACAGCATTCATCACATATTGAAGTTCGCCTTCAGGGTCAGGAATCGGTAAATTTTCGACCGCACTTTTGTTTTCAATTGGACGGGCAAATTTCGGGCCTTCACCTGCACCAAAACTTAATCCTAAGCACATTGCATCAGGAATAGTCAGAATATCTGAAAATAAAATGGCTGCATCTAAAGCATAGCGACGAAGTGGCTGTAAGGTGACTTCACAAGCTAAATCCGCATTACGGCAAAGAGACATAAAATCGCCCGCTTCAGCGCGTGTTGCTTTATATTCAGGCAAATAGCGTCCCGCTTGGCGCATCATCCATACGGGTGTCATATCCACTGGTTCACGTAATAAGGCTTTTAAATAACGATCATTTTTTAATTCAGACATGGGCTTTCCTTTATTTATTTTGTTCCGCTTTGCAAAGCTCAAGCGTAGCATTAATTAATTTGAGTGCGATAGTACCTGTTGGCGGTAATTCTGGCAAGGGGGCAGCGCTAGAAAACCATTGTGCATCATGCAGTTCTGTTTCTTGCAGTTGAATTTTTCCACTGTCGTAATCAGCTAAAAAGCCCACCATTTGTGAATTAGGGAATGCCCAAGGTTGGCTACCGAAATAGCGAATATTTTTAATGCGAATACCGGTTTCTTCAAAGACTTCGCGGCGAACCGCATCTTCAAAGGTTTCGCCCACTTCTACAAAACCGGCTAACGTGGTGTACATCCCCGCTTTGCTTGGCGTGTAATGGCGTTTATGGTTGGCTAATAAAATCTCTGTGCCACGGCGAACGGCGACAATAATCGAAGGGCAAATAACTGGATAAGTACGATAGCCGCAACTTGTACATTGAACCGCAAGTTCATCGTGAGTTTGTTCCGCTTTTTGACCGCACTTTCCGCAGAATTGGTGAGTTTTCAAAAAATGATTGATTTCCACGCCTCGGCTTAACAAATGAAAATTTTCAGTCGGTAAGAACAACAAACTCCGTAAGGAAAGGTATTCTCGCTCATCTTGATCATTTTCTGCCACAAGCCATAAAGATTGTGATTTCCATTTCCCGAGCAACATTGCTTTTTGCGTTATGAGGCCGAGTTCTTTCGCTGAGCCAAAAGGCAGATCATTTTCCTGCCAATAAAGCGTCGATCCTTTGGTGAATAGCCAATATCCCTGATCTTCGGGCTGAATTGCTTTCATATTTTTCTCTTTTTGTTTCAAAAGTGCGGTCATTATAAAAGGGATTTTTCGGAAAAACGAATTTAATTTCTGTGATAAAAATAGCTAGTCAGTTTTCGTTGTGCTACAGTAGCAACCTGTTTTTCTCTTTAAAATTAGGAATGACAAATGTCTTTTTTCTCTTTTGCTTTTTTAGAAAATGCGATGTCTTTTGAAGGTTATTTTAAATATATCGCCATTTTTGTCTCGTTAGGTGCATTGCTTGTGGTGACAAGCTTATATTTACGTCATCGGTTACAAACCAAATATCGCGATCTCAGTATTATCTTTCTTTTATTAATTATTTTCTTGCTCGGTGTGCAATATAAGCAATATGAGCAAAATGAAGTCTATGCAGCTGATATCTCTAGCGTGGTGACATTTTTAAATTCGGTGAAAGATAGTCAAAATTTACAGAAAGAAGATATTCGTACCAATAGCCGTACATTAATGAACGGCATGATTTTAAATATTCGGGATCAGTATTTCGAAGTCCATTTTAATAATGATTTTTCAGCGTATACCTTATCCCCAATTAACTTAGTAAACCCTAATGTTACTGTGATTGATAAGGAGGATAAATAATGGATGGCTACACATTATTAGGCTTGAAATTGGCCATGGGTATTATTGGACTGGTACTCCAAATTAACTTAATGGGAAAAGGTAACCTTGCACCGACTTCCGCGATGGATCAGGTACAAAACTATGTGCTAGGTGGCATTATTGGTGGTGTGATTTATAGCGATAGTATTGGGGTATTCCAGTTCTCTCTCGTGCTCGTGCTTTGGACATTATTGGTTTTTACCCTCCGTTTTATCAAAAATCATAACAAATTAGTTAAATCGTTGATTGATGGTAAACCTGTTTGGGTGATTTCAAACGGCAAGGTAAAAACTGCTGAATGTATGAAAAACAGTATTACTGCTAATGACCTCATGTTTAAGTTACGTGCTGCCGGTATTTATGAAATCAAAACGGTTAAACGTGCGGTATTTGAACAAAATGGACAACTTTCGATTATTCAATACGGTGATGATAACTTACGTTATCCATTAATTGTTGATGGACAATTAGATGATGATGTTTTAGAAATTATTGATCGTGATGAAGACTGGGTTAAAGCCGAGTTAGAGAAACAGAATCTCAAAGTTGACCAAGTGTATATTGGTGAATATTTAAATGGCCAATTAGTTACCCATCTATATGAAAACAAATAAAAAAGACCGCACCTAAAAAGTGCGGTCTTTTTTTATTAAATATTTAAACATACAAATTATTATTTTTTGCGATTTAGTAATTAACTTTAATTTTTTTAATTGTGGATTTTAATACTTAAAATTATAATAGCTTTGGATTTTTATTATTACTTTTATTTCCTAAGGGACCTATCTTATGAACATTCAAAAAACAATGCTCGCTACAGCACTATTAGCTTTTTTAACCGGTTGTGGAAATAGTGGCGGTGGATCTAGCCAACCGACACCAAATAATGAAGTTAAAAATGATCAAGCAACACAAGCTCAAGTAGAGAAACAGAAAAACGAAGTTCAAGCGTTAAAGCAACAACTTGCTCAGACTCAAAAGGAAAAGAAATCTATTGAAGACAAATTACAGCAAACAGATCAGGTTTCTACTCAGACTTTGAGTAAAATAAAATTAGAGTTACAACAAGCAAATTTTAAATTACTAGAGACTGAGGATAGGTTAACTAAAGCAGAGCAATTTTTAAAAGAACGTCAGGAAAAACTTGAAAAATTGCAGAAAGAACAAGCAAGACTTGAGCAAGCTATTACACAAGCTAATTCAGATAATACAGAAAAAACACAAAAAATAGAGATATTAAAAGAACAAAAGAATCAAGTGGAAAATGAGCTATCTCTAGAAACAGAAAAACTTGAAAATGCATTAAAAGATAAAGTTCAAATTCAACAAGAATTTAATACTTATAAACAAAAAATAGATGAATTTAACAAGTTGATTAAAACAGTGGTTGAAAACGAGAGAGGGCAAGGTCGATATAATTCAGCAATTGGTGGGCGTTATACTGCCAATATTGATAGTTTGCCTAATGGATTATACCAAATTCCTTTTGTTATGATGTATTCTGAAAATGGATTAGGGGAAACTTCAGGGGGATATTCAACAATTTATAAACAAGCTTATTCTATTGTTTATGGGCGAGAACATAAATTTTTCTCTCAAGACTTTACCTCTGATGGTAATTATCGTATAGAAAAGAATACTGGTGGAGAGAAAACAATTGCTTTACCAAGCGAAGGATTGGCTACTTATAATGGCAAGGCTTTTACTGCAAATCATGATGGGGAGTTGACTTATACTGTTAATTTTACGGATAGAACTGGTTCAGGGAAACTATCTAATTTCAAAGATATTGATGATATCAGTTTGAATTCAGGTGAGATTTCTAGTGGTAGCAATATGATTAAATCTAGCGCTTCTATGGCTAATGGTACCCAAGGAGAATATGAGTTAAGTTTTTATGGTCCGAATGCAGAGGAAATCGCAGGTAAAGCTTATATTTATAAACAACTAGATAATACAAAGCATGTAAATGGAGGCACTGCGAGAGAATATAACCAAAAAGATGAGCGTGGTGAACTTATTCGAGGAACTCAATTTGGATTCGGTGGCACTCGCGGCGAAATTCAAAAATAATTACGAAGATGTGTAGGGGAATATTTCCCCTACAATTATAATCATAAGAAAAATGCCATTTAAACATTGGTTTAAATGGCATTTATTAGTCTAAATTTACTATGAAAAAATTCTCAAGCTTTCTGTTTTTCCTGCCGCTTACTGTACAAGCGGAAACCTTTCACGCACCACAACCCGTTTTTTTTGAAAATAACATCTTACCAAAACAGTCTGAGTTGCAAATTAAAACTCAATCTAAAACTGAAAATCTAACAGCACCTTCAATTACACTGTCAGAGCAAGATCACGCAAAGAACAAACTGGAGAAATTGATTAATTATGGCGTTGTCAAACAACAATGGGCTTTGCTAAAACAAGTTTTACCGTTGTATCAACAGCAAGCTAATTATGATGTTACGCTTTATCGCTACGCAAAGGGAGCGATGCTGAGAGCTGAACAGGAGTATGCAGAGGCTATTGCTCTTTATCAACAAATTTTAGTAGATAAACCTGAGTTATCTTATCCTCGCTTTGATTTAGGTGTGATGTTATTTGAGAACAAGCAATATCGACAAGCCGAGATGGAGCTAAAACAAGCGAAACCAATGCTTTCCCCTCAAATGCAACAATTAGCAGATCGTTATTTGCAAGCAATAACAGAACGCCAAAGTTGGCAGCCAGATGTTGAATTGCAATATACGCAAACAGATAATGTGAACAATGCGTCCTCTCAACAAGATATTATTTTAGGTGGTTTACGTTTTAAAAAAGATGAAGAATCCTTACCACAAAAGGCGCATGGTTTTCGTTATGGTTTGGGGCTGAACCGTGAATTGAACCTGGATGGTAATCATTTTATTGTGTTTAATAGCCGTTTCAGTGGAGTACATTATTGGGATAATCAAGATTATAGCGAAAAATCACTTTATGCTTCTCTTGGATATCGACATCGTTCAGCTTTACAAGCTTTTGGATTTATGCCATTTTTTGAACAGAATTGGCTAGGTTCTCCACGTTATAGCAAAAATTATGGGATGGTTGCAGATTTTCGGCGAGAATTAAGTACTTATTGGGTAATTTCAACTTCGATTTCTCATACGCAAAAACGTTATGTAGAGCCATCAATTGCTCGTCGACATAATGGTTACATTAATAGCGTCACACTCTCTTTAAGCTATCAAGTCAAACCGAATTGGCTATTGTTTGGTGGTGTTGAAGGAAGTATTGACCGCAGTAAAGATAAAGCGGAGTCTTCACTTCGCCGCGGCGTAAATATTGGTACAGTATGGGAGCTTAAAGATTTTGTTAGTCGTGTGAATTTGCGTTATATAAAACGTGATTTCCGCGCAGAAAATTTTTATTTTCCAGAGAAAAAACGACAAGATAAGGAATATAGCTTGAATGCAACGCTTTGGCATAACAAATTGCAGTGGAATGGTTTTATACCTAAACTGAATTATCGTTATCGTAAAATTGACAGTAATATTCCTGAATTCTATTCACGTAAAAGTAGTGAGTGGTTTGTTTCGGTGGAAAAGCAATTTTAGAGTTAATTAGATCAAAAAAGCCTTGTTCATTTTCTATGAGCAAGGCTTTTGTTATTAAAGTGCGGTCTTTTTTGTTTCATTTTAACCGACAACAAAAGGTAAATAACCCGCTCGGATGGCAAAAGGAATTGAAGTAATAATCACCCCAAGCACCAATACAAGTACTAACAATGCGTTACCGCCCCATACTCGATATGGCAAGTTTGGATGAATTGAGCGTGCTTTCCAAACTAATGCTACCGGTAAAACCACTGCGTAGAACGCGAACATTTGACCAGCATAACCCAGAGCGAGAATAAAACCTTCCGGATAGAAAAGGGAGAAAAGCACTGGGGGAATGAAGGTCATTAAACCTAATGAAATACGCCCTGCATGAATATTAAAAGATTGTTTGAGCAAGTCTTCAATACATTCTAATAAACCTAATGCCACCCCTAAGAATGAAGTGACCAATGCTAAAGTGGAGAAGGTTTTTACCGCATTCGCAATAATTGGGCTTTGGGTGATTTCTAAGGTTGCTTTCACCAAGCCATTTAACGTGGCGTCTTCACGTAAAATTTGTAAAAACTCATTTTGGCTGAGTAAGCCGTGCGTAGAAAGCTGCCATAAAAAGTAAGCAAATAACGTGATGCCAGAACCCACTAAAATCGCAATGCGTAAGGATTTTACGTTACCGTCTAAGTATTTATTTAAGCTAGGAATGGAACCGTGGAAACCAAATGCCGTGAAAAATACAGGGCTTGCCGAAATAATTAAGGCATTATCAATCGGCATCGCCATTAAGTTATCAAATTTGATGTTTGGTAACATTAATGCGAGCACTAAGATAAAAGTGGCAATCATCACAAAGAATAGGACACGGTTAATTTTATCCACACTGTGTGTGCCAATGACAATAAAACTACCGAAGAAAATGGTGAATACAAGCACCGCGATTTTGTTCATGGTGTCTTTATCCCCCATGGCTGGGAGTAAATCCATTAATAAGGAACCACCACCACTTACATAAGCAGCAATTAAGGCATATAAAAAGACAATTAAAACAGCGGTGGAAATAATTCGCCCCGCTTTACCAAAATATTGTGCAGCAAGTGTGCCGATCCCCGCATCGCTGTCAGCAGTTTGATACAGTTCCACGAATAACAATGCGGTGAATGTGAGTACCGCCCACAAGCCAATTAATAAGAAAACCGTCGCCGTTAAGCCAATCCCTGCTGAGGTGAGCGGCATTGCCAACATCCCCGCACCAATCATGGTTCCTGCCACAAGCAAGGTACTTCCCACAGTCTTGTTCATTTTACTTTCCTTTGGTTGTAATAATTAATTTACGATGATTGTATTTTAATCTTTACAGTGTGTAAAGTGGAGAAAACAAATTTCTTCTACAAAATGTACGGTAGAAATGACCGCACTTTCCCGATAAAATAACCGGCAAATCAATTAAGACGAGAGACAATAGTAGGAGAGCGCTTATGATTTATAGTATGACAGCTTTTGCACGCCTTGAAATCAAGAAAGCTTGGGGCGATGCAGTTTGGGAAATTCGTTCGGTTAACCAACGTTATTTGGAAAACTTTTTCCGCTTGCCAGAGCAATTTAGAGGCTTGGAAAATGCTTTGCGTGAGAAACTTCGTCAAAATCTCACTCGCGGTAAAATTGAATGTTCATTGCGTATTGATAGCAAAAAACAAACAGCGGCTGAACTCAATTTAAATAAAGAGTTGGCGAATCAAGTTATTCAATCTTTACAATGGATTAAGGCGCAAGCAGGTGAGGGCGAAATCAATTTAACGGATGTATTGCGTTATCCCGGCGTGGTGGAAGCGACTGAGCAAGATTTAGATGCCATCAGTCAAGATTTGTTGACAGCTTTCGATGAATTGTTGGTGGAATTTATTGCAATGCGTGGACGTGAAGGCGAAAAATTGCAAGCCATTATTCAACAACGTCTTGATGGTATTACGGTAGAAGCTGAAAAAGTGCGGTCACAAATGCCGGCGGTTTTACAATGGCAGCGTGAGCGTTTATTGCAACGCTTTGAAGAAGCGAAGATTCAACTTGATCCACAACGTGTTGAACAAGAAATGATTTTACTGGCGCAACGTGTGGACGTGGAGGAAGAATTAGATCGTCTGCAAATGCACGTGAAAGAAACCAATAATATCTTGAAAAAAGGCGGGGCAGTGGGCCGTAAACTGGATTTTATGATGCAAGAGCTGAATCGTGAATCTAACACGTTGGCATCAAAGTCCATTAATGCCGATATTACCGCTTCTGCTGTGGAGTTGAAAGTATTAATTGAACAAATGCGTGAACAAATTCAAAACCTTGAATAGGAAAAATCATGGCAACATTTATTTCATTAAACCACTATGATTTGGTGGAAGTGGCGGGCGTGGATGCGGAGAAATATCTGCAAGGCCAATTAACCTGTGATGTGGTACATTTAGCAGTTGGCGCTTCAACGCTTACAGCGCATTGCGATCCTAAAGGCAAAATGAATTCGTTATTCCGCTTAATTAAGCTTTCAGCAGAGCAGTTTTTGATTTTAATGCCGAAAGCTTTATTGGCTCCACTCGATCATTTGAAAAAATATGCGGTGTTTTCAAAAGTGACCTTTCAAGTATTGGATTGGCAAATTGTCGGCTTGATTGGTGAAAAGTGCGGTCGAATTCACGCACAGATTGAATTAGATATTGATGAAAATCGTGCAATTTTGATCAATCCGACACCGTTAGATGTCACCTTTAATGGCGATGAAAAACAATGGCTTTGTGCGGATATTCAAGCGGGCTTACCAAGCTTGAGAGCGGAAACGCAAAATGAATTTATTCCGCAGGCATTAAATCTACAAGCGATTGAACAAGCAATTTCTTTTACTAAAGGGTGTTATATCGGGCAGGAAACCGTCGCTAGAGCCAAATATCGTGGCGCCAATAAACGTGCGATGTATGTGCTTTCGGGGGAAACAACGGTTACACCGAAAATTGGCAGTGAAATAGAAATGCAGTTAGAAACGGCTTGGCGTAAAACGGGCACGATCGTCAGTGCGGTCAATTTTGATGGCGTTTTATGGTTGCAAGTCGTGATGAATAACGATTTAGAAGAAGGGACAAGTTTCCGTTTACCAGAAGATGGAACTGTTCTGAAAATTGAACCGTTACCTTATTCCATCAATAACTAAAAAATTTTATTTTAATTTGTTTTAAGCTTAAAAATCCTTGCTGGAGTCAATCTCTACAAGGATTTTTCTATTATGCATATTTGTAATGAAAATTTATTTTTTACCATGAATTATGCATTTTTATTGGTTTTTTTTAAGAGTTAAAATAATGTTATAAAGGGAAATGAAAAATGTTAAAAAATTATGAGATCTTTGTCACATTTTCAATTAACTACCACTAAATAGGGGTGGGTTTTTCATTAAGAATTCATAGAATACGCGCCACTTTTTAGTCGTACAGAGGAGTGATTATGAGCTTGTCTTTTATTCTTAGTGTTTTTCCAATCATTTTATTGATTTATTTAATGGTAAAGCGTAATGCGTTACCTTCTTATGTTGCATTACCTTGGATTGCAACCTTAGTGATGGGGGTTCACCTTCTTCATTTTAATACTGACATTGTAACGATCAGTGCCAATGTGACCGCCGCAATCGTAGCGGTTCAAACGCCAATTACTGTTATTTTTGGTGCGATTCTTTTCAACAAATTCTCAGAAGTGTCTGGCGCAACCGATACGATGCGTAAATGGTTAGGCAATATTAACCCAAACCCAGTTGCACAATTAATGATTATCGGCTGGGCATTTGCCTTTATGATTGAGGGGGCGAGTGGCTTTGGTACACCTGCTGCGATTGCAGCGCCAATCTTAATGGGGTTAGGATTTAATCCATTAAAAGTCGCCATGTTAGCCTTAGTAATGAACTCTGTACCGGTTTCTTTTGGTGCGGTAGGTACCCCGACATGGTTTGGTTTTGGACCGTTAAAATTAGATTCAAAATCGATTCTTGAAATTGGTTCGATGACAGCGTTTGTCCACTCAATTGCCGCATTAGTGATTCCATTGATGGCATTACGCATCATGGTAACTTGGAAAGAGATCCGTCAAAATATCGTTTTCATTTATATCAGCGTATTCTCTTGCGTGATTCCTTACTTCTTAATTGCACAATTTAACTATGAATTCCCATCATTAGTCGGTGGTGCAATTGGTCTCTTTATTTCTGTATTTGTGGCAAATAAAGGTATTGGTTTAGCGAAAGTAGAAAATAATTTAGATAATAATGCCGTAAGTGCGAGCCAAGTTGCTAAAGCGTTATTACCAACTGGTTTATTAATTTTATTCTTAATCATTACACGTATTCCGGAATTTGGCTTAAAAGGCTTAATGAATAACAAAGATGTGTGGCTCTCTACCACATTAGGTTCATTAGGCACATTTGAAGTCAGCAAAGGTTTAATTTTTAGTTTGAAAAACATCTTCGGTTCAGAAGTGAGTGAAAGCTACAAACTACTTTATGTGCCTGCGTTAATTCCATTTGTAATTACTGTATTAATTTCATTACCACTTTTCGGAGTGAACTTCAGCAGAACAAAAGGCATTTTTAGTGCAAGCTTAAGCCAAGTAAAAAATCCATTTATCGCCTTAATGGGGGCTTTAGTAATGGTAAACTTAATGTTAGTGGGTGGTGAGCATTCTATGGTGAAAATCATAGGTCGTACCTTTGCAGAGGTGACTGGTAGTGACTGGACAATCTTCTCTTCCTTCTTAGGCGCGGTAGGTGCATTCTTCTCAGGGTCAAATACTGTATCTAACTTAACATTTGGTAGCGTACAGTTATCCACAGCTGAAACCACGGGGTTATCTGTGACCTTAATCCTCGCCTTACAATCAGTAGGTGGTGCGATGGGTAATATGGTATGTATTAATAATATTGTAGCGGTTTCTTCTGTATTGAATATCCAAAACAAAGAAGGAACAATTATTAAGACAACGATTGTGCCAATGGTAGTTTACGGTATTATTGCTGCCCTTTGCGCAAGTTTCTTAATTCCGCTATTCTATACACTCTAAAACAGATGCCAAAAGCAACCGTACTTTGTGGGCGGTTGCTTAACTTTTGTCGAAAATTTTACTTTTATTTTCTATTTCTATTACTGTTGGAGTAATTATTTATGAACGTAAATTTCTACGTTACTTGTATTGCTGACGTAGTAAAGAGCGGTGTGGCGAAAAACACTGTATTACTACTAGAAAAGCTCGGTTGCAATGTTATCTTTCTTGAAAAACAGGGCTGTTGTGGACAGCCGGCATTAAACAGCGGTTACACGAAACAAGCCATACCAGGCATGAAAAACTTAGTCGAAACCTTTGAGGTGAATGATTATCCAATCGTTGCCCCTGCAGGTTCCTGTGTTTATGCTATCAAAAACTATCCTGAGTATTTCACCAAAGTTGGTGAGTTAGATTGGGCTGAGCGTGCGAAAAAGGTCGTTGCACGTTTCTGTGATTTAACAGATTTCATCGTCAATAAACTAGGTGTAACAGATATAGGTGCCTATTTGCCGGGTAAAGCGGTTTATCACCCTTCTTGCAGCCTTACTCGTAAATTAGGCATTGTTGATGAACCAATCGCACTCTTAAAAGGTGTAAAAGGGTTGGAGCTTCTTCCTATTCATAACCAACAAACTTGCTGTGGCTTTGGTGGAACTTTCTCTGTGAAAATGGCAGAGATTTCTGGCGAAATGGTGAAAGAAAAAGCTGAGCATATTGAAGAGGTTGAACCGCAATATTTAATCGGTGCAGATGTAAGTTGTTTATTAAATATTGGTGGTCGTTTACAACGCGAAGGCAGCAAGATCAAAGTGATGCACATTGCGGAAGTATTAATGCAAGGGGAGAAATAAGATGTCATTGAAAACCAGTAATCTTCCTTTTAAAGCGCGTGTAGATCATGAAGTGCATAACACTATCATGCGTAAAGCGGTAGTGAAAGCCCAAGAAACTATTGGTGCTAACCGTCAAAAAATGGTGGACGAATTAGGTCATTGGGAAGAATGGCGTGATTTATCTAAACAGATTCGTAACCATGTTTTAGCTAATTTAGACGCGTATTTGTATCAATTGAGCGAAAAAGTGATTGAAAATGGCGGTAAAGTGTATTTTGCTGAAACTGCTGAAGAAGCGAGTGCTTATATTCGCAAAGTAGCATTAGAGAAAAATGCGAAGAAAATCGTAAAATCTAAATCCATGGTAACAGAAGAAATCGGTTTAAACGAAGTGCTTGAAAAAGAGGGCATGCAAGTGATCGAAACCGATTTGGGTGAATATCTATTACAAATTTCAGGTGATAAACCATCCCATATCGTTGTGCCTGCAATCCACAAAGATCGTCACCAAATCCGCAAAGATTTGTCTGAAAAACTCGGCTATGAAGGCGAGGAAACGCCTGAAGATATGACGCGTTTCGTACGTGAAAAAATTCGTCAAGATTTCTTAGAAGCAGATATTGGTATCAGTGGTTGTAACTTTGCAGTAGCGGAAACCGGCTCAGTTTGTTTGGTGACAAACGAAGGTAACTTACGTTTAGCGACGACCTTGCCGAAAACGCATATTGCAGTGATGGGAATGGAGCGTTTAGCACCAACTTTCCAAGAAGTTGATGTGTTAATTACGATGCTTGCTCGTAGTGCGGTAGGAGCTAAATTAACTGGTTATAATACTTGGTTAACTGGTCCTCGTCTTGCCGGTGAAACAGACGGTCCTGAAGAATTCCATTTGGTTATCGTGGATAATGGTCGTTCAGATATTTTAGCGTCTGAATTCCAAGAAGTTTTACGTTGTATCCGTTGCGGTGCTTGTTTGAATACCTGTCCGGCATATCGTCAAATCGGTGGTCATGGTTATGGTTCTATTTATCCCGGTCCAATTGGTGCAGTGATTTCTCCATTATTGGGTGGCTACGATGAGTTTAAAGAATTGCCGTATGCTTGTTCATTATGTAACGCGTGTAACTCTGTCTGCCCGGTGCGTATTCCATTAGCGCAGTTAATCTTAAAACACCGTGAGAAAATGGTAGAGTTAGGTAAAACTCCCGCGATGGAACGTTTATCTATTTTTGGTTTCACCACAGCCAATGCCAACCCAACACTATGGAAAACAGGTGTGAATATTGGTGCGAAATTAGCGGGTAAGCTGATCAAAAATGGGAAAGCACCAATTACATTTGGTGCATTGGGTGAATGGACAAAAGCACGAGATTTACCACAAGCAGATGGCGAAAGCTTCCGTCAATGGTTTAATAACAGAGAGAGAGGGCAATAAGCATGGATTTACAAAATCGCGAAAATTTTCTTAATAAATTAGCGTCGAAAATGGGTAAAGCCCGTGCTATCGTACCTGAACCGATGGAAGCACCTGTCAATACGTACCCAACTGAGCGTTTAACCCATTTAAGTGCGGTTGATTTAGCGAATGAATTTAGCAATTCTGCTAAAACCATGATGGTGGACGTAAATGTGTGTAAAGAGTCTGATGCAGTGCAAACCTTACTTGCTCTTTGTGAAAAATATGGTGGCGGTGATGTTGTGCTTAATTACGATGAAAGATTGACCGCACTTGGTATTCCTGCGGCACTTGAAGCGAAATATGCTTGCCATACATGGTCACCAGAAA
Organism: Parahaemophilus parainfluenzae; assembly: GCA_018363335.1. Lineage (GTDB taxonomy): Bacteria > Pseudomonadota > Gammaproteobacteria > Enterobacterales > Pasteurellaceae > Haemophilus_D > Haemophilus_D parainfluenzae_Y. The sequence goes on along the minus strand of JAGZOA010000019.1, from coordinate 11,461 downwards.
CGGCGCAAGATAACATTAGTTTTTCTGAAAAAGCCAATCTTGGTGTCGTTTATGCAGAATATGGTTTGGCAGAAACTGGCGGAATCGTCTTATTCTCTAGCACAGATCGTGGACGTTCAGTGAGTTTATTACCTGAAAAATCAATTGTTGTTGTACGTAAAAGCCAAGTATTACCACGTGTTGCACAAGTGGCGAAAGTATTACACGATAAAGCACAACAAGGCGAGCGTATGCCATCTTGTATCAATATTATCTCAGGTCCAAGTTCAACGGCGGATATTGAATTGATTAAAGTGATTGGCGTACATGGCCCAGTAGCAAAAATCTATTTAGTCATTGATGACTTATAAGAAGCATTAATGATGAAAAGAGAGAACCACAACGTTCTCTCTTTTTTTATTTTTTTAAAATCCGCTATAATTCTGAAAAACTCACGAATTAAATATTATGACTTATTATCTTGGCATTATGTCCGGCACCAGCCTTGACGGGGTGGACATTGCCCTTACTGACATCCAATCTAATCAAACCAAATTAATTGCGGCAGATTTCACGCCGATGCCGGCAAATTTACGCGAAAAAGTGACCGCACTTATTCAATCTGGCGAAACCACGTTACAAGCTTTGGGCGAGCTTGATCATCAATTGGGCTTGCTTTATGCGGATTGCGTAAATGCCTTTTTATGTAAACACCAGTTAAAGCCAGAACAAATCGAAGCCATTGGCTGCCATGGACAAACAGTGTGGCATTCCCCAAAAGGTCAATTTCCATTTACCATGCAAATCGGTGATATGAATTTATTAGCGGCTAAAACAGGCATTACGGTTGTTGGTGATTTGCGACGTAAAGATATGGCATTTGGTGGACAAGGTGCACCTTTGGTACCCGCTTTTCACCAAGCGGTATTTTTTGATCCTCACTGGGCAACAGTGGTGCTTAATATTGGCGGCATTAGTAATGTATCCTTATTGATACCCGAACAGCCTGTCATTGGATTTGATACAGGAACGGGTAATACCTTGCTCGACCAATGGATCGAAAAGCATCAAGGCAAAGCTTACGACAAAAATGGTGAATGGGCGGTTTCAGGTCAAGTGAATTCAGCTTTGTTAGCGGCATTATTAGATGAAGATTTCTTTCAACTTCCACCACCGAAAAGCACAGGGCGTGAATTATTTAATTTGGCTTGGCTAGAGAATAAAATTCAAAAAATAGCAGGCAAAACGACCGCACTTTTACCACAAAATGTGCAAGCTACGTTGGCAGAATTTACCGTACAAAGTATTGTTTTAGCCCTTAACAATATTCAGACGACATTACCATGTCGATTACTTGTTTGTGGCGGTGGTGCTAAAAACCAGGCGATCATGAACGGCTTAAAACAAGCATTATCAAATTGGCGTATTCAATTGACGACTGAATTAGATCTTGATATCGATTATGTGGAAGCGGCAGCTTTTGCTTGGTTGGCTTATCGTCGTATGCATAATTTGCCGGCTAATTTGCCGAGCGTGACGGGCGCCACAAATGCGGTCAGTTTAGGGGCGATTTTTCCAAAGGAATAAACCATGGCAGAAAATTTATTACAAACCCTTTCAACTTTAATTACTGAACAACGGAATCCCAATTCTATGAATGTAGATTGCTTGTCTGCATTGGAAATTGTGCAGTTAATGAATGAGGAAGATAAACAAGTGCCTGTGGCAATTAAAAAATGTTTACCTCAAATTGCCCAAGCGGTCGAATGTATTGTTGCTGCATTTCAACAAGGTGGTCGATTAGTCTATATTGGCGCTGGAACCAGTGGTCGATTAGGCGTACTCGATGCTTCTGAATGCCCGCCAACATTTGGTGTATCACCTGAAATGGTGAAAGGTATTATTGCAGGCGGCGAGCGTGCATTACGTCATCCAATTGAAGGGGCGGAAGACAGTAAAGCACAAGCTGTGGTTGACTTACAAACCATTCAATTATCCTCAAAAGATGTCTTGGTGGGCATTGCCGCCAGTGGTCGAACACCTTATGTGATCGGTGCATTGGAATATGCGAAAAGTTTAGGTTCTGTGACCGTTTCGATTGCAAGTAATCCGAATTCAGCGATGGCAAATATTGTGGATATAGCTATTGATACGGTAGTGGGGCCAGAAGTGCTAACCGGGTCGAGCCGTTTAAAATCAGGCACTGCCCAAAAATTAGTGCTGAATATGCTCACTACGGCTTCCATGATCTTAATGGGCAAATGCTATCAAAATTTAATGGTGGATGTGCAGGCGAGTAATGAAAAGCTGAAAGCACGAGCCATTCGTATCGTGATGCAAGCTACGGATTGCGATAAGGCTCTCGCAGAAGAGACATTGAAGCAAGCTGATCAAAATGCGAAATTAGCGATTATGATGATTTTGAGTGGACTAGATCGTGCTCAAGCAGAGGCTTTATTAGAAAAATATCACGGCAAGTTACAACTTGCATTGAAATAAGTAAAAATAAAAACGCTAGGCATCAAACCTAGCGTTTTTTATCATTTAATAGTTTGCTCAATTAGCAATCTTGTTTACCGTAAGCATCTTGACGAAGGATTTGACGAACGCCTTCATCAAATTGTGCTAAAACTTGATCCGCATCTTTTGGATCTTTACCGCGCGCATCAAGATAGAACTTGATTTTCGGTTCAGTACCAGATGGACGAACGATTAAGCGGCTACCGTTTTCCAATACGAATACGAGAATGTCGCTTTGACGATCTGTTTTAGTGTGATCGATGAATTGTGCCACTTTAATACCGCCTACTTCTGCTGGAGGCGTGTTGCGAAGTGCGGCCATTAATTTACCAATTTCAGATAAATCGCTTACACGAATAGAAATTTGACCACTTACATAAGCACCGAATTCTTGCGTGAAGTCATTGGCGTAATCTGCTAAGGTTTTGCCTTGTGCTTTTAAGTGACGCACTAAATCTAAGAATACGATTGCCGCAGAAATACCGTCTTTATCGCGTACTTTATCTGGATCAACTAAGTAGCCAAGTGCTTCTTCGAAACCGAATAATAAGCCTTGAACTTTACCGATGTATTTGAAACCAGTTAAGGTTTCTTCTGATTGGAAGCCGTATTTTTTTGCAATTTCAGCAAGCGCTGGAGAAGATACTAAAGAACACGCTAATACGCCTTTCTCACCTTTTGCATGATATTGTTTTGCTAAATACCAACCTAAGAAACAGCCTACTACGTTGCCGTGTAAAGGTTTCCAGTTACCTTGTGCATCTGGAACCGCCACCGCTAAACGGTCTGCATCTGGGTCATTAGCAATAATGAATTCCGCATTGTGTTCTTTTGCTACTTTAATGGCTAAATCTAATGCACCTTTTTCTTCTGGGTTAGGGAAGTTTACTGTTGGGAATGTACCGTCTGGCCATACTTGTTCTGCCACAATATGAGGTTGTGGAAGACCGGCTTTGGTTAAGGTTTTGCTTAATACTTCATAGCCTACACCGTGCATTGCAGTATAAACGTAGTTAATGTCTGCTTCTGGTTCTTTCGCAAGAGAAGCGGTTTTTTCGATATAAGCGTTAACCACTTCATCATCTAACACCACATAATCTTGGCTACGTGGTAAATCTTTTACATTACCTGCTGCCACTTTGTCGATTAAGGCTGCGATATCTTTGTCAGCAGGAGAAACGATTTGGCCACCGCCATTCGCTTTACCTAAGTAAACTTTATAACCATTATCTTCTGGTGGGTTATGGCTTGCAGTCACCATAACACCCGCAGTGGTATCAAAATATTGGATCGCGTAAGCTAATACTGGAGTGGGTAATTTACGTGGAAGTAAGTAAGCTTTCACGCCTGCACCCGCCATGATTTCAGCGGTATCACGTGCGAAAACATCAGAGTTTTTACGACCATCGTAACCAATCACGATAGATGGTTGTTTGTCGTAATCTTTTAAATAATTCGCTAAACCGCCCGCAGCTTGTGCCACTAAAACGCGGTTCATACCCATAGAACCTGCTTGTAATGGTCCGCGAAGCCCAGCAGTACCAAATTGTAAGCGGTCACTAAAGCGAGCTTGTAATTCAGCAAGTGCTTTTTCATCACCATTTTTTGCCGCCGTTAAAAGTGCGGTTAATTCTGCGTGAGTTTCAGCATCAGGATCTTGGTTTAACCAGTTTTGTGCGATATCAAAAAGCGTTGTCATGATGTTTTCTCCTTGTAAAAAATATTTCCAGTTAGACTAGCTGAAAATGACTTTAATTAAAATGACTATTTTGCTTTTTTACTTAAAATCTAAGCTTTTTTTGATCGTAATCGTTTTCGCTGAATACAAAAACGGCGTAAAAATATTTACACCGTTGTTTTTATAGAAAATAATGAAAAAATTAGAGAAGAAGAGCAGAACCCCATTTGATAATATCAAAGAAGAATTTGTTCTGATTGGTGGCAATACCATCACCTGTTTTCTTCAATGTGCCGTCGTCATTCTTCGTTTCATCCACCATGCCATTTACATATTGACCTTTCACGACATCCAAATCTTCTTTTGCCTGAGTACGTAAGATTTGGCAAGCTTTTGGTTCTAATGCATCAACATCACCGACTTCTGTACGGAATTTCTTAAATTGATAAGTCGCGTAATTCATTGATTTTTCATCTTTTTGAATCATTTTCACATAGTCTTCACCGATGATTTTTTCTAACGGATAGAAAAAGACATATTGAGAATGAATGTAGCTATCTTCTTTGGCAAAATGTTGTTGCTGAATACGGGTTAAATTCGGGTAGATACATTGTTCAGCTTGTTTACTTGCCGTAGCCCATGTTTTCGCATTCACATCTGAAAGGAGGTAATCCGCTTGTGCAAATTCTGCGGGGATTGGCGATTGTGATGGGCCAAATAAACCACAAGCACTTAAGAGTACAGTTGCGCCGAAAATAATAAATTTTCTCACTTAAATTTCCTTATAACATCTAGAATGGCAAAATTTTAGCAACAACAATCTGATTGTAAAGTGATTCTCTAATTGAGAAGTGATTTTCTTTCCCGAACTAAAAAACTTCCGCTATAATGACCGCACTTTTTACACTTATAAAGGAAAGAACAATGCAAAATCCAAAAGATGATGTTTTATATGCACCAGTTGAGTGGGTTGATCATAGCGAAGGCTATACCGATATTCGTTTCCACAAATCGACTGATGGTATTGCAAAAATCACTATTAACCGTCCTGAAGTGCGCAATGCATTTCGTCCGCAAACAGTCAAAGAAATGATCCATGCTTTTTCTAACGCTCGTTTCGATGAAAAAATTGGCGTGATTGTGTTAACCGGTGAAGGCGAAAAAGCATTCTGTTCTGGTGGTGACCAAAAAATTCGTGGTGACTACGGCGGTTACAAAGATGAAAGCGGTGTGCATCACTTAAATGTATTGGATTTCCAACGTGATATTCGTACTTGTCCAAAACCAGTGGTGGCAATGGTAGCTGGGTATGCAATTGGTGGTGGTCATGTACTTCATATGTTATGTGATTTAACCATTGCGGCAGACAATGCGATTTTCGGTCAAACTGGCCCTAAAGTTGGTTCATTTGATGGTGGCTGGGGCGCAAGCTATATGGCTCGTTTAGTGGGGCAGAAAAAAGCACGCGAAATTTGGTTCTTATGCCGTCAATATAATGCGCAAGAAGCATTAGATATGGGCTTAGTGAATACTGTTGTGCCTTATGCTGATTTAGAAAAAGAAACCGTGCGTTGGTGCCGTGAAATGTTACGTAACAGCCCAATTGCATTACGTTGCTTAAAAGCCGCATTAAATGCAGACTGTGATGGTCAATCAGGTTTACAAGAGCTCGCAGGTAACGCAACCATGTTGTTCTATATGACTGAAGAAGGTCAAGAAGGTCGTAACGCGTTTAACGAAAAACGCGCACCAGACTTCAGCAAATTTAGACGCAATCCTTAATTTGAACATAAAAGTGCGGTTAGAAATCTGTGTGTTTTTAACCGCCTTGTCGTGATATATCTCAATCCTTATTCATATTTTAGAATTATTTTATGTCCTGTGTGAAACAACATAATTATGTGATTAGCTTAACCAGAGAAACAAAACGTCGCAAACATATTGAACAAGAATTTGGTCGGCAAAATATCCTTTTTTCATTTTTTGATGCAGTGACACCAGATCGTATTGAGGATGTTGCAAAGAAATTTAATATTATTTTAGATCGCTCTTCAGAAGCTAAATTATGGGATGGGGAAATCGGTTGTGCGTTAAGTCATGTCTCACTATGGAATTTAGCATTAGAAAAGAGCTTGGATTATATCAATATTTTTGAAGATGATGTTTACTTAGGCGAGAATGCAAAAGAGCTGTTAGAAGTTGATTATTTGCCTGATAATATTGATGTATTGAAGCTTGAAGCTAATGGAAGAATGGTATTTCGCGCGCCTAGACCAGCAAAGTATGATAGAAAGATTTATCCCATAACATTTAAGCAATCAGGAACGGCGGGTTATACCGTGACAGCGAAAGGCGCTAAATATCTTCTCGAACAGGTGAAAAATAAACCCCTTGAAGTGGCCATTGATTCTCTTATCTTTGAGCATTTTTTGAATTTAAAGGATTATAAAGTGGTTCAGCTTTCACCAGGGATTTGTGTGCAAGATTTTGTTGTGAATCCGGATAAGCCTTTTGAAAGTAGTTTGCAAAAAGGTCGAGAGTCGGTTTGTGAAAATCAAACGAAATTTTCAGTCTTTGAAAGAATCATAAACGAATTTATGAGAGTAAAACGTAAATTATTTATGAAACAAGTGCCTTTTAAATAGAATGCGTGCGGTTAAAAATCCGTGTGTTTTTAACCGCACTTTTACCATCAAGGAGAATAAGATGGAAACCAAATCATTTAATCTTTATCGTTATTCTATTCCCGTCGATAGTCAGTTAATTTTACGTGGACGTTTTTTAAAACGTCGTGAGGGCTTGATTGTGCGTGTTGCTTGCAGCCGTGATGGTTGGGGTGAAATTGCACCTTTGCCTGGATTTAGTGAAGAAACCCTTGATCAAGCGCAAGAGCAAGCACTCGAATGGCTAACGAATTGGTGTCATGCAAGCTGCGAAGCCCCAAGAGTGCCCCTTGATGGTTGTTATCCTTCCGTTGCCTTCGGCATTAGCACGGCGATGGATGAGATGAAGCGTTATTTAAATGAGGAAGGCAACTATCACACCGCCCCTTTGTGCTATGGTGATCCTGATGAATTATATGCAGAACTTAATCAAATGCCAGGTGACAAAGTTGCTAAAATCAAAGTGGGCATGTATGAAGCGAATCGTGATGGTTTGATTACGGATATGTTTCTTGAAGCTATTCCTGATTTGCAATTACGTCTAGATGCGAATCGTCAATGGACCTTGGAAAAGGCATTAAAATTTGCGGAGAAAGTAAAACTACAACATCGTTCTCGAATTCAATTTTTAGAAGAACCTTGTAAAACTCGTGAGGAGAGTCGCCAATTTGCTGCTCAAACAGGTATTAATATTGCTTGGGATGAAAGTGTGCGAGAGCCAGATTTTCTTTTACAAAAAGAACCGCACTTAAGCGCCATTGTTATTAAACCAACATTGATTGGCTCGTTGCAAGATTGTCAAAAACTGATTGCTCAAGCGCATAGTTTAGGCATAAAAGCCGTGATCAGCTCGAGCCTTGAAAGTAGTCTTGGATTAACACAACTCGCTCGTATCGCTGCGCAATATACGCCTAACGTGATGCCAGGATTAGATACATTGAATTTGATGCAACATCAGGTATTACGAGCATGGCCGGGCTCAGATTTACCGTTAATTGATTTGAATTCAGAATTTATTACCAAAATTGCATAGAGATACGACCACCATTACATAAAAAATCGCTATAATTCGCACAAGTTAAAGGATGTGAAAATGTCAAAAAAATTCAATATTTTGCTGTTAAATGGCCCGAACTTGAATATGTTGGGCGCAAGGGAACCAAAACATTATGGTTCACTTTCATTATCTGCCATTGAAGAAAATGTGGGTAAACTTGCTGAGCAGCATGGTGTGAATTTGGAGTGTTTCCAAGCAAATAGCGAAGAAAAGTTAATTAATAAGATTCATCAAAGTTTTCAGAAAGTGGATTTTATTTTAATTAACCCGGCAGCTTATACGCATACCAGTGTTGCATTGCGCGATGCGTTGCTTGCGGTGTCAATTCCTTTTGTCGAAATTCATTTGTCTAATGTACATAAACGCGAGCCATTCCGTCATCATTCTTACTTTAGTGATGTGGCTGAAGGTGTGATTTGTGGCTTAGGTGTAAAAGGCTATGAGTTTGCTCTCCAATTTGCGTTAGATTTTTTAAATAAAAAAGCATAAAATTTCACAAAATTTACAGATTTTCGCAGAAATTTATCGCAAAGTTCATGATTTTGCGGTAATCTTGCCGACACAAAAAAACAGGTTTCAAAATGACCGCACTTTGGAAATCAATTCTGAAAGTGCGGTTAACAATTCATTATTATTTTTAGGAAGAACGTATGGACATTCGTAAAATCAAAAAACTGATTGAATTAGTAGAAGAATCGGGTATCACTGAATTAGAAGTGCAAGAAGAAGAAGGTACAGTACGTATTAGTCGTGCGGCACCAGCTGTTGCACCTGCTGCAATTCAATATGCAGCGGCGCCAGTCGCACCGGTTGCGGCTCCGGCAGCAGCCTCAGCACCTGCAGCGGCTGCACCTGCGGAAGCGCCTGCAGCTGAAGTGTCTGGTCACCAAGTACGTTCACCAATGGTGGGTACATTCTATCGCAGCCCAAGCCCAGAAGCGAAAGCTTTCGTAGAAGTGGGACAAACAGTCAAAGTAGGCGATGCACTTTGTATCGTTGAAGCAATGAAAATGATGAACCGTATCGAAGCAGATAAAGCTGGTGTGGTAAAAGCAATCTTAGTAAATGATGGCGAAGCGGTTGAATTTGATCAACCATTGATCGTTATCGAATAATCCCTATCAATCTGAAATGGCGAGCTTTCTCGCCATTTTTTCACACAAGTGGAAATTGTTATGTTAGAAAAAGTTGTGATTGCTAACCGTGGTGAAATTGCACTGCGTATTTTACGTGCCTGTAAAGAATTAGGCATTAAAACTGTGGCGGTTCACTCTACCGCTGATCGTGATTTAAAACACGTGTTACTTGCAGATGAAACAGTCTGTATTGGACCTGCTCCATCTGTAAAAAGTTATTTAAATATTCCAGCTATTATTGCAGCTGCAGAAGTAACTGGTGCGGATGCTATTCACCCTGGTTATGGATTCCTTTCTGAAAATGCAGATTTTGCAGAGCAAGTTGAGCGTTCAGGCTTTACTTTTATCGGTCCAACAGCAGATGTCATTCGTTTAATGGGTGATAAAGTTTCTGCGATTAAGGCAATGAAAAAAGCGGGCGTACCTTGTGTTCCAGGTTCTGATGGTCCAGTAGGTAGCGATATCGCAAAAAATAAAGAGATTGCAAAACGTATTGGCTATCCAATTATTATCAAGGCATCTGGCGGCGGCGGTGGTCGTGGTATGCGTGTCGTTCGTAGCGAAGATGCACTTGAAGAATCAATTGCGATGACCAAAGCTGAGGCAAAAGCAGCGTTTAACAATGATATGGTTTATATGGAAAAATATTTAGAAAATCCACGCCATATTGAAATCCAAGTTTTAGCGGATACACACGGTAACGCAATCTACCTTGCAGAGCGTGATTGTTCTATGCAACGTCGTCACCAAAAAGTCGTAGAAGAAGCACCCGCACCAGGTATTACCGAAGAAGTTCGTCGTGATATTGGTTCCCGCTGTGCGAAGGCTTGTGTTGAAATTGGCTATCGCGGTGCAGGTACATTTGAATTTTTATATGAAAATGGTGAGTTCTATTTCATCGAAATGAATACTCGTATTCAAGTAGAACACCCAGTAACAGAAATGATTACCGGTGTGGATTTGGTGAAAGAACAATTGCGTATTGCGGCTGGTTTACCACTTTCTTATAAACAAGAAGATATTAAAGTAAAAGGTCATGCAATTGAATGTCGTATCAATGCAGAAGATCCAAAAACATTCTTACCATCGCCAGGTAAAGTTGCTCACTTGCACTCACCAGGTGGTTTAGGGGTTCGTTGGGATTCTCATGTATATGCTGGTTATACCGTTCCACCACACTACGATTCTATGATCGCAAAATTAATCACATACGGTGATACGCGTGATGTCGCAATCCGTCGTATGCAAAATGCATTATCAGAGACAATCATTGATGGTATCAAAACAAATATCCCACTTCATGAACTCATTCTTGAAGATGAAAACTTCCAAAAAGGTGGTGCGAATATCCACTATTTAGAGAAGAAATTAGGGATGTATGATTAAAATGAAACGGCTAACGTAAGTTAGCCATTTTTATATCTTTTTGATAATTAATATATTTTCTTTGAAAAGGTATCTTAAATCCCTTTATAATGTGCACCTATTTATTTTTACCTAAGGAAAAACAATGAAATTTAATCTCTCTAAATTAAGTTTAACAATTCTTGCAACTGTAACGTTAGCCGCCTGTGGAAGTAGCGGTGGTAGCAATACTCAACCAGTTAACCAAATAAAACCAACTGAGCAAGCAAAACCAACTAAACAAGTAAAAACAGCTGAGTCACTAAAACCAGCTGAGCCAGTAAAACCAACTGAGACAGTAAAAACAACTGAGCCAGTAAAACCAGCTGAGGCAGTAAAAACAGCTGAGTCAGTAAAACCAGCTGAGACAGTAAAACCAGCTGAGACAGTAAAACCAGCTGAGACAGTAAAACCGGCTGAGCCAGTAAAACCGGCTGAGACAGTAAAACCGGCTGAGACAGTAAAACCGGCTGAGACAGTAAAACCAGCTGAACCAGTAAAACCAGCTGAACCAGTAAAACCAACTGAGCTAGTGAAACCGGTTGAGGCAGTAAAACCAGCTGAACAACCAAAAAATGAAGAACAAATTGTGCTTAGTCGAGTAGGATTTGAGGTTAATAAAGAGACTAGAGTAGTTACTACAATTGAAAGACAAATACATGATAACAATAACGTGAATCTCGTTAATGTTGAAGGTCATGAAATTGAAATCATTCCATCAGGGTATTACGACCGTCCAGTCATTGGAACTAATGAGAAAGAAGTACTACAGGCAGATTCTCCTGAATTGCGTTCTATCAGTGGCAAAAACTATAAAAATATTCGCTGGGGAAAATTTACGGAGCCTACTTTAGGTTCTGATTATTATGTCGCATTTGGTGTAAATCCAACAACAGAAATGCCACAATCAGGTACTGCAAATTATATTGGAAATGGTATGCATGTAGAGACGCGGGCTGATGGCTTAGACTCTAACTTATCATTCGTAAAACTAACGGCTAATTTCGCAGATAAAACATTAAAT
>JAGZOA010000002.1:0-131221 GCA_018363335.1 Parahaemophilus parainfluenzae | reverse complement strand
TGATTGCTGCTGTTAAAGTTGTTTTACCGTGGTCAACGTGGCCGATTGTACCCACGTTTACGTGCGGTTTTGTACGTTCAAATTTTTCTTTAGACATTTGTTTAGTTTCCTAGAAAATGCTCTATAAGCCATTCGACTTATAGAGCGGATTGTTACAAAAAATTATTTTTTACGCGCTTCAATTACTGCAGCAGCAACACTTGTTGGCGCTTCAGCATATTTTAACGGTTCCATTGAGTATGATGCACGACCTTGAGTTTGTGAACGTAAGTCTGTTGCATAACCGAACATCTCAGAAAGTGGAACTTCTGCATCGATTTTAACAACGAATTCGTTCGCTTCTTGACCGTTAACCATAGCACGACGACGGCTTAAGTCACCGATTACATCACCAACATACTCAGGTGGAGTTTCTACTTCAACTTTCATGATTGGCTCAAGTAGAACTGGGTTTGCTTTAGCAAACGCTGCTTTAAATGCTAAAGAAGCGGCTAATTTAAACGCTAATTCAGATGAGTCAACATCATGGTATGAACCGAAGTGTAAACGTACACCAAGATCTACTACTGGGTAACCCGCTAACGGACCAGATTTAAGCTGTTCTTGGATACCTTTATCAACCGCAGGAATGTATTCACCAGGGATTACACCACCTTTGATTTCGTTTACAAATTCATAACCAGGACCTTCTGGATCTAATGGATATAAGTCGATAACAACGTGACCATATTGACCGCGACCACCAGATTGTTTTGCGTGTTTACCTTCCACATCGTTAACACGAGTGCGGATAGTTTCACGGTAAGATACTTGTGGTTTACCGATGTTAGCTTCCACTTTGAACTCACGTTTCATACGGTCAACGATGATATCTAAGTGTAACTCACCCATACCAGAAATAATGGTTTCACCAGATTCTTCATCAGTGTGTACACGGAATGAAGGGTCTTCTTGAGCAAGACGACCTAATGCAAGACCCATTTTTTCTTGGTCAGCTTTAGTTTTAGGTTCTACTGCTACAGAGATTACTGGCTCTGGGAATTCCATACGCTCAAGGATGATTGGTGCGTCGATAGCACATAATGTATCACCCGTTGTTACATCTTTTAAGCCGATTGCTGCAGCGATATCGCCCGCACGAACTTCTTTGATTTCTTCACGTTTGTTAGCGTGCATCTGTACGATACGACCAAAACGTTCACGTTTTTGACGTACTGAGTTTAATACTGTATCACCAGAGTTAATTACACCTGAGTACACACGGAAGAAGGTTAAGTTACCTACGAATGGGTCAGTTGCAATTTTGAATGCTAATGAAGAGAACGGCTCATCATCGCTTGCGTGACGTTCACCTTCAGTTTCATCTGGATTGATACCTTTGATTGCTGGAATATCAGTTGGTGCTGGTAAGTATTCAACAACCGCATCAAGCATTGCTTGAACACCTTTGTTTTTGAATGCAGAACCACAAGTTACCAAGATGATTTCGTTTGCTAATACGCGTTGACGAAGACCTGCTTTGATTTCTTCTTCGCTTAACTCTTCACCACCAAGATATTTTTCCATTAATTCTTCAGTTGCTTCAGCCGCTGCATCAACAAGGTTTTGACGCCATTCTTCACAAGCTGCTTGCATATCTGCAGGAATATCTTCATAAGTGAAGGTCATACCTTGGTCTGCTTCGTTCCAGTTGATCGCTTTCATTTTGATCAAATCAACAACACCAGTGAAGCTTTCTTCTGCACCGATTGGAAGTTGAAGAGGAACAGCGTTAGCACCTAAACGAGTTTTAAGTTGTTCAACAACACGTAAGAAGTTAGCACCAGTACGGTCCATTTTGTTTACGAACGCGATACGTGGAACTTGATATTTGTTAGCTTGACGCCATACAGTTTCAGACTGAGGTTGAACACCACCAACCGCACAGTAAACCATTACCGCACCATCAAGAACACGCATAGAACGTTCTACTTCAACAGTAAAGTCTACGTGTCCCGGGGTATCGATAACGTTGATACGGTGTTGTGGGAACTGTTGTGACATACCAGACCAGAATGCGGTAGTTGCCGCAGAGGTAATGGTAATACCACGCTCTTGTTCTTGTTCCATCCAGTCCATTGTCGCTGCACCATCGTGTACTTCACCAATTTTGTGACTTACACCAGTGTAGAATAAGATACGTTCAGTGGTAGTAGTTTTACCAGCATCAATGTGCGCACTAATACCGATATTACGATATCTTTCAATAGGGGTTGTACGAGCCATTATTATAACCTTGTTAAGTTTAATATCTGTTTATATAAGGGTAAGGCTTCATCGAGGATGAAGCCCTTAAATTTTAAAAGCGTATTACCAACGGAAGTGAGCAAATGCTTTGTTAGCTTCAGCCATACGGTGAACGTCTTCACGTTTTTTCACTGCTGCGCCTTTGTTATCTGATGCATCAGATAATTCATTTGCAAGACGTAAAGCCATTGATTTATCACCGCGTTTACGTGCAGCTTCAACGATCCAACGCATACCTAATGCGTTACGACGAACTGGACGTACTTCAACTGGCACTTGGTAAGTAGAACCACCAACACGACGAGATTTAACCTCAACAGTTGGACGAACGTTTTCAAGTGCAATTTCAAATGCTTCTAAAGGTTCTTTACCTGTGCGTTCTGCAAGTTTGTCTAACGCACCGTAAACGATGGTTTCAGCAACGGATTTTTTACCGTCTACCATTAATACATTAATAAATTTTGCAAGTAACTCTGAACCGAACTTCGGATCTGGAAGAATCTTGCGTGGTTCAACACTACGACGACGTGGCATTGCGAATTTCTCCGTATATTTAATCTTCAGGATATCCAAAACTCTATAAAAATTAACCGCACTTTAAAGTGAGCTAATGTGATACTGGAGTTTCTGATTTAAATTTTTACTAATTTAGACGTTTGGCCTTACTTAACGGAGTTCCATTAAGCTTTAGGACGTTTAACGCCGTATTTAGAACGACCTTGTTTACGATCTTTAACGCCTGCACAGTCTAATGCGCCGCGTACAGTGTGGTAACGAACACCTGGTAAGTCTTTAACACGACCACCACGGATAAGCACAACACTGTGCTCTTGAAGGTTGTGACCTTCGCCGCCGATGTAAGAAGTTACTTCAAAGCCATTAGTTAAACGAATACGACATACTTTACGTAATGCTGAGTTCGGTTTTTTAGGTGTAGTTGTGTATACACGAGTGCACACACCACGTTTCTGCGGGCAAGCCTCTAATGCAGGAACGTTACTTTTTACAACCTTTTTCACACGCGGTTTGCGTACTAGCTGGTTGATAGTTGCCATTAAAAAAGCTCCAGTTTAAATGTTATTCATAATAGAATGTTTGTTACAAAATCTATCTCTCCATCCAATAGACAGAAGAAATAGACGCTGAATTTTAAAGAGTTCATGGAAAAATGTCAAGCATTGCATTCTTTGCGCTTAACAGCCTCCTTCATTAGATATCGTTAAGGCTTGAGGATTAAAAATCAATCCAATTATTTTTGCTTAGAGTCTGTTATTTTATTAAAGTACTTCCATAGTTGTTCCGCATTCGTACTAATTTTTTCAAAGCCTGCTGGTAGTTCATAAGTTTGAGTTTGTGGATTAAATAAAATGACTACCTTACCTTTCTTATTACCTATGCTTTCTATATCCCATTCTTCTGACCCACTCTGAGCCTTATCATTAAGCTTATATTTCACAAGCTTATAATTCAATTCTATCGGATAAAATGCCTCTGTTGACTTTAGGCTTGAATTAATTTTTGGCTCACATTCAACGCCGAGAGGCCCAAAACGCCACTCTTCATAATGACACCCAGTCACTACTTTTATTTTATTATCTACAGAGTAAACCCAGCTAATATCACCTTTCTCACCGCCACTCCCACCATCACGGCCGTCTAATTGAAAACCCAGTGCATCCTTTCCTAGCTTAACTACCCTTGCCTTACCAAGAAGCTCTATATTTTTATTTTTAAATAATGGGTGCTGTGTTAAGTTTTCAGAGTTTACATATTCCTGATTTTCTAAAACCCATTCATCTAATGACTTTTTGAAAATGTATAAATACAGTTCCTGATTATATCCTGCAGTTCCATAATTCAGTGCAAAATAACGCTTTTCTCCTTCACTGGTTTGAATATCTTTTAAATCATAATCAATAAAAAAATCATCATCTTCCCAAGATTTACTCCATTTATCGTATACAGCTCTCGGATAAACTTTTTTGAGGATATGCTTACCAAATTCTTCATTACTTAAATTAGTAGAAATTTGATTAAATTGACTACTCGAACTGGTAGAATTTGCTATAGATGCTTGTACTTCAGTACAAGTTAGGAAACAGCTAAATATAGAGATAAATAGTATTTTTTTCATAATAGAATCCTTATAATTATTGATCTAAGTGTAGTGAATTCTGACTTAGCTTAAGAGATCTTCTATAATTATATGATTTTTAAATAATTTATTCCATCCCATCTTTACATTTAATATATTCTCTTCAAGATGTTTAATTCATTTAGTTTTAACTCTCTTTTTTCAAATCAATTGCCTGCCTGAAGCCAGGGTTTTATAATTTCAAACAGAATTATTTTGTTGGCAATCATTATGTTACGTTCATTTATTTTTCACTTACGTTATTTCTATCATAAAAAGCTTCGACAAACCCATCGTATCTCTCATAAAACCCTAGAGTTTATATGCTTACTGATTGGTGCAACATTTGTTGCGCTTTTTTCCTTTGGATTTGCAAAACTCGCTGACATGGGACTTGAATTTAATGCTTATTGGTCTGCCAAATACCCTCTCGCCGTTTGGATCGTCTTGCCACTTGGTCTTGCATTTCTTACCTGGTTTACCGCTAAATACACGCCTTATGTTGGTGGTAGCGGTATTCCACAAGTGATTGTCTCCATTAATCTTCCTTACAATGGCTATAAAACGAAACTGGTTAAATTTCGCCAAACCATTTGGAAAATTCCGCTTACTTTTTTTGCAATGGTTATCGGTGCGTCTGTTGGGCGTGAAGGTCCTTCTGTTCAAGTCGGTGCTGCTGTTATGCTGAGTTGGGGAAATTTCTGTCGTAAATACAACTTTGCTTTCCGCGGATTAAGTACGAATGAACTCATCGCAACCGGTGCGGCAGGCGGTCTTGCTGCCGCCTTTAATGCGCCTTTGGCTGGCGTAATTTTTGCCATTGAAGAACTTGGTCGAGGCGTGATGTTACGCTGGGAACGCCGAGTATTGCTTGGTGTATTAGCAGCCGGTTTTATTTTAGTGGCAATTCAAGGCAATAGCCCTTACTTTCCTGCCTATAAAGGTGCGACAGCTATTCCCTATTTATATCTTTGGCTTGCCATTTGTGGCGTAGTATGTGGTGTACTGGGGGGTATATTTGGACGACTCCTTGCCAAAGGATTAGCGGGACTTTCTCCAATCAAATGGCGTGACTGGATCCGTAAACACCCTATTTATATGGCCTTATTACTCGGTTTAGTACTTGCCGCGATGGGTACTTACAGCGAAGGGCAAACTTATGGAACGGGTTACAATGTGGTCGCCAGAGCATTAGAAGGACAACTCGTTTCGCCTGAAGTGGGGATACTAAAACTCTTCGCAACAGTTACGACGTATTGGAATGGTATCGCAGGTGGGATTTTTACTCCATCCCTCACTACCGGTGCAGGCATTGGCACCATGTTATGGGAAATCAGCAACGGCATGGTTGATCAACGCTTCCTCGTCATTTTATGTATAGCGGCCTTTTTAGCCGGCGGCACACAATCCCCCGTGACAGCGAGTGTGGTTGTGATGGAAATGACGGGGGCTCAACCTGTGCTGATTTGGCTCTTGATTTCCAGTATCATTGCCTCCATAATTTCGCGCCAATTTAGTCCGAAACCGTTTTATCACTTTGCGGCTGGACGTTTCCGTCAGCGAATGCAGGAACAACAAGCAGAAGATCTTCGCCGTAACGAGATTCAAGAGAAATAAAATATGTCAGAAAACCAACCGCACTTTTATCGTGGACGCTTTTCCGTTGCGCCAATGTTAGATTGGACGACACGCCATTGTCGCTATTTTCATCGTCAATTTAGTAAAAATGCGTTGCTTTATACAGAAATGGTTACGGCTCCCGCCATTATTCATGCGAAATACGATCATTTAGATTTTGATTTGCAAGAAAATCCGGTTGCCTTACAACTCGGTGGAAGCGATCCTGCACAGCTTAAACATTGTGCCAAATTAGCCGAAGAAAGGGGCTATCATGAAATTAATCTGAATGTTGGCTGCCCTTCTGATCGCGTGCAAAATGGTATGTTTGGTGCTTGCTTAATGGCAAAAGCGGATTTAGTAGCAGAATGTATTTCAGAAATGCAACGTGTCGTGAATATTCCTGTGACCGTGAAAACGCGTATTGGTATTGATGAATTAGATAGTTATGAATTTCTCTGCGACTTTATCGAAAAAGTCCATCACGCAGGCTGCCAAGAATTTATTGTTCATGCACGAAAAGCCTGGCTTTCAGGATTAAGTCCAAAAGAGAATCGCGAGATTCCCCCTTTGGATTATGATCGCGTTTATCAATTAAAGAAAGACTTTCCACAGTTGACCATTGCAATTAATGGCGGCATTAAAACCATCGAAGAAATGAAACATCATTTGCAATTTGTGGATGGCGTGATGGTTGGGCGTGAGGCTTATCA
Source organism: Parahaemophilus parainfluenzae (assembly GCA_018363335.1). Classification (GTDB taxonomy): domain Bacteria; phylum Pseudomonadota; class Gammaproteobacteria; order Enterobacterales; family Pasteurellaceae; genus Haemophilus_D; species Haemophilus_D parainfluenzae_Y. The sequence continues at coordinate 124,471 of JAGZOA010000002.1, read as the reverse complement.
AAATCCGTCATTGTTGGGTTATGTTGATCAAATGCTTTTTGATGCCAATGCAGATATCGTCTCACCAAGACAAGCGGTGGAAGCTATGTTCCCTTATATTGAAAAACAACTAAGCCAAGGTGTTTATTTAAATCATATCGTTCGACATATGCTCGGTGCATTCCAAAACTGCAAAGGGGCAAGACAATGGCGACGCTATTTAAGTGAAAATGCCTTTAAGCAAGGCGCAGGCATCGAAGTGGTCGAAACGGCATTAAGCTTTGTGGAAACCAATTAAGCCTGAAATGCAAAGTGCGGTCAGAATTTAATAGATTTTCTGACCGCACTTTTGTTTTCCAAGCATTTAATTAGCACTGGTGTTTTTGACGATATACCACTAAATCTTCAATTGTTAATACCGCATAACCAAATTTTTTCGCAAATTCGATAATTTCTGCAGCACGAGCCATGGTGCCATCATCATTCGTAATTTCACAAATCACACCTGCTGGTTTAAAACCACTTAAACGAGCTAAATCAACTGAGGCTTCAGTATGGCCGCGACGCGCTAAAACGCCGCCTTCTGCAGCACGTAATGGGAAAACATGTCCAGGACGGTGAAGATCTGTCGGTTTTGCATGATCTGCAATTGCCGCTTTGATTGTGGTGACACGATCTTGTGCCGACACGCCTGTTGACACACCTTCTGCCGCTTCAATCGTCACGGTAAACGCGGTTTTATTCACGCTATTGTTGTGTTCAACCATTGGTGGCAAATCAAGCTGTTTGCATTGTTCATCGGTAATACATAAACACACGATACCACTGCCATAGCGAATAAGTTTTGCCATTTGTTCTGGAGTAATGGTTTCTGCTGGGAAAATTAAATCGCCTTCATTTTCGCGATCTTCATCATCCAATACTAATACGCCATTACCTTGTTTGAATGCATTCAATGCGTTAATTACCCGTTCTTCGCCGGTCGCACCAAATGCAGATAAAATTGACTGATTCATCGTAATTTCCTTTGTTGTTACGTTAAAATTAACCAGAATCAGGGCTGAGAAATGCAAATAAATAGAACGGAAGTGGGAACCCAATCCGTTTTATTCTCTTTCATCCAGACTATACTGTCGGCTTTGGAATTTCACCAAATCTGCTAACCTTAAAAGTACAAAGCGAAACAATTTTGTAAAACGCAATCAAAATTGACCGCACTTTTAAGTGCTCGTGGGCTGTCACCACCGGTAGGGAATTTCACCCTGCCCTGAGAATGCAGATCGTAGTATAACGTAAAATGTCACTGTAAAAAATCATTCAATGAAAAATGTTTTTATTTGCACAAAGATTGCATAAAATAGGACTATTCAGCCACCTCGCAGTGGTCATTTAGCGAAGGATACATTATGTCGAACAAACACGATAAAAAAGTGGGTGTAATTTTCGGGAAATTCTACCCTGTTCACACCGGCCATATTAATATGATTTATGAAGCATTCAGTAAAGTGGATGAGCTTCACGTGATTGTCTGTAGCGATACCGAACGCGATTTAAAGCTGTTCTATGATAGTAAAATGAAACGCATGCCGACAGTACAAGATCGCCTTCGCTGGATGCAGCAAATCTTTAAATATCAAAAAAATCAAATTTTCATTCATCACTTAATTGAAGATGGCATTCCAAGTTATCCGAATGGTTGGCAAGCTTGGAGTGACGCAGTAAAAAATCTATTTGAAGAAAAACAATTTACCCCGACGATGGTATTTAGTAGTGAGCCACAAGATAAAGCACCATACGAAAAATACTTAGGGCTTGAAGTTTCCTTGGTGGATCCTGACCGCTCTTTCTTTAATGTATCTGCAACGAAAATTCGAACTACACCTTTCCAATATTGGAAATTCATTCCGAAAGAAGTCCGTCCGTTCTTTGCAAAAACTATCGCCATTTTAGGTGGTGAAAGCAGCGGTAAAAGCGTGTTAGTCAGCAAACTGGCTGCCGTATTTAATACCACTTCTGCATGGGAATATGGTCGGGAATATGTCTTCGAAAAATTAGGTGGCGATGAGCAAGCCATGCAATATTCTGACTATCCACAAATGGCATTAGGTCATCAACGCTATATTGATTATGCAGTACGTCACGCCCATAAGGTAGCAATTATTGATACTGACTTCATTACCACGCAAGCTTTTTGTATTCAATACGAAGGCAAAGCCCATCCATTCTTGGATTCTATGATCAAAGAATACCCATTTGATGTGACTATTTTATTGAAAAACAATACAAAATGGGTGGATGATGGCTTACGTAGTCTAGGCAGCCAAAAACAACGTCAACAATTCCAACAGTTATTGAAGAAATTGTTAGATAAATACAAAGTGCCTTACATTGAAATTGAATCACCAAGTTATCTAGACCGTTATAACCAAGTGAAATCTGTTGTGGAAAAAGTGTTAAATGATGAAGAACTTGAAGGTTTACAGCATACTAAACGCACATTGACCACCGAGAAATAACATGATTTTATTCGCAGGCGATCCGCACGGAAGTTATGAACATCTTTATCCTTTCGTGCAAGAAAATGACAACGTTGCTCTCATTATTTTGGGCGACTTGCAGCTTTCTTCGCCTGATGAATTAGATAAACTCGCACAATATTGTGATATTTGGTTTATTCACGGCAACCATGATAGCAAAACCGTCGCCGCATTTGAGGCGATTTGGGGAACACATTGGAAATCGCGTAACTTGCATAATCGTGTTGTTGAAATTCAAGGACAACGCATTGCCGGCTTAGGTGGTGTATTCCGTGGACAAATCTGGATGCCACCAAATAAGCCAATGTACTTTGATCCTATCCACTATTGCCAATATAGCCCGCAAGAAAAAATTTGGCGTGGCGGTGTACCATTGCGTCATCGCACGTCTATTTTCCCCTCTGATATCGAAGCCATTGAAAACGAGCAAGCTGATATTTTAATTTGCCATGAAGCGCCAAAGCCCCATCCAATGGGCTTTCGTGTGATTAATCAACTTGCTGAAAAATTAGGTGTAAAACACGTTTTCCATGGCCATCATCACGATAACGTCGAATACAAGACAAATTTCCCTTATAAAATCACGAATGTCGGTTTTAGAAGTATCACAGATGTGCAAGGAAATTATTTATTAAAAACTATTGATGATCGAGAAAAATAACTAAATAAAGCGTTAATTATTTTTGATAAAAAGAAAGTTTGAAGAGAGAAGATGGCGCACCCGAAAGGATTCGAACCTTTGACCGCTCGGTTCGTAGCCGAGTACTCTATCCAGCTGAGCTACGGGTGCGTAGTGATGTTTTATTCTTCGTGACCATTTTAACTGATAGAGTCGATTTAAAATGGCGCACCCGAGAGGATTCGAACCTCTGACCGCTCGGTTCGTAGCCGAGTACTCTATCCAGCTGAGCTACGGGTGCAGAATAAATAAAACTAACAACAAATGGCGGTGAGAGAGGGATTCGAACCCTCGATGGAGTTTTTGACCCCATACTCCCTTAGCAGGGGAGCGCCTTCAGCCTACTCGGCCATCTCACCACAATCGGTTTGTGGGCGGTATAATACGTTTTTTTGAAAATATGTCAAATCATTTTTTGAAAAAGCGATGTTGGTTGCTTGATTTATCTACATTTTGCATAAATAAAGTGCGGTTGAAAAAACAAATATATTTCTCACCGCACTTTAATTTTAATCATCTCTAGCCTTTTAAAATTGCCCGCAGACGATCAAGCTGACTCGATGTTTGTTGTTGCTTCTGTTCTACCGTCAATTTTGGCTTATCTTTTTCCCATTGCACATCATCTTGTGGTAGCTCTGCCAAGAAACGACTCGGCTCTGGGCGAATTAACTCGCCAAACTGACGTCGTTCACGACAAAGAGAAAAAGTCAGCGTTTGTTGCGCTCGCGTAATGCCCACATAGGCTAGACGACGCTCTTCCTCTACATTATCTTCATCAATACTAGTCTGATGAGGCAAAATCCCCTCTTCCATACCGATTAAATACACATGGGGAAACTCTAAGCCTTTGGAGGCGTGCAATGTCATTAATTGCACTTGATCGCTCTCATCATCGTCTTCACCTCGTTCCATCATATCGCGAAGGGTTAAACGGGTAACCACTTGATTTAAAGTCATCGGCTCATTCACGTCATCGCCTTTGAGCATCTCCTCTACCCAGCTAAATAAGGTTGCCACGTTTTTACTTTGCATTTCGGCGGCTTTAGGACTAGTGGCATACTCATACAAATATTCTTCGTAATGCAATGAAGAAAGTAAAGAACGCACAGCGGTTTCAGGATCGGAACGTAAACTTTGATCGTTTAACTCCACAATCCAACGACCAAATTTTTGCAAGGCATCATAGGCTTTCGGTGTAACACGTTGCATCAGTTCAAACTCAAAAATCGCCTCAAATAAACTGATATGTTTTTCCTGTGCCAACTCGCCTAGTTTTTGCAATGTTGCGGTACCAATTTCCCGTTTTGGTGTGTTTACGATACGTAAGAAGGCTGCATCATCATCTTGATTCACCACCAAACGCAAGTAGGCCATCATGTCCTTAATTTCAGCTCGAGAGAAAAAAGACGTCCCGCCAGAAATTTTGTATGGAATACGGTTTTGCATCAGCACTTTTTCCAATAGACGGGATTGATGGTTACCGCGATATAAAATGGCATAATCCTTAAATTTGGTTTTACGGCTAAAACGATGAGCAATTAATTCTGCCACAATCCGTTCGGCTTCATGCTCTTCATTTTTCGCTTCAATGACTTGCAGTTTTTCACCTTCGCCCAAGTTGGAAAAAAGCTTTTTGTCAAATACGTGCTCGTTGTTATCAATCAAAATATTGGCACAATGCAAAATACGATGAGTGGAACGATAATTTTGTTCCAATTTGATAACTCGCAAATGCGGAAAATCATCACGCAAGCGCACCATATTTTGCGGTCGAGCACCTCGCCAAGAATAAATGGATTGATCGTCATCACCCACTACCGTAAAACAAGCTCGCTCGCCAACCAGTAATTTGATGAGTTCATATTGGCTGGTATTGGTATCTTGATATTCATCCACCAACAGATAGCGAATTTTCTCCTGCCATTTTGACCGCACTTCTTCGTTCTGTTTGAAGAGTAAGGTCGGCAACATAATCAAATCATCAAAATCCAACGCATTATAAGCACGGATTTGCGCCGCATAACGCTCATAACATTTTGCAAAGGATTGATATTTTGCATCTTTCGCTAAGGCATAAGCCTGTTTTGGCGAAACCAAATCATTCTTCCAATTGGAAATAACGGAAATTAATTCACGCAGTAAGTCTTTATCTTCCTGCAGCACATCTGCCGTCAGTTCTTTTAGTAAGGCAAGTTGATCGTGCTCATCAAACAAGGTCATATTGGATTTAAAGCCTAAAGCTTTATATTCCCGTTTGATAATGTCGAAACCTAAGGTATGGAAAGTAGAAACAATCAATCCTTTGGATTTTTCTTTACCAATGGAATGGGCTACACGCTCTTTCATTTCACGAGCCGCTTTGTTGGTAAAGGTCACAGCGGCGATCTGTTTAGGCAAATAACCACAGTGTTCAATCAAATGAGCAATCTTATTGATGATCACGCGAGTTTTGCCCGAACCAGCGCCTGCCAGCACCAAGCAAGGCCCGCTGACATATTCGACAGCCTGTTGTTGTTGAGGATTGAGTTTCATATCTTAATGCAAATTAATTTGACCACGCATAAGGCAATAATGCGGTATCTAATAAAAATGACAGTGGCAAATCTAAAATAGGTAAGCCCCATTTTTGTGCCATCTCTAAATCATAAGCCGCACCCGCGTAAGGTGTGTATTTCTCCAATGGATCAATTAATTTCACCACCGTACCACAACCAGTTAACGCTAAAAGTGCGGTTAAAATCAGAAGTGTTTTTTTCATTCACGACGTGCTTTTAAAGCTAAATAGACGGCTTCCGGCACCAATTCTTTCACATCGCCATGATGCAAATAAATTTCTCGTATAATCGTGGAAGACACAAACGCCCATTTTTCTGTTGGTGGGAAAAACAAACTATCCACACCATCGGTTAATAAACGGTTTAATGCAGCCAGTTGTAATTCATACTCGAAGTCCGTCGTCGTGCGCACGCCACGAATAATGGCGGTAATCTTTTTCGCTTTGATTTCATTTGCGAGTAAATCAGAGAAGCCAAATACTTCCACATTGGGTAAATGAGCGACCGATTGACGCACGAGCTCAACGCGTTCTTCCAATGAGAACAATGGCTTTTTGCTCGGACTATTCGCAACCGCGACAAAAACTTTCGGGAAAATGACCGCACTTCGCGCAATAATATCTAAATGCCCATTGGTAATCGGGTCAAACGTGCCGGGGTAAATTACGCTTGTCATTTATGGTTCTCCGAAATATTGGTTAAATAAGGATGAAGCAAATCTAAAAGACGCTGTAATGCGCCACGATTTTCAATTAATACCTCGTAGCCTGCATTGCCTAAACGTTGACGCGCCCCTTTCGAATTCAATAACTTATCAATAATCTCTGCCAATGCTTTTTCTGTTGAGTTGATTTGCAATACACCTTGTACCTCTAACAGCGAGGTAAAAACTTCAGGGAAATTAAAGGTATGCTTTCCACTCACAACGGGTAATTTAAACGCTAAAGGCTCAAGCGGATTATGTCCCCCATGTTTGACCAAACTTCCGCCTACAAACGCAATATCAGAAATACCATACATCAACATCAATTCACCCATGGTATCACCCAGAATCACTTGGGTATTATCTGAAGGAATCTCACCCGTTGAACGGCGGATAAAGTTAAAGTTGGCTTTTTCAATTAAATCAGCCACAGGATTAAAACGCTCAGGATGGCGAGGCACCAGCAATAACAATAAGTTTGGATGTTTTTTTAGTAACAAATGATGCGCTTGTAAAATAAGCTCTTCTTCCCCTTCATGGGTGCTTGCCGCAATCCAAATCTGACGGTCTTTCGCCCAGCTCTCATGAAGTGTCGCAATGTCTTTGAGCAACTCGTCACTGACCACAAGATCATATTTAATATTACCGGTTAATTGCAGACGATCTTTCTCATAACCTAACTCTAAATAACGTTTTCCACTGATACTATCTTGTGGCGCAATCAAGCTGATTTGAGAAAGCATATACTGCAAGTGTTGTTTGACTTTGCCATAGCGTCTGGCTGAACGTGCAGAAAGGCGTGCATTCGCTACAATGAAAGGAATATTTCGACGAGCCAAACAATCAATCAAATTGGGCCAAAGTTCCGTTTCAATGACAATGAATACTTTAGGTTGAATAAAATCAATAAAACGATTGATGACACAAGGTAAATCGTAAGGCAAATAACAATGCGTCACAGTTTCCCCGAACGCAGCTTTTACGCGTTCAGAGCCTGTTGGCGTGACCGTTGTAAACGTGATCGGTAAATTCGGGTATTCCTTCTGAATACGTTTTACTAGTGGCGTAGCGGCAATCACTTCCCCTACCGATGCAGCATGAATAACGATCCCATCCTGTGCAGGCTTAACAAGATTCGCATAAATACCATATCGCTCGCCTAAACGCTTACGATAATTCGGAGCCTTGAGACTTCGTAGTAACATGAATAACAGCACAAAAGGCTGAATCAGATACATCAGGCAGGTATAAAAAAAACGCCACATAAAATAAATTCGGTTATACTTACAAAAACTTCGGCTAGTATAGCAAAAAAAGGATCAAAATATGCCAACAATTAGCGTTGCCATGATTGTCAAAAATGAAGCAGCAGATCTTGCTCAATGTCTTGACACTGTAAAAGATTGGGTAGATGAAATCATTATTGTCGATTCAGGCAGTACTGATAACACGCAAGAAATTGCGGAACAATATGGTGCAAAATTTTATTCGCATCCTGATTGGCCAGGCTTTGGCAAGCAGCGCCAACGTGCACAACAATATGTCACCAGTGATTATGTTTTGTGGCTAGATGCTGATGAACGCGTCACACCGAAACTGCGTGAATCTATTCAACAAGCGGTTCAACAAGATGCACCCAATACGGTTTATGATATTCCTCGGGTGAGTGAAGTGTTTGGACGTGAAATTCGCCATTCAGGTTGGTATCCTGATTATGTGGTGCGTTTATATCGTACAAATTATGCAGGATATAACGATTCTCTCGTACATGAAAAAGTGGTTTATCCTGAAAACACGAAAGTACAGAAATTAACCGGGGATTTAGAGCATTTCACTTATAAAAGCATTCATCACTATTTGGTGAAATCCGCGGGCTATGCTAAGGCTTGGGCAGATCAACGCCAAGCCAAAGGTAAAAAAGCAACATTGTGGCAAGGTGTCAGTCATGCCATCGGGTGCTTTGTCAAAATGTACATTTTAAAAGCCGGTTTCTTAGATGGAAAACAAGGTTTCCTGCTTGCAGTACTTTCGGCCCACTCCACCTTTGTGAAGTATGCTGATTTGTGGGAGAGAGAGCAGAAATAAATTATTTCCAATATTGTCGATAATAAAAAAGTTGGATTCCTTTGAAATCCAACTTTTTTACATTTAGAAACTTTTACCCACTTCGATAAAGACTTGGTTTTTATCGTATGAATAAATCGCCATATTACTTTTCGTTTTACTATACGACCAAGTTACTTTTGGTGTAAAACCAGCATAGTGGAATTGTTTATGCCAAAGAGAAACAGAAGCACTATATTCGTTATTCCGCTGTTTCATACCTATAAACGATTGTTCAAGATAATGACGTTTTGCATAGCCAAGTGTTGTGCTGGTTGTAATACCGAGTGGCCACTCTTGTCCCCAAGTTAAACGAGTACCAATTCGATTATAAGCATTTGATCTGTCAGCCGCATATTTCTTCGTTAAATCTAATGAAATTGACCAGAATTGGGTTGAGCTAGGAATAAACATTAGTGAATTTGTTAAAGAGTGCACTGCGCCATTATAATTTTGTTTATCGATCTCTTTTCTATAACGTTCATAACCAAAGTTATAAAGTGCAGAATATTTAAAGTTTTGGTTTAACCAATATCCCATTGATAAACTTGCACCATAAGTATCAGTGTATTGTTTTAAGCTATCTCCGCCATTTAAACCACCACCATACCAACGCTTGTTAATATAGGGTGTCACTTGCACATTAAAACGAGCATCAGAATAACCGTATCCTAAGCCAATATGTCCGATTAAATCATTATATTTTTTATTATCCCAGTAATATCTGGAACTCATACTGCTATCAAAAGCAACGTATTTGCCGTTAGATAAACTCCAACGTTTATCCGCACCAACAGACAAACCAAGACCTTGACCTGTTTGACGAGGAGTATTATAGGTTACCACGCCACTACCAACAGCCATCTTAGTCCCTTGTTTCGCAGAGTTTGCTAAGTTTTTATCATTTAAGAAAGTTGTTGAAAAAGAGAAATTCCAGTTTTCTTTGCTATCAATTACTTCAATAAATTTATCAAATACTGCAACATCTTGAGAGTTTTGAGTCGAAGCACGAAGTCTTTCAAACTGTGTTTTTGCTGCTTCGTATTCTTGGTTATAAAACAAGGTTTCAGCAAGTTGATAGCGGATAAAATTATTTTCAGGGAAATCAGAAATGAGTTTACGGTATGAAGCAACGGATTTATTCAAATCCTCTTCTCTTTCAAGAATCGCCTTCGCCCAATCAATTAAAGAGCGATCTGCATTAGGAACAGATTCATAAATTTGGATATAAACAGGAAGAACCGCTTTATTTGGATTAACCAGCGCTTCTAAAAATAAACGTTCTAACAGGGCTGGATTTTCAGCTAACTGCTTTCCAGTAAATCTAGCAACACTATTACCTTGATTTTCTTGCGCCATCGCATTTTGCTCAGACAAACGCTGTTTTCTCAGCAAATCTTCTTTTAGATTTTTTTGATTAATATTTGGCATGCTCGCTTCATTTTGCAATGGATCTCTTTCCTGTACAGGTGCAGGAGAAGTCTGAGCATAAGTCGGTAATGCAATACTTGCAAGTGTCAGTAATAATGTTGATTTTTTCATAAGCCCTCAACGATAGAAAAAAACAGCCCATTTTCATGGGCTGTCTGAATATTAAATATAACTCAAAAAATTATTTTGCGTTATTTGCATCTGTACTTTCACCCCAAGCTGGAACTGGAGCTGGAGTAACTACAGCTGGTGCAACATATGGAGTATTTTGTACTTTAGCACCGAATGATGCACCCCAGTTGTTCGCAGTGTCATTACTTGAAATCACACCACCTAACTCTTGTGCTTGTGCACCGTATAAGCTAGCTTTTAACACACCTTGAGCACCATCGTGTTTAGTTGCGCTACCAGAGATGCTACCGTTATTTGCTAATGTACCAGTGAAGTTAGCTAACTCAACATTGTGTTCTTTAACTTGTTGTTGAGTATTAGTTTCTGTCCATCTGTTGTAAAGGTTACCAGTTACATTTTTGCTTGCTAAATCAATGTCAGCTGCAACGTGAGTACCACTTACTAATGCGTATTCCGCACCTAAAGCATTTGGAAGACCTGATTTATCTTCATAGTCTTTGTCTAGGTTGTAAGTAACTGCGTGACCTTGGTAGTGTAATTTACCCGCTGCTGCTTCAGAACCGAAGTAAATATTTTTAAGATCGCTTGCTAAAGTTGCGCTATATGGAGTGCTGTTTACACCACGGTAGAAGTAGTTATCTTCAGTACCGTTTTCACCGTAGCCACCGAAGCTTGCTACTTTAGTACCATATTGAGCAACATCTTTACCATCTTTAAGATCTGCTTCTTGTACTGCGTTTAATTTAGAGGTTACACGGCCGTATTGAACATAGTTCAATTTAGAACCTGCAGTGTATTTACCATCAGCATCTTTTGCTGTGAATGGTGCGTTCGCTAATACAGTATCACCATCAGCGATGTTTTTCACTTCAGAATCACCATCAACGAAAGTTCTGTGACCATACACTTCAGCAACAGAATCAGCTAAACGAGCATCAGTACGTGCATCTTTTGTATCAACTACGTTTTTACCTTCAGCTTTACGAGTATAGTTTAAACGACCTTCTTCATAAACATATGCTAAACCAGTATCATTACCTTTAGTATCTGTTTTAGTTGAAGCTTCACCGCCATTACGTGCCGCACCTACATTTGTGCTACCATTAGCTGTTTTGTAAATGTGGCTTAATGTGTGTTGACCAGTAGTGTTAGCTGTGTTACCACGGAAGTCAAAATCTTCTAAGTAAGCTTGTTTTGCTTGAGTGTTCACAGAACCATCAGCGTTTAATGGAACCGCTACAACGATAGTATCTAAGCTTGGGTGTAATTCAACTGTCATGTCAGTTGGAGAAACAGAAGATTTGCTGTTAGTTTCTACACCTTCACCAACGTTTAAGTTAGATTGAGTTTTCTTAACAAATTTAGCACCTACATCTTTTGTTTTTGCAACTAATGCTTCTGCAGCTGCTGCTTTTTCTGCTGCTGCTTTTTCTGCTGCTGCTTTTTCTGCTGCTGCTTGTTGAGCTGCTGCTTGTTGAGCTGCTGCTTGTTGAGCTGCTGCTTGTTGAGCTGCTTCATCATTGTTGCTGCTACCGCCGCTAGAACCACATGCTGCTAATACCGCTGCACACGCTACTGTTAAACTAAATTTAATGAATTTGTTGTTTTTCATAATGTATGTAACCTTATAAAATTGGTTAGCCAATAGACTTATGCTATTACACGCTTGTGTTATAGCACCTTTTGTATACAAAAGGCTAATAAAAGCCTTTCTGGGCGAATTCTAGCAAAAGGAAAATAACGTTGCAACCTTGAAATGTCATATTCTTACCCCTTTTATCAACATTTAAGGTAATTTTTTGTAAATTTACGTAAATTTTTTTAAGTTTACATATAACAATATATTAACACTTCTTCTATATATTATTACCTCGGCACGCCTCTCAATAAAGGGATTGGCTCAAACGGTGCGACTGAAGTTGGCGCAGGAATATCATTAAAAATTAAGATAAATGGTTTAGGTGGCAAGATTTTTTCATTTCGCCATAAGCTTCCCATGCCGACTAATTGAATATCATCGGGTAAATTTTTTATTCCCGATTTTAATACGGTTACGGTATTTGGACGAGGGTGCCCAATAGCAATAGCTGTGCCATGTTTACGTGCATATTGAATTGCACTTTGAAATTGGCGTTGCACATCTGCCAAATTATCACTGTCATCTAAAAACACATGGCGATCTAATACACGTACGCCTTGTTCTTTTGCTATTTTTCCCGCAACTGATTTCCCGATAGTGCGGCTATCTAAAAAGAATAAATGCTGCTCGCGAAGTGCGGTCATTAAATAGGTCATTAATGTGGCATCAGCCGTGGCTGCACTGCCCATATGATTATTCATTCCGATAGCATTGGGCACAATAGCTTTCGCTTTTTTCACTCGCTCATTCACTTGCGCTTCAGATAAGCCTAAAGTCAAACCACCTTCTTCAATTTTAATATTGCTGACCGGTTGCATCGGCATATGAATGAGAATATCGTGATTTTGTGCTTTCGCTTCTTGATTGCGAATTTTGGCATAGGGTGCAGCTGGAATAATCGCAACAGAGATTTCTTTTGGCATGGCTAAAACTTCGGCATCTTCTTTCGGATGATAGCCAATGTCATCAATTACAATAGCTAACTTGCCTTGTGCAAAAGTAAACGCAGAGAAAAGTGCAGTTGAAAAAATGATCGTATTTTTGACCGCACTTTGAAAGAATGCCGCCATTATTTAATCCACCCAGCTGGATTCACAGGCACGCCTTTACGGCTGATACCAAAGTAAAGTGCTGGTTTGGAGAGCTCACCCGTATTCCCCACTTGTGCGATAGTTTGTCCCGCAGATACTAGCTGACCTTGTTTCACAAATACCGCTTGGTTGAAACCATATAAACTCAAGTCGCTGTCACCGTGCTTCACAATCACCATATAACCATAGCCATTAAGATGACCCGCTAGAATGACACGACCACTTGCAATGGCTTTTACCGCGGTACCCGTTGGTGCGCCGATAACCATACCTTTCCAACGCACTTCTCCCGCTTGGATTGAACCAAAGGAATGCAATGTCGGACCGGAAACGGGACGACTGTATTGATGCGCAGCCGTACCTAAACCACTGGTACTGTTAATCAACTTACGTTCTTGATCAGTTGGTTGATAAGGTTTTGAGGTTCGTTTTTCTTCCGCTTGTTTTTTCTGCGCAAGGGCTTCACGCTCACGTTGTTCTTGTTGGCGAGCGGCTTGTTCAGCACGTTGAATTTCTTGGCGAAGGGCATTTTCGTTCGCTTTCAACGTTTCCAGTTTATTCTGATCTTTCGTTAAGTTTTTGTTGAGTTCATTTAACGTAGATTGACGTTCTTGTTGTGCTTTTTGTAATTCTTGCTGCTGTTTCTTTTGCGTAGAAAGCTGATCGCGATGATTTTTTTGTTGCCCTGAAATCGCTTCGCGTTGTTTCGCTAAATTCTCTTGTGTCGCTTTCAGATTGTTAATCATATCGATGCGAACTTGATTTAAGTGCTGATAATACACTTTCATGCGTTCTGCTTTTTTTGCATCTTCCGAAAGCATTCTTTCCAAGGTAGAAGGATTTACCCCTGAGCGATAGATGGCATCGATTTGCTGCGCGAGCTTCGCTTTTTGCACGCGCTCTTGCTTTTCTAATTGCTTGATTTGCTTTTCCGTTTCCGCCATTTGCTTGCGGATTTCTTTTAAGCTTAATTCTGTTTCACGTAATTCACCGACAACACTATTAATTTTGCTTTCTTGCTCTTTAAGACTGGCTTGGAGTTTTGCTTGTGCACGTTTTTGCTCGGCGATCTTCGACTCTTGTTGTTTAATTTGTTTTTGAATTTGATTGAGATCGTTGCCTTGCGCGAAAGATGAAAAGCCAAGCAGACCGCAAGCCAAAAGTGCGGTCAGTTTTGATAAGATTTTTTTTCTACGATTGCTTTGCTGCATACATCTAAACTTGAGAGAAATTAAGGGACGAATAAAGCTTAAATACTAGCATTATTTTTGAGTGGCTAAAAGTTTACAGGTGATTTTTTGCGAAAGATCAGTAAATGCCGCCTTTTTACTTTTAAACATACCGATTTTTTGCTATAACAGAGCCATCATTTTTTTATTAATACTTAGGAGATCCTTATGGAATTAGTATTCATTCGTCACGGTTTCAGTGAGTGGAACGCAAAAAATTTATTCACCGGTTGGCGTGATGTAAACTTAACCGAGCGCGGCGTAGAAGAAGCAAAAGCAGCGGGTAAAAAATTGTTCGAGAAAGGCTATGAATTTGATATTGCCTTCACCTCTGTTTTAACTCGTGCAATCAAAACCTGTAACATCGTGTTAGAAGAATCTCACCAATTATGGATTCCTCAAGTAAAAAACTGGCGTTTAAATGAGCGTCACTACGGCGCATTACAAGGCTTAGATAAAAAAGCTACAGCAGAACAATACGGTGACGAACAAGTTCATATCTGGCGTCGTTCTTATGATATTTCTCCTCCAGATTTAGACCCGAAAGATCCAAACTCTGCACATAACGACCGTCGTTATGCAAACATCCCATCTGATGTTGTACCAAATGCAGAAAACTTAAAATTAACCTTAGAACGTGCATTACCATTCTGGGAAGATCAAATTGCTCCAGCAATGCTTTCTGGTAAACGTGTTTTAGTGGTGGCGCACGGTAACTCACTTCGTGCATTAGCAAAACACATCATCGGTATTTCTGATGCGGAAATCATGGATTTTGAAATCCCAACGGGTCAACCGTTAGTGTTAAAACTTGATGATAAATTAAACTACGTAGAACACTACTATCTTTAATTTATAAATGATTTCAAAGTGCGGTTAATGTTGACCGCACTTTTTGTTTAAGGAGAATAACGGATGAAAAAATTACTCGCGGTGATTTTTGCCTTGTTACCTGCTTTGGTCTTTGCTGCATCGCCAAATCATACGGCAAAATCAACTCAAACCAAGTCAGTGAAAACGGCAGTTAAAAAAGTGGAAGCCAAGAAAGCAACCACACCTAAAGCCGTAGCCAAAACAGCTAATAAAAAAGCGGATGCCAAAAAAGCAGAAGCGAAAAAGCCCGCTAAAATTGTGGAAGCGAAAAAAGCGGTAACGAAAAAAGAAAAAATAAAAAATAAAACGACAAATAAAGCCGCTAAAGCAGAGCCGACAAAAACGAAAGGCAAACAGCCAGTAGAAAAAACGAAGCAAACGGCAGTAAAAGACAAAAAGACGGTAGCAAAAAGCAAACAAAGTGCCGTTAAAGAATCAGCTAAATCTGAAAAGGTGATGGCTAAAAAAACACCCGCAGTTAAAACTGAAGTGAAGAAAGCGGAACCAAAAGCTGTTGAAAAAGTGACTGAAAAGAAAGTAGATACTGTCGCACAAAAAACAGCGAGTATGGTGACAAAATCCGTCGTCGTACCAAGATGTAATGATTCAAAAGTTTTTGCGGTATTATCTGATGCCTTCAAAAAACAAGGTGCAGCCACTAACACCCAAATGACAGTGAAACAAATCTCGCAAGCCCGAGAAACGCAATCTTATCCACAACAAGGCATTCGCAGTTGTAACGCGATAGTGGAAACCAACGGCGTTAAATATGTTACCGATTACAGCATTATCTTGAATGATAAAGGCTTCTTCGTGCAAGTGGAAAACGCACAACCCGCTCAACGTTTCTAATCTTAACGTGCGTTATTTAAATGAAGTTGTTTGAATAACGCACGCATTTCTTCTTCATTCAAACGGCGATATTCACCATTACCTAACCCATCAAGTGTTAAATGACTCATTTGATAACGAATAAGTCGTAATGTTGGAAAGCCGATATGTGCCGTCATTCGACGCACTTGTCGATTTCGTCCTTCACTAATTTTGATTTCCAACCAACTTGTCGGAATACTTTGACGTTCACGAATAGGTGGATTGCGAGGCCAGAGAAAATCTGGTTCTGAAATCAACAGCACTTTTGCCGGTTTCGTCATTCCATCTTTTAATTCAATGCCTTTGCGAAGCTTGTCTAAGTCAGCCTCTTCAGGAATGCCCTCCACTTGCACAAAATACGTTTTTTCTGTTTTAAACTTAGGATCTGCCAAACGATGTTGCACTTCACCATTATTCGTTAAAATCAGTAATCCTTCGCTATCGCGATCCAATCGCCCTGCCGTATACACATTGGGAATGTTAATAAAATCTTTTAATGTAGCTCTGCCGTTTTCATCGGTGAATTGTGTCAGCACATCAAACGGTTTGTTAAATAAAACGATAATCGTCTGTTCTAATATAAGTGGCTTTGTTTTAGGCTTAAATGAACGAGTGGGTTTTGCCGTTCGTTTGGTTGTAAATGCGCGGGAAGGGAAAGATTTTGACATATTATTATTCAGTAAAAAGAGAAAAAGGGCGGATTTTATTCCGCCCTCTTATATTACCATTGATAGCGATAAACCGCTTGAATTGCATAAGGTTTGTCGAAGTTTTTACCGTCAGCACGGCTTACTTCTAAACCAAAGCGATGATTTGCAAATCCAGCATTTAAACCGACCGCACTTTCAAAACGTCCACGGCTGCTTGCGACATCAAGCGCGCTGTTTGTGTAATGAATTTTGCTACTACGGTTTTTGCTCGTAATCGCATTGACTTCTGCATAAGGTTGTAAATTCCAACCATTACTTAATGCAAAGCCTTTGGCTACACGTAAACCAATTCGAGAATAAACAGAAGATAAGCTATCTTCATTCTCTTGTGATGAAATATGTGTCCACGCTAATTGTGCTTGCGGGGTAATTGTCCAATCATTCGCAAGGCTAAAGCGTTTACCTAATTCACTCGAAATGGTATAAGCGTTGTAATGGCGTTTTTCAGTGTAATCTGAGTTAGCGTGTAAACGGCTGTATTTCACGATGTTATCTACATAAATACCGTTATCTGCAAGGTAAGCCGCATATAAGCCTACGCTATTGCTTCTTACTTTGCCATCACCGTAATCACCATTGAAATCAACGTTAGCTTGGCTACGACCAACAAATCCACCAACACGGAGGTTATCTGTTACAGCAGCATCAGCGCCCACTTGTAAACTATGTACGTTTTGTTTAAAGCCAGAAGTTTCACTCTCACCTGTCGAAAGTGCGGCTAATTTTTGGTGAGAATTCACATTACGAACCCATACATTACCTTTTTCACCGTTTTTCACTTCACCTAGACGTTGATGAATGCCACTTAAATCATCTTCCACTAAAAGCAATTGTGCTTGGCGAAGAGAAACTTGTGCATTCGCTAAGTCTGAAAGTAATGGTGCGCTTGGTAGAACTGCAGGTGGTACTACTGGATTACTTGGGGTTACTACTGGGGTACTGGGCGTTACCGCAGGTTTGCTTTGGGTCACTACTGGTTTGCTTGGTGTAACTGGTGCAACAGGTGGAGTTGGAGTGACCGCATTTTTAGAATTCGCTAATACCCAATTATTTCCTTCTTTTGTTAGGAAATATTGGTAAGCCCCTAAATCTACACGATTATTCGGGTTAGTTAAGTTAAACGCCGCATTACCACCATTGGTTTCGACAAGTGTCACTTTACCATCAGCAATATTTGCACCTTGGTTAGTTACCCCAATTTTATGATTACCTTCAGCAGTACCTTGAACAACGATTTTATCGCTTTTGTTTTCAGCGATATTCGTGTTTAGATTGAATGTGCCTGAGCCAGTGAGATTGCCACGAACAATGATACCTTGGTAGTTATCATTGGCTAGATTTACTACGCCATTATTAAGAGCCAAATTAGTTAAGCTTGTTGTTTGAACCATGCCATCTTCATCAGTGAAAGCTTTAGTTGTCCAATTGCTATTATTTAAGTTTAAGTTGAGCACGCTATTGCTGTCGGTAGTAGTAACTCCATAAACAGTAGAATTATTAAAGGTTAGTTGGATGTTTTCTGTAAGGCTTTCTGTGCCACTTAACTTGATGCTTTCAGCACCAGTGAGTGCAAAACCACTTATTGCTGAGTTATTAAAAGTCGCAGAGAAGTGGCTGTTGATAACTTCACCAACCCCAGATCTTAAACCAATGATTCCACCTTGAGGAATTGAAACATTGGAATTATTAACGATCAATTCTGGTCGAGCTTGATTCTCCGCTTCATATACAAAAATAGAACTATCATTGTTTGATGTTATATTCACATTGTTTAATGTTAATTTACTCTTCTGATTCAGAGCAAATGCCTCTAATATGGAGTCTCGGTTGCTATCACTTATCAAAACTTTTGAGTTTTGCATGGTTACCGTTGAATTATTTAACTCAAATAAATAACCACTAGCATCTGCATTGTTAGGATTAGTAATACTATAGGTTCCACCATTGATTTCAGTTGTGGAATTAGTGATATTCATTACCGCAAAAGAATGACGTCTATTTGATGGAATAGATAGTGAGGCATTAACATTATTTAATTGCCCGCTTGAGTTTGTCATTGTTACTGCGGATAGAGAACCCCATTCAGGCTCATTTGTTGGACTGGTTGGATTAATCGAACATTGATTCAACACAACCCCACTTTGTCCAGTAATTGTCACGCTACTACTATTACAAGCCACATCGGCTGCTAGCGCTGAATTTACCAATCCAAGAGCTGCAGCGACTAAACTCACTTTAAAAGTGCGGTTAAAAATTGTATTGTTTTTCATATTAATTCCTTGGGGATTATAAAAAAAGCCAACTTATTGAATAAGCTGGCTTAAATTTTACCGATTTAATAATTAACCTGCAACAGCGATACGTTTCATATCTGTCATGTAGCCACGTAACTCTTGACCGATTAATTCAACCGGGTGGTTACGGATGGCATCGTTGACATCGCGTAAAGTGATGTTGTCGATAGCAACTGCTGGTGTTGGCTCACCTAAGTCACCTTTTTGTAAGGTTGGAATGATTTCTTTAGCAAGAATTGGTGTTGCTACGTTAGAGAACAAGTAGTTACCATATTCTGCCGTATCAGAAATAACCACGTTCATTTCGTATAAACGTTTACGCGCGATAGTGTTTGCGATTAACGGTAATTCGTGAAGTGATTCATAGTAAGCTGATTCTTCATAGATACCACTTGCTACCATTGCATCAAAGGCTAATTCAACACCTGCCTTCACCATTGCGACCATTAATACACCGTTATCAAAATATTCTTGTTCAGAAATTTTGATGCCATCTGCTTTTGGTGCATTTTCAAAGGCCGTTTTGCCAGTTGCTTCACGCCATGCGAATAAGTCTTTATCACCGTTCGCCCAGTCAGCCATCATAGTTGCTGAGAAGTGACCACTGATGATGTCATCCATGTGTTTGTAATATAAGAAACCAAGGCTTTCTTTGATTTGTTCAGCAAGTTCAAATGCACGTAATTTTGCGCTGTTTGATAAGCGATCCATCATTAATGTGATACCGCCTTGTTTTAATGCTTCGGTAATGGTTTCCCAACCGTATTGGATCAATTTGCCTGCGTATGCTGGATCTTTACCGTCTGCCACTAATTTGTCGTAACATACGATAGAACCTGCTTGTAACATACCGCAAAGAATAGTTTGTTCGCCCATTAAGTCAGATTTTACTTCTGCAACGAATGAAGATTCTAATACGCCCGCACGGTCACCACCGGTTGCTGCTGCCCATGCTTTTGCAATTGCCATACCTTCACCACGTGGGTCATTTGCTGGGTGAACCGCGATTAATGTTGGCACACCGAAACCACGTTTGTATTCTTCACGTACTTCAGTACCCGGACATTTTGGTGCAGTCATTACTACAGTGATGTCTTCACGGATTTGCTCACCCACTTCAACGATGTTGAAACCGTGTGAGTAACCGAATGCAGAATCTTTTTTCATTAATGGCATCACATCAGCCACCACTTTAGAGTGTTGTTTGTCTGGCGTTAAGTTAATGACTAAGTCTGCGGTTGGGATTAACTCTTGGTAAGTACCCACTTTAAAGCCATTTTCGGTTGCACGTTGGAATGAAGCACGTTTTTCCGCAATCGCTTCAGGGCGTAATGCGTAAGAAATATCTAAGCCAGAGTCACGCATATTTAAACCTTGGTTTAAACCTTGTGCGCCACAACCTACGATAACGATTTTTTTGCCTTTTAAGTAGTTGCAACCGTCAGCAAATTCGCTGCGATCCATAAAACGACAACGACCTAATTGGTCTAATTTTTCGCGTAAATTTAATGTGTTGAAATAGTTAGCCATTTTTCATCCTTAATATGATGTTGATTAATGTTTGTATGAGGTTGTGTTTGAATATAGTTTTTTGTTGTGTCATGGATTATAAGATTTTTAATTATTGCGTAAAGTGATATTATTGACACTTAGTGTTGCATTTTCTACAACGATATTTACATTTTAATGATACATATGAACTTTCAAGACCTTCAAATATTTCTTCATCTTGCGGACACACAAAATTTTGCTAAAACCGCTACGCAAAATCATATGTCGCCTTCTACCCTTTCACGCCAGATTCAACGAATGGAGGAAGAATTAGAACAGCCTTTATTTATTCGTGATAATCGACAAGTGCGTTTAACCGAACAAGGCGATAAATTTCTGCAATTTGCGAAAACAGAATGGCAAAACTGGCAACAGTTTAAGCGTCAGCTTCGGGATAACTCAGCGGAATTAAGCGGAGAGTTACGTTTATTTTGCTCGGTAACGGCTTCATATAGCCACTTGCCACAGGTGTTAGCCAAGTTTCGTACGCGTTATCCGAAAGTTGAAATTCAACTGACAACGGGTGACCCCGCTTCTGCGGTACAATTCATTCAATCAGAGCAAGTGGATCTTGCTTTGGCGGGGAAACCCAACAATCTACCGACGGGATTAGAATTTTATAAGATTGATGATATTTCCCTTTCGTTAATTGCCCCTCGGGTAGCCTGTTTAGCCACACAATTATTGCAAGAAGAGCCCATCAATTGGCAGCAAATGCCTTTTATTTTGCCATTGGATGGAATGGCGCGACATCGTATTGAACAATGGTTACGTAGCAAACACATTAAACATCCCAAAATTTATGCCACAGTAGCTGGGCACGAAGGTATCGTACCAATGGTAGCGCTCGGTTTTGGATTAGCCATGTTGCCTGATGTGGTGATTGATAATAACCCCATGTCAAAAGACGTGTCTCGTTTAAATTTAGACAATCCAGTCGAAGCGTTTGATTTAGGTGTTTGTGTGCAAAAAAGAAATTTAGCGAACCCCCTAATTCGTGCATTTTGGGAGATGTTAGACTAAAATAATAAGCAGAATTAACCCAAGGATTTATCATGTTAAGAGGCATACTTATTTCACTTTTAGCCTCGCTTTTATTTGGCTATATGTATTATTTTTCCACGCTGCTGAAACCCCTCAGCGGCACGGATATTTTCGGCTATCGGATGATTTTCACATTCCCTTTCGTAGCCCTTTCCGTCATCATATTTAAACAAAAACAAGCATTGGCAGAGCATCTAAAACGTATTAAAAAACAACCGCTCTTTGTCCTTTCCTATATCACCTGTGGTGCATTAATGGGTTATCAAATGTGGCTCTTTTTGTGGGCACCCAATAATGGCAGCTCCTTAAGTGTTTCTTTCGGTTATTTATTATTGCCAATTGTGATGGTGGCCGCAGGGCGGATTATTTTTAAAGAACGAATTTCAACATTGAAATTCATTGCTGTGTTAATTGCGGCAGTGGGGGTGATTTCTAACATCATTTTGAAAGGCGAATTATCTTGGGAAGCTATTGTTATCTGTGTGGGTTACACCACCTATTTCTCCATACGAAAAGCCTTAAAAAATACCGATCTTGGTGCCTTTTGCTTAGAAATGATCGCATTATTGCCAGTTAGCATTTACTTTGCCCTTCAAACTGATTTTGCCACCGTGCAGGAATCGAATCCTAATATTTGGGGATTATTGGTATTACTTGGGCTCATTAGTGGCTCTGCATTGATTGCTTACGTGATTGCCAGCAATATGCTACCAATGAATTTACTTGGCCTTCTAGGTTATGTTGAAACCATTTTGATGGTAATTATTTCATTTTTAATTGGAGAGGAAATGGATGCGGACAGCTATCCGTTATTCATTTGTTTAGTATTGGCGATGAGCCTGATTATTTTTGATGGCGTGTATAAACAGCGCGCAAAAGGAACAAACCATGTCGTTTAAAGAAATTAGCCCGGAACAAGCTTGGGAGATGATGCAAAATGGCGCCATGCTTGCTGATGTTCGGGACCCTCAACGTTTTACCTATTCCCATGCGAAAGGGGCATTTCATTTAACTAACCAAAGCTTTTTACAATTTGAAGAACTGGTGGATTTTGACTCCCCGATTATCGTGAGTTGTTATCATGGCGTGAGCAGCCGAAATGTGGCGACCTTCCTCGTTGAACAAGGCTATGAAAATGTGTTTAGTGTCATTGGTGGATTTGATGGTTGGGTAAAAGCTGGTTTACCGATAGAAACGGCTTATTAGTATTTTTTGATTTAAAGTGCGGTGAAATTTACCGCACTTTTTATTTTTTGTCTCGCTATTGCTTATCCACAATCGCTTTCAACATCGTGTAAGATTGAGCTTGTTTTTGCTCATCAAAAATATAGCTTACCGCCATAATTTCATCAAAATGCACTCGTTCACGTAGTTGTTTAAGTTGAAATTCCACACTTTCAGGACTACCGATAAGTGAACAAGCAGTCATTTGTTCCACCACTGCGCGTTCTTGGTTGTAAATTGGGATTTCCTCGAAATCGACTGGGCCAAAGTGTGGTTTCTTTTGGGCGTGCATTTGAGCTTTCCAAACATCTTCTTCTGATGCCATAGGCGGTTGTAAATTTTGTTGCGCGTTAGTCACCACGTTTAAGAAAAAGAGTGTTTGTGTTGTTGCCAGTTGTTTCGCTTCTTTATCGGTTTCGGCGACAATCGCGTTCACACCTAAGATGACATAAGGCTCGGCAAGATAGGTAGAGGGCTTGAAGTTTTTGCGATAAATCTCCACCGCCATTTCCATCATGCGTGGCGCAAAGTGTGAAGCAAAGGCATAAGGTAAACCAAGCTCTGCCGCAAGATAGGCACTTTCAGTGCTGGAACCCAAAATATAAAACGGTATATTCAAGCCTGCGGAAGGGTAAGCTGAAACAGGATTGCTATCTTTAAAGTAACCTCGAAGTTCCGCAATTTCCGCAGGGAAATCCAGACTGTTTCGTCCACGACGAAGTGCTGCAGCCGTTTGCATATCAGTTCCTGGTGCACGACCTAAACCGAGTTCAACACGGTTTGGATAAAGCGTCTCCAGTGTGCCATATTGCTCAGCGACTACATACGGCGAATGATTCGGTAACATCACACCACCTGACCCCACGCGCAAAGTTTTCGTATTGGCTAGCGTATGCTGAATTAAAAGTGCGGTCGCTGAACTCACCAAGTTTTTCATATTATGATGCTCAGCAATCCAATAGCGCTCAATGCCAATGCGCTCCGCGTGTTTTGCAAGATTGACCATAGACTCAACCGCTTGCAAATAAGTTTGTCCTTCTCGGACAGGGGCGAGATTAAGAATAGAGAGCTTCATTTTATTTCCTCATGATTGATTTGTTGAGCGTCATTATACGTGTTTTTTCAGGCAGAAATATCGATAAAATTGGAATAGACTGTTCCGAGAAAAGGAAAAATATTGCAAAATAGGCACAAATTCAGATGTATTCGAAAAAATGATTGTATTTAATAATATTTCCCTAAAGTGCGGGCAAACCGAATTGCTCGAGAATGCTACAGCAACTATCAATCCGAAACAAAAAGTCGGTTTGGTAGGTAAGAATGGTTGCGGTAAGTCTTCTCTTTTTGCCCTATTAAAAAAAGAATTAACACCAGAGAGCGGCGAGGTCACTTATCCATCCAACTGGCGGGTATCTTGGGTGAATCAAGAAACGCCAGCATTGGATATTCCCGCCATTGATTATGTGATTCAAGGGGATCGCGAATATTGCCGTTTGCACCAGGAACTTAACGAAGCTAATGAGCGTAATGATGGCCACGCGATTGCGCGCATTCACGGTCAGTTAGAAACCTTAGATGCTTGGACGATCCAATCGCGCGCGGCTTCCTTATTGCATGGTTTAGGCTTTAATCAAGAAGAAATCGCTCAACCAGTGAAATCCTTCTCCGGTGGTTGGCGGATGCGTTTAAATTTGGCGCAAGCATTACTTTGTCCATCAGATTTATTGTTACTGGATGAGCCAACCAACCATTTGGATTTGGATGCGGTTATTTGGTTAGAACGATGGTTAGTACAATATCAAGGCACCTTGGTATTAATTTCCCACGACCGTGATTTTCTCGATCCGATTGTGACGAAAATTCTCCATATCGAAAATCAGAAGCTAAACGAATACACGGGTGATTATTCTTCCTTTGAAGTGCAACGGGCAACCAAATTGGCACAACAAACGGCCATGTATCGTCAGCAACAACAAAAGATCTCTCATTTACAAAAATATATTGACCGCTTTAAAGCCAAAGCGACTAAAGCCAAACAAGCACAAAGCCGTATGAAGGCATTGGAGCGTATGGAACTGATTGCGCCAGCTTATGTGGATAATCCTTTTACCTTTGAATTCCGTCCACCGCTATCTTTGCCGAATCCGTTGGTGATGATTGAACAGGCGAGCGCAGGTTATGGCAGCGGTGAAAGTGCGGTAGAAATTTTAAGTAAAATTAAACTGAATTTAGTACCGGGTTCGCGCATCGGTTTGCTCGGGAAAAATGGTGCAGGTAAATCAACTTTAATTAAATTGTTAGCCGGCGAGCTCACAGCCCTTTCTGGTACAGTACAATTAGCTAAAGGCGTGCAACTTGGCTATTTTGCTCAACATCAGCTTGATACGCTACGTGCAGATGAATCCGCTCTCTGGCACATGCAGAAACTCGCACCAGAGCAAACGGAGCAACAGGTACGGGATTATCTTGGGAGTTTTGCGTTCAATGGTGATAAGGTTAACCAAGCGGTGAAAGCCTTTTCCGGTGGAGAAAAAGCCCGTTTGGTGCTTGCACTGATTGTTTGGCAACGTCCAAACTTATTACTGCTCGACGAACCAACTAACCATTTGGATTTGGATATGCGTCAGGCATTGACCGAAGCGCTAGTAGATTACGAAGGCTCTTTGGTGGTGGTTTCTCACGATCGCCACTTACTACGTAATACCGTGGAAGAATTCTATTTGGTACACGATAAAAAAGTGGAAGAATTCAAAGGCGATTTAGAGGATTATCAAAAGTGGCTGAATGAACAAAATAGCGCACCAGAAAATAAATCCTCGGAGAAAAATGACGACAATGAAAATTCCATGCAAAACCGCAAGGAACAAAAACGTCGCGAGGCTGAATTACGCCAACAAACCGCGCCTCTTCGCAAACAAATCTCTCAATTGGAGGAAAAAATGAATAAACACGCCTCCAAACTTGCGGAGATTGAAAACCAATTGGCAGATTCCGAGCTCTACAGTACAGAAAATAAAGAAAAATTGACCGCACTTTTGGCACAGCAAGTAGAGATGAAAAAAGCCTTGGAAGAAGTCGAAATGGACTGGTTAGCGGCCCAAGAAGAATTGGAAACAATGCTACAAGCATAGGGACAAGCGTATGAGTCAAAGCCTTTTCCAACACACAAAACACGAAGAATATTGCCCACAATGCGGCGCGCCTTTGCAAATGAAACAGGGGAAAAAGGGGCTGTTTTTAGGTTGTTCGGCATATCCTGCCTGTGATTATTTGCGCCCCTTGCATAAGGTGGAACATAAGGTGTTGAAAGAGCTTGATGAAACCTGCCCGCAATGTAGCAACCCACTCCAACTCAAGCAAGGTGCTTTTGGGATGTTTATTGGTTGCAGTCATTATCCCGATTGTGATTTTGTGGTACATGAACAACAGGATGAAGAACAATCTATTGATTGCCCGGAATGCCATAAAGGACATTTGGTTGCCCGTCGCGGACGACAAGGGAAAATCTTTTATGGTTGCGATAACTTTCCCCATTGTAAATTTTCCTTACCGGCAAAACCCTATGCTATGCCTTGTCCACAATGCCATTTTCCACTTGCACTATTAAAAAGTGAAAATGCTGAACACCAAGTGTGGCAATGTGCAAATAAAAGCTGTCGACATATTTTTGAGAACGAAAAATGAATGTACAACAAATTGCCGCCCGTTTAATGCAAGACGAAGTGGTTGCCTATCCTACTGAGGCGGTATTCGGTTTGGGCTGTAATCCGCTGAGTGAAAGTGCGGTCAAAAAATTGCTCGATTTAAAACAACGCCCGATTGAAAAAGGTCTTATTTTAGTCGCGCCGAGCTTGTATTTTTTGCAGCCTTTTGTTGATTTTTCCTGTTTGTCCAACGAACAGCTTGCACGCTTACAGGCACAATATGAACATCCAATCACTTGGGTGGTGCCGGCAAAGGCAGAAGTCCCACATTTTCTGACGGGGCAATTTAATAGCATTGCGGTGCGTTTATGTACTCATCCTGCCGTCAAAGCCTTGTGTGAAAAAACAGGCTTTGCCCTCACCTCGACCAGCGCGAACTTAACCGGTCAATCACCTTGCCGCAGCGCAGATGCTGTGCGTTCCCAATTTGGGGCAGATTTTCCCGTGCTTGATGAAGCTGTTGGCCAAGCACAAAATCCATCGGAAATTCGCGATTTGCTCACAAACCAACTTTTTAGACAAGGATAAAACATGCAGCACTATGCCGTTTGGGGCAATCCAATTGCTCAAAGTAAATCGCCGTTAATTCACCGCTTATTTGCCACACAAACCCAGCAAACGATGGAATATGTTGCCAAATTAGGTGACCTTGAGGATTTTGAGCAGCAATTACAGGCCTTTTTTGCTGAAGGAGCACAAGGTTGCAATATCACCGCACCATTTAAAGAACGCGCCTATGCACTCGCTGAAGAACATAGCGAACGGGCGAAAATGGCAGAAGCCTGTAATACATTAAAAAAATTGGCTAACGGCAAACTCTATGCAGACAACACCGATGGCATTGGTTTAGTGACAGATTTACAACGCTTAGGTTGGATTCAGCCACAACAACGCATTTTAATTTTAGGTGCCGGCGGGGCAACTAAAGGGGTATTACTGCCTTTATTAGAAGCACAACAGCAGATTGTATTGGCTAACCGCACGTTAGAAAAAGCGCAACAACTGGCAGATAAGTTCAAGCCTTACGGCACAATTGAAGCTGTCGCGATGGATGCAATTCCCGCGCAAACCTATGATTTAGTGATCAATGCAACTTCGGCAGGATTAAGTGGGCATACCGCTGCCGTTGATGGCTCTATCTTATCATTGGCCCGCGCTTGTTATGACATGCAATATGCCAAAGGCAGCGACACGCCTTTTATTGCCTACTGTAAATCCTTAGGTCTGAATAATGTCAGCGATGGCTTTGGTATGTTGGTGGCGCAAGCTGCCCATTCATTCCATTTGTGGCGCGGGGTAATGCCTGATTTTATCACTATCTATGAACAACTCAAAAAGGATATGGTATGAGTACAAATACGAGATGCCCTTGGGTAGGTAAACTTCCGATTTATATCGACTATCACGATAAAGAATGGGGTAAGCCACAATTTGACAGTCAAAAGCTGTTTGAGAAAATCTGTTTAGAAGGGCAACAGGCAGGGCTTTCTTGGATTACTGTATTGAAAAAACGTGAAGCCTATCGGGCTGCGTTCCATCAATTTGATCCTGCCAAAATCGCGCAAATGACCGAACAGGATATTGATCGTTGTATGGAAAATACCGGACTTATTCGCCATCGAGCAAAACTGGAAGCCATTGTGAAAAATGCCAAAGCCTATTTAGCTATGGAAAAGTGTGGTGAAAATTTCAGTGATTTTGTGTGGTCGTTCGTGAATCATCAACCGATTATCAATGATGTACCCGATATTTCTGTGGTACCCGCCAGAACTGAAACCTCAAAAGCAATGTCAAAAGCGTTGAAAAAGCGTGGTTTTGTTTTTGTTGGGGAAACGACATGCTATGCCTTTATGCAATCGGTGGGATTAGTCAACGACCATATAAATGGCTGTTGTTGTAAATGATGTTCCAGTATAATCCCCCTAATTTCATCTGAATAAGAGCTGAATTATGAATAAAAAATATACCTTAATTTCAATCTCAATTCTGACCGCACTTTATAGTCAACAAAGTTTGGCAGATCTGCATGCTCAATGTTTACTTGGTGTGCCTCATTTTACTGGTGAGGTCGCGAAAGGAGATGTCAATAATTTGCCGGTTTATATTGAAGCAGATAAAGCAGAGATTAATCAGCCAACTCAAGCGATTTATCAAGGCAATGTGGATTTGAAACAAGGAAACCGCCATTTAGTTGGTAATTCAGTTGAAGTTAAACAAACAGGTGAAGGCAAACAAGTTCAACGTTGGGCTTATTTACGTGGTGGATTTGATTATAAAGACAACCAAATCAATCTATTAGGTAATGATGCGAGTTTTAATTTAGATAGCAAAAATGGTAATGTAACCGATGCAGACTACCAACTTGTAGGACGTCAAGGCCGCGGTAAAGCACAAGAAATTGAGTTAGGTGATGATTACCGCTTAATGAAAAACGCGACATTTACCTCTTGTTTACCCGATGATAATGCTTGGGCGGTAGATGCCTCTGAGATTCGTCAGCACATCAAAGAAGAATATGCTGAATTTTGGCACGCACGTTTTAAAGTGTTAGGTGTGCCTGTGTTCTATACCCCTTACTTGCAATTACCAATTGGAGATCGCCGTCGTTCAGGTTTATTAATGCCAACCGTCGGTCATTCTAGCCGAGATGGTTATTGGTATAAACAACCGATTTATTGGAATATTGCACCAAATTACGATGCGACGATTGCACCAAAATATATGTCACGCCGTGGCTGGCAATTAAATAGTGAGTTTCGTTATTTAACACCCGTTGGTGAAGGTAAACTTGCAGGCGAATATTTGGGGCGTGATCGCTACGATGAATACATCAGTGATAACCGTAAACGTCATTTATTCTATTGGAATCACAGTTCTTCTTTTCTTGAAAACTGGCGTTTAAACGTTGATTACACCAAGGTCAGTGATAAACAATATTTCACCGATTTTGATTCTGATTATGGTGACAGTACTGATGGTTATGCGAATCAATATGCGCGTATTGCGTACTATCAACCAAACTATAATTTAGCCATTTCCGCACGTCAGTTCCAAATCTTTGACGAAGTAGATATCGGTCCTTATCGCGCCATGCCACAAATCGATTTCAATTATTATAGAAACGATTTAGCAAATGGTTGGTTAGATTTTAAATTATTCTCACAAGCCGCACGTTTTGATAATGACAGCGCATTAATGCCAACGGCTTGGCGTTTCCATACTGAACCGAGTTTGACGACAGCAATGTCAAATAAATACGGAAACTTGAATATTGAAACCAAACTTTATGCAACGCATTACAATCAGAAGAAAGGCTCTTCTTCTGCAGCAGAAGAGGTACAAAAATCAGTAAATCGTGTATTGCCACAATTAAAAGTAGATTTACAAACAGTTTTAGCCACCAACAAAACTTTATTTGATGGCTATACACAAACACTGGAACCACACGCACAATACTTATATCGACCATATAAGGACCAAAGCAATATTGGCTCTAAGTTAGTTAATGACTATCTTGGCTTTGGTTATGACTCCGCTTTAGTTCAGCAAGATTATTATTCATTATTCCGCGATCGTCGTTATAGTGGTTTAGACCGTATTTCATCTGCTAACCAAATAACGCTTGGTGGTACAACTCGTCTTTATGATAAAAATGCCGATGAGCGTTTTAATTTCTCAGCAGGGCAAATTTATTATTTAACTGCTTCAAGAATTGATGATAATCCGAGTAATCGTACACCAAAATCCTCTTCTTCTTGGGCGTTGGAATCTAACTGGAAAATTAGTAATAAATGGAATTGGCGCGGTAGCTACCAATATGATACGTTGCTAGATAAAGCATCATTAGCGAATAGCAGTTTAGAATTTAATCCGATGAAGAACAATCTGATTCAGTTAAATTATCGTTACGCAAGTAAAGAGTATATCAACCAAAACTTGGGAGCTTCCGCAAACCGTTACCAACAAGATATTAAACAGGTCGGTGTCGTAGCAGCATGGGAAGTCTCGGATAACTGGGCACTTGTCGGAAAATACTATCAAGATATTGCGTTGAAAAAACCAGTTGAGCAATATGTGGGTGTGCAATATAACTCGTGCTGTTGGTCTGTTGGCGTAGGAGCAAGACGTTATGTAACGAGTAGACAAAATCAACGTGACGATCAAGTGATTTATGACAACAGCATTGGTGTCACCTTCGAATTACGTGGTTTAGGTGAAAATGATCACCAAAGCGGTATTGAAGATATGCTGAAGAAAGGTAAACTGCCTTATATTCAAGCATTTAGCTTATAGTAAAATCAATAAAGGCTACCTTTCGGTAGCCTTTTTGTTTAGAAGTGCGGTTAAAAAAGACGACGATTTTTGACCGCACTTTGTTTATTTTTTTCGTTTTGCTCGAGGATGGGCTTGATCATACACTTCTGCAAGATGTTGGAAATTCAAATGCGTATAAATTTGCGTGGTGGACAAATTGCTGTGCCCTAAAAGCTCTTGAACAGCCCGCAAATCCGAACTTGCTTCTAACATATGAGTAGCAAAAGAGTGGCGTAGTTTGTGTGGATTGAGATGACTGTTTAATCCTTGACGAATCCCCCAGGTTTCCATTCGTTTTTGAATTGAACGGTGTGTGAGACGATTTCCCTGTTGGCTCACAAAAAGCGCTTCATCTTTAGGATTAAATAAAGGGCGTACTTTTAACCATCGTTGAATTGCATGAGAAGCATAACGTCCAAAAGGCACAATACGTTCTTTGTTTCCTTTACCAATCACTCTCACTTCACGTACACGGGTATTAATGCTATTGAGGTTTAATCCTTGTAATTCAGATAAGCGAAGCCCTGAGCTATACATCAATTCCATCATCGCACGATCACGCAAATCAATCGGATCTTTGCTGTCATTTGAAAGCAATTTTTGGACTTGTTCAGCATCAATATTTTTTGGTAAATGTTTGCCTTGTTTAGGCGCTGAAATGCCTGTTGCCGGGTTTACTTTCATTTGCCCTTGTTGTACAAGATAGCTGAAAAACTGACGAAGAGCAGATAAACGTAATGCCAAGCTCTTTTCTTTTAAACCTTGCTTACGGCTTTCCGCCAAAATAAGACGAACCACGCTTGGATTTACTTGCTGCCAGTGCTGAATACCTTTTTCAGCGAGAATCGCTAAAATCGCATCCAGTTGATGTTGATAATTGGTGAGAGTATGTGGGCTTACTTGTCGTTCAATTCGCAAGTAATCCCAATATTGATTGAGGAGTGTATGCATTAGAGAGTTAATTCAAACAAACTTTTTTTCGTGTTTAGCTTAAATCCTTCGCGTTCTAAAATGTTCTGTTGCGCTTGGCTTAATTCCGCTACTAAACGGTTAGATTGTGTATAACGGACAAACTCTTTTGCTTTAGAAATAAGAGCAGTATAAATCTCGGTTTGATGTTTATCTTCTTTTACAAAAATATCGGTTAATTGCCAATAGCGTTGTAGTTGTAAAGAGGATAAGCGAGGATAAAGTTGAACAAAGCCAATCGCTTGTGCGTTTTCGTTTACGGCAACAAAAAACATACTTTCATTAAAACGTATACGATTCGTTAGAAAGGTTAAAGTGCGGTCAGGATTTTCACTCATTCCGTTGGCAAGTCGATAGGCTTCAAAGAGTGGAGCAAGCACTTCTATATTCCATTGTTCGGCTTTGAAAATTTTCATTGTTACCAGACCTATTTTCCGTTTATTTATAAAATTGTTTATTTTTTATCGGTTCCGCACAGTAGATTGTAGCTTTTTAGCGCAAAATAATCATCATTTACCCAAAAAAATTTTCAAAATGTGATTTTGCACAAAGAAATCTGCCTAAAGTTTGGTATAGTAAACACACTTTTTATTTATTCAATATGGAGAAACAAAAATGGCACGTCGTCCTTTAGTGATGGGTAACTGGAAATTAAACGGTTCCAAAGCGTTCACCAAAGAATTAATCGAAGGATTAAAAGCAGAATTACATGATGTAACAGGTTGTGATGTGGCAATTGCCCCACCCGTTATGTATTTAGGTACGGCTGAAGCAGCACTTTCTGGTTGTGGTTGCAGCTGTGGCGGTAAAAGTGTGATTCAGTTAGGTGCACAAAACGTAGATATCAATGTGAAAGGTGCATTTACCGGTGATATTTCTAGCGAAATGTTAAAAGATTTTGGTGCAAAATACATCATTATCGGTCACTCTGAGCGTCGTACTTACCACAAAGAAAGCGACGAATTCGTCGCGAAAAAATTTGGTGCATTAAAAGAAGCAGGTTTAGTACCAGTATTATGTATTGGTGAAACTGAAGCAGAAAACGAAGCAGGCAAAACTGAAGAAGTATGTGCGCGTCAAATTGATGCAGTCATCAATGCATTAGGTGTAGAAGCATTTAATGGAGCAGTGATTGCTTACGAACCAATTTGGGCGATCGGCACGGGCAAATCAGCAACTCCTGCACAAGCACAAGCTGTTCATGCATTTATCCGTGGCCACATCGCAGCAAAATCACAAGCAGTAGCAGATCAAGTGATCATTCAATACGGTGGTTCGGTAAATGACGCGAATGCAGCAGAATTATTCACTCAACCAGATATCGATGGTGCATTAGTGGGCGGTGCATCACTTAAAGCGCCTGCGTTTGCAGTAATCGTGAAAGCAGCGGCAGCAGCGAAAAACTAATTTTTCTTGTTCTAAAAAAAATAAAAAAGTGCGGTCAATTTTAACCGCACTTTTTTTATATTCTAAATCTTACCTATCGACCATTTCGTTCAAAGAACAAGACGGTTGCGGCAACACGCGAGTGAACGTTGAGTTTACGAAGTAAGTTACGAATATGCACTTTAACCGTTTCTTCAGAAATGAAAAGCTGGCCTGCAATTTGTTTATTCGATAAACCAGTCGCGATTAAACGTAATACATCCATTTCACGATCAGTGAGTGAATCCATTGGATCAACGGTATGTTTGCGTTCTAAAAGAAGATTTTTAATCGAATCACTTAAAATCACTTCACCTTGTGCAATACGTTTAATTTGCTCAAGTAGCACATCTGGCTCAGTATCTTTCAATAAATAGCCATCAGCACCTGCATCGATGAGAGTGAAAATATCATTTTTCGCATCAGACACGGTTAAGATCAAAATTCGTGCATCAACACCTTCTGCACGCAAGCCTTTAAGGGTATCTAAACCTGAAAGACCTTTCATATTCAGATCTAAAATGATTAAATCGGGTGATTCGTGAATCGCAACGGAAATGCCTTCTGTACCGCTTCCTACATCTGCGACAACTTCAAAATTCTCTTCTAATTCAACTAATTGTTTGATACCACGACGCATTAATGGATGGTCGTCGATAATTAATACTTTTAACTTTTCTTGCATAATATTCTCCAAGAGATAAGCGGACACTATTCTATTGCCTGAAGGCAAAACATCCACTGCCTTAGATTACTTCTCAATAGATTTTAGACCGAGGGATTCTATCGGGATTTTGCCCATCTTCCAATGCATATTTGCAGATAAACTTGATTTATCTCAAACAATGCTTGTTTTAAAGTCGCTATTCGCAAGTCCTTTTGCTTTTAAATTTGAACGGCATAATACGCATGCCGCTTTCTGTCGAGTGTAATTGATAAAATTGCGGATAATTAAAATTCCGTTGTACCATTTTATACGGATTTTCACAATCATTTGAGCCAAGCGATTGATAAATACGATTTATTTCACGTACTTTATCATCTTTCGAACCTTCACATTGACGATAAATTTCGAGACGGTTCTTCTCATCTAACAAATAGACGTTAAAGCTATTATCGGCATTATCTTCAAAGAAGAATTGTAAAAAACCTTCACTGGCAAACAAATCAATTTCAGGTGGATACCGACGTGCTTCTGGGATAATCTCTTTCTCTTCCAACTGAGTTGGTAAAACGTCTTCAAAATTGTCCGCACTTTCTTTTCCGCCTTCAATAGGTTGCAAGCTGATCCCTTTTTCTTCAAAGAAGAATTGCCAATTTTTCCCCGCTACACGCAAACGAGAATGGGTTGTTGGACGGCTATCCCCTAATTGAATGCTGATACAACGGTTTACGAGTACACTCACCAAGTTTCGTAATGTGCGGTTGTAGTGTTTACTGTAACAGAAAACCTGTACAGAACGCGGCTGATTCACCCCTTGATCAATTTTATTAGAAAGCACTTTTAAGGCAAGCAAAATCGCATTTTGTCCTTCAAAATGTAAGGTTCGAATTTCATTCCACACATTACGGTAAGTAAAATCAATGCTTCCTACCAAACTCTGTTCTAACTGACCAAAACTGAATAAATCACTTGGTGAAATATTGGATTTAAGTTCTTCGACTTGGGCTGTTGGGTCATTCACCAAGTTCACCGCAATAAACAAATCACGGATTTCGCACTGCGAAGAAAGTGCCTCATTTGTCGGAACTTGGCTATTTGTATGCGGAAAAAACAACCGCAAATCAGCCACAAAATTACGTAAAGTCAGTTGGTCGATATTTTGGCTGATTAAGTGCAAATGGGTTTCAGCCGTCAACAAGCGATTAAAATAAGCCCACGCAACCACTTTATTTAAACTTTCGCCGTATTCAATCACACGTTCTTTCGAGAACATAATGTGGTGTGGCGGCTGATTCACCATATACCACCCATCTTTAAAGCGCTTATTGCCGTGAACTTCGATGAACGTGAGGTGTTCTTCTGTTAAGTTATAGGAAATTTGTGAGTTTAGTAACGTAATTTTACCCGGCAATTCTTCAAAGGCAGTATAAAGTTTGCGAGAAAGCACCGTAATATCTTGCGGAATCACGCTAGAATTAATTTTATGTTTGCGTGCAAAATCCACCAGATTCCGATAACTCATCATCAAGAAATTCACCAAATTATTGTGACTTTCTTTCACCCGTTTGATTTTCCAATTTGGACGCTGATCTAATTCTTCAATACGTTCTTTTGACCAGCCCCATTCTTGGGCCATCATTTTCATATAAGAAATACGCCAGTTTGAAGCGTGATATAACGCAAAATCTTCCGTCGCTTTCACGTAAAAACAAGAGCGTACAAAATCAAGACGCTTAAATTCTGAATGTGCGGTCAAATATTGGCTAATTCTCTCTAAAATCGCAATATAAGGATCGAAATGATGTATAGCGGTGCTATGGCCAGAAAGCAAATCCTCTTTAAATTGGCGAGCAATTAACTGGGCATTTGGGTATTCTTGAGCATAGGTTTCCAACAACAAGATTTTCATCACCGACTTATAAGGTGAATCAATACCTTTATAAAGTTGCCATAAGCTTGCACCAAAATATTCACTGGCTGAGAATTGTCCTAATCCACCAAAATCAACCCAATCATTTAGATTAAGCTCACCAGCCGCGACTAAACGCGCCACTTCGGCCTCATATTGCTTTTCATCTTCCACCCACAAGTGAAGCCACAACAATGGTTTACCCGCAAGACGTACAGCGGAACGATAAAATTCTTCCAATAACAACATATATTGGGCAGAACCACTGTTTTCTTTAGTTAGTGGATCGGAATAACGTTCGTTACGGAAACGTTGTTGTGTCATCAAATAGAAATGCATTTCCACGTGATATGTGGATGCCCATTGGCTAATTTTCTTCGTTTTTTCCGCTAAGCGCTGCTGATCTTGTTCTGATAAATCATCTTGATGGCAGATCCAAATATCCAAATCTGAAGCTGAAGTTTGGCTAATGGAGCCAAAACTCCCCATCACATAAATACCTAAGATCGGTGCAAAAACAGCATCAGAATTGACCGCACTTTGCACGTCTTCAACAAGTTCGGGATGTTCTTTTGAGAGAAAATTTTGCTGATAATGGGAAAGAGTAAAATCGGCAATGCCTGCTGGGGCATCTTCCACGTAACCCGGCAGAGCAGGATGATTAAGATGCAACAACAGCGGCACTAAAGAGACGATGTGTCGGAATGCATCACCTGAGCCCAATAATGCTCGATCAAAACGACGCTTGTCTAATGTTTCAATACATTTTCGGGCTTGAGTGAAATCGTATTTCAAGGCTTCCTACCTATGACCAAATAATTGGCGTTAATGTACCACTTACCTAGTCGGAAATCAAAAATTTAAATGATCTGACTTTTTGCCCTAAAAATGGTAGCATAGGGCATATTTCTATTTAAAATCAGCGGTATTTATGGCAGCACTTAAAACCTTAAAAATTGCGACCCGTCAAAGCCCTTTAGCACTTTGGCAGGCGAATTTTGTAAAAGATCAATTAGAAAAATTTCACCCAACACTTTCTGTTGAATTAGTTCCAATGGTGACAAAAGGTGATGTAATCTTAGATTCCCCTTTGGCTAAAATTGGTGGAAAAGGCTTATTTGTTAAAGAGTTAGAAAACGCTTTACTTGAAAAACGTGCTGATATTGCCGTCCATTCAATGAAAGATGTGCCGATGGAATTTCCAGAAGGTCTGGGCTTAAGTGTGATCTGTAAACGTGAAGATCCGCGCGATGCTTTCGTGTCTAATACATACCGTTCATTAGATAAATTACCGCAAGGCGCTATTGTCGGAACATCAAGCTTACGTCGTCAATGCCAATTAAAACAATTACGCCCTGATCTTGATATCCGTTCCTTGCGTGGCAATGTAGGAACCCGATTAAGTAAATTAGACAATGGCGAATACGATGCCATTATTTTAGCCTCAGCTGGCTTAATTCGTTTAGGGCTAGCGGAACGTATTGCCTCGTTTATTGAAGTGGAACAGTCGTTACCGGCTGCCGGACAAGGCGCGGTAGGCATTGAGTGCCGTGTTGATGATGAAGAAGTAAAAGCATTACTTGCTCCACTTTCAGATGCCATCACGACGACTTGTGTTTTGGCCGAGCGTGCAATGAATACTCGCTTACAAGGCGGCTGCCAAGTACCAATCGGTGGCTATGCTATTGAGCAAAATGGCGAAATTTTCTTGCGTGCACTCGTCGGCGAAACCGATGGCTCTGCGATTATTCGAGCGAAAGGTAAAAGTGCGGTTGAAAATGCCGAAGCATTAGGCGTGACCATTGCTGAACAACTTTTAGCACAAGGCGCAGATAAGATTCTGGCGAAGATTTACTCAGCATAGGAAATCACCATGGCCGTACTAGTCACCCGCCCTGATGAACGAGGAAAAGCCCTAGTTGACCAGCTGAATCAAGCCGGTGTAGTTGCCCTGCACTTGCCTTTGCTTTCTATTGAAGCGGGGGCTGAGTTGGCACAATTACCGACGAAACTTAATCAGCTAAAAAGTGGTGATTATGTGTTTTTGGTTTCAAAAAGCGCGGTCGATTTTGCGGATAAAACCCTGAAAGATATTGGCTTTAGCTGGCGTCAAGATTTACAATACTTTACAGTTGGACATAGAACGGCACAGCATTTTTCCTGTCAAACTGAATGTACTGTTCGTTATCCAATCACGTCGGAAAATACCGAAGGCGTGCTAAATTTACCGCAAATGGCAGAATTGACAGATAAAAACTTGTTAATTTTACGTGGCAACGGCGGACGAGAATTACTGCGCGAACAGACCACACTACGCGGTGCAACTGTTGAGACAGTCGAATGTTACCAACGCACACCGATTAGTTATAATAACGAAGAGCAAACCAGTATTTGTATTCGTTCTGGTGTGCAAACCCTTGTGGTAACAAGCCTTGAAATTTTGCAGGCATTAATCGAATTTGTGCCTGAAAATGAACAAAATTGGCTAAAAAATTGCTGTTTAGTCACGGTAAGTCAACGCATTGCGGATGTCGCAGCACAACAAGGTTGGCATAATGTGGTGGTTTCCGCTGGTGCGGACAATCAAAGTTTACTTAATACCTTACTTAATGAAGTAACTCCCCTTTCTCACTAAGGAAAAGATATGGCGAAAGAGAAATTAACCCCTGAAACGACAGATGAAATCCAAGCAACAGATGCAGTGGAAATTCAAACTGAAGATCGCGAGCCTGTTGCGCCACGTACACAAACCGTTGTGAAGAAAAGTGGTACTGGATTAAGTTTATTGGCTATTCTCATTGCACTTGGCGTGGGTGGTGCAGGTTATTATTTTGGCCAACAGCAGGTGGATGAATTCCAACAAAAATTGACCGCACTTGAAGCTCAAATCAATAATAAAACGGTGGTTTCAGCACCTGCTCAAGAAGTAAAATTTGATACCACACAGCTTGCTCAGTTAGAGTCTGCGAATAAAGCAACGCAAAACAAAATTGCGCAAGTAGAAGAACTAATCAATGCCAAATCACATGAGTTAGTTGGCTTACAATCACAAATTAATAAAGTGAGCGCTCAAGCTAATGCTCAACAACCGACTGATTGGTTATTCTCAGAAGCGGATTTCTTGCTCAACAATGCATTGCGCAAATTAGTGTTAGATAATGATGTGGACACAGCGGTTTCACTCTTAAAACTCGCTGATGAAACCCTTGCTAAAGTGAATAATTCACAATCTGCTGCTATTCGTAGTGCTATCAATCAAGATCTGAAACAACTTCTCTCCGTAGCTGGCGTGGATCAAAACGCGGTCATGCAAAAATTATCGCAATTAGCCAATACGGTTGATGAGTTACCTGTGTTAGATGTGAATTTTGGTGATGATCAAAATGCAACAAAATTATCAGATTCTCTGTCTGACTGGGCAGAAAATGCAGAAAAAAGTGCGACCTCATTCTTGAATCACTTTATCCGTATTTCACCGAAACATGGTGCGGATCGCAAAGAATTATTAGCGCCAAACCAAGATATCTATTTGCGTGAAAACATTCGTTTACGCTTACAATTAGCGATTATGGCAGTGCCTCGTCAGCAAAATGAGCTTTATAAACAATCTTTAGAAGCCGTTGCATCTTGGATTCGTAGCTATTTTGATACCAATGCTGAAGTGACTCAAAGTTTCTTAAAATCAGTGGATGAATTATCTGAAGTATCCATCTATGTAGATGTACCAAGCCAATTACAAAGCTTAAGTATGCTTGATAAGTACTTAAATCGTACACCTTTAGATGTGCAGAAAGTAGAAATTGAAGCAGAAAAAGCGGTTGATAATTCACCAAGAAAAGAAGAAGTAAAACCAGCACCTGAAGCGAAAGCGGAAGAGCCAAAAGCTGAAGAAAAACCCGCTGAAACACCAGCTGCACAACCGGCAACTGAACCCCAACAATAAGGATAGATAATGTTTAGAGTTCTCTTTTTAATGATCGCCTTACTTGCCGGATTAATTGCAGGGCCTTATCTCTCCGGTCAGCAAGGTTATGTCAGAGTTGAAACAGCAAACACCGTATATGAAATGTCACTCACCACATTAGTGATTCTCTTTGTGGTCACGCTTGCAGTGATTTATTCGTTAGAGTGGTTGGTGACCCGTTTCTTCCGTTTAAGTAGCAATACCTATAACTGGTTCTCTCGCCGTAAACGTGTGAAAGCACAACGTCAAACCCTTGAAGGCTTGATGAAAATGAATGAGGGCGACTATGCCAAAGCAGAAAAACTGATTGGTAAAAATGCGAAACATTCTGCCGAACCGGTATTAAATCTGATTAAAGCCGCTGAAGCTGCACAGCAACGCGGTGATGAATTCAGTGCAAACCGTTATTTAATTGAAGCGACAGAGCTTGCCGGTTCAGATAATCTATTGGTCGAAATTGCCCGTACCCGTATTTTATTACAACAAAATAAATTACCGGCAGCGCGTAGTTCCGTCGATAGCTTACTTGAAATGTCAGATCGCAACAAAGAAGTCTTAAAACTTGCGGCTGAAATTTATAGCCGTTCCAAAGCGTATCAAGCACTTGATGGCATCTTAGATTTAATCGAAGGTTCTGGCTTATTCTCAGCAGAAGAATTTAAAGCGCTTCAACAAGAAACTGAAAATGGCTTGTTAGATGAGAAAATGAATGAAGAAGGCGTTGAAGGCTTGCTCGCATGGTGGGAAGCTCAACCACGCCGTCGTCGTAATGATTTAGAATTAAAAACCGCTTTAATTCAGCGTTTAATTGATTGTAACGATCATGAATCTGCTTACGAATTCACGCTTGAAATCATGAAAAAATTGGGTGATAACACTCCAATCAGCCCTGAACTTTGCACGCAAATCACTCGTTTACAAGCAGAAGATAACAGCAAACTGCTCAAACTAGTGGAAAAACGTGCAAAACGTGCCGATGAAAGCCAACGTTGTTGTCTCAATCGTGCATTAGGCTATCTTTATGTTCGTAATAACGATTTTGCTAAAGCAGCAGAAGCATTTAAAGAAGTGACTGCGTGCCCAACTCAACTTCAACCAAATGATGTCATGATGGCATCTTATGTGTTCGAACAAGCTGGAGACAAAGCGGCAGCAGAAAAAATTCGTCAAGACAGTTTAAAATCAGCCATGTCTATTCAAGATAAACCGGCTGAAATACAAGATGAACCAAAAACAGACGAAGAACCAATCGCACTTATTGCGAAACGTGATTAAAATAAACAAAGACGGGGCTGAATAAAGCCCCGTTTTTTCATTCCTAATCACCACTTATTTTATTTAAAACCCACTTTTTATTACATTTCATTATAAGTAATAAATTTCCATTCTTTTCTCACCGATTCAAAATTTTTTACTATATCGCCACGCAAACGATTAAATCATGAAAAATGAATTGGGATTATATTTTAAGTGTCACACCACGTTTTATTCATGCCACGCTGGTGACCCTTCATCTCGCCTTTTGGGGCATTTTATTGTCGCTAGTGATTGGTGTGATTTGTGCGGTGATTACCACCTACAAAGTCAAATCATTAACTTGGCTAGTAAAAGGCTATATCGAGCTTTCTCGTAATACGCCTTTATTGATTCAAGTGTTTTTTCTCTATTTTGGGCTTTCTAAAATTGGTCTGAAATTAGACGGGTTTACTTGCGGCATTATCGGCCTGGCATTTCTAGGTGGAAGCTATATGGCAGAAGCCATTCGCGGAGGTCTGGAAGCCGTATCAAAAGGACAAATTGAGTCAGCCTTAAGTATTGGTCTAACCCCTTTTCAAGCTTTTCGCTATGTGATTTTCCCACAAGCCTTTGCGATTGCCACACCTGCAATCGGGGCAAATTGCTTGTTCTTGATGAAAGAAACCTCAGTGATCAGCGCTGTCGCCGTCGCTGAACTGATGTTTGTAGCGAAAGAAGTCATCGGGCTCGATTACAAAACCAATGAAGCCTTATTTTTATTAGTGGTATTTTATTTGATCATTCTATTACCGATGTCTCTGTTCATCAGTTATTTAGAACGCCGTACTCGGAGAGCAAAATATGGGGCTTGAGTTATTATTCCAAGGCAGCAACATCGAACGCTTGTTTAATGGTTTATGGGTAACAGCTGAAATTGCATTCGTTTCTGTCTTCTTCGCCTGTATTTTAGGTGTCATTTTTGGCGTAATCATGACAAACAGAAATCCCATTATCAAAGCCATCTGCCGCTTTTATTTAGAATTTGTACGCATCATTCCATTATTAGCGTTACTTTTTCTCGCGTATTTCGGTTTAGCAAAATGGTTTGATATTCACTTAGATGGCATTTCTGTATGTATTTTGGTGTTTATTTTCTGGGGAACAGCAGAAATGGGCGATTTAGTGCGTGGCGCATTGACTTCCATTGAAAAACATCAAGTGGAATCAGCCTACGCTTTGGGTTTAACACCGTTTCAAACCTTTGTGTATATTTTACTTCCACAAAGTTTAAAACGTGTGACACCAAGCGCTATTAACCTCTTTACTCGTATGGTAAAAACCAGTTCTTTAGCGATGTTAATCGGTGTAGTAGAAGTGATTAAAGTAGGCCAACAAATTATCGAGCATTCATTATTTAGTAATCAATCGGCGGCGCTTTGGATTTACGGTGTCATTTTCGGTTTATATTTTGTGATTTGTTACCCGCTATCCTTATTTTCCCGTTATTTAGAAACCCGTTGGGAAAGTTAATTTTTATTAGGAAAACACATGGCGTTATTAGAAATTAAAAACCTCGTCAAAAATTACGGCGATGTAGAAGCACTCAAAGGCATTAATCTTTCTATAGAGAAAGGCGAAGTTGTCGTTATTTTAGGTCCATCGGGTTGTGGTAAAAGTACTTTTTTACGCTGCCTAAATGGGCTAGAGGAAATAAAGCGCGGTCAGATTTTGCTGCAAAATGCAGGAGAATTAGGTAAAGACATTCCTTGGGTCAAAGCGCGTCAACGCATTGGGATGGTATTCCAAAGTTATGAACTCTTCGCTCATTTATCAGTGATTGACAATATTTTACTCGGCCCTTTAAAAGTACAAAAACGCGATCGTGCAGAAGCTGAAAAACAAGCCGATGAGTTACTTAAACGCGTAGGTTTATATGACCGAAAAAATGCCTATCCACGTGAATTATCCGGTGGGCAAAAACAGCGAATTGCCATTGTTCGTTCACTTTGCATGAACCCTGAAATTATTCTGTTCGATGAAGTGACCGCTGCCCTTGACCCTGAAATGGTACGTGAAGTACTTGATGTGATCTTAGGTCTTGCCAAAGACGGCATGACGATGCTTATCGTTACCCATGAAATGAACTTCGCCCGTCAAGTAGCCAATCGCATTGTGTTTATGGATAAAGGGCAAATTATTGAACAAGCAAAACCGGAAGATTTCTTCACGAATCCAACCACGGATCGTGCGAAAATATTCTTAAATATCTTAAATTATGAACCGAGAGGGACAAACTATGAAGAAAACATTTAAAACATTGACCGCACTTTTAGCTACTGCCACCTTAGCATTTGGCTTAACTGCATGTAATGATAAAGAACCGACTAAAGACGGGGCAAAAACAGTTTCAAGCCTTGAGCAAATACAGAAAGATGGCAAAGTTCGCATTGGTGTATTTAGCGATAAACCACCATTTGGTTATGTAGATGCACAAGG
Source organism: Parahaemophilus parainfluenzae (assembly GCA_018363335.1). Classification (GTDB taxonomy): domain Bacteria; phylum Pseudomonadota; class Gammaproteobacteria; order Enterobacterales; family Pasteurellaceae; genus Haemophilus_D; species Haemophilus_D parainfluenzae_Y. The sequence goes on along the minus strand of JAGZOA010000002.1, from coordinate 81,143 downwards.
TAAAAGCCAAGGCTTTGATGTCGAAATTGGTAAAGCGATTGGTAAAGACTTATTAGGCGATGAAAACAAAGTAGAGTTTGTTTTAGTGGATGCCGCAAACCGTGCTGAATACTTACTTTCTAAGAAAGTTGATATTATCTTAGCTAACTTCACTGTAACTCCAGCACGTAAAGAAGTGGTGGATTTTGCTAATCCATATATGAAAGTGGCACTCGGTGTCGTTTCAAAAGATGGCTCAGTCATTACTGATCTTGAGCAATTAAAAGGCAAAACTTTAATTGTAGATAAAGGTACTACTGCTGATATTTTCTTTACCAAAAACTATCCAGATGTGAAATTATTGAAATTCGAACAAAATACAGAAACTTTTGAAGCCTTACGTGATGGTCGTGGTGATGCATTATCTAATGACAATACCTTCTTATTCGCTTGGGCAAAACAAAATCCAGGTTATACCGTGGGCGTAAAAAACTTTGGTGATCAAGATGTTATTGCACCAGCTGTTCGCAAAGATGCACCTGAATTGTTAAATTGGTTAAATAACGAAATCCAAACCTTAGGCAAAGATGGTCGTTTAAAACAAGCTTACGAAAAAACTTTATTGCCAGTTTATGGTGATACCGTCAGCGAAAGCGATATCGTGGTTGAATATAAATAATTCTCCCACATTCACTTCTCCTTTAGTCCAACTCAAGGAGAAGTGAAAACTTACTAAGTTTTGACCGCACTTCCAATTTTAAATGCGAAATATGTTTTTTCTAGATATATGCCTATTTTACCCTTCAACAGCATTTCTTGTATTATCACTTTATAACATCTAAATTTGATAATAATTCTTATTTATGGTAATGTTCTGATGTTTTATTCAGACAGGAGTTTATATGCAAAAAAAATCAACAATTCGTTTAATTTTGGCCGTTCTATTACTGACTTTTGGTATCACTACTCAAGCAGAAATAAAAACAATCAAAGATGTATTAGGACGAGAAGTTAACGTTGATGTGCCCGTAAAAAATGCCGTGTTAGGCTTTTACTATCCTGATTACATTGCTGTTACGGGTGTTGAAAATTTTAAATATGTTAAAGGTATCTCACGTGAATTTTGGGAAAAATTTAATCCAGGAAGTTGGGCATTGTTTTCTGAAAAAATGCCTGAACTCAAAAATATTGCTGATATTGGTAATGTAAATACAGGAACTTTCTCAACCGAAAAAACCTTGGCATTAAAACCTGATGTATTGATTCTTGCAGAATGGCAATATCAAACTATTGGTTCCGAACTACCAAAGTTAGAACAAGCTGGCGTTCCAATTATTGTTGTCGATTTTAATGCTCAAAGTGTAGAACGACACACCAAAAGCGCAAAGATTTTTGGGCAACTTGCAGGTACCGAAGAACGAGCAAATAAAATTGCAGATGAATATGCTCAAGGCATTACTGATATTCAAAAACGTGTAAAAGAGGCTAACCTACCTAAACCTAAAATCTATGTAGAATTTGGCAATAAAGGTCCTAGTGAATATAGCTTTACCTTTGGTAAAAATATGTGGGGTGCTATTGCTGAAACTGTTGGCGGGGATAACGTAAGCGCGCCTTTTGTCGAAAATTGGGGACCAATTAATCCAGAACAACTTCTTGCCGCACAACCTGAAGTGATTATGATTTCTGGCACAGAAATGGGGCATGAAACTAACGATGAAATGATGGCGATGGGAATAAACATCAATGAACAGGATGCACAAAAACGCCTAAAAGGTTTCTTAACCCGTGCAGGGTGGCAAGATTTACCTGCAGTTAAAAACCACCGTGTTTACGGTATTTATCATACGGCTTCTCGCTCACTAAGTGATCTAGCAGCCGCTCAATTTATGGCAAAAGCACTTTACCCAAAACTTTTTGAAGACATAGACCCACAAAAAACCTTTATGGATTTCCATAAAAACTATTTGCCTATCATACCTAGTGGTACATTTTTTATTAAATTGAAAGATTAAACAATTCATAAGGTGAGCGATGCTCACCTTTTTTATATTCTCACTGCCTTTCATAAGTGAAAACTCCTTTATTTTTGACCGCTCTTTGGAAGATGCGGTGTAAATCTCGCCTTTAATGGCATTCTTTCCTGAATACGTTCCCGATTAATCTGTAACGCCGCCTCTGTGGCTTCATAGTCCAACCATAAACTTGGATCATCGGGTAACGTTTCATTCCAAATATACTGCACGTTAAAGCCTCGCGCCTTACATTCCGCATGCAATGCATCATAGCGTTTCTTTAAAAACGCCAATTTGTTAAAGAAAAAGCGCACATGCCCTTCACCTAACTTATATTCTGCAGGCTGTCCTTTTAAGTGATATTTACCTTTCGCCACGGCGTTAGGAATGCGGGTTAATTCACGATGTTCAGCTAAAAGATGCTGATCACAAAGTTCCTCGGGCGGAACAAGATTAATTCGAGTCATAAACGATACCAAAGAAAAAGAAACATAGTACGGGGCGTAAAGGTATTTGTCTATTATTTGCCTATCTCTTTAAGAAATATCCTAGTATTTTAGAAAAACATTTATCTGAGCATTTTAATAAAGTATTGATCTATTCTAAATAAACAGTATGATCGTCTTCATATTAACGATTTATTATGGTCCACAAAAGCAATATTTCCCTACTTTTGAGATATTCCAATATGAAATTTTTACTTTTTTTAACTCATTTCATCGTCTTGTTATTTAGTGCTTATTTCTTGTTCAACTTTGGCGTGCGTTGGGTGCAAATCATTGGTTATAATTTAGCATTTAACGAGCCTGTGGCTAATAGTCTACATCATTCTATTAATATCTATTTTAAACTTATTGCCATTACCACTTTTAGCTATCTCTTTTTTGCTATTTTTCAACGTTTTTATCGTCGCTTTGCGATGTTACTATGGATGGCGGAAGCTGGAGTATTCGGGAAATATTTATTTAATTTGAATGGGCTACAAGGCACCAATTATGATGGCATATTCCAAACCTCATCGGTTTATATTTATTTTTTATGCCCATTATTGTTAAGTTTGTTATCCTACCTTTATTGTAAGAAATAAAACAAGTAAACTAATAACCTAGCAATTCAAAAGGGTTTGCAAGCGGTTAAATTTTGTAGGAATTTTACCAATTCCGCCATTCAACAAGGAATTCAACATGAAAAAATTATTTGTATTCGCGTTATGTACTTTCTCTGTTTCTAGCTTTGCCTTAACCCCGCGAATAGAAACAGCATCAAACTCAGACTCTTTTATCAGTTTTCGCACGGCTAATGATGCTATTTATTGCTCTGGCGACCTTCCTGGTCTAACCCCCAGAGTTGAATGTGTTACTAAAATTAAAGGAAAACCGATTTTACCGCGTCCGAAAGATTGTGAATTCGAATGGGGCGAGCTATTTTCTGTTGGCGCGACAGGAAAGGCTTCACTTGTTTGTGCAAGTGATACCCCCGCTGTACCAGACTCACCAATCTTAAAAGAGGGTGAAACAATTAAAGGCAAAGGCTGGCAATGCACTGCTTCGGGCGATTCATTAACTTGTTCAAATAAAGAAAAACACGGTTTTAAAATTAGCCAAGCAAAACAAAAATTGTTTTAGCTTGTAGCGTATTTGAAAAATACACAATACGTTAATTGCCTTACCACAAGAGCGGTCAAATTTTTCTCACTTTTTACAAGGAACACCAATCATGAAAAAGTCTCTTCTCTTAACGATTCTTTGTCTTCCATTTATGGCTCAAGCTAACGACAGTACGGGAACAGTCTCTACTGGTGGTGTGGAATATATTAAGAATGAACACATTGCGATGCAAAAAGAAAACCTATTTATCAGCCAAGATAAAATTAAGGTGGAATATGAATATCGCAATCTAACCGATAAAGACATTACTGAGACGGTGCTATTCCCATTACCGGAAGTGATGCTGCACGATTACGCTGATTTTGCTGACACGCAAAGTTTAATCAATTCGTTTAAGATTTATGCGAATGGCAAAGAAATCAAACCGACGACTCATGTACGTGCGTTCTTTTACGAAACCAAAAATGCAGATGATGCAGAGAAAAGAGAATTTGTTTCTCACGATGTCACGGAGATTCTTCGTGCTTGTGGTTTAACTGAAGAAGAGTTAATGGAGCCTTGGTTACGTAAATCTGCTTCGGCAAATGAAAAAATCTTAAAATGTCAGGACCCACGTCTTGCTAAATATTCATACAAAGACTCTGAGGATAGCGAAGATATCACTTGGGGCGGACAAATTATTTATAGCTGGCAGCAAACCTTTAAAGGCAATTCAACTACTCAAATTCAGCACGAATATGTCCCTCTTTTAGGATCTGGCATGGGGCTTCATGATCTCGTGAATTATAAAAAGTTTGCCGATACTTTTTGTATTGATCCATCATTTAAAAAATCAGTAAAAGCAAAATCTAATCAAGGGATATACTACCGTGAGCTAGGTTATATTCTCAAAACTGGAGCAAACTGGGCAAAACCTATTGCGGATTTTACGCTTACCATTGAAAGACCAAAAGATCAGATTGTTTCTTTCTGTTGGAAAGGTAAAGGCGAGGTGAAAAAAGTGCTGCAAAATGACAAGGTTGTGCAATATCAAGTAAAAGAAAAAGACTTCTTACCACAGCATGATTTAGATGTGCTATATGGTATAGATGCAAAGTTTTTTAACTAAAAGCTTGCTGAGTAATATGCTTTTACAGTAAAGAGAAGACAAACCTCACAGAATTTTTCACAAGAAATAAAAATGAAAAAATTACTTACATTGGCTTTATGTGCTTTATCCGTTTCAGCTTTTGCAACAAAACCTTCAATCGAAGCTAAAACAACAATACTGCCTCCTCCAATTCTAGAATTTCCTAATTGGTGGAGTGTAATTGCTTATAATCCACAAAATGGTGCTTTTGGTTATGGCGAGGGAAATATGATAAAGCCTGCTCAAAATAAGGCACTAAAGGATTGTGAGCTTGCTTCAAATGATACAAATAAACAACATTGTCAAATTGTCACAGAAGCTAATCATGCTTGTGTTGCATTGGCAACAGGAGATTCTCCTGAAAAATATGCTGCAGTTCGCAATTTCAAAATGAAGCGAGAAAAAGCTGAACAAGAAGCCTTAGCAGCCTGTAAAATGAATTCAGCGAATTGCACAATCACCTTCTCTGCTTGCGAAAGATAATCTTAAAAAAGGAACGCTCTATGAAAAAAACCTTACTTTGCCTGTGTCTCTTTTCTTCTGCCGCTTACGCTAACCAATGTGAAATCATTGATACAGAATTAGCAGCAAGTTATTCAGAGATGAAAACCTACGGCAGCTATAACGAAAACAATGAAGAAAAATACCAGTCTTCAGAAAAACGTTTTAAAGAGGCGTTAGCCAAAATTGAAAATTTAGAAGGCAAATTCTGCGCTTGGGAAAAAGCACCTAAAGCGGGTGTTGGCGTGCTCACTTCAAAAGACAATAAGCTTCAGATTCTGACTTGGGATTGGCAATCTGGCGGCACAATGCACGAATATGGCAGCATTTGGCGTTATCAGTTACCTAACGGCACTTGGAAAACGGAATTTAATGAGTTAGGCTCTGATATAACCAGCCTAACAGCCCCTAAATTGAATGAAAAACCTTACTATTTTATAGAAACTGCTGACATCTACAGTCAATGCCATCATGCACTCGCAGCGAAATTTTATCAAATTACGGAAAAAGGTTTAGAAGAAGCCAATCTCATTCAAGGCAAAGCACCGACTTCTAATATTGGTGTATCGTATATCTCATATACGAATAATGATTTACCAAAATCGAATGCCTATTTTGATTACGACTTGAAAAATAACCGCTTTAGCCTCCCGCTCGTACATGAATTTGAAGAGACCTGTGGTAACGGGAAAATGACCTCTGAACGCATTTATTATCGTTTTGATGGCAAACTCTTTGTAAAAGAGAAAAAGACTAAAAAATAGATTTATTCCTGTACTCACATAAAAAAGGGGGCTCGAATCCTTATTAAAGGATCCCCCTTTAAGGAAACAGTCATGTCTGTAAAAACATTTGAAAAATTGACCGCACTTTTAGATGAACATCAAGCACGCTATCGCGTGGTTGAGCATCCGACTGCAGGGAAATCTGAGGAAGTGGCTAAAATCCGTGGTACAGAATTAGGGCAAGGGGCAAAAGCGCTAGTATGCAAAGTGAAAGGAAATGGCGTAAAACAAGCGGTATTAGTTATATTGCCGGCCGATCAACAATCTGATTTGAGTAAAGTAGCGGCCTATTTAGGTGGTACTAAAGCCTCGCTTGCCAGCCCTGCAGAAGTAGATACCTTAACTGACTGTGTATTTGGTGCAATTCCGCCTTTTAGCTTTCATCCTGATTTGTTGCTAATTGCTGATCCTAGCTTGCTTTCTCGTTATGATGAATTGGCATTTAATGCAGGTACGTTAGAACGTTCTATTATTCTCAATACACAAGATTATGCCTCAATCGTTCAGCCCACATTAGTGGATGTAATAAAAACCGAATAGAGAAAAGATTGGTTGTCTTTCATTTGATTGATACAATGCTTCCGTTTTTCTATTAATTGGACATCTCATGAAAAAATATCTTAAAGCATTTATTCTTTTTCCGTTGATTATTCAAATTATCGGCACTGTTGCCTTAACATTCTCGAATAATGATACTGATCAAATTCAGAGCTCGATGCTTTCCGTCTTTATTGTGGCTGCAGTGCCGACTTTTCTCATTACGCTTTGGGCGGCATTTCACCGTTATGCAAGCTACAACGTAAAAGCTATTGCATTAATTGCAGGATTAATCGGATTTAGTTATACCGTCGTGGCAGGATTCTTTTATGCCACACTCGTTAATGACATGGGATTTGGCGAATGGTTACGCGCAGGAGGATTAGAAATTACCTGCTTAATGGCCGCAGGTTTGGCACTTTATTCTGTTATGGTATTACCGCTCTTGTTACCGAAAGAACGCCCACTATAAGGCGATTTGAGGCGAATATTGAGCAGTTAAATCCACCAAATCTGTTAATGAAATTGACCGCACTTGATTGTTTTCTGGCAAAAGTGCGGTTAAATTTCGGGCTAAAACATCCTGTTCCAACATAAAACATTGCCCTTTGCATTGGGTAAACATTTCCCCGTACTTTACCGCTAGCAACACGCCATCTTGCCATAAAACCACCGCATCATTTTCAGTGATTTCAGTCAAAGAACGTTGAAGTTCAGTCTCAGAATAATGAGCTTGAGAAAAGGTATAAAGCATAATATTCCTTAAAACGTAAACACTTTTTCTGCTTGGCTAAGTTTATTGATCAGCGAAGTGCGGTCAATTTTTTCAGCAGAAATAATGAGTTGTTCTGTTTGCAAATTGTATTGGTCGAGTGAAGTGGCACAAACAAAGCGCTGTTCAATATCGTATAAATTTAATAATTTAAAGGTACGAATAAAATCTTTTTGTAACAATAACTCAGGATTTTGCCCATCGAGTAAATTCAACACACCATCATCAATAAAAAAGACACCGATTTCCTCTTCATCACAAAATGCTGTTGCTGCAAGCAAAGCATCTAAGCCTTCTCGAGAAATTGCGTTTCCATGTGGCGCGGTACGAAATAAGAATGCCAGTTTCATAATGTCACCACCCGATCCGCTTTTAATGCCATCGCCATAAACTCGCCTAAGCCTGCAATCTTAAAACCTTCTGCCAAATTGGTTTTATCAGTCTCTTTTGCCGTAAGCGCATCCACTAGGCCACGACGTTGTGAAGCGGCTACACATAAATGCAAAGGAATACGATGCTGGGTTGAAAAGGCTTGCCAAGCTTGCGTGAGATTAAATTCATCATTGGCAGGATAAACCAAGCCATTGCCATTACTCACACCGTCTTGGAAAAAGAAAATTTGGCTAATGGCATGCCCTTTTTCGAGTAACGCTTGGGCAAATTGATAGGCAATAAAAGCCCCTTGTTTTCCATAAACGGGACTTTTCACGGCGAGAACATAGTTCATTACTCTTGCTCTTGTTTGATTTGACGAATATACAAATACACGGTGTGGCGAGAAATCGCGAGGCGATCAGCCACTAAATTGATCGCATCTTTAATATCAAAAATGCCTTTTTCGTAAAGTGAAATCACAATCTGACGGTTCTTATTATTATTCGAAACCGAGCGATCCGCATTCACTTCTTCTATGGTTTTTTCTACCGTTTGTGCCACCAATTCTTCCACTGAACTTGCAAAATTGACGGAAGAGGTTTCATTTTGTTCTTGCGTAGGCATAAACGCCTGCATAAATTGAGAAACTGGCACATCTAAATTAATATTGATACAAAGTAAACCAATAATGCGTTGCTTGCTATTTCGAATGGCGATGGTCACTGACTTCATCAACACATTGCCTTTCGCACGCGTGAAATAAGGCTTAGACACACTCTCACTTTGCATATTACGCAAGGATTTCAGGGCTAAATCCGTAATCGGGGAACCCACTTGGCGATTGGTATTATGCCCATTGGCAATACAAATAGCGGAATGTTCAATATCTTCCAAAGAGTGTAATACGATTTCACAATGCTCGCCAATCAACGCGCTCACGCCATCAACTACTGCTTTATAGGAAATCAGAATAGCACGATCTTCATCAGTGAAAGGTTGTCTATCGGTTAATATCATTTTTCAAATCTGGTAGGGAAAATGACCGCACTTTGGACAAAGTGCGGTTGAATTAAGGATTATTTTTTAGGGTTAACGTCTAATACTTCAACTTCGAAGTAAAGTGTTGCATCAGGTGGAATTGAATCGCCTGCACCTTGTTTGCCATAAGCTAATTCAGGTGGAATCACTAATTCGATTTTACCGCCTTTCTTCACTAACTGAAGACCTTCAGTCCAACCTTTGATCACTTGGTTTAATTTAAATTCAACCGGTTGACCACGTTCAACAGAGCTATCAAATACTTTACCATCTGGTAATTTACCAGTGTAATGTACTTTCACAGTATCTGTTGCTTTAATCGCATCACCTTTACCTGCTTCAGTGATTTTGTAAAGTAAGCCATCTTTAGTGCTTTTTACGCCATCTTTTTTCGCAAATTCAGCGCGGTATTTATCGCCTTCTTCTTTTGCGGCTTTCGCTTGTTGTTCTACTTTTGCTTTTGCTGCAGACACTAATTGCTCTTGAATACCATCTAAGGTTTGTTGAATTTTTTCGTCTTTACGAACATCAACTTTACCTTCTAATGCATCTTTTAAGCCATCTAAAATACGCGCATTGTCGTATTGAATCACTTCTTTTTGAGCATCCACTAAATCTTTTACTTGGTTACCCATTAATGCACCTACAGCATAAGACGCATCGCTTGCGCTTGGCGCTGCTTTATCTTCTGCAAAAACAGAACCTGAAACGACCGCACTTACCATAAGTGCAGCAAGAGAAAGCTTTTGAATTTTCAACATTTTGCTTGATCCTTTATAATAGAAACGGAATAGCGAATAGGTTAAATCGGATTGACCAAATTCACAACATTTTTTTAAAAATTAGAGAAATTTTATGCAAAATCAACAAATTTTAGAAGATCGCATTGCTGAACTTGAAATGAAAATTGCATTTCAAGAACAACTTTTAGACGAGCTAAACCAAGCATTAGTTCAACAACAGTTTGATATGGATAAAATTCAACTTCAACTCCGCTATCTCGCCGGCAAATTAAAAGATATGCAACCTTCTAATATTGCCAGCCAAGCGGAAGAAACACCGCCTCCGCATTATTAAAATGTAATAAAACCATATTTTATCTAAATGCGTGATCTTCATCACAAATTCATAAAAAATATTTTTATTTTATTGAAAAAATAACCAAGTGTTTTATGGTTACCTCTATAGTTGTATAGCCAAATAGAGGATGTAAAAATGGCAAAGTTAGAAATAAAAAATATTACAAAAAAATTTGGTGACTTTTACGCAGCAAATAATATTACTTTTACCGCTGAAGAAGGCGAGTTTGTCACCTTATTAGGACCAAGTGGCTGTGGTAAAACCTCCTTATTAAAATTAATCGCTGGATTTCATGTGGCTGATGAAGGTGAAATCCTTATTGGAGGAAAAAATGTTAACCATGTTCCTCCAGAAAAACGCAATACAGCCATGTGTTTCCAATCTTATGCCCTTTTCCCTCACCTCAACGTTTCTCATAATATTTGCTATGGTTTAAAGCAACGTAAAATTGATATTGAAGAACAAAAACAGCGTTTAGATCTCGCATTGAAGCAAATGGATTTAGAATTTCATAAATTGAAATTACCTAATGAGCTTTCTGGAGGCCAACAACAACGTGTCGCATTAGCCAGAGCCATGGTCACTCGTCCAGATGTGATTTTATTTGATGAACCGCTTTCTAACTTAGATGCCAAATTACGCGAAAGTGTACGTTTTGAAATTAAGCAACTCTCAAAACAATACAATTTGACTAGTATTTATGTGACTCACGATCAGGCTGAAGCCCTAACCATGTCAGATAAAATTATTGTGTTAAATAAAGGTGCTATTGAGCAAATTGGCTCTCCTCAAGATATTTATCATCATCCTAAAAACCGCTTTGTGGCAGATTTTATTGGCATTGCCAATATCACGGAAGCCAATGTGAAAAACATCGGTGACAATCTTTATGCAGTTAGTTCTATTTTTGGCAATTTCACCGTATTTTCTGAGAAAAAACCGGAATCTGAACGAATTTATATTTGCTTTCGACCAGAAGACATTGAATTGTTACCAAACGCACAAACGGAAGCGGAAAACCAAATTACAGTAGATATCATCAACACCGCTTTTATGGGCAATATCACGGAAGTGCAAGGAGTCATTAAACGTAATGATGAAGAGAAAAAATTACGCCTGCAACTAACAAAATGTCCGAATTTGAGCGATAAACTCACCTTTACGGTTCCCCGCCATGCGATTAAATTCTTGGAGTCCGTAAAATGAAAAGTCTCAAAAATGATGTAAAAGCATGGTTATTGCTATGCAGCGGTTTAGGTACAATCCTATTTTTAATGGGGTCCACGTTCTACATTGTCGTCTCTCAAAGCCTTGGTTTATACAGTATGGGTGGGGAAGAAAGCCAATTTAGTTTGGAGTATTGGCAAGCCGTATTAAATAGCCCTGTATTCCAAAATTCGTATATTTATTCCGTAAAAGTGTCTTTATTAGGGGCGATTTTATCCATCATCGTGGCTTATCCCATTGCCATGTGGTTGCGTAAAAAATTGCCTGCCAAGGTAACGATCATCACCATCTTGCGGGCACCTATGTTGGTACCGGGATTGGTTGCCGCCTTTTTGTTCGTCAATATGATTTCTTACCACGGCATTCTTAACGAAGTATTCGTTTATTTAGGCATTTGGGACGAACCGAAAACCCTACAAAATGACGAATTTGGTTGGGGGGTAGTGATTTTACAAATGTGGAAAAACATTCCCTTTGCTTTAATTCTTATTGGTGGCGCGGTCAATTCACTTAAAACTGATTTATTAGATGCGGCGGCTAATTTAGGGTCGAGTCCTTGGCAACGTTTTCGTTATGTGATCTTTCCACTAACCTTAGGTGCGGTACAAGTTTCCTTTATTTTAATATTTATCGGCGCACTCGGTGATTTCGCCTTTTATAGTATTGCAGGTCCTCGTAGTACCTATTCTTTAGCACGTTTAATGCAAATGTCTGCCTATGAATTTGAAGAATGGAATCAAAGTGCGGTCATGGCATTAACTATTATGTTGACCTCTGCCTTCTTCACCATCCTAGTGTCATTATTGATTAAACCATTAGCCGTCAAACGTGGAGAAGTCAAATGAGTAGTTCCGTACAAATCACAACGAAAAATGGTCGATTAATCGCACGTATTTCCTTAACTTTCTTCATTCTTGCGAATTTTATTTGGTTGTTCCTACCCTTTTTAATGGCAGGTTTATGGTCATTGGTAGATCCCGCTAAACCGTGGAGTTATCCAGATATTTTCCCTCAATCATTATCTTTTGAACGTTGGAAAATCGTCTGGGAAACCACCTCTTTACCTGAAGCAATGTTTAATAGCTATACCATTGCGCCTACGGTTTCATTGATCACTATCTTACTCTCTCTCCCAACAGCTTATGCATTTGGACGTATGGAGTTTAGAGGTAAAAAATTAGCAGAATTATTAACACTGATTCCATTAGTCATTCCAGGCATGATTATTGCCCTATTCTTTAGCCGTATGTTATTGGATTTAAATATTAATAATCCATTCATCGGCATTGTTATTGGGCATGTGGTACTCACGTTACCTTATGCTATTCGGATTTTATCCGCGGGCTTTTCTTCTGTACCACAAGACCTCATTGATGCTAGCCGTGACTTAGGTGCATCTAAATTTACCGTTTTCAAAGACGTGTATATGCCGATGTTGAAACCCAGTTTTTTAGCATCAATTATCTTCTGTTTAGTGAAAAGTATTGAAGAGTTTGCTATCGCTTTCGTTATCGGCTCACCAGACTTTATTACCGTGCCAACCATTTTATATTCTTTCCTCGGTTATTCTTTTATTCGTCCGAATGCGGCCGTTGTATCAATTATTTTGTTGGTACCAAACATTATTTTGATGATGATTATCGAAAAATTGTTGAAAGGGAATTATCTCTCTCAATCCACAGGAAAAGCATAATTTTCACAAGGAGCATCTTATGCAAAAAAATATCCGAAAACTTCTATCCATTGGTCTTACTACTGCCGCCTTGGCTGTCAGTACTTTCGCCTCAGCTTCCACAGACTTAAGTGGTAAATCTTGGAGTGAAATCGAAGAACTCGCTAAAAAAGAAGGAAAATTGACAGTTAGCGTTTGGTATTTGCAGCCGCAATTCCGTAATTTTGTCAAAGAATTTGAAAATCAATACGGTATTAAAGTCAAAGTACCTGAAGGCACCTTGGACGGTAATATCAATAAACTGATCGCTGAAAAAAATCTAGAAACAGGCAAAATGGATGTGGTTGTGTTAAATGCTGACCGTTTAGGCAACGTAGCGAAAAATGACATTCTTGTAAAACTCAATAACTTACCAAATTTCGATAAATTAAATCACCACTTACAAGGTGTTGAATTGGGCGATATGGCAGTAGGTTATTGGGGAAACCAAACCGGTCTAGCTTATGATCCTATGCGAATCAAAGAAGAGGAATTGCCACAATCTTGGGCAGACATGGAAAGCTATATTGATAAAAATCCAAAAAAATTCGGCTATTCAGATCCAAATGGCGGTAGCTCCGGTAATGCCTTCATTCAACGAGCTTTAGTGTACATCAATGGTGATTATGATTATCGTACCGATAAAATCGATGAAGCACAGATTGCTAATTGGAAGAAAACCTGGGATTGGTTCAGCAGTAAAAAAGATGCGTTAATCCGTACCGCTTCAAATGCTGATAGTCTAACCCGTTTAAACGATGGTGAGTTAGTAATTGTCTCCGCATGGCAAGATCACTTGTTCAGCTTGCAAAAACAAGGTGCAATTACTGACCGTTTAAAATTCTATGTACCAAAATTTGGGATGCCTGGTGGTGGTAATGTTGTAACCGTAGCAAAAAATGCGCCGAACCCAGCCGCATCACTTGTTTTCGTGCATTGGATTACCTCACCTGAGGTACAACAGAAATTAAACCAAGAATTCGGTGTTCGTCCACTAAATAGTGAGTCTGGTTTGAAAGATACCATTTTCTTCTCAACACCATGGCGTAAAGCCGAAATGGAAGCCTTCACAAAAGAGGTTATTTCGAGATAAACAATAAACCGCACTTTAACGTGCGGTTTACTTTTATAAGATAATAAAGTGCGGTCAGTTTTAACCACATTTACAACCAAACAAAATAAGTCATACTGCCGATGATGGCGATACAGAATAGGTTTAGAATCAAACCAACTTTGGCCATATCAAGTTGTTTCACATTTCCTGTTGCAAATACAATAGCATTTGGCGGTGTAGCGATTGGCAACATAAATGCACAACTTGCCCCACAAGCGATAATTGCTGCTAAAGCGATAGGCGGTAAATTCATAGATTGTGCCACTGAAATCACAATTGGCATAATTAATGCAGCGCTGGCAGTATTCGATGTGAATTCTGTTAAGAAAATAATAAATGCGGTTATCACAAAGCAAAGCACCCAAAGAGGTTTGGTTTGCACAAACTGAACGATGCTATCAGCCATAATTTTACTGGCGCCTGAATCTTTCATCACGATACTGAGTGTTAAACCACCTCCGAATAAAACGAGCACGCCCCATTCAACACGTTCTTGAATTTCTTTCCAACTTGCGACACCTGAAACACAAATAAAGATCACAACGCATAACGCAATCACCGTATCAAAGTTTTCGATTTTTTTCGGTAATTCAAGGAAAGCACTAATCCATGGGTTTAAGAGAGAGCTGAAAAGTAACATAATCGCCATACCGATAAAGATCACTAAGGTAATGATATTTTTTCGGTTAAAACTGACTTTCTCAAGCGACGGATTAAATTCAACAGAAAAATCTGGACGTAAAATCACCCATAAAGAAAAAATCATTGAAGGCACAAGTAAGATCATTACCGGGAAACCGTAGCCTAGCCATTCAGTGAAGGTCACTTGAATTTGAGATGCCAAAATCGCGTTTGGTGCACTTCCCACCAACGTACCAATACCACCGATACTGGCACTAAATGCCATACCTAACAAGACAAAAGCATACAATCGATGATTTTTCTCTGCATTGATACCTTTTAACATCCCCATAGTGAGCGGTAACATCATGGCTGCCACAGCGGTGTTGTTAATCCACATGGAAAGGAATGTCGTTGCGGTGAAAAGGTAGGTTATAGAAAGCTTTAAGTTTCCTTTGGCCAAACGGATAATGTAATTCGCAATAATCTTGTCTAGGTTCTGAATTTGCAGCACCGCAGCTACCACAAATCCCCCAAAGAACATATAAATAATTGGTGTGGAGAATGGCGCAAGGGCTTTTTGTGTATTAATCAAGCCTAATCCAATGGCCACAACAGGCACCATAAGGGATGTCACGGTAATATTAAAGGCTTCCGTTAACCATAAAATACCAATAAAAATCAGCAAGGCTAGCCCGCGATTCTCTTGAGCAGAAAACGGCAGTATTTTGATTAACACCAACATGAAGACAAAGTCTAAGGCAAGAATAATGAGACTTTTATATTTAGAGAGAAAGGTTTGTTGAGTTTGCATATACAATCTCCTATAAAACGATAGGGGAGATTATTAATTAGCATTTAACCGAAAAAATTGAAACATATTTTTAACAAATTTGTGACACGCTTCAAACTATTTTTGTATAAACAACAAACCGCACCTAAAAGTGCGGTCTGTTTTGCTTTCGTTTTTTATTGTTGCATGCGTGCTTGAATACGTTCTGGCAATCTTAATCCAACAAGAGCAACAAGAACAATTGTCCAGAATAAGGTCACATACACAAGGGCTGAACCAAGTCCGACTCTTTCGCTAAGTGCGGCGGCAATCACTGGAGACACCCCACCGCCAATCGCAGCGAAGTTATAGATGAAACCAATACCTGTGCTTCGCATTTCAGCTGGGAAGAAAGTCGCCATATATTTTGGCACTAAACCAGCAATCCCTAGGTTAGTTGCAAGTAAGAAGAAGAGCAACGCACCAAGTGCTAATACATTATTTTCTGGCAAATAGAATACTGGGAATAGGAAGAAAAGTGATAACAATAAGCTATATACAAAGGTTTTCTTCTCACCCAATTTATCACCGATAAATCCTGCAATTAAGGTACCGATGAGTATACCAAAGCCTGCCCAAAACATCAGTGATTTCACATTTTCAGCATAGCCGTTTTCTTTGAGGTAAAGTGGAAGCAAGCCCACTACTGGCCAGTTTACAGAGAAAATTGAATAGCAAACTAAGAAAATAATTAAGGTGATTGGTAATTGTTTTTCAGTGAATAGGTCAGTAAGTGGAACTTTATTCACTTTACCCGCTGCTTTCGCTTGAGCCCATTCTTCACTTTCAGGGGCATGGCGACGAACATAGAGTACTAAGGCGACTGGTGCTAAACCAATGAAGAAAGCCATACGCCAGCCATAAGCTTGTGCAACCCAAGGAATCACTTGAGAAGCAAGAATATTACCGATAGAAAAGCCACTCACTAAAAATGCACTGGCTTTTGTACGCAAATGTTTTGGCCAGCTTTCAATGGCATAAGAGGAAGAACACGCATATTCACCCGCCATCCCCATACCGATAATCATACGGAAGATGAAAAGCCAAATATAACTAGTGGATAATCCGCACAAGAATGTGCCAACGGAATACGTAATAATGGAAACAATCATCGCCAAACGACGACCATATTTATCGGCAAAACTACCAAAAATCGCCCCACCTAATGGACGTGCGACAAACGCTGCAAGTAATAATGTGGATGTTTCCGTTGTGCTCATGGCGAATTCTTTTTGAATATCTAAAAGCACGTAAGTGATAAGCATATAATCGAAGCCATCAAAAACATAACCTAACCAAGCCGCAAATAACGCTTTTTTTGCGTAGGACTGACTTCTTTATACCATGGTAATGATGTTGCCATAACAACCTCCCTTCCTTGTATTTGAGAATTTTGTGGTATAGATCACAGAATTTAAAATTACCGCTAATTTCTGCTTGCATAAATAAAGATAAGACGTATGATGTCTTATGTCAATTAGAGAGAATGAGAGCTGGATCACAAATTCAGAAAATAGATTAGAAAATGAGAAAAGAAATGAAAAAAACAAGTAAAAAAGAAGCAAGTCTCGTTTTGCAGGATAAAATCAAATCCCTCATCATTAAACAAAATCTTAAATCTGGCGATTTGATGCCAACAGAAAATGAGCTGATTGAACAGCTTGGAGTGAGCCGTTCCAGTTTGCGTGAAGCCATTAAATCTTTAGAGGCGCTACACATTTTAGACATTCGCCATGGCGTCGGCACCTTTGTGAGCGAATCATCTCTTGTGCCCATGATTCG
The DNA here is from genome assembly GCA_018363335.1 of Parahaemophilus parainfluenzae. Classification (GTDB taxonomy): domain Bacteria; phylum Pseudomonadota; class Gammaproteobacteria; order Enterobacterales; family Pasteurellaceae; genus Haemophilus_D; species Haemophilus_D parainfluenzae_Y. The sequence goes on along the minus strand of JAGZOA010000002.1, from coordinate 64,038 downwards.
CGGATTAAGCTTTCACACCCAATTGAATTTGCATAATGATCATAATCAGCTGATTAATATTTTGGATATTCGGGAAATTTTGGAATACGGCTTTGCTCCGATGGTGTTGGGAAAAATTAGCCAAGAACAGACCGCACTTTTGCAAAAATCAGTGGCAAACATGGAAAAAAATGCCCGTGAGCAAAAGTTTTCCCCTAAAGATGAATACCATATTCATTTAAAACTTTATGAACCATTAAATAACCCGTTACTGATTCAATATTTAGATGCGTTTTGGCAAATTTATCAGCAAGTAGAAAAAGGCCTACCGCCACCAACACTTTCTCCTGAAAAATTAGCCATGCAACACCGTGAATTAATTGATGCGGTAGAAGCGCATGATTTAGTACGGATGCAACGCGCGATCTTGCAATATTTCCAAAGTATTCGCCAACGCTTACAACAAGGAGGGCATGATGCAAACTAATGGATTAAACATTGCCTTAATCGGCTGCGGCTTTTTTGGCGTTCAGTTGGCTTCCGCATTTGACAAAGCCCAAGCAAACTTAATTGCGGTGACCGATATCAACCCTTCTCTTGCACAAAAACTTGCAGACCAATACGGCAGCCAAGCCTTTTTTAGTGTGGAAGAAATGTTGGCTGAAACCAAACCTGATTTAGTGGTTATCGCCACACCAAACTATGCTCATTATTCTCCGGCTATTTTGGCGTTAAATGCCGGCTGTCATGTCTTTATTGAAACGCCTTTTACCTTAAGCTCTTCTCAAGGCCAACATTTACGCCGTCTTGCCGAAGAAAAAGGCAAATTCATTTTTGTGGGTCATTTAGAACGTACGTTACCAGGCATGTTGAAAGTCAAAGCGGCTTTAGAACAAGGAAAATTAGGCCGCATTACCGTAGCCCGTGCTATGCGTCAGCGTTGGATTGAAAATCTACCAAACAAAGAATGGTGGAAATTAGATGCCAATCTTACGGGCGGTGAGCTTTTCCACCTCATTCATGAACTGGATTTACTCTGTTGGTTATTGGGGGATATTGAGGCGGTCTTTGCTCAAGCGGCTAATCAAGCTCATCACGATACGCCAGATAGCCGCGATGTGTTGCAGATGTTATTACGTTTTGAAAATGGCGTGTTAGGTTCGCTCGAAATGGGCACCGCTTATCGGTTACACCAATGGGGCATTCAAATTCATGGTGAAAATGGTGTGATTGAAGTCAATTTCTTTACCTCAAGTGTCACATTTAATTATCTAGATGGAAAAATAGAACACGTTGATTTATTTGATGAATTTGAGGCTGATTTATCTTTACGCGAAAGTGCCAAAGGCACCCAGCAATATAATGTCACCCACGCACCTTGCCAACTTTGGTTAAGCCGAGCCGCTGAAATCGAAGTACAAAGTGTGGTGGAGCACTTAACGCAAGGAAAAACCAGTCCATTAAGTCTATGTTTAACTGAAGCCATCGAAGTTGCAGAAGCGGCGAAGCAATCCATGGTAACGGAAAAACAAATCTCAGTGAAAAAATAAGGAGTTTATTATGATGCGATATGGTGTTGTTGGCGTTGGCTATTTTGGTGCGGATTTAGCCCGTTTCATGAATGAATTTGATGATGCACAGATTACCATGGTATACGACCCTGAAAATGGTGAAACCATTGCGAAAGAATTACAATGCGTAGCGGCAAAATCGCTTGAAGAATTAGTCACTTCCCCTGAGGTGGATTGCGTAATTGTCGCCACTCCAAACTACTTACACAAAGAACCAGTCATCCTTGCGGCGAAAAACAAAAAACATGTTTTCTGTGAAAAACCTATTGCCTTAAGTTATCAAGACTGTGACGACATGGTGCGCGCTTGCGAAGAAAATGGCGTCACCTTTATGGCTGGCCATGTGATGAACTTCTTTAACGGTGTTCACCATGCCAAAGAATTAATCAATCAAGGCGTGATCGGTAAAGTGCTTTATTGCCACACCGCTCGTAACGGCTGGGAAGAACAACAACCGACTATTTCATGGAAAAAAATCCGTGAAAAATCTGGCGGCCACTTATATCACCATATTCACGAATTAGACTGCGTACAATTCATTATGGGTGGCATGCCAAAAACCGTTACCATGGCAGCCGCCAATGTTGCACACAAAGGCGAAAAATTTGGTGATGAAGACGATATGATTTTTGTCACCATGGAATACGATGATAATCGCTTCGCTGTTCTAGAATGGGGTTCCGCTTTCCGTTGGGGTGAGCATTATGTATTAATTCAAGGGGAAAAAGGCGCGATCAAACTTGATATGTACAATACCAAAGGTACCCTTCGTGTAGATGGAAAAGACACCTATTTCCTCATTCACGAAACCCAAGAAGAAGACGATGACCGTACCCGTATTTACAACAGCACAGAAATGGACGGTGCGATTCAATACGGTAAACCGGGTAAACGTACACCGTTATGGTTGAGTTCTATCATGAAAAAAGAAATGCGTTATTTAAACGATATTCTTCATGGTATGGAACCAACTGAGGAATTTGTAAAATTACTCACAGGTGAAGCTGCTCGTGCTGCTATCGCTACTGCCGATGCATGTACTCGTTCTCGTTACGAAAACCGCAAAGTTGATTTATCAGAAATCATCGGTAAATAAAAATAACGTAAAAATTAACCGCACTTTGGTAGAAAACTAAAGTGCGGTACTTATTGGTAACAGAAAGAGTAATAACATTATGGATAATAAAACGTGGCTAGATTTTTTGACAGCTTTTGGCTCTATTGCTACTCCAATTCTCGTTTTATTCCTTACTGGAGCTGGATGGAAAATCAGACAATCAATTGAACATAAAACAAAACTAGAAGAAAAACTAAGGGATGACCGAATAGAAATTTATCATCAAATACTTGAACCCTATATCATAATATTAATGCCTGATGCAGCTTGGAACTTAGATCCTAAAAATAAAGGAAAAGATAAAAATAATGAAGCAACAGCAAAGTTACTTTCTTTAGAATATAGAAAATTATCATTTAGATTATCTCTGATTGGTTCCGATAATGTTGTAAAAGCATTCAATAACTTATATCAATATTTCTATAAAAATGCTGAAAACTCCCAATCTACCATACAATCAAATCCTACTGATAAAGCTAAAGAAATGATGTCACTCATTGGATTATTATTGTTAGAAATACGGAAAAGTATGGGAAATGAAGAAACCAAATTAAATGAATGGGATATGTTGGAATGGTTTATTACTGATGCAAGAAAAATGAAAGAAAAATAAAATCAGCTTTTAGAAAATACCAAAAACCACCAACTATCTAAAAGTATGGTGGTTTTCAAATATATTACGGCGATAACCGCTCTCTTTCCCATTTTCCGTCATTGAATAAATAACAAATTCGGTCATGTAAACGGCTTGGACGACCTTGCCAGAATTCGATGCGATCAGGAATTACAAGATAACCGCCCCAATGTGGTGGTCGTGGGACATTTAATGGATGTTTTGCTGCAATCAGTGCCGCTTTCGCTAATAAAGATTTGTGGCTAGAAATGACCGCACTTTGCTCGCTGGCCCACGCGCCGATTCGGCTGGTATAAGGGCGCGTTGCAAAATATTCATCTGATTGTTCAGGCGAGATTTTTTCAGCCTTGCCCTCAATACGAACAGAACGTTCTAATTCAGGCCAAAAGAATGTCAGGGCGACGAAAGGATTATGTTCTATAGCACGACCTTTTCGGCTGTTATAGTTTGTAAAAAAGACAAAGCCTTGCTCGTTCACTTCTTTTAACAGCACCATTCGACTTGTTGGTCGTCCCTCTTCATTGACTGTCGCAACATTAACACCTGTCGGCTCGTTTACTTTAGCCGTAATGGCTTCGTTGAGCCATTTTTCAAATTGTTTTATTGGATTGGGATCGCAATCATGCTGAGAAAGCGCCTGTTTGCAATAATCCTCTCGAATATCATGTAAGTCCATTTTCTTTCTCCTTTTGCTTGAAAACAAAAAGCCCTTGCAACTGCAAGGGCTAGTATAGTCCGTTAATTATTTACCATCAACACTCACGCCATAAAACGCGTCATAGCCAAATGGGCTTTGTACATAGCCTTTTACGCGAGGGCTAAGTGGTGCGAAACCAACAGAGTGCGCAACAGGAATCCACGGAGCTTGATCGTGGAAAATCACCTGAGCTTGTTTGTAAAGCGCTGCACGTTCTTCTTTATTCGTTAAGCCAATCGCTTTATCTAATAAGGCATCAAATTCTGCATTTTTGAAACGAGCAAAGTTTGAGTTACCAGCGTTAGCACTTGCAAGTAACGGAGAAAGGAAGTTATCCGGATCACCGTTATCCCCTGACCAACCAAAGATACCTGCCGTTAATTCGCCTGCTTTGGCACGTTTTTGATAGTCAGCCCATTCAAATGTGACTGGATTAGCTTTTACGCCCACTTTCGCCCAGTCTGCCATCACAAGTTCAGCCATACGTTTTGGATTTGGGTTAGACGCACGTACCACTGGTTGAATCCAGAAGTCAGTTTCAAAACCGTTTGGATAACCTGCTTCTGCTAAAAGCTGTTTCGCTTTCTCTGGATCATACGGATAATCTTGGATTTCGTCGTTATAACTCCAAATTGTTGGTGGTAGTGGGTTTTTCGCTGCAGTGCCTGCACCTTGATAAACCGCTTCAATAATCGCTTTTTTATCTACAGCATAATTCAATGCTTGACGCACTTTCACGTTATCAAACGGTGCTTTTTCCGTATTGAATGCGATATATGCCACGTTCAAACCTTTTTGTTCCAAAAGCTGTACTTTTGGATCAGTTTTCATTTTGGCTAAATCCGCCACATTCGGGAATAAAATTAAATCACAAGAACCCGCTTGTAACTTCGCATAACGCGTAGTCGCATCAGGTACGATGCTGATCACTAAACGATCAAGTGGTGTACGACCTTTCCAATAGGTTTCATTCGCCACATATTGTGCTGCTTGGTCAGTTTTGTAATCCACAAAAATAAACGGACCTGTGCCTACCGGTTTGTTATCAATCGTTTCTGGTTTGCCTGCTTTCAACATCGCATCTGCATATTCAGCTGAGTAAATAGAGATAAAGTCCATACCCAAGCTTGCTAAGAAAGTCGCATCTTTTTTATTCAAGGTGATACGAACGGTGTTGTCATCCACTTTCTCAACTGATTTTAATAAATCTGGGAATTTCATCGCTTTGAAATACGGATAAGTCCCTTTCGATACGTTGTGATAAGGGTGGTTAGGATCTAACTGACGTTGGAAAGAAAAGATCACATCATCCGCATTAAAATCACGTGTTGGCGTAAATTCTTTTGTCGTATGGAATTTCACCCCTTTACGCAAATGGAACGTGTAAGTTAAACCATCATCACTGATCTCCCAACTTTCAGCCAATGCAGGCTCAAGGTCAGTTGAACCTTTTTTGAATTCAACCAAGCGGTTATACACTTGTTGTGAACTCGCATTGTAAGATGTGCCTTCCATTACCAATGCTGGGCTAAAGCCAAGTGGTGCTTTTGCCGTACAGTACACAAACGTGTTATTGCCTGAAGGTTTTGCTGTTTCTGCTTTCGCATTTTCTTTTGCCGCAGAACCAGATTGATCACAAGCTGCTAAAAACAAACTGGCTGCAATAAGAGTTAAGGTCGCTTTTAATTTCATAAGTTTTCCTTCTTTAATCGGGTGTAACACCCAAACATAAATATAAAATTTTACCTAAGATATAAGCAAATCAAACTTTTACGAAATAAGAAAAAGATCTTTCTTATAACAAATTAGACTAAGGCATTCAATATCAACGTTTTTTCCGCAAATGATCCCCGTCTGTTTTACGTAAATAACTCAATATCCAAACTAATGCGATGGCAAAAACAGACGTGGTCAGAAATGTATAACTGAAAGCATGTTGTAACGCTTCACCTTCATTACCAATAAATTGACGGTATAACGTCAAAATAATAGATGCCACAGCGATACCAAATCCGATTCCTACTTGTTGCACAATACTCAGCACCGTTGAGCCTACACCGCTTTGTGCCTGTGATAGATCGCCAACGGTAAGTGTGTTAATTGAGGTAAAAATCATCGACATGCAGGCACCATACCACATCAGATTACATATAATCCACGTCGTTGATGATGAGGTATCAAGCCATGACATGGAAACCGTTGAGCCTGCCATTAAAAGTGACGATAAAATTAACGTGGTTTTATAACCTAAAATATTTAAGATGTGCCCAATAAAACGTTTAAATACGACAGACATTAGCGCAATGGGTGCAAGCAACCAACCTGACTCTTCAGCTGAATAGCCAAAAGAAAGTTGGAACATTAATGGCAATAAGAACGGCACAGCTGAGCCAGAAAGACGAATAAAGATATTGGCTGCAATGCCTAATCGGAATGTTCTCGTATTGAAAAGAGATAACGGTAAAATAGCACGTTCATTACCTTTTGCATAAAAATAATAGGCCACCAATAATGCAATACCAATCGACAATGCACTATATGTAGTCATATTGTCACGGTGACTTTCGCCCAGTAAATCAAGTCCGAGCGTTAAACCGACTAAACCAAATGCAAAGAGTAAAAAGCCTGTCCAGTCTAACTTATTTGCATTGCCCTTATGATTTCCCATCACTTTAGCGGCAGCCCAGAAGCCTAACATGCCAATAGGAATATTGATTAAGAAAATCCAATGCCATGAAGTATGCACCACAAGCCACCCCCCTAAAATCGGGCCAAGAATCGGGCCGATAAGTCCTGCTGTAGCCATTAAATTCCAGGCATTAATTAATTGATTTTTCGGTACGGTTTGAATAATCGCAAGGCGAGCGACAGGCATCATAAATGCTCCGCCAATACCTTGGAGAATCCTTGCAAGCACAAGGGTTTCGAGAGACGTTGCCATCGCACAAGCGACTGAACCGAATACAAAGGTAAAAACTGCTGAGCGGAAAACAGTAAGCGTACCAAATTTAGCTGCCGCCCAAGCAGTTAAAGGAATAAATAAAGCAACGGCAAGAGAATAGGCGATAATCGCCATTTGCATTTCAAAGACAGGAGTTTGTAGATCTGTTGCAATGGTGGGTAAGGCAGTATTTAAAATAGTCGCATCCAAGCTTTGCATAAACAAAGCCATGGAAGCCACCCAAGCCAGCCCTTTATAGTGCTGACTTTCTATTACTGCGTCTTTTTCCACCATTGATAAATAAACTCTGCGATCTGTTCAATGTGATTAATATCTAATAAAGTGCGGTCAGTTTCAAGCGAATAATCTGTTGCTAAAGCCAACACGTTTTCATCTAATTCTGGCAACGGTTTTGTCATCTCTTGTCGATGCAACAGAATCTTTGGAATGGGTTCTTGTTTAAACCCTTCCACTAACACTAAATCCGTTAAATGACGATCAAATTGTTGGCTTAAATAGGCTAATGAAACTGGTTCTTGAGGGGTTTCTGTCATCAATGCCCAGCGAGTATCACAAGCCATAATAACTTGCGCAGAACCCGCCTCTTTCATTCGCCAGCTGTCTTTTCCTTCTTTATCCACATGAGCATTGTGATGGCTATGTTTAATGACTGAAACACGTAAACCTTTTTTAATTAATTGAGGAAGCAATTTCTCCAGTAATGTGGTTTTGCCACTACCGCTGTAACCCGTGATGCCAAGAAGAGGAAGGGAATTATTCATTGTAAAAACCTTAAGAAAAATGACCGCACTTGATAAAACAAAACCCCGCAGGACGGGGTTTAGCTATCAAAATCCATTAGGTGAATAAAGTATAGCAAGGGGAAACAAAATAGCAACTTTCTCGCTTCTACTGAATTATTTTAGGAATGTTACGCCTTGCACAATTCGCTTAGCCGCGGCAATTGGAAGCTGTCCTATAAAGGTAATTTCTTTATCGCCCATGACTTCACTATAAATCGTGTATGCCCCTTGTTTCCATGTGTTTTCTGTTGCGGTAGTGCTATCCGCTTTATTGATATAAAGTGTGAAAGTGAAAAGACCGTCACTAAATAACGCATTTTCAATTACTTCACCATCTATCACATCATGATTTTGGCGAACCAAATCAAAACCTTGCGGTAACCAATCGGTTTTCCAATTGATTGAAAGCGATGACTCTTGTTTCCCTTCATTTAAAAGTGGAGGCACTGACACCTTATTAAGGTAATCCGTTAAACCACGTAGACGATCATCGATATATAACGTCACCACACGGAATTGATCCAATAACTTGCCTTCACGATCAAGCATATCGCCACGCAATAACAAACCATTTTCTTCATCTAAGAAAACGAGGTATTGATAGCGAAAATCGTCTTTGGGCACAATACGAATAGTATCAACAAATCGGCCTGCAATTCGGTCTTTTCCAAGCTTAATAAAATCGTAATTCTGACTCAGCTTGCTAAAATCAGTACGAATTACTGCCGGAAGCGCATCCACAATCTCACCACTGTTAATCGTGAAAGCACGTGAATCCGGCTGGAAATAGCTGACTAAATTACCGCGCTGGATGATTTCTTGCTGTTCACCATCTAATGTCACCAACTGTGCATACACTTTTTGCCCTTGCTTAATATGACGATAACGGAACGAGTCCATATTCGTTGGTGTCGTTTGCACAAAAGCAATCTCATAATTTAAATCTCGCATGGCTTGCGACATTTTATTTAATGACTGGATTGGCTCTTCTGCAAATGCCGTGAAAGGCAACAAGAATAAGCCTAAAAGTGCGGTTAATTTGAGAAACGTTTTTTTCATAAATAAATCAATTGATCCATAAAAAAATTCACCACGCCTAAGGTGGTGAATTATCGATTAATTGCTGTAATTATTTCGCTTGGTTGCTACCCACATTTAAGCTATCTGCATGCATACGACGCTGTAATTCATAGTTTTGCAACATCGTACCAATACGGCGATTTTTTTGCTCAACCTGTTCCGAAGTGGCTACATCTTTGGTCGGAGCGTTGTAACTTACTTCTTGAACAGAATTATTAAATGGTAAGGTTTGTAAAACTGGGTTTTCAGGTGTAACTGAGGTGCTTTTCGCATTGAATGATTGCACACCTACTACTGACACTAAACACACCCCCGCAGCCACAGCAATTTGTGTCATTGGCGCAAAGAATGCTTTTAATTTTTGCACGAATGGTAAGCTGTCTGCTTCTTCTGGTGTTGGTTGAGAAACAGTAATCTCAACGTGTTTTACTTCTTCTAATTCAATTAAATCAGCCATTTTCGCGGTAAAATCAGCACCCAATAATACTGGTGACTCTTTACGCATTACTGCTCTTACGGTGTGATATGCCGCCCAAGATTCTTGTGAATCTTTATCCTGACAAAGTTGTTCCGTCAACTCGGCACTGACTTCTTCTCCATCCATATAGGCTGAAAGTAACTCTTTTTGCATTTTATAAACTCCGACTTTATTTTAACGTTGCATAAGCGGTTGTATTTTGTTCTCAATCACTTCCCGAGCACGGAAAATGCGAGAACGTACAGTGCCTACTGGGCAATCCATTATTTCTGCGATTTCTTCGTAACTTAACCCTTCAAGCTCACGCAGGGTAATCGCGGTTCTTAAATCTTCTGGCAAACTGTGAATGGTATCAAATACCACTTTTTCTAATTCGCTAGATAACATTTCATTTTCAGGGGTATCTACATCACGTAGATGAGTTCCCACATCGTAGCTTTCGGCATCTTCAGCCAAAATATCTTCGCTCGGTGGACGGCGCCCCTGTGCCGTTAAGTAATTCTTTGCCGTATTAACGGCAATTCGATATAGCCAAGTGTAGAATGCACTATCGCCCCGAAAGGATTCAATGGAACGATAGGCCTTAATAAAGGATTCTTGTACAACATCTGGAATGTCGTTATGAGAAATGTAGCGGGTTAAAAGTCCGGCTACTTTATTTTGATAACGAGAAACCAATAAATTAAAGGCTTTTTTATCGCCTTGCTGCACTCTTTCTACCAAAGCCTGATCTGTTAGCTGTTCAGCCATATATCTCCTATGCTACGTCTAACACGCCTTCATATATTCAAGACAGCAAGCTATTGTTGCTTTATCAGACAGAGTTAAAATTGAAAAGTTCCTTATGTATAAAAAATTTTAAAAAAATTAACGAACATTCGTTTTCTGCACATCTTGGATATATTCAACCATCGCTTGCACTTCGGCATCGTCTGATTGACTGCCATTAAAAAACCACGAAAAGAGTTGTAAATCCGTGGCAGCAAGTAAACGAATAAAAATATCTTTTTTGTCGTCAGTCAGTTGGTCAAAATGCGCTTTATAAAAAGGCATGATGATTTTATCCAGCTCAAGCATACCTCGACGACAATCCCATTCAATACGGAGTTTATTGTATTTATCCATAATTTCTCCCTAAATGATTGTAATTATACCTGATAAATGAAAAGTGCGGTTAAAAATTACCGCACTTTTTAATCAAAGAATCAATTATTCTGTCGCCTTCGGCTTAATCACCGCATAAACCACACCGGTTAATAATGCCCCCGTTGCGATTGCACCTAGGTAGAGTAATGGTTCAGAAACAAACGGAATAACAAATAAACCACCATGTGGTGCTTGCAGAGAAATATTTAATGCCATTGAAATCGCACCGGCAGTTGCACCACCGATAACCGAACTAATAATCACACGTAATGGATCGGCAGCCACAAACGGTAACGCCCCTTCAGAGATAAAGCATAAGCCTAAGACAAAAGAAGCTTTACCTGCATCACGTTGATTGCTGGTAAATTTACTGCGTGCAATCCAAGTTGCAATCGCCATCCCAATTGGTGGCACCATACCGGCAGCCATTGCGGCAGCCATTGGGGTATGAACTTGAGAGGCTAACATTCCCACGGAGAACGTATAAGCCGCTTTGTTTACTGGGCCACCCATATCAATACACATCATGGCACCGATAATCGCACCTAACACCATCGCATTGACTTCACCCATGGATTTTAACCAATCGCTTAAGGTGGTCATTATTTGTGAAACCGGAGGGTTAATCACATAAATCATGGCAAGACCAACAATCAAGGTACCAAAGAGCGGGAGAATTAGAATCGGTTTTAAGGAAGTTAAACTTGCCGGCAATTTAATGGTTGCATTTAATCCTTTCACTACATAACCCGCTAAGAAACCCGCGATAATACCACCTAAAATCCCTGCGCCCGCCGTGGTGGCTAACATACCGCCAATAAGACCTACTGCAAGCCCCGGACGATCTGCGATAGAAAAGGCCACATAGCCGGCAAATACCGCAATCATCAGATGGAATGCGGCGCCACCGCCGATATCCATTAAGGCTTTTGGAATACCATGAAAAATTGTTTCATCTTTGAAGGCTTCGATACCAAACATAAAGGAAATCGCGATTAGCAAACCACCGGCAACCACCAATGGCAGCATGTGCGATACCCCGGTCATCAAATGTTTATAAACACCTTTTTTCTCACCGCTTTCTTCTGATTTCGCAGAAGATTTTGCTGCGCCGCCTTCATAAATTTTCGCTTCTTTAAATGCCTTATCGAATTCCTGTGCGGTTTTCTTTAACGCTAAACCGGTCGAAGTTCGATACATCGGTTTACCTTGGAATTTATCTAACGGCACATCAATATCGGCCGCAACAAAGACTAAATCTGCCGCAGCGACTTCTTCTGGGGTAATTTCATTACCTGCGCCCACTTGACCACGCGTTTCGACTTTTACCTGCCAACCTCGTTTTTTTGCATAGGTTTCAATAGCTTCAGCAGACATAAAGGTATGCGCAACCCCTGTCGGACAAGCTGTCACCGCGACAATATTTTTGACGCCAGAAACACCGCCAAATCCAACCGCACTTTGAGCCGGTTGAACATAGTCCACTGCTTGATTGAGTGCATTCGTCAGCGTGACTTCAGGTGAAGCAATCGCCGCATCTTCATTGACTAAAAAGACTTTTTTGCCCACAAGTTCAGCAGAGTTTGGTAAAGTAGATCCGAAAACAATCACTAAATCCGCATCTTTGGCTTGCTCAACCACAGTATGATTGGCTTTTTTCGCTGCCATGCTTAATGCTTGGCGAAGTAAATAGGCTTTTGCCGCACCAATTTGCGGAGATTGAGTTAAAAACAAATTCATTACATTATCCTTCAATCACAGAAATTTTGACATTCGCCAGAATTGGCTCAAGCAAGGCGATATCACTCACCCCCACGTTACTTTGCGAAACGGCAAATGCAGAAACCGCACTCGCAAATGCTAAGGTTTCCGCTTGAGATAAGCCTTTTTCAATACCGTAAATTAAGCCTGCCACCATAGAATCACCCGCTCCTACGGTGCTCACCACATTTTCACATTTAGGTGGTTGAGCTTGAATAACAGCTTGATCACTCAGCCATAAAGAACCATTCGCGCCCATCGAAATAATAACGTTAGCAATGCCTTCTGCTTTAAGTTTTTTAGCTGCAGCAATAATTTCATCAAGAGAATTTAGTGGGTGGCCAATCCACGCTTCTAATTCGCGATGATTTGGTTTTACCAACCAAGGATGGGCTTTCAAACCTGCTGTAAGTGCCGCATTACTGCTATCTAATACGACTTTCACACCAGCTTGATGCAACTGATTAAGCCAATCCGCGAACAATTCAGGACTGACACCACGTGGTAAACTGCCGCAAACCGCAACGATGTCAAAGTTTTGGCAATACGCTAAAGAATCTGCTGTAAATTGCTGCCAAGCTTCTGGAGTAATTTGATAACCTAAGAAATTTAGGTCTGTCACATCGGCTTCGGTTTCCGTAATTTTTACGTTAATGCGAGTTTTACCTGCTACGCGATGAAATTTGTCTTCTAAGCCTTGTTTTTTAAATAGGGTTTCAAAATCACCCACGTTGTCTTCACCTAAGAAGCCACCAACCGCGACATCTACGCCCAAGTCTTTCAACACCTTGGCAACATTAATGCCTTTTCCGGCAGGGAAAAGACCAAGTGTTTCAACAGTATTCACTTCGCCGATTTCAATACGTGGCAAACGCCCGACTAAATCGTAAGCGGCATTTAAGGTAATTGTTGCTACTTTTGCCATCACTTACTCCTTACCTTCACCTAAACCGCTTTCAATGACTGCACCGATACCGTCAATTGCTTGTTGAGCTTCTTCACCGCTCGCCACAAAACGTAAGCGGTGACCTTTCACGACACCGAGCGCTACAATTTTCATCAGGCTTTTTGCGCTGACTAATTGGGTGTCACGATCTAAGTTTTGTACCGCAACAGATGCATTGTATTTTTTCACTTCATTAACAAGCACGGCACTTGGACGAGCATGTAAACCGTGTTCATTACGAATCATAAATACGGCTTCAATGGCATCTGCTGGTAAACCTGTTTTGTCTTCGTGAATTTGTGGTGCGTGCTCACTGCTCACTTCAATGGTATCCGGTTCAGCCGGTGGCACAGCAGAGACAGATTCGCCAAGCCCACTCGCAATAATCTTACCTAAGGCTTCAATGGCTTGTTTCGCATCATCCCCTTCTGCAACAAAACGTAAGCGATGACCTTGAGTGACACCTAATGCCACAATTTTCATCAAGCTTTTTGCACTAACTGGTGCGGTTTCTCGAGTAAGATTTTGTACCGTAATTTTGGAGGTGAATTTTTTCACCTCATTGACAAGCACCGCACTTGGGCGAGCGTGCAAGCCATGTTCATTACGAACAGTAAAGGTACCAATCACTGCACCCGTAGCGATTTGACCTTCAGATTGAGCAGCTGCTGCAACTGGCACTTTACCACCATTAAGTGCGGTCAAAATTTGCTGCGTATTACCACTTAATAAAATATTTTGGACTTCATCATCCAATAAACGCGCTAATGTCTCATTGATTTGATCGTTAACCGCCGAAATCGTCAACACGCCTTTTACCGCTTTACCATTATGATTAAAAATGGTTTTCGCACGACTGAATGCCAACGCATTTTTCACGTTACCTGATACAGCATCTGTCACCCATAAACCTTTGCCAAGCGGCAGAGCAGAATTGGATACCACTTCAGAAACAAAGCTATTTTCAACCGCACTTTGCTGTTGTAATTTACCTGCATTGATGGCGGTAAGGGTGAGCAAACTTTGCGTTTCAATATCTAAACTTAATGTTTCTTCAGCAATGCTAAAAGAATCACTTTCACCTAACAAAATCGCACGGAATTTTTCAACATTTGTTAATATCGCTAACTGTGCCGCAGTGTCTTCATCACCTAAAACATGCGTTAATTGACGAAGTAAAGCAAGATGCTCATCAGAACGGGCAGCAATACCAATCACAACATAAGCAATATTGCCTTCTCCCCACTCAATACCTTGTGGAAATTGGAAAACTTGCACACCGGTTTTTTTCACCATCGAACGGGTTTCTAATGTACCGTGTGGAATCGCAATCCCATTGCCTAAAAAAGTGGAGGTTTGTTGTTCACGTCCAAGCATGCCTTGCAAATAGCCTTGTTCAACATTGCCAGCTTGCTCTAACGCACTTGCAGCCATTTCAATAGCTTGCAGCTTATTTGTTGCCGTAGCATTTAAATGAATGTTGCTTTCCGAAAGTTCTAACATTCTAGCTCCTTCACATTGATGATTTAAAAAAAGAAAAGCTGCTGATGAGATCACTCATCAACAGCTCAAATTGATTATTGGCCGGTACAGGCTTTGAGTAGCATTTCGCTACCTTGGGAAATGTAGGCGTCATTTTCACCGCGTTCTTTACCTTTTTGCAAATCACGCATAGCATCGTAGATCCCTTGCGTCACACTTGGAGAATCCACTTTTTGCCAACAATTTGTACTTAAACGGCTGAAGTTAGTTTGTAATGCCTCTGCATGTAATACACCACTGTAATAAGCATACACATCAGAATCATGACCACCTGTGTAGAGTTTATCTTGAATTTGTTTGATTGGTACAACAATACGACCGAGATACCAGTCATTCGCACCACTTGCAAAATTATCCACAAAGAAATTTTTTGTTACACGATCTTTATACGTTGCCACAGTGGCTTCATAAGCGGCGGCATAAGATTTTTGGTCGATTTTATCTTTATCTAAATCAATGACCTTTTTGTCTTTACCCATAAATGGAATGTAAGAGGTCATATCTGAAATCGAAGAACAACCAGCAAGCATTACTGCTACAAAGAATACCGAGATTTTTTTTAACATTAAATTTTCCTTATTTATAGGCGGTTAAAACCGCTGTTAATTATACTTAGAATGGGGGGTTAAGCAAGGCAGCACCTAGTACTACGCTGATTCTTTGCTCACTCCGCTGTCTTTGACAATCGAAACTAAAATTTGATCAATTTTGAAGTTTTCGGTATCAATGACTTCAAATTTATATTTATCGTATACGACAAAATCGGTTTTTTTCGGGATTTTTCGTAACATATACATCATAAAGCCACTAATAGTCTCGTAATTTTCTGAATCAGGGAAAGATTCAATATCCAAAACGCGCATCACATCTTCAAGCGGCGTTGCCCCATCAATCAACCAAGAGTTTTCATCGCGGCTAACGATTTGCTCTTCTTCGTTAGAAACCAATTCTCCCATCACAATACTCATCACATCGTTCAAGGTAATTAAGCCCATTACAAGCGCATATTCATTGACGATAATCGCAAAATCTTCCCCCGTAGATTTAAATAACTCCAATACTTCATATAACGACAGTGTATCTGGAATAAATAACGCTTTACGCAATAAACGGCTATCCGTTAAATCTACCACTTCTTGTTGAAGATAGAGTGTTAATAAGGTATGTGATTCCACATAACCTAAAATCTTATCCAAACCATTATCACAGATCACTAATTTAGAATGAGAGTCTGCCGATAAGGTATTCAACACTTCCTGACGGGTGAAAGTGCGGTCTAAAAACACGATGTTTTCACGAGTCGTCATGGTTGAAGACACGGTACGCTCTTGCATTTCAAAGATGTTTTCAATCAAATAATGTTCTTGTGTTTTTAGTACGCCCGCTTCGGCACCAGCCTCTACAATCGCCACAATGTCTTCTGGAGTCATATTATCTTCGCGCTTAGTGGATATCCCCATTAAATGGAAGAAGATATTAGAAAGACCATCAAAAAACCATACAATAGGTTTTAAGAAGAAAATGAAGACTTGCATAATGCCAATAGTCCGTAACGCCACACCTTCAGGATTAATCAATGCGAGACGTTTCGGAATTAAATCGGCTAATAAAACAAATGTTGTGGTTACCATGAAAAAAGCAATCCAAGAGGAGGCTGGCTCAACCCATTCTGCCGTAGTGTATTCATGTAAAAAACTCTGTAAGTGAAGACTAATGGTTGCTTCACCAATCACACCACCGAGTACGGCAACCATATTAAGTCCAATTTGTACTACAGTGATGAAACGCCCTGGCTGTTCCTGTAATTTTAAAACTTTCTCCGCTTTGATATTGCCTTCATTGGCCAACGTTTGTAGTTTAATGCGTCTTGCACCCGCGAGAGAAATCTCAGCTGATGACAAGATTGCACTGACAATAATTAATACGATTAAAATAAAAATCGCTGCAGATAAACTCATAATGTTCTCTTTATTGGTTTTAAAGTGCGGTCAATTTACCGCAGGTTTTTAGGTTAGAAATGTTATTATTAAATTGTTAGGGCGTTCTATGACGCCCCATATTTGAGAAACGCTAATTTTCGCTGTCGAACCAGCCACGTACAAATTGGATAGAAAGGAAAAGAGTAACTAATAAGAAAGCATAGAATACCCAAGATAAAATCGGATGGCTTGGTGTCACATCGCCACTGATTTCTTTCACTGCAACGGCATTGCGATATTCATCGAACATCGTCATCCGCCAACCGTAATACTTGATTTGCACTAATTTGTTTTCATTACCCAAGGCTTGAACTTGAGCCTGTAAGTTCGCTGAACCAAATTTAAAGTAGAATGGAAAACCCCAACGGGTATCTTCATTACGATACACCATGATTTTGCCATCATCATTTTGTGTATTGATAAAATACACATCGCGCGTTGGACCATCAGCCGGATTCGATTTTGTAATCGGACCATCTTTATCCACACGTTTCACTTCCACACCCGTTACTCGCGTCACATCATAGTGTGGGAAAACATAGTCCACCACGGCGAACATAAAGCCGTGGAAAACAAAGACCACTAAAAATAAAAAGTATTTAAAAAACTTACGCATAAAACTCTCTCATTTAAATCGATGATTTATTGTACATTAATTTTAAATAAACGCTCGAAGTTTTGTGTACTAATTTGCGCAAATTCTTCCATTGAAAGCCCTTTTAACGCTGCCACATACTCACACACTTCACGTGTATAGGCAGGTTGGTTCTCTTTACCACGATAAGGCACCGGTGCTAAGTAAGGCGAATCCGTTTCAACTAACAAACGATCTGCCGGTACATAACGAATGGCTTCGCGAATACTTTCCGCATTTTTAAAGGTAATAATACCCGAACAAGAAATATAAAAACCTAAATCAAGTGCCTTTTTCGCAAAATCCAAGGTTTCCGTAAAACAATGAATTAATCCACCGCACTTTTCTGCATGGTGCTCACGCAACATGGCAATGGTATCTTCTGGCGCGGAACGAGTATGAATAATCACGGGTTTATCCACTTCATTAGCAATTCTGATTTGATCAGCAAAAACCGTTTGCTGCAATACCTTATTATCGGCGCTGTAATAATAATCCAAACCGATTTCGCCAATTGCGATCACTTTTTTATCTTGGGATAAACGTAATAAACGATCGGCATCGTAAGGTTCTTCTTCAAGATCTAATGGATGCACGCCGCAAGCTAAAGACACATTCGGAAATTTTGCTAACTCAGGGTAAGCTTTTTCAAAACGGCTTAATGTTACACCAATCGCCAATAAATGTTTCACATCTCGTGCTTGGGCTTTGGCTACTACATCAGCAATATCTTTGTGTAAATTTTCATAATCCAATGCATCTAAATGGCAATGGGAATCTACGATAAACATAATTTATTTAGTCCTTAAATACGTCGGTAATTAACTTCGTCAAACCATCTAGTAACATTAATTCCGTATTAACACCATTAATGGTAAGTAAATCCGAGCGTACTTTTTGCATAATTTTATTCGCGGTTAATAACCCAAGCGCTGTTTGCTCGTCTGCAAATTGAGTTACACCTGTTTTAAGATCAAGTGTTTGCCAGCCACTTTGTATTTCGAGTTTGTATTTAATGGCATCGCTTAAAAACGCTAAAATCCAATCCACTTGTTGTATGGTGCGCTCTTTTTCAAAGAAAGGCAAAATTTCCAAAGGCGAACGACGACGATAAAAAAGCCAAAATTGGCGTAGGAAATTCTTCCGTTGTTCAATTAATCCTTGCTGGAGGGTTTCCAATGCTAACAGCGGACGCCCCAAATTCATCGCAAGTGCGGTCAATAATTCAGATGTTTCTGCCTGAAATTGAGAAGAAAGCCAGGTTAAGGCCTCTGCTTCCGTTGGCAAAGGCACATTCCACACTTGGCAACGGCTGTAAATAGTCGCTAACAACGAAGAAGAAGGCTCTGTTTGCAATAAGAAATACGTGTTCGGACGCGGCTCTTCCAAGGTTTTGAGTAATGCATTCGCCGCTGCTTCCGTAAGACGTTCTGCATCTTGAATATATACTAATTTATTGCCGTTTTGTTGCGCGTGTTGGCTGACAACTTCATTAATCGCCCGTACCTGATCAACACCAATGTCTTTGCCTTCTTGAGAGGCTAAAACATGAAAATCTGGGTGGCTTTGCGCTGTCATTAAGTGGCAAGCATGACAATGGCCACAAGGTGCATTATCTGGCGTTTGACACATAATGCGTTTTGTCAAAGCCTCAAACAAACCTTCAGCACCGAGACCTTGATCAGCTTTAATCAATAATGCATGATGCCCCAAACCTTCGCTAAAAGTTTGACTGATTTTGTGATAAGTAGGCACTAACCAAGGATAAAGTTCGCTCATTTTACTTGTGAAACCCACCAATTTTTGACCGCACTTTGAATGTCTGCTTGTACTTGTGCCAAAGGCTGGCCCGCATTAATAATGGCGGTTTTTGGGTTGTTCTGTACTAATTCCAAATAACGTTGGCGGGTACGATGGAAGAAATCGAGTCCTTGTTGTTCAATGCGGTCTAATTCACCACGACCTCTAGCACGAGCCAGCCCTTCTGCAGGATCAATGTCTAAATACAGTACAAAATCAGGCTCAAAATCGCCTAATACCATATTTTTTAAATTCGCCATCAGCGTTTGGTCAAACTGACGCCCACCGCCTTGATAAGCCTGTGAAGACATATCATGGCGATCACCAAGCACAATTTTACCTTCTGCCAATGCTGGCTTAATCACATTTTCTACCAATTGGATTCGTGCCGCATAAAGCATCAACAATTCCGCTTTATCTGTAACAGACTCTGCTGTTTCATGCTTGATTAAATGGCGTAATTTTTCGGCTAACGGTGTACCACCCGGCTCACGAGTAAACACAATATCGTTTACACCAAGAGATTTTAATGTATCCACCACCGTTTGCATGGCGGTACTTTTACCTGCACCTTCCAGCCCTTCAATGACGATAAATTTGCCTTGCATTAGTTGGCTCCTTTTTGTTGGTTACGATACCAACGTAAATATTCTTGCACTGCTTTATTATGCTCGTTCAGATTACGAGTAAATTTATGACCGCCACTTCCATCAGCAACAAAATAATAAAAATCTGTTTTTGCTGGATGCGCCACAGCCTGTAAAGCACTTTCACTCACCATCGCAATTGGTGTCGGCGGTAGCCCCTCAATCATATAGGTATTGTACGGGGTCATCGTTTCCAAATCTTTTTTACGAATATTGCCGGTATAACTCTCACCCATTCCATAAATCACGGTTGGGTCAGTTTGTAGTTTCATATTGGCTTTTAAACGATTAATAAATACGGAAGCCACTTGTGGACGCTCCGCCGCAATACCCGTTTCTTTCTCCACAATAGAAGCCAAAATCAGCATCTGATACGGATCCGCTAAAGGGAGATTTTCATCACGTTCATTCCACGCTTTATCTAAGGCTTTTTGTAGACGGGTAGTTGAACGTTTTAATAATTCAAGATCAGTCGAGTTTGGCGTGTAATTATAGGTATCTGGATACAACCACCCCTCCATGTTATTCCATTCGTAAACGGCTTTTGAAACGGCTGGAATATCTAATAACGCCATAATCTCTTTATCAGTTTTACCTTGCAAGGTTTGTTTTAAGTGCGGTGCATTTTCAAGGTTTTTACGCCATTCCTTGAACGTTTTACCCTCAATAAACTTCACACTAAATTGTGCTTCCTTACCGGAATTAATCATATCCAATAAATCTTGTAACGTTTTCACGCCCGTTAAAGAATAAGTCCCCGCTTTCACTTTGTTGAGCTGAGGTTGTAATTTCAATAACCAAGGCAATAAATCGGCATGCTCAAGAATTTTTTCTTGCTCTAATAAAGCGGCGAGTTTACTGCCAGTAGTTCCTCGCTCAATTGTAAGCAATTGATCTTGCGTGACATTCACCGGCGTATCAACAAACTCCGTTAGTTTTTGATAACCCCAAAAACCAACACCGCCAAGAATTAGCAGAAGAATTAGTAAAAAGACAAAAAATTTTTTCATGCGTCACTCATTTTATAAAAACGACAAAAGGGGCAAAAATGCCCCCTTATTCTAACGTTTTCTGTTATTTATCGAAATATTGAATATCAGCATTTTTACGTAATGCTTTCACCCAGTCTTTGGTTGCTTCTTGTAATTGGCTATTTACAATTTGTTCGTAAGCTTTTTGACGATAGGCATCTTCTGTTTTATCGCCATCACGAGTACCGGTTACTTCGAGAATATGCCAACCAAATTCAGATTTAAACGGTGCTGAAATAGTACCTTGTGGGGTTGTTTCAACCATTTTTGCAAATGGACCTACATAAGATTCTGGGAAAGCATAGCCTAAGCTTCCGCCATTCGCACCAGATAAATAATCTTTAGAATATTTTAATGCGGCATCGGCAAATGTCATTTTGCCAGAAATAATCTCGCTACGAATACGTTCTAATTCTGCTTTAGCTTGTGCATCATTCAGCAATGGGTTTAATTTTAATAAAATATGACGAACTTCATACTCTTTGCCCATCACTTTTTGCGCCGTGCCTTTTGCTTTTGCTTCATCGAGCATTTGTTTACCCAATGCATCCACTTGCTCGCGAGTCACATCTACGCTGTTTTGAATAGCATGGTTACGCACACCCGCCATTAACATTTGGCGAGAAATTTGTTGTTTAAATGCATTTAAGGAAATGCCTTGATAATCGAGCGCATCTAAGAATTGACCATAAGTTAAACCATTTTTCGCCGCAATATCTTCTACGATACGGTTTACTTCAGCTTGGTTTACTTTTACACCTGATTCTTTGATAGCTTTCTCTGTCAGCATATCATCAATAATCTTATCTAATGCTGCACGTTGGCTACCTTTCTTGCCCATTACGGCATTCACTTGGCTTTGTAAAATTGGTGTACCATTTACGGTCGCCACAACGCGTTCTTCTGCTTGTACTTGAGAAAAAGTAAACAGACCGATCATGGCAAATAAAAGAGATTTTAACATTGATTTTTTCATTTTAGTTGTCTTAAAAAATAATAGGATAATGCTCGTTAGATTATCAATTTTATCAAAGGTTCACAATAGGCTGATCGTTATTTAGGCAACAAGGCTACTTCATAACAACCATCGTATTTTAATGTACGCACCTGAACTTGTTCATCACGAGAAGTCGGCACATTTTTGCCTACATAGTCTGCCCGAATCGGTAATTCACGATGTCCGCGATCGACTAAAATCACCAATTCAATTTTAGCTGCTCGACCAAAATCCGTTAACGCATCCATCGCCGCACGAATGGTTCTTCCGGTGAATAGTACATCATCGATCAAAATGACTTCTTTACCCTGAATATTCATATAACTTGATGCACCGCTATACACAGGCGTTGGATTTTCAGGTTCAACATATTCTAAGTCATCGCGGTAAAACGTGATATCCAATTCCATCATTGGAAGACTTACACCATTCAACTCTTCAATGCGACGTTGAATCAATTCGGCAATTTCAGCTCCACGGCGTTTCACCCCAACTAAAATCACATTACTGAAATCTTGGTGCTTTTCAATAATTTCATGGGAAATACGCGAAATAGTGCGTAAAAATCTGTCTGCATCAATAATGATTTTTTCCATTTTATCTCTCGCTTTGTTTATATCGCCTAAAGTGCGGTTAAAAAACACTGATTTTTTGACCGCACTTTTACTGGAATATTAACCGAATTCTAGCTCTACTGCATTTTCACCGAGCAAATTCACCAATTCTGTTAGAATGTCATCCGTTGGCGTAATCGACCATTGAATCCCTAAACGCAATAACGCACGACCTTTTGCGCTTTGATAATATACGTTAATTGGTAAAGTGCCGCCACTAACCGGTTCTAACATTTCTTTCAGTTTCTTAATAAAACTTGGGCTAATCTGCTCCTCAGACAAACTGATAGCCAAAGATTTTGCATAACGGGAACGCGCTTCATCTAAGGTCATTAAATCCCGTACCGACATTTTTAGTCCGCCTGAAAAATCGTCAAAACTCACTTGGCCAGATACCACCACAACTGTATCTTTTTGCAGTTTTTCGCCGAATTGGTCTAAGCTTTCGCCGAATAGGGTTAGGTCTAAACGCCCAGAACGGTCATCAATAGTTGCGATACCAATTCGATTGCCTTTTTTCGTTGTCGCGAAGCGAGTTGAAACTAGCAAACCGGCTACCGTACTAATTTGCCCACGGCGATTTGGCGTAAGATCTTTTAATCGTGTAGAGCTATAATGAGAAAGCTCTTTCAAATAACGACTCACTGGATGGCTACTTAAATACAAGCCTAGGGTTTCACGCTCACCATCTAAAATTTGTTTTTCTGTGTAAGGTGGCGTGTGAGCGTAAGCATTTTCCACTTCTTCATGTGTTTCTGTCAGCACACCGAACATATCGGCTTGTCCCATGGCCTCATCTTTTGCATGCTGATCAGAGGCTTTGAGTGCATCTTCTAGATTCTTAGATAACGCCGCACGGTGTGGTCCTAGCTTATCAAATGCGCCCGACATAATCAGACTTTCAAAAGTACGACGGTTAATTTTCTTCAAATCAACGCGAGCACATAAATCAAATAAGTCTCTGAAAATCCCACCTTCATTACGAGCGGTAATCAGTGCATCAATCGGGCCTTCCCCCACACCTTTAATGGCGCCAATACCGTAAACAATTTCACCATTTTCATTCACACTGAAATGATGTTTTCCTACGTTAATATCCGGTGGGGTGACTTTTAAGCCCATACGTAAACATTCATCGTACAAGCCAACAATTTTATCCGTATTATCCATTTCCGAGGTCATTACCGCAGCCATAAACTCAGCAGGGAAATGGGTTTTCAGCCAAAGGGTTTGATAAGATACTAACGCATAAGCCGCTGAGTGCGATTTATTGAAACCATAGCCGGCAAATTTTTCCACCAAGTCGAAAATCTTCATGGAAAGCTCGCCATCAACGCCATTTTTTTCCGCGCCTTCTTTAAACACAGAGCGCTGTTTCGCCATTTCTTCTGGCTTTTTCTTACCCATCGCACGACGTAATAAGTCTGCACCACCAAGAGTATAACCCGCTAGCACCTGAGCAATCTGCATGACTTGCTCTTGGTACAAAATAATACCGTAAGTTGGCTCTAAAATCGGTTTAAGGCTTTCATGTTGATAGTTTGCGTCAGGATAAGAGACTTCTTCTCGACCATGTTTACGGTCAATAAAGTTATCCACCATGCCCGATTGCAATGGACCTGGTCGGAATAACGCCACCAACGCGATAATATCTTCAAAACAGTCTGGCTGAAGGCGTTTAATTAAATCTTTCATCCCACGCGATTCCAACTGGAATACGGCGGTCGTTTCAGATCGCTTCAGCAAATCAAAGGATTCGGGATCATCTAATGGAATAGCAGCAATATCGACTGGCGGCTTGCCTTCACGAGTAAGGCGGGCATTAATCATATCCAACGCCCATTTGATAATGGTGAGTGTACGCAAACCTAAGAAGTCAAACTTCACTAAACCGGCATATTCCACATCATTTTTATCAAAGTGAGTAACTGGATGAAGCCCTTCATTATCGCAATAAAGTGGCGCAAAGTCTGTAATCAAAGAAGGCGAAATTACCACGCCACCCGCGTGTTTACCCGCATTTCGCGTGACACCTTCTAGCTTACGCGCCATATCAATTAGGGCTTTGACTTCTTCATCTGAATCATATGCCACTTGTAACTGTGGTTCAGCCTCAAAAGCCTTGGCTAAAGTCATGCCGGGATCAGGTGGAATCATTTTCGAAATACGATCCACGAAGCCATAAGGATGTCCCAATACGCGACCTACATCTCGAATTACCGCTTTCGCCGCCATGGTACCAAAGGTAATAATTTGTGATACCGCGCCACGACCATAGGTTTCTGCCACATGATCGATAACACGATCCCGTCCATCCATACAGAAATCCACGTCGAAATCGGGCATGGAAACACGTTCTGGGTTTAAGAAACGTTCAAAAAGAAGATCGAATTCAAGGGGATCTAAATCGGTAATTTTTAGTGCATAAGCAACCAATGAACCTGCACCAGAACCACGTCCAGGTCCTACCGGAATATCATTGTCTTTTGACCACTGGATAAACTCCATGACGATTAAGAAGTAACCAGGGAAACCCATTTGGTTGATCACATCGAGTTCGACTTGAAGACGCTCATCATATTCCGGTCGTCTTTCTGCCCGCACTTTTTCATCGGGGAATAAAAACGCCAAACGCTCTTCCAAGCCCTCTTTGGATTTCATCACCAAATAATCTTCCGTACTCAGATCGCCTGTTGGGAATTTTGGAAGGAAATATTCGCCCAAACGCAAAGTAACATTACAGCGTTGAGCAATTAATACCGTATTTTCAAGCGCAGAAGGAATATCAGCAAATAATTGGCACATCTCTTCTTCTGAGCGGAAATATTGTTGTTCGGTATAACGTTTTGGACGTTTCGGATCGTCAAGGGTATAGCCATCATGAATAGCAACTCGAATTTCGTGTGCCTCAAAATCATCAGGTGCGAGAAAGACAACATCGTTGGTTGCAACAAGCGGTAAATCATGTTCCTCAGCCAATTTTAATGCGGCTTGAATATAACGTTCTTCATCAGGACGACCCGTTCGGGAAAGAGAAAGGTAGAAATGGTCAGGAAAAAATTCTTGATAAAAACTGACCGCACTTTCAGCTTCAGAGTTATTTTCTTTAAGGAGTTTTTTCGCGATATCGCCTTGTGTACCACCCGATAAAACAATTACACCTTCACGGTGTTCAATCAACCATTCCTGGTCAATATAAGGCAAGTCCACATAGCCGCGTTGATAGGCTTTTGAAAGCAGTAAAGTGATGTTTTTATAGCCTTCATTGTTCTTGGCAAGTAAAGTGAGGGTGAATAATTCCTCACCGCATAGCTCGCTTTTAACATGAACATCTGCGCCAATAATCGGTTTAATCCCCGAAGAAAGGGTTTCACCATAAAAACGCACTACACCACAGAAATTGGTAAAATCCGTTAATGCCAACGCAACCATATTGTTTGCAGCACACGCTTTGACCAATGGTTTCACTTTCACAATACCATCGATCATTGAAAAATCGGTGTGTGTACGAAGATGTACAAAACGCGGTTGAGTTGACATGAATAATCCTTATGTTGATAGTTAAAACAGATAACTTAGGCTTTTTTAATATCTATTTTAGCTAAGCCTTCTTTAAAAGCTAATCCATAACGTCTTGGTATTGACGCTTCAAATCTACCATTCTCTACTATGGTTTCATAGCTGCAAACTTTAAATTCAGGCACACGAATAAAGGAATAATCGACATTGACCATAGGCGATATTTTTGAATATAACGTCCATCTTACTTTGCACCCTTCTTCAAAAGAGGTTTTCGCATCAAAACTACTTGCTCCTTCGCAATGCGCAATTTGATAATTAGGGTAAAACTCTCCAGGGAAAGGTTTTGCATTGCAGAAATTAAATACCCTATCATGTGAGAATACATCTTGGCGAATATAGCCCCACAAGTCTTCAGCAAGGAAATCCTGATCAGCAAAATGACGAGAGTCATAACCCTTATCAACAAAACGTTGAATTCTCGCTTCCATATCAGGAACAGCGCCGGCTTTTGCTCCCCACATCCCCGCTAAAATAAGTGCGGTATGGGAGCCAGAATCACGCATCGTATGGAATAAACGACCACTTTCAATCCATTCAGCTACGGCCTCAGCTTCGCGGTGAGATACAACTGAGTCAGCATCACGGAAGATCACATACTCAGCTTCAGGATCATTAATTGCAAGAAAACGCCACATTGCACCAGGCCATTTATTCACAGATGAAGTGACATAAACCACTTCTGCATCATTATTTTTTAATCGTTGAATCGTTTCAGATGAGACCGAATCATCCACATAAAAACGGCATACCCAACCAGGGAATAACATCGGAGAAACCTGTGTATTTAATACTGCCGGCTCAATATATTTAGAGTTATTACCAAATAAAGAAAACGCAATAATTCGTTTACCATTTTTAGGCGCAGGCGCAGGAACCATTTCCTGTGTTGGAACGGGAATGGCTTTATCTTTCAACTCAAGGGCTAAACTACCATAAAAACCTGAGCGCTCCCAATCATCTACTGCACCATAAGCATGTGCCAATAAATCTAAAGCCGGAATATATTGCGCATCTACTTTTAATGTTTTTAATTCTGCTTCAATTGCTTCTTGCCATTTTAATTGTTGCAAATAAACATAAGCAATTTTATGAGGGTATTCAGGATTATTAGGATCAAGTAAGCAAAGCGTTTCAGCCAGCTTGACTGCTTCATTATATTCTTTGTTTTCAAGGGAAGAAACGTAAAAACGCTCTAGCGCTTTTTGTGCGTCCATATTATTCATAATCAAAATAAATTGGTCATAATTATTACGCCGGAACTATAAAAGCACCGGCGTAACGAAATTTTATATTCAGGTTTTATTATTTTCTTGCCAATGGTGGCACGAAAGTTAAACCTAAATCCCAAGGTTGTTCAATCCAAGTATTTTGTGGAATATCAATCACATAATCATCCACTAACTCAGCACCTGCTGGTTTTGCGAATACTGTAACGAATTTTGCTTTTGGATACATTTCACGAATTGCACGAGCAGTGTTGCCGGTATCCACTAAATCGTCTACCACGATCATTCCTTCACCATCACCACTTGCACGGTGTAACACTTTTAATGCACCTTGTTCATCGTGATCATAACTCGCAATACACACGGTTTCTACGAAACGAATATTTAATTCGCGAGCAAGTACCGCTGCTGGGAATAAACCACCACGGCTTACTGCGATAATACCTTTCCACTGAGTGGCAGGAAGTAAACGTTCCGCTAATTTGCGGGCATGCATTTGGAACATATCCCAAGTCACAACATATTTTTCGCTCATAACAAATACCTTAAACTTTGTCGCTAAATAAAAAAATTGCGGAATTTTAACCTGAAATGGCGTTTTATGCTATGATTTCCGCAAAAATTTTAATGAAAAAAGGAGTTCATTATGTCAGAAATTACCACATTACAACCGCAATTACTTTGGAAATGGTTTGATCAAATTTGTGCGATTCCGCATCCTTCACATCATGAAGATGCACTCGCCACTTTTATTGTCAACTGGGCGAAAGAAAAACAATTTTTTGCCGAGCGTGATGAAGCCGGTAATGTATTAATTCGTAAACCTGCCACAGCAGGAATGGAAAACAGCCAACCTGTTGTGTTACAAGCACATTTAGATATGGTGCCTCAAGCGAATGAAGGCAATCCACATAACTTCGCTCAAGATCCAATTCGCCCTTATATTGATGGGGATTGGGTAAAAGCACAAGGTACCACACTTGGCGCGGATAACGGTATCGGCTTAGCCTCGACCTTAGCGGTATTAGAAAGTACCGATATTGCACATCCACCGCTTGAAGTATTACTTACCATGACTGAAGAAACCGGCATGGATGGTGCCGTACACCTTCGTCGTAACTGGTTAAAATCAAAAATCTTAATTAATACCGATACCGAAGAAATCGGTGAAATCTATATTGGTTGTGCTGGTGGGGTAAATGCTAATGTTGAACTGCCTGTTCACCGTGAAAACAATCCATTTAGCCATGCCCTACAAATTAACTTAAAAGGTTTACGAGGCGGTCACTCTGGTTGTGATATTCACACCACACGCGCGAATGCAATTAAAGTTTTAGCACGCTTATTAGCAAAACTTACACAAAATCAACCGCACTTTGCCCTTGCAGAAATTCGTGGTGGCTCAATTCGTAATGCGATTCCACGTGAAGCGGCTGCAACCATTTGCTTCAATCATGATGTAGAAAGCGTAAAAAGTGCGGTCAAAAATTTTGAAATTTTATTGAAAGAAGAGCTTGCTATCGCTGAACCAAACTTAACCTTAACCGCTGAGCTAGTTGAAAATCCACAACAAACTTTCACGCTTGAAAGCACTCAAAAAGTGATTAATTTGCTGAACGTATTACCAAACGGTGTCATCCGCAATAGCGATGTGATTAAAAACGTCGTGGAAAGCTCGTTAAGTATTGGTGTATTAAAAACCCTTGAAGATAAAATCGAAGGTACCATTCTTATTCGCTCATTGATTGAAAGCGGTAAAGAATATGTAGAAGACACCTTAACCTCACTCGCTAAACTCACTGGTGCAACAGTTAAATTTTCAGGTTCTTACCCAGGTTGGAAACCAGTAAATGACACCGCAATTTTGACATTAATGAAAAAACATTATGCAGAAGTGCTTGGCAAAGAGCCTGAGATTAAAGTGATTCACGCGGGACTTGAATGTGGTTTGTTGAAAGAACATTATCCAAATATTGATATGATTTCTGTGGGGCCAACTATTCGCAATGCGCATTCGCCAGATGAAAAAGTCCAAATTTCAACAGTACAAACATACTGGAAATTACTCACTAAAGTCTTAGCGGATATTAAATAATCTACAAATAAAAAGGGCTAAATATTACATTTAGCCCTTTGTTTTTTTATCTTTTATAAACTACGTAATGCTTCGATACGTTTTTCAAGCGGAGGATGGCTCATAAAGAGTTCGCTGCGTTTGCCGTTAATCATAAAGGCATTAAGTGAACCTTCCATCTCTTGTGGCTCATGAATTTGTTGTAAACGTTGTAATGCCGCGATCATTTTTTCTTTTCCAACAAGCTGTGCAGAACCTGCATCTGCGCGATATTCGCGATAGCGCGAGAACCACATCGCGATAATGCTCGCTAAAATACCAAAAACAATTTCTAACACCATTGAAACCAAGAAATAAATGCCTGAACTACGGCTTTCTTCATCGCCATTACGAGAACTTGCTACCACATTGGCAATTACGCGAGATAAGAAAATCACGAAGGTATTCAATACGCCCTGCAATAAAGTCATGGTTACCATATCACCGTTCGCAATGTGTGAGACCTCATGAGCCAATACTGCTTCAGCTTCCTCTTCCGTCATGGAGTTCAATAAGCCTGTACTAATCGCAACTAAAGAATTGTTTTTAGTTGCACCCGTAGCAAAAGCATTCGCATCATTAGAATGATAAATCGCCACATCTGGCATTGGGATGCCTGCTTGTTGCGCTTGACGGCGTACAGTTTCTACTAACCAACGCTCTGCCTGATTACGTGGTTCGGTAATCACTTCCGCCCCCACAGAGCGCAATGCCATGGTTTTTGATAAAAATAATGAAATCAACGAGCCAGCAAAACCGAAAAGCATCGCCATAATTAAAATGCCACCTGTACTATTTCCTGCAATACCGGTCACATTTAAAATAATCCCTAACACAAGCATTACAGCAAAGTTAGTGGCTAAAAATAAAAGGATTCGCATCATAATAAAGTTCCTCAATAAAATAGAAAGTAAACACTGCAATAATGGAGAATTTTTTACAAAATTCAAGGTTAAACAAATAATTTATTGTAAATCTTCTAAGGTATTAAAATTTACAAATCGTCCTTCTTGTTCGTCAAATTGGACAGCAACCGCGCCATTTTTGTTCATAAATTGTAATAAGCGACGTTCGCCCTCATTTAAATAGGCACACAACTTCTCTTTAAGCTGAACGGACATCAAACAAAATGTCGGGTGTTCACGCTCTTTATCTTTTGCATAAGCAATTAAAGTACGGTCATTTTTAACCGCGCTTTTTAGTTTTTCTAATAAGTTTTGTGGAAAATACGGACTATCACAAGGCACAAAAAGTACAAAATCCGTTTTAGCTTTTTCGAGTGCTGTTAACATACCGCTCAATGGCCCCTGAAAATCAGGCAATTCATCTGAAAATACGGGGAAACCCCATTGGGCATACTCCTTATGGTGACGATTAGCATTAATTGAAATATCAATCACTTGAGGTTGTAAGCGCTCAATCACATGGCTAATTAATGGTTTATTTTGTAAAAGCTGTAAGCCTTTATCCACCCCATTCATTCTCCGTGCTTTTCCGCCTGCCAAAATAACCGCACTTATTGTGTATTCCATATTTTCTTATTGCCTTATTTGAAGTATGATCTAGCCTTATTTTTCTCCATTTAAAAGGAAATAGCAATGAAATGTAAGCGTTTAAATGAAGTATTGGAACTTTTACAACCTTATTGGTCTAAAGACCCAGATCTGAGCTTGTTACAAATTTTGCAAAAAATTGCTGATGAAGCAGGTTTTGATAAACCCGTAGCAGAATTATCTGATGAAGTGATTATTTATCATTTAAAAATGCACGGTACAGATAAACTTGAGCCAATTCCTGGCATCAAAAAAGATTATGAAGAAGATTTTAAAACCGCATTGTTAAAAGCGCGCGGAATTATTAAATAAGGAAAACAAATGAAAAAAGTTTTATTTTTACTCGGTGCTTTATTTTCATTTAACGCATTCGCAGCTAATCTAGAAGAAGGTAAACAATACGTTCAAGTGGGTCAAACCGCTTCTGCACAGCCTGAAGTGATTGAATTTTTCTCTTTCTACTGCCCGCATTGCTACGCCTTTGAAATGGAATACCATATTCCAAAACAAGTTGCAGAAAGCTTACCAAAAGGCACTGAATTTAAACAATATCACGTTAACTTCTTAGGTCGTCAATCTGAAAACCTCACTCGTGCATGGGCATTAGCGATGGCGCTTGGTGCAGAAAGCAAAGTGAAAGCCCCTTTATTTGAAGCCGCACAACAAGATAAATTAAGCTCAATGGATGATATTCGTAAAATCTTCATTGATAGCGGTGTGACTGCTGAACAATTTGATAACAA
The DNA here is from genome assembly GCA_018363335.1 of Parahaemophilus parainfluenzae. Classification (GTDB taxonomy): domain Bacteria; phylum Pseudomonadota; class Gammaproteobacteria; order Enterobacterales; family Pasteurellaceae; genus Haemophilus_D; species Haemophilus_D parainfluenzae_Y. The sequence goes on along the minus strand of JAGZOA010000002.1, from coordinate 32,424 downwards.
CATCAACAGCTTTGCTGTAAACGGTTTAGTGAATAAACAAGTGAATGCGGCTGAGCAGTTTAAAGTACATGGCGTACCTGATTTCTATGTCAATGGCAAATATCGTGTAAACCCTGAAGGCTTAAATTACGATGATTTCGTCAAAGATTATGTAGAAACCGTGAAAGGTTTATTGCAAAAATAAAAAAAAATTGGTTTAATGCCTGCCGTTTTTAAATATAAAGAAGAGAGATGATTATGGCTGCTAGTTTCAGTGTTACTCGTCGTTTTTTTGACGACAAAAACTACCCACGCGGATTTTCCCGTCACGGTGATTATACAATCAAAGAATCCCAAGTATTAGAGCAATATGGTCAAGCGTTTAAAGCATTAGATTCAGGCGAGCGCAAGCCAGCGACAAAAGAAGAAAAAGAATTTGTTGCTTTTTGCCGTGGTGAACGTGCACCGGAAACTTTCTTCGAAAAAACGTGGAATAAATATCGTACTCGCATTAATACAACAAAACGTGTTTACACCTTATCAGGTGATGTGAGCGAAGCGGCTTCTGGCGGCGAAGATTATTCTGGCGAATAATACATTTTAAAAGGCAGGCAGAAGCTTGCCTTTTGCTTTTTTACTCAATCCCCATGCTTGCCAAGGGCTGTGGGATATTTATCATTCAAACGTAAACATCAATGCAACTACCCATTTCCCAATATACCGAACTCCTGCAAAAAAAGACTGAAAAACTGACCGCACTTTTGCAGCCCTTTAACGCCCCAGAAATAGCCGTGTTTGATTCACCGACTAGCCATTATCGGATGCGTGCGGAATTTCGTATTTGGCATGATAAAGGCGATTTTTATCACATCATGTTTGATCAAAGCACCTTGCAGCGTTATCGAGTGGATGAATTCCCAATTGCCAGCGAACTGATCAATCGCATGATGAAAGTCTTACTGCCATTATTAAAAACGCAGGAAGTGCTACATAAAAAACTGTTTCAAATTGATTATTTGAGCACGCTCAGCAATAAAATTATTGTAAGCCTGCTTTACCACAAGCAACTCACGGAAGAATGGAAAAGCGCTGCTACACGCTTAAAAGAAGAATTACAACAACTTGGTTTTGATGTGCAGTTGATTGGTCGTGCGAGTAAACAAAAAATCTGTTTAGAGCAAGATTTTGTTGATGAAGTATTACCAGTAAAAGGTCACAATTATGTTTATCGCCAAGTGGAAAACAGCTTTACCCAGCCTAATGCAGCTGTAAATTGCAAGATGTTGGAATGGGCGATTGATTGCACTCAAGGTTCTCAAGGTGATTTATTAGAGCTGTATTGTGGTAACGGCAATTTCTCTATTGCCCTTGCACAAAACTTCCGCAAAGTACTTGCTACTGAAATCGCCAAGCCATCCGTGGCTGCCGCACAATTTAATATTGCGGAAAATGCGATCGATAATCTGCAAATTATCCGTATGTCGGCAGAAGAGTTTACCCAAGCAATGAATGGTGTACGTGAGTTTAATCGCTTAAAAGGCATTGATTTAAAAGCCTATCAATGCAATACGATTTTTGTTGATCCTCCACGAGCAGGGCTTGACCCTGACACCGTAAAGCTGGTGCAGAATTACGATCGTATTTTGTATATTTCCTGCAATCCACATACCCTTTGTGAGAATTTGCAAACCCTAAGCCAAACCCACCGCATTGAAAAAGCGGCACTGTTTGATCAATTCCCTTACACGGATCATATGGAAAGCGGCGTATGGCTGGTGAGAAAATAAAAATTCAACTGCTTGCCGAAGTGGGAACATTGTCAGAATTGACCGCACTTTGCGCCCCTCTTGGTATCGAGCATTGTACTGAAAGTCCGCTTGCATTGGTGAAAACTGAAAGTCATCTCGCCTTGCGTAAACTCGATGAGCCCAAATTAGGCGATGTGTTTGTAGATTTCGTAGCCGGCGCAATGGCTCATCGTCGTAAATTTGGCGGTGGACGTGGAGAGGCTATTGCCAAAGCTGTAGGCATTAAGGGCACAGAATTGCCGAGCGTGATTGATGCCACCGCAGGACTTGGTCGAGATGCTTTTGTTTTAGCTTCTATTGGTTGCCAAGTGCGTTTAGTAGAACGCCATCCGGTGGTATATTTGCTATTACAGGATGGACTCAACCGAGCCTATCAGGATGCAGAAATAGGTGAAATGATGCAACAAAATATGCGTTTACTAAATGTTCATCATATTGCCGAACTTAATCCACAAACCGAGAGTGCCGATGTGGTGTATTTGGATCCAATGTATCCACACAAACAAAAATCTGCCCTAGTCAAAAAAGAAATGCGTGTATTCCAACATTTGGTTGGTGCGGATTTGGATGCCGATGAGCTCTTGACACCTGCGCTACAATTAGCCCGTAAACGCGTGGTGGTAAAACGCCCTGATTATGCGGAATTCTTAGCGCAAAAAGCGCCCCATGTCACTCGTGAAACCAAAAATCACCGCTTTGATATTTATATGGGAGAAGCGCAATGCTAAAAGAAAGTGCCGTTGTGATGAGCTATGATGCGGAAACCGGTCTTGCTAAAGTGAAATGTCAATCACAAAGCGCCTGCGGGGCTTGTTCGGCTAGAGAAGCCTGTGGGACAGCCTCCCTGTCTGAACTCAATGGAAAACGAGGTGAGCATATCTTCACACTCGAAACCATTACGCCACTGCGCACAGGTCAAATGGTGGAAATCGGTCTAGAAGAAAAATCCATGTTATTTTCTGCATTGTTAATGTATATCGTGCCGCTTTTGACTTTATTGATTGCAACGTTGCTTTCTAGCTATATCAGTGAAAATGAGCTCATCCGTGCGATTTTAATCTTTATGTTGACCGCACTTTCCTTTGTGATGGTTAAACGTTACACCCTAAAACTCGGCCAACAAACAGAATTTCAGCCTGTTTTGTTGAGAGTATTGTCCTAAATAAAAAGAGCGGTTGAAAACAAGTTAATTTTCAACCGCTCTTTTGTACTTAGCTTATTACTACTCGAAAGAGCCTACATTAAGATGTAGGCTTTTCTTTTTTAATTAAGCTTGAGATTTTTTAAGGTCAAATTTGTAAGAAACAAAACCATACAATGTCCAACCGATAAAGGTCACAATTGAACCGTATAGCATCGCTTGTTCACCCGCAGCATAAAGCGCATAGATACTATAGACTGAACCAATAAAGGCAACAAGAACAGTTTTTTTGTATTTTTGGTAAGGAACGTTTTCAGTTTTCAACAATACGGGAAGTGCAGCCATTGAGAGCAAGTATGGAATAACGTTTGTTACTACCGCTAGGTCAACCAGCACATTGAATTGTTTATTTAATGATGGGCTGATTGTCATTAATGAGAGTAATGTTTGTAACGAAGTGATAGTTACCATACCAACGATAGGTGCATCTTTGCTAGTAACTTTTTTGAAGAATGCTGGGAAATAACCTTCTTCTGCTGAAGATTTGAATACTTGAGCAATAGTGAACTGCCAACCTAATAATGAGCCGAAACAAGACATCACCATTAAACCCATGATGACTTTACCGATTGTTTCATCAAACATATGAGCAAAGGCTAAACCGAACGGTGCGGTTGAATTAGCAAGTTCAAGATTAGGAACAATACCTGCGATAACGTTAGTAGAAACGATATAAATTACCGCAGCCCCTAAAGTACCACCAAGTACCGCAATTGGTACGTTCTTCTCTGGATTTTCAACCGCATCAGAGTTCGCACAAGCAGACTCTAACCCTAAGAATGCCCATAATGTCATTGAAATAGATACACCGATCGCTTCAAAAGTAGGTACATTGTGTGGGTTCCAAGAATTTACATACATTGTACCATCAAACCATTTCCAACCGATGATTGAAATACCCACCACAGGAATAATTACACCCCAAATGGTGAATGAACTGATGTTACCCGTAATTCTTGCGCCACCGAAGTTAAGAATGGTAGCAAGCCAAAGAGTGAAGATTGTCCATAATGCGATAGAAAGTGGAGAAAGAGTTGCACCGAGGAACTCTGAACCATAACCTACAGCAGAAATCGCAATCGCAGTATTCGCAATAACTAACGACACACCATAAGTATAGTTCGCCATAAAGTTACCTGCTTTACCGAAAGAGTATTCAGCATAGCCACCCATACCACCGGATTTTCTACTAAACATACCGCATTGTGCGAATGCATAAGCTAAGGCTGTTGAACCAACTGCGGTTACAAGCCAAGAAACGATAGAAATAGTCCCAATTTCGGCTAATTTGGTCGGTAACATAATGATACCTGAACCCATCATATTAACCATGGTCAGAATGGTGAGTTGAACCACACCAATTTTATTACTTTTAGCACTCATAATTTATACTCCTTAAAGTGCGGTCAAAAAATCAGATGTTTTTAACCGCACTTTTTTTGTTTGTGCTGAGAGGGTTATGAGGGAAAACCTCATAACCACACTTTATTAATAGTCAGTTAAAACATAGCCATATGCACGAGTACGTCCATCAGGGTCTTTTTGTAAGTAAACCCCTTGGATTTCAGGTGCGAAACCAGGTAATGTGTTGATACCTTCTTCTAATGCGAGGAAGTATTTTTGTGCAGTCGGACTCCATCTTTCCCCTGGAACCACACATAACACACCTGGAGGATAAGGTAATGCACCTTCCGCAGCTACGCGACCAACAATGTCAGTTAATGCAACAAGTTCAACTTTGTTACGAACGAATTCAATATTCGCATCGTGTGGATTTAATGCATATTCCGGTAATGTTGCTTTGCGGAATAGGTCTTTTTGAAGTTGTTTTACATTGCGGCTTACATAAAGGTCATGCATTTCTTGGCATAATTGACGGATTGTGTAACCTTTGTAGCGGTCTTCGTTGTTTTTGTACACAGTTGGCAATACATCTTTTAATAAAGAGTTTTGTTTAATGTGTTTTTCGAACAAGGCAATTTGAGCTACCAATGTTTGCATTTTGGTGAGAGTTTCTGCCGGAGTGAGCAAGAATAAGATAGAGTTCAAGTCACATTTTTCCGGAATAATACCGTTTTCACGTAAGTAGTTTGCAAGAATGGTCGCTGGAATACCGAAGTCTTCATATTCACCATTTTCTAAGCTGATACCTGGAGTGGTAAGCAAGAATTTACATGGGTCAACGAAGTATTGTTCGTCTGCATAGCCTTCAAATTTATGCCATGTATCAGTTGGGTGGAATTTGAAGAACTCGAGGTTAGTTGCGATTTCTTCTGTGTCATAATCTTGCCATTTTTTACCTTTTACTGTGGTAGGGATGAATGGACGGATTAAGTCACAATGATTCAACACTAATTTACGTGCTTCGATACCCACTTTCACACATTCATGCCATAAGCGAAGACCTGCTTCACTACCTTGGATTTTCGCGTTCACATCTAATGTTGCAAACAATGGATAGAACGGACTGGTTGAAGCATGTAACATGAAGGCGTTATTGAAACGTTTATGGTTTACATAACGATCTTGACCTTTGATATGTTTATCTTTTTTATGGATTTGTGAAGCTTGTGAGAAACCAGCTTGTTGTTTGTGAACAGATTGTGTCACTAAAATACCAGGGTCATTTTCATTTAATTCAAGCAATAATGGAGAGCAATCTTTCATCATTGGAATGAACTGTTCATAACCTACCCATGCAGAGTCGAATAAGATGTAATCACAAAGGTGACCGATTTTATCCACAACTTGGCGTGCGTTATAAATCGTACCATCATAAGTACCTAATTGGATAACTGCTAAACGGAATGGACGTTTTTGGTTTAATTTTTCAGGTGCAACTTCTTTGATTAATGATTTTAAGTAATCTTCTTCAAAACAGTGACTATCAATACCACCGATGAAACCAAATGGGTTACGTGCAGTTTCCAAGTAAATTGGTGTTGCACCTGCTTGAATTAACGCACCGTGGTGGTTTGATTTGTGGTTGTTACGGTCAAATAACACTAAATCGCCTGGAGAAAGCACTGCGTTTAATGCTACTTTGTTTGCAGATGAAGTACCGTTTAATACAAAGTAAGTTTTATCTGCATTAAATACTTGAGCGGCATATTTTTGTGCATCACAAGCTGCACCTTCATGAATTAACAAGTCACCTAATTTTACGTCCGCATTACAAATATCAGAACGGAAAATATTTTCACCAAAGAAATCGTAAAGGAAACGACCTGCAGGGTGTTTACGGTAGTATTGACCACCTTGGTGTCCTGGACAGTCGAAAGCGATATTACCCATTTCCACATATTCACTTAACATTTTGAAGAATGGAGGTAACATTTTTTCTTCATAAAGTTTTGCTGCAGTTTCGATTTGGCGGCTATAAAGTTTGATGTCATAACCGTTTAAATCTTGGATATGGTAAATAGAATCATAGAATTTTGGATCCACTTGTTGTTCTTCTGTTTGAACAACGAATACTGGAACGCCGAATTTTGTTGCTTGAATTCGACCGAGGTATTCTCCTACATCACCTGAACTTAATACGATAGCCGCAACATCTGTAAAGTCTGTTTTGGCAATCTCAACTAATTCTCTATTTGTAGAGAAATATTGTTCAACTTTTGGACTATATGCAATTTTTAAGTTTGGCATAATAAACTCCTTTATTTATTTTTGACGTAAAGTTACCCTGCATTATTAATTTTAATAACGCAATAGATTTATTTAGAATAAAACAACCCTCTCTAGATTTTAATAACAAAAACTAAAGTAAGAATTTATTTATTTTAAATTAAATAAGATTAAGTTAATTTCACAAAATATTTCTTGCCTGTTCTAGGCAATACAAAAATATTCAGAAATTAATCTGTGGATACTCTCTAAACAGAGAGAACAACTCTGTTTAGAGAGCCGTGTTGGATGGTTTGTTTTGAGAAGCAAATACTGAATATGAGAAGCAAGAGCGATGCGATGGCATCATAATATGGCGTGTACGACGGATGTGCGCCATCAAAGAACGACCCTTTATCGGATTAAACCGTAAAAGTCTCAATACTTTCGTATGGACGTATCTGTGTATATATGTACGAAGTAGCATAGAAAAAGTCCCTCTTTCTATCTAAACTAACCTTTGTTGGGTACATTCTCTGCTCGTGTAAATATTATGTCAATAATATTTTTCAAAAAATGTGATCATTATCAAAAAATAAATTTAAATTTTACATAAAAATAAAACTACAAAAGTATAGAAATATTTTATCCTTAAAATGAGATGATGAATAAATATACCAATTTATCTAGCTACTTCCTAAGCTAAACTCGCAACCATGACTGCTTTAATCGTATGCATACGGTTTTCTGCTTGTTCGAATGCAATATTCATCGGAGACTCAAATACCTCTTCAGTCACTTCAATGCCATTTGCTAATTCAGGGTATTTTTCTGCAATTTGGCGACCCACTTTGGTTTCACTATTATGGAATGCAGGTAAACAGTGCATGAATTTTACTTTTGGATTACCCGTATGCTTCATGAGTTCTGGCGTTACTTGATAAGGAAGCAATAACTTAATACGTTCTCCCCAAGCTTCTAATGGCTCGCCCATTGAAACCCAAACGTCGGTATGCACAAAGTCAACACCTTTCACTGCTTTATCAATATCGTCAGTAACTGTGATTCTTGCTCCACTTTGTTTAGCAAAGCCTTCACATAATTCTACTAATTCAGCATCTGGTAATAATGCTTTAGGACCACAAATACGGACATCCATACCTAATTTTGCACCAATCAACAATAAAGAGTTACCCATATTGTTGCGAGCATCACCAATATATACATAGCTAATTTCGCTTAATGGTTTATCGCAATTTTCAATCATAGTAAGCACATCAGCGAGCATTTGTGTTGGGTGGAATTCATCTGTTAACCCATTAAAAACAGGTACTCCAGCATAATCAGCAAGCTCTTGAACAATAGTTTGTTTAAATCCACGATATTCTATTGCATCGTACATTCTTCCAAGTACTCGGGCTGTATCTTTCATACTTTCTTTATGCCCGATTTGAGAGGAGTTTGGATCGATATAAGTTACTCGAGCACCTTGGTCATAAGCAGCGACTTCAAAAGCACAACGAGTACGAGTTGAGGTTTTTTCAAAAATTAATGCGATATTTTTACCTTGCAGTTTAGGTTGCTCAGTTCCCGCATATTTCGCTCGTTTCAAATCGCGGGATAAATCTAGTAAGTACTTAATTTCACGCTCTGAATGATGAACAAGACTCAATAAGTGTCTATTTTTAAGATTAAAAGCCATAGCGCTCTCCTTATAGGATGCCATCAATAAATGCAGGCTACCTTACTGTGAATGACTTAATTTTTAGCGGATTGGATGTTCTATTTTTGTCCCAAACGTGAAGTTTTGCAACCAAATTCAATTCCTTATTTTGTGATGCATATCACACTTCATTTCATAACTTTATATTGCGCTTTCTTTATATATAAAAGAGCTTTAAAATCTTGCCGATTCTTATACAACAGGAGCTCATATGATCAACAGAAGAAATTTCATCCAACTTGGCGCAAGCAGCATTTTAGCGTTAAGTGCGAGCCGTTTTGCTTTTGCGAAAAGCGATACACAAGTCGATTTACGTATTGTGGCAACAACCGATATTCACAGTTTTTTAACTGACTTCGATTACTACAAAGATGCACCGACTGAGAAATTCGGTTTTACCCGTGCAGCAAGCTTGATTCGTCAAGCACGTCAAGAGGTGAAAAACAGCGTTTTAGTTGATAACGGTGACTTAATTCAAGGTAACCCAATTGCTGACTATCAAGCAGCTAAAGGTTATAAAGAAGGCAAATCAAACCCAGCCGTAGATTGTTTAAATGCAATGCACTATGAAGTAGGGACATTAGGTAACCACGAGTTTAACTATGGCTTAGATTATTTAGCCGATGCGATTAAACAAGCGAAATTCCCTATCATCAATGCTAACGTAGTAAAAGTCGGTACCGAAGAGCCCTATTTCACGCCTTATGTGATTCAAACCAAAGAAGTGGTGGATAGCCAAGGTAAAACGCATAAACTAAACATTGGTTATATCGGTTTTGTGCCACCACAAATTATGGTGTGGGATAAAGCGAACTTACAAGGTAAAGTAGAAACGCGCGATATCGTGAAAACTGCACAAAAATATGTGCCAGAAATGAAACAAAAAGGTGCAGATATTATTGTGGCACTTGCGCACACTGGCCCATCTGACGAGCCATATCAAGAAGGTGCAGAAAACTCAGCATTCTACCTTGCTGATGTACCACACATTGATGCGATTGTTTTCGGTCACTCTCACCGTTTATTCCCGAACAAAGAGTTCGCGAAATCACCAAATGCAGATATTGCTAAAGGTACCGTGAAAGGCGTGCCTGAAAGTATGGCAGGCTACTGGGCAAATAACATCAGTGTGATCGACCTAACCCTTGCTCAACACAACGGCAAATGGTTAGTGGCTGATGGTAAAGCAGCACTTCGCCCAATTTACGATGCTGAGAACAAAAAAGCGACCACAGAAAGTGATGCAAAATTGACCGCACTTTTAAAACCTGTGCATGAAGCCACCCGTGAATTTGTGGCACAGCCAATCGGTAAAGCGACCGATAACATGTACAGCTACTTAGCCTTAGTGCAAGATGACCCAACTATTCAAATTGTGAACCAAGCACAAAAAGCTTACGTTGAAAAAGTAGCACCAAGTGTTGCAGCAATGGCGGGCTTACCGATTTTAAGTGCGGGCGCACCATTTAAAGCAGGCGGACGTAAAAATGACCCTACTGGCTATACTGAAGTGAACAAAGGTGAATTAACCTTCCGTAACGCAGCAGATTTATATCTCTATCCAAACACCTTAGTTGTTGTGAAAGCAACGGGCGAAGAATTGAAAGAATGGTTGGAATGTAGTGCGGGTATGTTCAAACAAATCGATCCAACAAGCGACAAACCACAATCGTTACTTGATTGGGAAGGTTTCCGTACCTATAACTATGATGTGATTGACGGCGTAAATTATGAATTCGACCTGACTCAACCACCGCGTTATGACGGCGAATGCAAATTGATTAACCCGAACTCACACCGCGTGGTGAATTTAACTTACCAAGGTAAACCGGTTGATCCAAAAGCAGAATTCTTAATTGCGACTAACAACTATCGTGCTTACGGTAATAAATTCCCAGGCACTGGCGATGCGCATATCGTTTACGCTTCTCCTGATGAAAACCGCCAAATTCTTGCGGATTACATCAAAGCAGAAAGCGAGAAAAATGGCCATGTAAACCCAAGTGCGGATAAAAACTGGCGTTTTGCACCGATTAAAGGTAACGATAAATTAGACGTGCGTTTTGAAACCTCGCCAAGCGAACAAGCAGCGAAATTTATTCAAGACAATGCTCAATATCCAATGAAGAAAGTCGGCACCGATGAAGTTGGGTTTGCGGTATATCAAATCGATTTATCGAAATAACAAAAAAGGGCGTGCTCAGCACGCCCTACTTATTTCAAAGTGCAGTCAATTTTGACCTTATTTTTCTTCTTTTGGAAGTCTGATTAAAGCAAAGATCAAGCCACCCCAAATCACAAGAAGCGCCACAATCATCATTGCAATTGCAATACCTGTCATCTTTATTCTCCTTTTTCTTCAAGATTGAGGTTATCTTCATTTTTCCATTTTAAACGAGAAAGAATGAACGAAACGACTACTAGCGAAATTGCCATGCCCCAACCAAAGATATTTACGAACCAACTTGGATAACCTTCGTAGCCTTCTGTAAATACCTTCGCGCCTTCACTCAATAACATAAAGGCAAGAATACCCGTGGTGATTACAATGCATAAACGCCATAGGAAACCGACTTTGAATGAAGAGCTTTCATTTAAGTGGTTACCTAATAAGCCAAGTTTTTCATTTGCTACAATCACAATTAATGAAACAAATGCCACTGCTACAATACCGAAGTAGTTCACAAATTTATCGAATACATCAAGCATTGGTAAGCCAGTTGTCGTACCAAATAAAATGACTGATACCACCATCATTGGTAAACCAACAACAAAGGTCGCTTTTGCTCGACGTAAACGGAGTTTATCTTGAATCGCTGAAATGATTACTTCAATAACAGAGATAAATGAGGTTAATGCCGCAAAGGTTAATGAACCGAAGAATAATACCCCTAATACTTCACCGAATGGTGCTTTGTTAATAATAGTTGGGAATGCAAAGAAGGCTAAACCAATACCACCTTTTGCCACTTCACTCACTTCTACACCTTGCGCGGTTGCGATGAAACCTAATGCCGCAAATACACCGATACCAGCAAGCACTTCAAAACTTGAGTTCGCAAAACCAACAACTAAACCGCTACCAGTTAAATCTGAATCTTTTTTCAAGTACGATGCATACGTAATCATAATCCCGAAACAGATGGAAAGAGAGAAGAAGATTTGACCGTAAGCCGCAATCCACACGCTCGGATTAGAGAGTTTTGACCAGTCTGGTGTAAATAGTGCGTTTAAGCCTTTTTCTGCACCTGGCAAGAATAAAGAATAAACTACCAACGCTACAAACATCACCACTAAAACAGGCATTAAGATATCTGAAGATTTAGAAATCCCTTTTTGAATACCTAAAGAAAGTACGCCTAACGCCACTAACCATACAGCAATTAATGGACCAGTTACCATACCTACAAATTCAAAGCTCACGCCGTTACTGATATCACCCATTTTTAAGAATTCGTGTAGGAAGAAATCAATCGGTTGATCGCCCCAAGCAGAATTAAGTGAGAAGTAGGTATAGCTTGCTGCCCAACCTAATACCACAGCATAGTAAAGACCGATGATGACATTCACCATCACCTGCCACCAACCAAACACTTCAAAGTGTGGGTTAAAACGACGATAAGAAAGTGGTGCACCACCACGATGGCGATGACCGATTGCATAATCTAAGAAAAGTAATGGAATACCGGCGGTTAAAAGTGCAATAAGATAAGGGATAATAAATGCACCGCCCCCGTTTTCATAAGTGGTGTAAGGGAAACGCCAAATGTTTCCTAAACCAACGGCGGATCCAATTGCCGCCATAATAAATGCTTTCCGACCAGAGAAGGTCTCACGCTTTGCGTTTGACTGCGTCATATTAAGTTCCTTTTTAATGAAGAAAGATTTCAATATAATGAATTCTAAAACCGAGTCAAGGACTTGGTTTAAAGAGTGGTTAAAAAAGTGAATTTTTTTTAAAATTTACTGTCTAAAGGCCGAATTTAATCTCTATTAACAACCAAAAGGAAACATTTATGGATCTCAACAGCATTTTAAATCAAGTTTTAGATGTGGCTAAAAACTCTGCTAGCAAACTTGAAACTGGTAACCAAACTATCGACTCTATTACAAAAGTAGGTGGTGGTGCAGCGTTAGGCGGTATCTTATCGATGATTTTAGGCCGTAGCGGTGGTGCAAGCTTAGCAAAATTAGGCTCACTTGCCGTTTTAGGTAACCTTGCTTATCAAGCTTACCAAAACTATCAAAAATCCCAACAAAGCAGCCAACCAAACATCTCAGAAAATGCGTTTGATGTATTAAATTCATCAAGCCATGTCGATGCAGGCGAATTAATTTTACGCACCATGATCGCAGCTGCGGCAGCTGATGGTGAAATTACTGAAGATGAAAAACAAACTATTGCAAACGAAGCGGGTAACAACCCTGAATTAGCACAATGGCTTGCACAAGAAATCCAAAATCCAATTTCTATCAACGAAATTGCACGTCTTGTAGGTAACGATACTGCACTTGCAAGCAATGTGTACTTAGCGGCTCGTTTAGTAAGCAAAGATTTATCTCGCAAAGAAATCATTTTCTTAGCAGACTTAGCAAAAGCGTTAGGTTTAGACGATGCGCTTGTTGAACAATTAGAAAAACAAGCAGGCTTCTAATTTTACGCACAGAAAACATCATGTTTTCTGACCGCACTTTTCATTCAAAAACACGATGATGTTTATTATCGTGTTTTTTTCATTGGTTTTTTCGAGAAAACCTAACCAAAGGCGAAAAATTCCGCTACAATGCTGAACTTCAGTGTTTATAAAATTATTCAATAATCATAAAAACGGGAAGCAACATGACAGGCGCACAACTCATTATCCAATGTTTAAAAGCGCATGGCGTAACCGATCTTTTCGGCTACCCAGGCGGGGCAATCATGCCAACCTATGATGCCATCTATGACTCAGGTCTTGACCATCTTCTTTGCCGTAACGAACAAGGTGCCGCAATAGCCGCAATTGGTTATGCGCGCTCTACAGGCAAAGTCGGCGTATGTGTGGCAACCTCTGGCCCAGGTGCAACCAATTTAATTACTGGTTTAGGTGATGCCTTTGCTGATTCAGTGCCACTCGTGGCATTCACTGGCCAAGTGGCTGCCTCCCTTATCGGTACCGATGCTTTCCAAGAAGCCGATGTGTTAGGTTTGTCTCTTGCTTGTACCAAGCACAGCTACATAGTGCAATCCATCGAAGAACTCCCCGAAATTATTGCCTCTGCTTTCCAAATTGCACAAAGTGGCAGACCAGGTCCAGTTCTCATTGATGTGCCTCGTAATATCCAAGTGAGCGATGTACCTGAACATGTAAAACCTATTGTCAAACCAGTCGTAAAACCAACCGCACTTTCAGAATTAAAATTAACTGAAGCAAAAGCATTATTGGCGCAAGCAAAAAAACCGGTGCTTTATGTAGGCGGCGGTGTAGGTATGGCGAAAGCCACACAAGCGGTCAAAAAATTCCTACAAATCACCAAAATGCCATCCGTTTCAACATTGAAAGGTTTAGGCTCAATTGACCCAACCGATCCCGTTTATATGGGCATGATTGGTATGCACGGCACAAAAGCCGCAAACGTTGCCGTACAAGAATGTGATTTATTGTTAGTGTGCGGTGCACGTTTTGATGACCGTGTGACCGGTAAATTAGACAGTTTTGCGCCACAAGCTAAAGTCATTCATTGTGATATTGATGCAGCAGAAATCAACAAACTCCGTGTGGCAAATGTTGCTCTTCAAGGTGATTTAATTCAAGCCTTAGAAGCTTTAAGTATCCCGCTTACAATTGATGATTGGCGAGCACACATCCAATCGTTAAAAGCCAAACTCGATTTCACTTATATTGACAATGCAGGCAACCGACCGATTGATCCTTGGTCGTTGCTCAACACGCTTTCTCAACGTAAACCTCAAAATGCCGTAATTTGTACCGATGTGGGCCAACACCAAATGTGGTCTGCGCAACATATGCGCCATTTCGCACCAGAAAACTATATTACCTCCGCAGGTTTTGGCACCATGGGATTTGGTTTACCTGCAGCGGTAGGCGCGAAAAAAGCACGCCCTCATGATGAAGTGATTTTGGTGACCGGCGATGGTTCATTGATGATGAACATTCAAGAATTAGGTTCAATCAAACGCGGCAAATTACCCGTAAAAATTTTGCTGTTAGATAACCAACGCCTTGGTATGGTGCGTCAATGGCAAGACCTTTTCTGGAACAAACGCCGTTCAGAAACCATTCTAGAAGATAACCCTGATTTTGTAATGTTAGCGAAAGCCTTTGATATTCCAGCTGAACGCATTGAGCGTGCTGATGAGGTGGATGCAGCGCTTAATCGTTTATTAAATAGCGAAACTGCTTATTTGCTACAAGTATGCATTCCACCTGATGAATGTGTATGGCCGTTAGTCCCACCGGGTGCGTGTAATGCCGATATGTTGGAGGAAATTTAAGATGAACCAATATACTTTTGACTTGATCGCTCAACATCGCCCAGAGGTTTTAGAACGCGTATTACGCGTTATTCGTTTACGTGGCTTTACTGTAACTAACATGGATATGATCTTGGTAGACACCCAAGTGCAGTTAAAAATCACTGTAAAATCTGACCGCACTTTTGATTTGTTGGTGAATCAATTGGCTAAACTGCCAGATGTGATTGAAATTAAGTAAAGGAACTTAAAAATGAAAAAGCTATTTACTTTTATTTTTCTATTGTCAACAATCGTTTTGGCTGCTTGTTCGTCACGTTCGTCATCAACAACACAAGAGCCCATTGAGATGTTTATGTTTGGTCAAGATTGCAAGCTTTTTGTCTTTACCGATAAAGAAAGTTTTGAACTCTGTAGCTCTAGCGTCTCTGATTTATCAACATTTTTGAATAGCCCCTATGCCAAAGCGATTGAAAAAGTCATACCAGTTTTCCTTATCGATGAAGAAGACAAAAAGGTTTCTGCAAGTTTAACATTGTATGTGCGAGCAGATAACTTAACGGAAAAACAACGTAATGAGTTATTAAAGAAATTTATGTTCCAAGAGACAACCGAAACGGTTAAAAAGAAATTGCAGGAACGTTATAGTATTTCACCTCAGTTTAATATTTATAGTATAACTTACGAGGCAGAAGGTGTTAGCCGACAATATGAACATCGAAATGAACTGCTGGCAAAATATAAACTTGCAAAACCGATTATGGCAACAGTGGACCGATATTATGGTAGTAAAGTTAATACCTCTTCGTATTCTGATGATGATAAAACTATTAACCCACTGACTATTTTAACCGCACCATTATGGTTTCCGGTTGCGATGTTAACTTGTTTGGGTGACAAAGATTCAAGCACTGGATTCGGTGCATTGTTTGATCCTTGCCCATTCCGTTAAATAGCAATAAAGTGCGGTTAAAATTCATAGTGAAAAACAACCACACTTTGGATTTATTAGTGAAGCGGTTGGGAAAATAACTGAAGATTATGAAGGTAAAAAAATGAAAAAAATGCGTTTATTTATTGGGATGTTGATAGCTACGTTTTTATTGGGCTGTGTAACAGCAGATCAACAATATAAAGAATTATCATCAAAAAAAGAAGTGATCAAATCTTTCTTTATTGCTGATAATCAGATTTATGCTATTGGGCAACTTAATAGTTATCAATTTAATAGTAAAGATAATAGGAATACAGCTCAATTAATTAAATTACTTGAGTCACCTTATACTAAAAATATTTCTTCTGTGAAGATTGATGAGATAAGAAAAAATGTTAAAACCAATGAAGTAGAGGCATTCTTATCAATATATTTTAACCACCAAAATTTAACAAAAGCTCAACTTGATGAACTTTATAATATAAATTCTTCTTATAGAGATGGACGTAGAATGTTTTTTTCAATGAATAATGGAAATCTTGTTGATATAAAAAATAAAAATGAGATTTTGCAAAAGGCTAAACTTATTCAGCCATTAGAAACAAAATATGTAGAGTTTAGCAATGAAAAAGAAATTAGTATTAATAAATTGAACAAAGAAGAGGCTGCACTTTCAGCTATTATTATTCCTTTTGCCATCATAGGACTACCATTTGCAATCGTTGAGAAAGTTCTTACGACTGTTACGTCTCCGTAAGGTACATGGATTTTTAATATAAACAAAACAATGTGATATCTGTAGAGGCAAATGTATGTGATTTGTCCCTACACTGTGAAATACAGAAGCTATATTTAGCAATAAATTTACTACTTGGAGAGATTATTTATGCCAAAACTACGTTCAGCGACCAGCACTCAGGGTCGTAATATGGCGGGTGCACGTGCCTTATGGCGTGCAACAGGGATGAAAGAAAATGACTTTGGTAAACCGATTATTGCGGTGGTGAACTCTTTCACCCAATTCGTACCTGGGCATGTTCATTTAAAAGATATGGGACAACTGGTTGCAGCTGAAATTGAAAAAGCTGGCGGCGTAGCAAAAGAATTCAACACCATTGCGGTAGATGACGGTATCGCGATGGGTCACGGTGGGATGCTTTATTCCTTACCAAGCCGTGATTTAATCGCAGATAGCGTGGAATATATGGTTAATGCTCACTGTGCTGATGCAATGGTGTGTATTTCCAACTGTGACAAAATCACCCCGGGAATGTTAATGGCAGCAATGCGCTTAAATATTCCAACTATCTTCGTTTCAGGCGGCCCAATGGAAGCGGGTAAAACGAAATTATCTGATCAACTTATTCGCTTAGACTTAGTGGATGCAATGATTGAAGCGGCAGATCCGAATGTAAGCGATGAGCGTATTGATGCGATTGAGCGAAGTGCTTGCCCTACTTGTGGTTCTTGCTCAGGCATGTTCACCGCTAACTCAATGAACTGCTTAACCGAAGCATTAGGTTTATCTTTACCGGGTAATGGCTCGATGTTAGCGACCCATGCTGACCGCAAAGAATTATTCTTAAAAGCAGGTCGTCAAATTGTTGAGCTTTGCAAACGCTATTATGAACAAGATGATGAAAGCGTATTACCTCGTTCAATTGGCACCTTTGAGGCCTTTGAAAATGCTATGAGCTTAGATATTGCGATGGGTGGTTCAAGTAATACAGTTTTACACTTATTAGCAGCTGCTCAAGAAGCGGGTGTCGATTTCAAAATGGCGGATATTGACCGCTTATCACGCGTTGTGCCTTGCTTAAGCAAAATCGCACCAAACACCAATAAATACCACATGGAAGATGTGCACCGTGCAGGTGGCATTATGGGCTTATTAGGTGAACTAGATCGCGCAGGTCTAATCCACCGTAACACTAAAACCGTGTTAGGTATGACTTTAGAAGAGCAATTAAATCAATACGATATCATTCTTAATAAAGATGAAGAACTACATAAATTCTTCCGCGCAGGTCCTGCAGGTATTCGTACCACGCAAGCCTTCTCACAAGATTGCCGTTGGGATAGTGTAGATGATGACCGTGTAAGTGGATGTATCCGTAACAAAGAAAATGCCATTTCTCAAGAAGGCGGTCTAGCGGTATTGTTCGGTAACATTGCTAAAGATGGTTGTATCGTAAAAACCGCGGGTGTAGATGAGTCTATCTGGAAGTTCACCGGCCGTGCTATCGTATTTGAAAGCCAAGAAGATGCGGTAGCCGGTATTTTAGGTGGCAAAGTGAAAGAAGGCCATGTAGTAGTCATCCGCTACGAAGGTCCAAAAGGCGGCCCAGGTATGCAAGAAATGTTATACCCAACCAGCTATTTAAAATCCATGGGCTTAGGTAAAAAATGTGCTTTATTAACAGATGGTCGTTTCTCTGGTGGTACGTCCGGTTTGTCTATTGGTCACGCCTCTCCTGAAGCTGCTTCTGGCGGTGCGATTGGCTTAGTACATGATGACGATATTATCGAAATCGACATTCCAAATCGCGCGATTAACCTTAAAATCAGCGATGAAGAATTAGCAAAACGCCGTACCGAGCAAGATGCCAAAGGCTGGCAACCGGCTAACCGAGAGCGTGAAGTATCCTTTGCATTAAAAGTATTTGGCCACTTTGCCACTTCTGCGGATAAAGGTGCGGTACGTGATAAAAGTCTATTAAAATAATCTCTAATCGCTCCTCCTCTCATAAAAGAGAGGAGGATAAAAATAAAGAAAAAATTAACCGCACTTCATCATAACAAATTAAGTATCATGAAAAATTTACTTACCAATCCTCAACCCTCTCAATCGGATTATGTTAACGCGATTGTTAAACTTGGCTCCAGAGTATATGAAGCCGCTACTGTAACCCCGCTACAAAAAATGGGGAAATTATCCGAGCGCCTACATAATAATATTTGGATTAAGCGTGAAGACCGCCAACCAGTAAATAGTTTTAAACTACGCGGCGCTTACGCAATGATTTCTAGCCTTTCTGATGAACAAAAACAGGCTGGGGTCATTGCTGCTTCTGCAGGTAACCATGCACAGGGCGTTGCTTTATCCGCTAAACAACTTGGGCTAAAAGCATTGATCGTTATGCCACAAAACACACCAAGCATTAAAGTGGATGCTGTCCGTGGATTTGGTGGTGAAGTGTTGCTACACGGAGCTAATTTTGATGAAGCCAAAGCCAAAGCGATTGAGCTTTCAAAATCTAAACATATGACATTTATTCCGCCGTTTGATCATCCATTGGTGATCGCGGGTCAAGGCACGTTGGCAATGGAAATGCTGCAACAAGTGGCTGATTTGGATTATGTCTTTGTGCAAGTTGGAGGCGGTGGCCTTGCGGCTGGCGTAGCCATTTTACTCAAACAATTTATGCCGGAAATTAAAGTGATCGGTATCGAGTCCAAAGATTCAGCCTGTTTGAATGCCGCTTTAGAAAAAGGTGAACCTACAGATTTAGCTCACGTTGCTCTATTTGCTGACGGTGTAGCAGTAAAACGTATTGGTGATGAGACATTCCGTTTATGCCAGAAATATTTGGATGGAATGGTGTTGGTGGATAGCGATGAAGTTTGTGCCGCAATGAAAGATTTATTCGAAAATGTGCGTGCGGTATCAGAACCATCTGGTGCATTAGGTTTAGCCGGGCTGAAAAAATACGTCAAACAGCACAATATTCAAGGCAAAAACATGGCAGCGATTTTATCTGGTGCCAACCTTAACTTCCATACATTACGTTACGTTTCAGAACGTTGCGAAATTGGTGAAAACCGTGAGGCTTTACTTGCTGTAACCATGCCTGAACAACCTGGCAGTTTCTTAAAATTTGCCCATGTCATCGGTAATCGTGCAGTAACAGAATTTAGTTATCGTTATGCAGATAACCAAAAAGCTTGCATTTTTGTTGGTGTGCGAACTACTAATGAAGCAGAAAAAGCAGACATTATTGCTGATTTAACGAAAAACGGTTTTGATGTTGAAGATATGTCTGATGACGACATTGCTAAAACACACATTCGTTACTTGATGGGCGGACGCGTTTCAAACCGTAATGAGCGACTTTATAGCTTTGAATTTCCAGAACAAAAAGGGGCTCTACTGAAATTCTTAGAAATATTAGGTAAACGCTGGAATATTTCATTGTTCCACTATCGTGCGCATGGTGCCGATTACGGTAATATCCTTGCAGCATTCCAATTAGAAGAAAAAGATAACGCAGAATTTGAGCAAGCTTTAACACAACTCGGCTATGTTTATGAAGATGTAAGTGAAAGTAAAGCTTATCGATATTTCTTAAGATAGAAACAAAAAGAGCGGTCATTTTGACCGCTCTTTTTTATTATCATAAACTTATCGTTTTGATTTAACGAGTTTTTCAGTAAGCTCGTAAGCACGAAGTTTCGCTAACTCTCTAGAAAGTTTCGCTACAAGAAGCTCATAATCCACATCAGAAACGTGAGCCACAATATTTTCTTCAGCTTTGCGTTTTGCTTCAAGAATACGATCTGCATCTAACTCGCTACCGCGAATTGCAACATTGGCAAGCACAGTCACTACTTTAGGTTGAACTTCTAAGAAGCCGCCTGAAACATAGATAACTTCTTCTTTGCCATCTTCAAGGGTGAATTTAACAATCCCCGGCTTAATAGCCGTCATTAAAGGGGTGTGGTTTGGTAAAATACCAAGTTCACCTTCCACACCTGTTGCTTGGATTTGTTTCACAGCACCTTCAAAGATTTTTCGCTCTGCGCTGACTATTATTAGGTTAAATGTCGCCATTTTTGTTCTCCTTCAAATGACTTGAAGCGATTACATATTTTTGGCTTTTTCTAGCGCTTCGTCGATTGTACCGACCATGTAGAACGCTTGTTCTGGAATATGGTCGTATTCGCCGTCTAAAATACCTTTAAAGCCGCGGATAGTTTCTTTTAAAGAAACGTATTTACCTGGTGTACCGTTGAATACTTCAGCAACGAAGAACGGTTGTGATAAGAAACGTTCAATTTTACGTGCACGTGCTACCACTAATTTATCTTCTTCAGATAACTCGTCCATACCAAGAATTGCGATGATATCTTTCAATTCTTTATAGCGTTGTAAGATACCTTGTACGCCGCGCGCTACATCATAGTGCTCTTGACCGATAACAAGTGGGTCTAATTGGCGTGAGGTTGAATCTAATGGGTCAACCGCAGGGTAAATACCTAAAGACGCAATTTGACGACTTAATACAACTGTTGAGTCTAAGTGCGCGAACGTTGTTGCTGGAGATGGGTCAGTTAAGTCATCCGCAGGTACGTATACCGCTTGTACAGAGGTGATAGAACCTGTTTTGGTTGAAGTGATACGTTCTTGTAGTACACCCATTTCTTCTGCTAATGTCGGTTGGTAACCTACCGCAGATGGCATACGACCTAATAACGCAGATACTTCAGTACCAGCAAGGGTATAACGATAGATATTATCCACGAAGAATAATACATCACGACCTTCATCACGGAATTTTTCAGCCATAGTTAAACCGGTTAACGCAACACGTAAACGGTTACCTGGTGGCTCATTCATTTGTCCGTAAACTAATGATACTTTATCCAATACGTTAGAATCTTTCATTTCATGATAGAAGTCGTTACCTTCACGAGTACGTTCACCTACACCCGCAAATACAGAGTAACCTGAGTGCTCGATCGCGATGTTACGGATTAATTCCATCATGTTAACGGTTTTACCTACACCCGCACCACCGAATAGACCTACTTTACCACCTTTTGCGAATGGACAAATTAAGTCGATAACTTTGATACCAGTTTCTAGTAATTCCGTACTGTTAGATTGTTCTTCATAGCTTGGTGCTGGACGATGGATAGCCCAATTTTCTTCCGCGCCAATATCACCTTGCTCATCGATTGGTTCACCCAATACGTTCATGATACGGCCTAGCGTTTTAGTCCCTACTGGAACTTGAATTGGGTTACCAGTATTTTCTACTTTTAAGCCACGTTTTAAGCCGTCAGATGTACCTAATGCGATACAGCGAACTACACCGCCACCTAATTGTTGTTGAACTTCAAGGGTTAAACCTGATTCAACTTTTAATGCATCGTAAACTTTTGGTACTGCATCTTGTGGGAATTCAACGTCAATCACCGCACCGATGATTTGTACAATTTTTCCTGCTGACATTACCGTTCCTCTTTTATTAAATCGCTGCCGCGCCGGCGACGATTTCGTTTAATTCATTTGTAATACTTGCTTGACGGGCTTTATTGTAAACTAATCGCAAGTCATTGATTAAATTACCTGCATTATCAGTTGCCGCTTTCATTGCTACCATTCTAGCAGCTTGCTCGGAAGCAAGGTTATCTACCACAGATTGATACACTTGTGATTCCAAATAACGAGTAAGCAAACTGTCTAATAAGACTTTTGGCTCTGGCTCGTAAAGGTAATCCCAGGTGCTTTGTCTTTGCTCTAAATTATCGGTTTCTAATGCCGGTAATGGTATTAATTGTTGATAAACGGGTTTTTGTGCCATTGTATTAACGAATTTATTGTAGGCAATATAAACTGCATCTACTTCGCCGTCTTTATAGACATCAAACATGTCGTTTGCGACCCCGATTAAATCTTCCATTGCCGGATTATCACCCAAACCGGAAAGTTGTGCACGAACAGGTAATCCTAATGAGCGGAAAAAGCTAATGCCTTTTGAGCCAATTAAGCCCAATTCAACAGTAACGCCTTTATCTTTCCATTGTTTGATTTCTGTCATCACAGTTTTAAACAAGTTAATGTTTAAACCGCCACACATTCCGCGGTCAGTCGAGACCACTAAGATCCCGACTCTTTTTACTTCGCGTTGAATTAAAAATGGGTGTTTATAACCAACAGTTGCTTTAGAGACGTGGCTGATAACATTTCGTATTGTTTCAGAATACGGACGAGAAGCAGCCATACGATCTTGCGTTTTACGCATTTTCGAGGTTGCCACCATTTCCATTGCCTTAGTAATTTTTTGTGTACTTTGTACACTGGCAATTTTGGTTTTTATCTCTTTTGCACCTGCCATCTTATTTCTCCGTTACTTTTACCACGCGCTATTGGCTTTAAAGTTATCCAAAATCGCTTTCAATGATGCTTTAACTTCATCATTGTAGTTACCGGTTTTGGTCAATTCAGCCATAAACTCGCTGTGGTTACGGCGAGCATAATCTAAAAGTGCGGCTTCAAAACTTGCAATTTTTTGCAATTCCACATCTTCTAAATAGCCAAACTCAACCGCGAAAAGCAACACAGATTGGTCTGCTACGCTAAGCGGTACATATTGTTTTTGTTTCAATAATTCAGTAACTTTTTCACCGTGAGAAAGTTGTTTACGGGTTGCATCATCAAGGTCAGATGCGAACTGAGCAAACGCCGCTAATTCACGATATTGAGCCAATGCAGTACGGATACCACCAGCTAATTTTTTCACTACTTTAGTTTGTGCAGAACCACCCACACGAGATACCGAAATACCAGGGTTTACCGCAGGACGAATACCAGCATTAAATAAGTTAGATTCTAAGAAAATCTGACCATCGGTAATCGAAATTACGTTAGTTGGAACGAATGCTGAAACGTCACCTGCTTGAGTTTCAATAATAGGAAGAGCGGTTAAAGAACCTGTTTTTCCTTTTACTGCGCCTTGAGTGAATTTCTCTACGTATTCTTCACTTACACGTGCAGCACGTTCAAGTAAACGTGAGTGTAGATAGAATACGTCACCTGGATATGCTTCACGACCTGGTGGACGACGTAATAATAATGAAATTTGACGATAAGCAACGGCTTGTTTTGATAAGTCATCGTAAACGATTAACGCATCTTCACCGCGATCACGGAAATATTCACCCATTGCACAACCTGAGTAAGGTGCAAGGTATTGTAATGCCGCTGATTCAGACGCTGACGCTGCAACAACGATAGTGTTTTCAAGTGCACCGTGTTCTTCTAATTTACGTACTACGTTTGCGATTGTAGAAGCTTTTTGTCCGATCGCGACATAGATACATTTAATACCTGAATCACGTTGGTTGATGATTGCGTCAATTGCTAATGCTGTTTTACCTGTTTGACGGTCACCGATGATTAACTCACGTTGACCACGACCGATTGGAACCATTGAGTCAACCGCTTTATAACCAGTTTGTACTGGTTGATCAACAGATTTACGATCGATAACACCTGGCGCAATAACTTCAACAGGAGAGAAACCATCGTTTTCAATTTCGCCTTTGCCATCGATTGGTTGACCAAGTGTGTTTACCACACGACCTAATAAACCACGACCAACTGGTACTTCAAGGATACGGCCAGTACATTGTACTTCCATACCTTCCGCTAAGTCTGCGTAAGGACCCATTACTACCGCACCAACAGAATCACGTTCAAGGTTAAGTGCCATTGCGTAACGGTTGCCTGGTAAGGCGATCATTTCGCCTTGCATCACATCGCTTAAACCGTGAACACGAATAATCCCATCACTTACAGAAACAATTGTCCCCGTATTACGGGCTTCGCTCACCACGTCGAATTGAGCGATGCGTTTTTTAATCAATTCACTAATTTCAGTTGAATTTAGTTGCATCTTGTATTCCTCTTATAATTGCAACTCGTTTGCGAGACGAGCAAGTTGCCCACGGCTACTTCCGTCAATCACAAAGTCTTCAGTACGAATAACCACACCGGCAATCAGTGAGCTATCTACGTTGCAATTTAATTTCACTTTGCGAGCTAATCTCTTTTCCATTGCAGCTGCAATTTTTTCGATTTGTGTTGCATTCAATGGTTGTGCGGAAGTTACTTCAACTTCTGCAATAGCTTGATGTTCTTCCACATAATGTTTAAATTCTTCAAACACGGTAGGAATCGCACTCAAACGCTTATTTTCAGCCATTAACCGAATAAGATTTTGCCCATATTGATCCAATTGTTCGCCACAAATAGAAATTACTGTATCAGCTAATTTCTGTGCAGAAAGAGAACTACTTAAGTAAGCTTTTACCGTTTCATCTTCAGCCACGGCTGCAGCAAAACCTAACATTTCAGTCCATTTTTCAACTGCACTTTGTTCAATGGCAAAGTCGAATGCAGCTTTTGCATAAGGGCGAGCTATTGTAGTTAATTCTGACATAAGCTAAGCCTCTTATAACTCTGCAACTAATTTATCAATAATGTCATTGTTTGCCGCTTCATCAATAGAACGACCCACAATTTTCTCAGCACCCGCTACTGCTAATGAAGCCACTTTAACACGTAATTCTTCTTGAACACGTTTACGTTCTGCTTCTACTTCAGCATAACCTTGAGCAATAATTTTTGCTTTTAGTTCTTCAGCTTCTGCCTTCACTTCGTCTAACACTTCATTGCGACGTTTATTCGCAGCATCTAAAATTTCTTGAGCTTGTACTTTTGCAGATAGAAGTTCTTGTTCAACAAGATTTTTAGTATCTGCTTGCTCTTTTTTCGCTGCTTCAGCTGACGCTAAGGCGTTCGCAATTTGGCTTTGACGTGTTTCAATCGCATTAATAATTGGTGGCCAAACAAACTTCATGCAGAACCACACGAAAAGTGCGAATGCAATAAGTTGACCAATCAATGTTGCATTTAAATTCACAACGTCCTCCTTACTATGCTTGTTTTACGTTGATAAGCAAATAAGGTGATTATTGTAATAAACCGATGAATGGGTTTGCGAAAATGAAAAGTAATGAAATACCAACAGCAATCATTGCAATCGCATCCAAAAGACCAGCCACGATAAACATTTTAGTTTGTAGGCTAGATGCTAATTCAGGTTGGCGAGCAGATGATTCTAAGAATTTACCACCTAAGATCGCAAAGCCGATTGCAGTACCTAATGCAGCAAATGCAAGAAGAATTGATGCACCAATGATTGTCGCTGTAATTACAGTTTCCATAATGTTCTCCAATAGATAGAAGTTAAGTTTAGCCCTAGAGCCGGTTAATAAAAAAATTAATGTTCTGCTTTGTTATAAGCAATACTTAAATAAACCACCGTTAACATCATAAAGATGAATGCTTGTAACGTAATAACCAAAATATGGAAAATAGCCCAAGCTAGGTGTAATGGGATTCCCAATGCTGCAATGGCCACATTTGCAGAGTACATCACAGCGATAAGAATAAAGATTAATTCCCCTGCATACATATTGCCGAAAAGACGGAAAGCAAGAGAAATCGGTTTAGCTAGTAAAGTTACTGTTTCAAGAATAAAGTTTACAGGAATAAACGCCCAATGATTAAAAGGGTGGAGTGTATATTCTTTAACTAAACCACCAAAACCTTTTGATTTAATTGTATAGAAAAGAATAAGGAAGAATACACAGATTGACATACCTAATGTTGCACTAATATCTGCTGTTGGTACTGCTCTTAAATAATGAATACCAAAAAGACCGGCAAATTGAGGAAGAAAATCAACTGGGATCAAGTCGATAGCATTCATAATGAATACCCAGCAGAAAATGGTTAAGGCAATTGGTGCGACCACATTACGCGGACCATGAAAGTTTTCTTTCACAATGCCATCAACCCAACCC
This sequence comes from Parahaemophilus parainfluenzae, assembly GCA_018363335.1. Taxonomy (GTDB): domain Bacteria; phylum Pseudomonadota; class Gammaproteobacteria; order Enterobacterales; family Pasteurellaceae; genus Haemophilus_D; species Haemophilus_D parainfluenzae_Y. The sequence goes on along the minus strand of JAGZOA010000002.1, from coordinate 6,039 downwards.
ACAACAATTTCAACCAAACATTGCATTTTGCCTGGTACGCCTGTCGTAGCATTTTTTGCAACACGAGAAAAGATAAACAAGAAAATCACTGCCGATACAATTGAGAAAAAAAGCGTATCGAAGTGAACGTTCCAGAAACCATCACCTGTCTTCAAGAAAGACAAGTGGTGACTAATATATTCGGAAGTTGTTTGTCCAGACATAGTCAACCCTTTGTAGAAAAATTAAGATCTATTTAACAAAAACGGAATAACATTATTCAACGCTAATGCTGTAAAAAAACCAACAAAAAACAAAATAAAATGTGAGATAGCAAGCCATTTAAAGGACACCCCCACAAGCACAATCGTTAGCATAAACTTTAACGCTTCACCACGATAAAATGCTGTTAATTTTGTTGAAAAATCTTGTTTGCGAAAAAAAACAATGTAAGCAAAAGCACAAAATGGTACAAAAGCACTGATAAATCCTAAACTAAAATCTACCGCACTTTCACCTTGCCAAATTGCAAGGAATACCCCAAAAACAACAAGACAAACCGACTCAATGATTATGGCCTTTTGATATCGATTTTTAGCCTGTGTTAAAACCTTAGACATTATCTTATTTTTTTAAAATACAAAAACTGTCTAATTATACCCGCGCTACAAAGAGTTTCAACTTTTAAACCACTAAAAAATGTTAAACAAATCACACTTTTAAAAAAATATTCACAAAATCATCACAAAAAAAGTGTGTTTTATCGTAAAACGATTAAATGTCGTTCACCTACAAGCTCAGGGATATGTAAAGTTATCACGTCTTTTATTTCGAATTTTTTGTCTAATTCTTGAACTTCATCTTCGTGATAAATGCCTTTCAAGGCATAAAAATATCCATCTTTCTTTGGCAAATGATGACACCAATCTGTCATATCTTTTAACGAAGCAAATGCACGACTTAGTACACCGTCGAATTTTTGTTCAGGTTGGTATTCCTCAACGCGGTTAAGAACTGGTTCTACATTTGTTAGTCCTAACTCACGTACTGCATTTCGAATAAAGCTAATACGCTTACCTAAACTATCTAACAAGACAAATTGCTTGGTAGGATTAATAATGGCTAGAGGCAGACCTGGCAAGCCTGGACCGGTTCCTACATCAATAAAACGATCCCCTTGTAAATAAGGACTAACAACAATACTATCCAAGATATGTTTCACTAACATTTCCTGTGGATCACGCACAGAGGTTAAGTTATAGGCTTTATTCCATTTATTGAGTAATTGCACTAACTGGATAAGTTGATCTTTTTGTCGATCTGTTAATTGAATTTCAGCTTGAGTCAGTAAATTTTCGAGTTTTGCTTTCATTTTTCTATCTATCTTGTCTGTTTGTCGTCATTCTACTTGAAAGTGCGGTTAAAATCCTTAGTGTTTTTATTTCAGCCAAAATTTTGCCTACTCATTACACCTTTTTAATTTGTCATATAAAAAAGTGCGATGAAAATTCACCGCACTTTTGTTTTAAAAATCGGAGAAGTTTACTCCCCACGTTTTAACATACCTTGTTTTTTCAAATTCACCAGAATAATTGAAATTGCCGCAGGAGTTATACCTGAAATTCGGCTGGCTTGACCAATTGAAACTGGACGATGTTGTTCCAACTTCGCACGTACTTCATTAGATAAACCAGACACTTTACTGTAATCAAAGTTAGCTGGGATAGCTGTATTTTCGTGGCGTTTTTGTTTTTCAATTTCTTCTTGCTGATGCTCAATATAGCCTTGATACTTAATAGCAATTTCTACTTGTTCTACGGCTTCTCGGTCTTCCATTGCCGGTTTGTATGGCGTTAAAGAAGTTAAAATATCGTAGGTCATTTCAGGACGACGCAATAAATCTTCACCATTTACTTCACGCACAAGTGGACTGCCAAGTACTTTATTCGCTTCTTCTAAATATTCAGAACGCGGATGCAACCAAATACTACGTAAGCGTTGGCGTTCCTGTTCAATATTTTCCATTTTTTGATTAAAGCGTGCCCAACGAGCATCATCGATTAGACCTAATTCATGGGCAATTGGCGTTAAACGAATGTCTGCATTGTCTTCACGTAATAACAAACGGTATTCTGCACGAGAAGTGAATACGCGATACGGTTCTTTGGTACCAAGCGTACAAAGGTCATCCACCAATACGCCAGTATAGGATTGATCACGACGTGGATACCATGCTTCTTTCTCTTGTACATAAAGACCTGCGTTAATCCCAGCCAATAAGCCTTGTGCTGCCGCTTCTTCGTAACCGGTTGTACCGTTAATTTGACCCGCAAAGAACAAACCCGAAATCGATTTAGTTTCTAACGTTGGTTTTAAGTCACGTGGATCAAAATAATCGTATTCAATGGCATAACCTGGTTTAATGATACGCGCTTTTTCTAAACCTTTCATAGAATTCACAATGCCCATTTGTACGTCAAATGGCAAACTGGTAGAGATTCCGTTTGGATACACTTCATTGCTGGTTAAGCCTTCTGGTTCCAAATAAATTTGATGTGAATTACGATCCGCAAAACGCATCACTTTATCTTCAATAGATGGACAATAACGCGGACCGATCCCTTCAATTACACCGGTATACATTGGACTGCGATCCAAATTATTACGGATTACTTCATGGGTTTGTTCATTGGTATGGGTGATATAACAAGGAATTTGTTGAGGGTGATCATCTACTGATCCCATAAAAGAGAATACCGGTAATACGGCATCACCATGTTGTTTAGCCAATATATCGAAATTGATCGTGCGTGCATCAATACGCGGTGGGGTACCGGTTTTTAAACGATCTACACGTAAATTCAGATCACGTAAACGATGAGAAAGTGTAACAGATGCCGGATCACCAGCTCGGCCACCTTCATAATGTTCTAAACCAATATGGATCTTACCCGCTAAGAAAGTACCGGCTGTTAAAATAACCGATTTAGCGCGGAATTTAAGTCCCATTTTGGTTTCCACACCACAAACACGATCTTGCTCAATTAAAATATCCGTTACTTCTTGTTGGAAAATATCTAAATTAGGTTGATTTTCTAGTGCGATGCGTACGGCTTGACGATATAACACGCGGTCAGCTTGAGCTCGGGTTGCACGTACAGCAGGCCCTTTGCTGCTGTTTAAAGTACGAAATTGAATCCCCGCCTTATCTGCAGCTTGCGCCATTAACCCGCCCATAGCATCCACTTCTTTCACTAAATGGCCTTTACCAATACCACCAATAGCGGGGTTACATGACATTTGTCCAAGGGTATCAACATTATGTGTCAATAATAGGGTTTTTAATCCCATGCGTGCCGGAGCCAATGCGGCTTCTGTACCGGCATGACCGCCACCCACAACGATCACATCATAATTTTCGGTGTAAAACATATCTCTCTCTTCGTCTTCAATTTGATCTTCGATCTAAAAATAGGCGCTATTCTACTGAAAATTACGTGTGCTTGAAAGTAAGAATTTAATCTGTGATGAGAGAAGATCGAGATGTAATAAATATAAGATCTATTTATATATAAAGATCTTATTATTGTTACTATTACGATCCTTTTACCTTGTGAATAAGATCCTTTTCCTTTTTTAAATGAAGAAGTTAGATCATTTTAGACTGTGTTGAAATGTCGTCAGTTTGAAGGCTTTTTCTTGTGGATAACCTTTAATTTTATCCACAGTTAAAACAATCATCATATTTACTCAGTGGAAAAGAACAAGTTTTTGACAGGTTTTATTAAAGTTATCCACAGGTAATTTTTTTGGATAATGGATAAAGAAAAAGCGATAACTCAAATTATCGCTTTATTATAACTAAAGAGCATTGATAAATTGTGGTAGCCAATCTTCCGCAAATTGTTCTTGATCATCAACATGCAAGACATCGATTTTTAAACTGTCGCAAATTTTGACCGCACTTTTTTCACTTAATTGTGTTTCGACTTTATTTACGGCATGACAGAATGTATCGTAATCTGAATTGCCTAAGCCTACAATGGCAAAGCGGAGGGAAGAGAAATCTTTATCTGATGCCGCAATTTGCTCAAAGAGTGGTTTTAAATTATCAGGTAATTCACCTGCGCCATGTGTTGAAGTGACAATTAACCAAATATTTTCATCAATCACATCATCAAGTTCTGGTCCGTGGAAAAGTGCGGTAGAAAAATCTTGTGTTTTTAGCACCTCTTCTAAATGTTCCGCCACATATTCAGCGCTACCTAATGTGCTGCCTGAAATCACACAAATATTCATATTGTTTCCTAATAAGAAAAAAGGCTTAGATTTTCTAAGCCTTTATAGTCATTATACGTTGTCGAATTTACCCAACAATGAACGAATGTGTTCTTGCCAGTTGCGGTGTTCATTTCTAAGTTGCTCGTTTTCATGTTGCAACGCTTCTACCGCTTGTTGAGATTGATTTTTTTGTTCTTTTAATTCTTCCACTTCAAGTTGAAGTAATTGAATGGTTTCTACTGCTTGTCTAATTTTTTCTTCAAGCTGATCTAAAATTTCTAAAGACATAGTGATTTCCTTTTTTAAAATAAGTCCGAAACGGCTTTATTCTACCCACTTAATCCTATTTTTAAAAGCCTCTTGTCAAAATTTATTATGCAAACGTTTGCTTAGTGATAAAATAACGAGACTTTTTGCATTGGGAGAGAAAAATGAATCGTGCATTAGCTATTGAATTTTCAAGAGTAACTGAAGCAGCTGCATTAGCGGCTTATACTTGGCTTGGACGTGGTAATAAAAATGCGGCGGATGAGTCGGCAGTCAAAGCCATGCGTTATATGCTGAATTTAATCCATATGGACGGTGAAATTGTGATTGGTGAGGGGGAAATTGACGAAGCACCAATGCTTTATATTGGCGAAAAAGTGGGCTCAGGTAATGGTGAACTCGTTTCTATTGCGGTTGATCCGATTGATGGCACAAGAATGACTGCAATGGGTCAATCAAATGCTATTTCAGTATTGGCAGCTGGTGGTAAACGTACCTTCTTAAAAGCACCGGATATGTATATGGAAAAATTAGTCGTTGGTCCTGAAGTAAAAGGCATGATTGATTTAAGTTTACCGATTGAACAAAACCTTCGCCGTGTGGCTTCTCGTTTAGGTAAATCCTTATCAGATTTAACCGTGATGGTACTCGCTAAACCGCGTCATGATGAAGTGATTAAGCAAATGCATAATTTAGGTATTCGCGTGATGGCTATTCCAGATGGTGATGTTGCCGCTTCGGTTTTATGTTGCTTACCGGATGCTGAAGTGGATATGGTTTATGGCATTGGTGGTGCACCTGAAGGTGTGGCTGCAGCTGCCGCAATTCGTGCATTAGGTGGAGATATGCAAGCTCGTCTTATTCCACGCAATGAAGTGAAAGGCAATACAGAAGAAAACCGTAAAATTGCTGCTGAAGAAGTTCAACGTTGTGAAGCATTAGGTGTGAAGGTCAATGAAATCTTAAAATTAGAAGATTTAGTACGTGATGATAATCTTGTTTTTGCCGCAACGGGAATTACGCACGGTGAATTACTTAAAGGAATTTCTCGCCGTGGCAACTTAGCAACTACAGAAACCTTATTAATCCGTGGTAAATCACGCACTATTCGTAAAATCCAATCCATCCATTATCTCGATAGAAAAGATTCTGAAATCTATGAGATTTTAAGAAATTAGTGAAAATAAAAGAGCGGTCATAAAAAACAATGAATTTTTTGACCGCTCTTTTTATTTCTTACAGCATTTTCTTCAATTGATACAGATAAGCTAAGGCTTGTTTTGGACTTAATTCATCTGGATCAAGCTGCTCAATGGCTTCGCGTAAAGCATCAGGTTCCGCTTCAAAAGCCAATTCACCTTGATGTTGATTTAATGCTCTTAAATGTTGAATTTGTTGATCACCATTTTGTGCCGACAATTTTTCTAACTGATGTAATTTTTGCTTCGCCAGTTTAATGACAGATTGTGGTACACCAGCCAATGCTGCAACAGCAAGACCATAACTTTTACT
>JAGZOA010000054.1:0-2567 GCA_018363335.1 Parahaemophilus parainfluenzae | reverse complement strand
ATAGTGGGAGTGAATGAAAGTGCGGTTTGTTTTTAATCATTATTTGCATGTTGCCTTTCGTATGGGCGACCACTGTATAAGGAAAAATTATGCCTATTATTACTTTACCGGACGGTTCTAAACGTGAATTTGATCGTCCAGTTTCTGTGTTAGAAGTGGCTCAAGATATCGGAGCCGGTCTTGCCAAAGCAACCATCGCTGGCCGTGTAAACGGTGAACGTCGTGATGCGTGTGACATCATCAATGAAGATGCCAACCTTGAAATTATTACAGCAAAAGATGAAGACGGTTTAGAAATTATTCGTCACTCTTGCGCTCACTTGCTTGGTCACGCAATCAAACAATTATTCCCAGATGTCAAAATGGCAATCGGTCCAACGATTGAAAATGGCTTCTATTATGACGTGGATTTAGACCATTCTTTAACGCAAGAAGACATTGATGCTATCGAAAAACGTATGCTTGAATTGGCGAAAACCAATTATGACGTCATCAAAACTCCGGTAAGCTGGCAAGAAGCAAGAGATACTTTTGAAAAACGCGGTGAGCCATACAAAATGGCTATCTTAGATGAAAATATCGAACGTACCGCAACGCCTGCGCTTTATCATCACGAAGAATACATTGATATGTGTCGTGGACCACATGTGCCGAATATGCGTTTCTGCCACAACTTCAAATTAATGAAAGTTGCAGGTGCTTATTGGCGTGGCGATAGCAAAAATAAAATGTTACAACGTATCTATGGTACGGCTTGGGCAGATAAAAAACAATTAGCGGAATACTTAACTCGCTTAGAAGAAGCGGCAAAACGTGACCACCGTAAAATAGGTAAAGCGTTAGATTTATATCATATGCAAGAAGAAGCACCGGGTATGGTGTTCTGGCATAATGATGGTTGGACAATTTTCCGTGAATTGGAAACCTTCGTACGTACTAAATTAAAAGAATACGATTATCAAGAAGTGAAAGGTCCGTTCATGATGGACCGTGTGTTATGGGAAAAAACAGGTCACTGGCAAAACTACGGCGATTTGATGTTTACTACACAATCAGAAAACCGTGAATATGCGATTAAACCAATGAACTGCCCGGGACACGTTCAAATCTTTAACCAAGGTTTAAAATCTTATCGTGATTTACCAATCCGCATGGCGGAATTTGGTTCTTGTCACCGTAATGAACCATCGGGTTCTTTACACGGTTTAATGCGTGTACGTGGCTTCACTCAAGATGATGCACACATTTTCTGTACTGAAGATCAAATTGAAAGCGAAGTAACCAGCTGTATTAAAATGGTTTACGACATTTACAGCACTTTCGGTTTCCAAAATATTCAGGTGAAATTATCTACTCGTCCTGAAAAACGTATCGGTGCAGATGATATGTGGGATCGCGCAGAAGCAGGTCTTGCGGCAGCATTAGCGCATAACGGTCTTGAATATGATATTCAAGAAGGTGAAGGTGCATTCTATGGGCCGAAAATTGAGTTTGCATTACGCGACTGTTTAGATCGTGAATGGCAATGCGGTACTATCCAATTAGACTTTGCATTACCTGGTCGTCTAAATGCGTCTTATGTGGCAGAAGACAATGATCGTCGTACACCGGTTATGATTCACCGTGCGATTTTAGGTTCGATTGAACGTTTCATCGGTATCATTACTGAAGAGTATGCGGGTTTCTTCCCAGCATGGTTAGCACCAGTTCAAGCGGTTGTGATGAATATTACAGACAGCCAAGCTGATTACGTGCAAAAAGTGGTGAAACAACTTTCTGATGCTGGATTACGTGTTAAAGCAGATTTACGTAATGAGAAAGTCGGCTTTAAGATCCGCGAACACACCTTACGTCGCGTACCTTATATGCTTGTTTGCGGTGATAAAGAAATCGCTGAAGGCAAAGTGGCAGTACGTACCCGTAAAGGTGCAGATTTAGGTACTTTCACCATTGAAGAATTTGCTGAAATCTTAAAATCCCAAGTAAGACAACGTGAGTTGAAATTGTTGGGTGAAGAGTAATTGACTCTTTAAAATCTTAATTAAAAATGACCGCACTTTGATGTGCGGTTTTTTTATATTTACGGTATAAAAATAGACTCAAGTATCTCTTTCTTCTATATAATAGCCTTATCACAAGGAGGCGAATATGACAGCTCAAATTCAGCAATTAACACCAGAATTAACGTTAGAACATATCAATAAAATTCCTGTTTTAACCTTAAATCACCCTGTAGGATCGGCTCGAATTGCATTACAAGGGGCACAGCTATTAAATTGGAAACCTAAAGGGGCAGAGCAGGACGTCTTTTGGTTAAGTGAGATTGAACCTTTTACACAAGGTGTGGCAATTCGTGGTGGTGTACCGCTTTGTTATCCTTGGTTTGGTGGCGTAAAACAACCTTCACACGGCACAGCGCGTTTACGTTTGTGGCAATTAAGTGATTATGATCTCCAAGCAAATAAAGTGCGGTTAGAATTCTCGCTCTTTTCTGAATATGGTGTGATTGAAGCCAAAATGAAAATGGAATTTACCGATAAATGCACAATGACTTTAACGCATTTAGG
>JAGZOA010000018.1:0-40943 GCA_018363335.1 Parahaemophilus parainfluenzae | reverse complement strand
TCAAGGCAAAAAAGCGATTGTATTAGCGAGCTTTGGTAGGATGTATGATGAAAATAATAATGTGACAAATTACTTAAAAGCGATTTTAGGTTTTGTTGGTATTACCGATGTTCAGTTTGCTTATGCAAAAGGTATCGGATTAGGTGCTGAAGCGATTGAAAAAGCACAGCGTTCAGCAAGAAATAAAATTGATGAGATTGTTGCTTCTCTCTAATCACTGAATTTCCTTCTTCTATTAAGCCATTTTGAGATATGCCTCGAAATGGCTTTTTTCTAATCAACTTCCTCTACTTTTAATATCTTTGGTTAAAAATTAAAAAAATATTGTAAAATCACGCCAATTTTTTGATTATTTTCTTGACTTACGCATCATGTACTAGTTTAATAGTGCAAAAGTTCAGAATAAAGGATTCATTATGAAAAACACCCCTTTTATTGCGGTGACCTCTCAACCGGTTCCCTATCATGCTGACACCACCGCAATTTTTAATACATTATGCCAACAGAACTCAAATTCTCTTCTCCTCGACTCTGCCGAAATTGGCAGTAAAAACAGCTTACAGAGCCTTATTCTAATTAATGCTGCCGTTAAAATTACTTGTTTAGGCAATCAAGTGACTTTTAGAGCGCTGAATGCGAACGGAAAACAAGTGTTAAAAGAAATTCATCCCGTATTAAGCCAACTCGGTACTGTAAGTGCGGTCAATTTTGACAATGAATTTTCTGTGCAATTCGCGCCACTCGACAATCAATTAGATGAAGACAGCAAATTACAAGCTGCCACCATTTTTGATGGACTTCGTGTCATTTCTAACCATTATCAACATAGCAGCACACCTGTCTTTTTAGGTGGTTTATTTGCTTATGATTTGGTGGCGAATTTTATTCCAATGCAAGGTGTTGAATTAAAAGATGATGGCATTACCTGCCCGGATTACAGTTTTTATCTCGCAGAAAATTTAATTACCATCGATCACCAAAGCCAACAAGCCACATTAAAAAGCTTTTGTTTTAGTCAAGAAGAACAAGTGGAAGTCGCGAAAACGGCACTTTCTATTGCACAAAAATTAAGAAATATTGATGGTGTACTTTCCATTAAAGCAGCAAGTGATGAGGTCAGCACCAACTTTGAAGATCCTGAATTTATAGGCATTGTAAAAGCATTAAAACATCATATTAATATTGGTGATGTATTCCAAATCGTGCCATCTCGCCGTTTTTCATTAGCTTGCCCGAATACCCTTGCGAGCTATGCACAATTAAAACATAACAATCCAAGCCCTTATATGTTCTACATGAACGATGAGGATTTCATTTTATTTGGCGCATCACCTGAAAGTGCGTTGAAATATGCGCCAGACAATCGCCAATTAGAAATTTATCCAATTGCAGGTTCTCGCCCGCGTGGTTTTGATGCACATGGTAATATTGATCCAGAATTAGATGCACGTTTGGAATTAGAATTACGCCTTGATCATAAAGAGCAAGCCGAACATTTAATGTTGGTAGATTTAGCGCGTAATGACATTGCTCGCGTATGCCAAAGCGGTACACGTAAAGTCGCTGAATTAATGCAAGTAGATCGCTATTCGCACATCATGCATTTGGTTTCTCGCGTAGTGGGTAAACTTCGTCCTGAACTTGATGCCTTACACGCTTATCAAGCTTGTATGAATATGGGGACGTTAACTGGTGCGCCTAAAATTAAAGCGATGCAGTTAATTTATCAATTTGAACAGCAAAAACGCCACAGCTACGGTGGTGCGGTCGGTTATCTCACCTCTGACGGCCGTTTTGATACCTGTATCGTGATTCGTTCTGCCTTTGTACAAAATGGCATTGCCCATATTCAAGCAGGTTGTGGTGAAGTATTAGATTCAGATCCACAAATGGAAGCGGATGAAACTCGCCATAAAGCAGCGGCGGTGCTTAAAGCAATCAAACAAATTAATACCCAAGCAAAATAAGGATGATAAATTATGGCTAATATTCTCTTTTTAGATAATTTCGATTCATTCACTTATAAATTAGTGGATCAATTCCGTGTGCTTGGACATAACGTAAAAATTTATCGTAATGACACCAATTTAGAACAAGTGGTGCAAGAAGCATTAAATACACCCGATACAATTCTTGCGCTCTCTCCAGGACCAGGTACTCCGGCTGAAGCTGGGATCTTGCTTCCGCTCATTGAACGTTTAAAAAATGATGTGCCAATTATCGGGATTTGCTTGGGCCATCAAGCGCTTATTCAAGCCTTTGGGGGAGAGGTTGTACATGCAGGCGAAGTATTACATGGTAAAGTATCGCGCATTCAACACGATAACCAAGCCATGTTCAAAGATATTGCTAACCCAATGCCTGTGGCTCGTTATCACTCTTTAATGGGTAAAAATCTGCCTGACGAATTTATTGTCAATGCTGATTACAATGGTATCGTGATGGCGATTCGTCATAAAACCTTGCCAATTTGTGCTTTCCAATTCCATCCAGAAAGTATTCTTACCGTGCAAGGTTCAAAATTATTACAACAATCTGTGGAATGGTTATTAAACAGAGATTAAGGAAGAAAAATGATTACCGTATATGGATTAAAAGAAGTGCTTGCACCTCGTCGTCAAGATATTGCTGAAGTAATTTATAACTGTTTGAACCTTGGTTTAGACATTCCTCGCGGAAAACATGCAATTCGTTTTTTATGTTTAGATAAAGAAGATTTCCTTTATCCTATCGATCGTAACGATGATTACACCGTTATTGAGATTAACCTCATGCAAGGTCGTATGGAAGGTACAAAAAAACGTTTAATCAAAATGCTCTTCAGCGAACTCGAATACAAAATTGGTATTAAATCTCACAATGTTGAAATTACAATTAAAGAACAACCTGCGCACTGCTGGGGCTTCCGCGGCATGACTGGTGATGAAGCACGCGATTTAGATTACGATATTTACGTATAAGGGACGAGATTATGCAAACGGCTCAATTATTAGAACAACTTTACAACGGAAAAACACTTAACAAAGAAGAAAGTGCGGTTATTTTTAATGCCATTATGCAAGGCGAGCTCAATAATGAACAAATCGCTGCCATGCTGATTGCGTTAAAAGTACGTGGTGCCACTATTGATGAATTAAGTGGTGCAGTATCGGCATCTTTGCAAAATGCCAAATCATTCCCTCGCCCTGACTACCCTTTTGCTGATATCGTGGGAACAGGTGGTGATGGTCAAAACACGATTAATATTTCTACGGCGAGTGCCATTGTTGCAGCCTCTATGGGGGCCAAAGTAGCCAAACATGGTAATCGCAGTGTATCAAGCAAATCCGGTGCCAGTGATGTATTAACTGCTCTCGGGGTGAATGTCAACGTCACGCCAGAACAAGCTCGCCAAGCACTTGACGATATTGGGGTATGTTTCTTATTTGCTCAACAATATCATAGTGGGTTTAAACATGTTGCCCCAGTTCGTGCTGCATTAAAAACACGTACGCTTTTTAATATTTTAGGTCCATTAATTAACCCAGCTCGCCCAACTTATCATTTACTTGGTGTGTATGCCCCTGAATTAGTGAAAACCTATGCAGAAACTGCTGTCGCATTAGGTCATCAGCATACTTTTGCAGTTCATGGCGCGGGTCTAGATGAAGTCGCTGTACACGGCGAAACCCAAGTCGCTGAAATTAAAAACGGCAAAATTGACTACTTCACTTTAACCCCAGAAGACTTTGGTTTAAAAACACAATCTTTAGAAAGTTTACGTGGTGGCGAACCGCAAGAAAATGCCCAATATCTGACCGCACTTTTACAAGGTAAAGGCAAAGCGGAACACGCTAATGCGGTAGCGGCGAATGTGGCATTATTGCTGAAGTTATTTGGTCATGATGACTTAAAACAAAATGTTCAACATGTGTTGGCTCATCTTGCATCAGGCAAAGCGTTTGATACATTACAACATTTAACAAAATATTAAGATAAAGGCTGATTTGATAAGCCACAATAAGAAGAAAGATTATGATCACGCAAGATTTCACTAAACCCATTGACTCTGCTACGGTGCTGCAAAAAATCGTCTTAGACAAAGCACAATGGGTTAAAGCAAAGGAAGCTGAATTTCCGCTTTCACAATTTAAAGAAAATATTCAAAAATCTGACCGCTCTTTTTATGATGCGTTGGCTAAAGGCACCCATCAAAAACCGGCTTATATTTTAGAATGCAAGAAAGCTTCACCTTCTAAAGGATTAATTCGTGGTGAATTTAATTTAGACGAAATCGCCAATGTGTATAAACATTATGCGTCAGCGGTTTCTGTGCTAACGGATGAGAAATACTTCCAAGGTAAATTTGACTATTTGCCGCAAGTACGTGACGTTGTCTCACAACCTGTATTGTGCAAAGATTTTATGATCAGCGAATATCAGGTTTATCTTGCGCGCTACTATCAAGCGGATGCTATTTTATTGATGCTTTCGGTAGTAAATGACGAAACCTATCGCGTACTGGCTGATCTGGCGCATTCTCTTGGCATGGGTGTATTGACTGAAACCAGCAACGAAGAAGAGTTTGAGCGTGCCCTTGCATTAGGTGCAAAAATTATCGGCGTCAACAATCGTAATCTTCACGATCTCACTGTTGATTTAAACCGTGTGGTAGAACTCACACAAAAATATGCCGATCGTATTCCTGCTGATGCACGTATTATCAGCGAATCAGGGATTTATAATCACAGCCAAATTCGTGATTTGCAAAAGGTGGCACATGGCTTTTTAATCGGCAGCAGCCTAATGGGCAGTACTGATTTAAATAATGCTGTGCGTGAAGTGATTTTTGGAGAAAATAAAGTATGCGGTTTAACTCGCACGCAAGATGTCAAAGAGATTTACACAAACGGAGCATTATACGGCGGCTTAATTTTCGTCGAACATTCAAAACGCTGTGTGAGCCTACGTCAAGCCCAAGAATTAGTGACAGCATCACCACTTCGTTTTGTGGGCGTATTCCAGAATCAAGAAATTGATTTTATTGTAAAAATCGCTAAACAATTGCAGCTTTATGCCGTTCAGCTACATGGTTCAGAAACCGCTGAGTTTATTACCGCACTTCGTCACCAACTGCCTGAAGAAATACAAATTTGGAAAGCCATTTCGGTGAATACTGAAGCGCAAAGTGCAGTTGATTTTACAGATGATTTAAATATCACTCGCTATATTTTCGATAGCCAATCTGCTAATCAACAAGGTGGCACAGGAAAAACCTTTAATTGGTCACTCATTCCTGAAAACTTGAAACACAAAATTATTTTGGCTGGTGGCATTTCACCTGACAATATTGAACAAGCCATTAAGCAAGGTTGCCTAGGGGTTGATCTCAATTCTGGTGTAGAAACTGCCGCAGGCATAAAAAACAGCGAAAAAGTGCGGTCAGTTTTTAAGACGATTTTGTCAAATTAATCTGATTACTAAGGGGAAGCATTATGAAAAGAGCAGCGTTAGTAACTGGCGCAACTGCCGGATTTGGTACGGCAATTTGTCGTACACTCATTGAAAATGGTTATCGTGTAATTGGCACGGGACGCCGAGTAGCTCGCTTAGAACAATTACAACAAGAATTAGGTGAGAGCTTCCATTTTCTTGCCTTTGATATTTCAGATCGCCAAGCAACAGAAGATGCTTTTCATTCCCTTCCCGCTAATTGGCAATCCATTGATTTATTGGTGAATAATGCAGGTTTAGGATTAGGCTTAGAAAGTGCCGATAAAGCGAGTTTAGACGATTGGATGCAAATGATTGATACCAATATTAAAGGACTCGTCACCATCACTCGTCTTGTGTTACCACAAATGGTTGAACGCAATTCAGGTCATATTATTAATTTAGGCTCAATTGCAGGTACTTATCCTTATCCAGGTGGCAATGTATACGGTGGCACTAAAGCTTTTATAAAACAATTTAGTTTAAATCTTCGAGCCGATCTTGCTGGTACACAAATTCGCGTGTCCAATGTTGAACCCGGTCTTTGTGGTGGAACTGAATTTTCTAATATCCGCTTTAAAGGTGATGATGCCCGAGCTAAAAAACTCTATGAAAATGTGGAATATGTCAGTCCACAAGATATTGCTAATATTGTTCTATGGCTCAATCAACAACCTGAACATGTCAATATTAATCGCATTGAAGTGATGCCTACTGCACAAACCTTTGCACCACTTAATGTCGCAAGAATTCAAAAATAACAAGGAAATATTATGTCAGAAACCCTTTTAAATCCTTATTTCGGTGAATTTGGCGGAATGTATGTACCGGAGATTCTCGTACCGGTACTACAACAGCTAGAAAAAGCCTTTGTTGAAGCAAAAGACGATCCTGAATTCCAACGTGAATTTCAAGATTTACTTAAAAATTATGCGGGCAGACCAACCGCACTTACCCTTTGCCGTAATTTAACCAAAGGCACAAAAGCAAAAATTTATTTAAAACGTGAAGATTTACTTCACGGTGGTGCCCATAAAACCAACCAAGTGTTAGGTCAAATTTTATTGGCAAAACGCATGGGTAAAACACGTATTATCGCAGAAACTGGTGCGGGCCAACATGGTGTGGCGACTGCCCTTGCTTGTGCAATGTTAGATATGCCTTGCCGTGTTTATATGGGGGCAAAAGACGTAGAACGTCAATCACCAAACGTATTCCGTATGCGTTTAATGGGTGCTGAAGTAATTCCTGTACAAAAAGGTTCTTGTTCATTAAAAGATGCGTGCTGTGAAGCGATGCGTGATTGGTCAGCCAACTATGAAAACACCCATTATTTATTGGGTACAGCGGCAGGCCCTCATCCATTCCCCACCATTGTACGTGAATTCCAAAAAATGATTGGTGAAGAAACCAAACGTCAAATCTTAGAAAAAGAAGGGCGCTTACCAGATGCTGTCATCGCTGCTGTCGGTGGTGGCTCGAATGCCATTGGTATGTTTACTGATTTTATTGATGAAAAAGGTGTTCGCTTAATTGGTGTGGAACCTGCAGGTCATGGCATCGAAAGTGGTGAACATGGTGCACCATTAGGCCATGCAAAAGTGGGTATTTATTTCGGTATGAAATCACCTTTAATGCAAACTGAAGATGGTCAGGTGGAAGAATCCTACTCCATTTCTGCGGGATTAGACTTCCCTTCTGTAGGACCTCAACATGCTTACTTACAAAGCATTGGTCGTGCTGAATACCCAAGCATTACAGATGATGAAGCGTTAAACGCTTTCCAAGCATTAGCAAAACATGAAGGGATTATTCCTGCATTGGAAAGTTCTCATGCATTAGCGCACGCACTAAAAATGATTCATCAAGAACCGAATAAAGAACAAATTTTAGTGGTGAATCTCTCTGGTCGTGGTGATAAAGATATTTTCACCGTTGATAAAGTTTTAAAAGAAAAAGGAATGCAATAATGAGCCGTTTTGAAACTAAATTTGCAGAACTTGCAGCGAAAAAAGAAGGGGCTTTTGTACCTTTCGTGACATTATGCGATCCAACATTTGATCGCTCTTTTGAGATTATTTGCACGTTAGTCGAAAATGGTGCAGATGCGTTGGAATTAGGCTTTCCATTTTCTGATCCATTATTAGACGGCCCTGTTATTCAAGCGGCTAATAACCGTGCGCTCAATGCGGGTCATAGCACTGAAGACAGCTTTAAATTACTCGCTAAAGTGCGGTCAAAATATCCGGATATTCCGATTAGCTTACTCCTTTGTGCGAATTTAATTTTTGCGAAAGGGTTAGATAATTTCTATCAACGTTGTGCAGAAGTCGGCGTGGATGCAGTTTTAGTGGCAGATATTCCGCTATTGGCAAAAGAAGACTATGTTCAAGCCGCTAAAAAACACGGTATTCAACCTGTCTTTATTTGCCCACCAAATGCTGATACCAAAACGGTACAAGGCGTTGCTGAAAACAGCGAAGGCTATACCTATTTAGTTTCTCGTTCGGGTGTAACAAGTGCAGAGAATCAAGCTCATGCCGCAAACTTAGATACACTTGTAGAACAACTTAAAACCCACAAGGCTCCAGCAATTCTACAAGGTTTTGGTATTGCTCAACCAGCTCAAGTGAAAGAAGCCCTTCAACTGGGTGCAACAGGCGCAATTTCAGGCTCTGCAACGGTAAAAATCATTGAGCGAAACTTAGATAATCAGGCTCAATGCTTATCTGAACTTGCCGAATTTGTTCGCAATATGAAAACGGCAACAAAATAATTAATAAAAATTTTTATATTACAGCTTAAGGAACCCCAAAAATGTCTTTTCTAAGAAAACAATTCGCTTTCTGGCGTATTTTTCTTTACTTCCTAGTTTTTACCGCAGTTTATGCCAAATTGGTATTTCAATTCTTATTCTCAAACTTCTCTCTCCCTACAGGTATAGCAGAAGGAGTCTCAAGTATTGGAGTTTTATTTGCCCATGCTGATTTTTTTTCTAGAGTAATGTCTTTTTTAATTGACTTTATGCTGATTTGGGGAATATCCACCGGATTTATTCTCGGATTATGTCAATTTAGGAGAAGCGTTAAAGGCATTCTTAGTGCCACTTTCATCGGAACACTCACCGCTGGAATTTCTTTTTATATCATAGCAAACGATGTTAACGATGTTAACGATGATTACCTTTACCTCTGCCTTTTCCATGGTGCATTAGCTGCAATTTTTGGTCTAATTGCTTTTCCAAATAAAGCGGGAGTTCTCTTAGAATCCCAAATCATTCATAAACTACTGCCTAAGGCTGTTTCAACGGGAGTAAATCTAACTAACCAAGTCATAGAGAAAAAAGGCTTTGCCTCTTATCGTTGGTTAATTCCTCTCGTATTTACTTTGCTTGGCACTATTATTTTTGGAATCACATCCATATTATTAACGCAAGTGACAGATCTAGATAGCATCGTAGCATTAATGCTTTTAATGATGTTTATTGCTGTGTTGCCGATGTTATTCACTGGTCTTACCGTCATGTTTGCACGATTCCACAAGAATTTTCGCCATCTTGCCTTTAGCGTTCTGATTGGTGTGTTATATTACAGTTTGGTTGCTTATTTATTTAATGATAGTAATATTGAAGACTTCAGATTATTTGCAATACAAAACTACATAGCCTTAATCATTGCCATTGTTTTATCCGCATTGATTTCATTTAAAAAAATTGTGCCAATTAACAAAATCTAATAAACAAAAAAGTGCGGTTAAAATTAACCGCACTTTTGTTTTTCTTTCATTAATCCACAATTCGTAAATGAGATGCTGATTTCTGTGGTTTCTTTTCAGCCTTAGGCTTATCTACCGCTTCTGCAAAACTTAATGGCTGTTCTGATGTCGGCTCACGATTGAGTTCATCGTAAATTTCTTCTGGCTCAAACATCACACCATCACCATTTTCACGTGCATAAATAGCTAAAGCGGCACCCATCGGAATATATAACTCACGAGCAACACCTTTGAAACGTGCATTAAACTGAATAAAATCATTGGTTAATTGCAAATTCCCAGTCGCCCCCGCTGAAAGATTTAAGACAATTTGCCCATCTTTCACGTATTCAACAGGTACATTGGTACCATAATAATTAGCATCCACCACTAAATATGGGGTGAAATCGTTATCCACTAGCCAATCATAATAGGCTCTTAGTAAATAAGGGCGTTTTGGAGAAGGTGTGTGGGTCATTATTTATCATCCATTAAATTTTTAGGTGCAGCTTCACCTACTGATTGTAAGAATGAATCACGGCTAAATACACGATCCATATAGCCTTTGATTGCTTTGCTTCCTGTGCCACTGAATTCCACGCCCATATTACGTAGTTTCCATAACAATGGTGCAACGTAGCAATCGACTAAGCCAAATTCTTCACTCATAAAATAAGGGGTTTGTTGGAAGATAACCGATACCGCTAACAATTCTTCTTTTAGCTGTTTTAATGCTTCTTCACGTTCAACTTCCGTGCCTTTTTCAGCAATTTCTAATGTTGGGTACCAATCTTGTTCGATACGTAACATTAAAAGACGGCTTTTCGCACGAGAAACCGGATAAACTGGCATAAGTGGAGGATGTGGAAAACGCTCATCAAGATATTCCATAATGATGCGTGAGCTGAATAACACTAAATCACGATCCACCAAGGTTGGTAATGTGCCATAAGGATTTAATTCCATTAAATCTTCTGATAATGCTTGCAGATCAACTTCTTCGTTTTCGTAAGCAACACCTTTTTCAGCTAAAACAATTTTTACCTGATGGCAGTAAATGTCATTTTTATTTGAAAAAAGAGTCATTACCGAACGTTTACTTGATGCATTAGACATTTATTCCTCCGAAGATCCAAACTAACTTATATACTTCTACTAAAAATGGGCGATTATTTTAACATAACCGGCAGATAAATTGCTAACAATTTCTTATTTCTGCTTTAAAATCAATTGATTATAAACAACCGATAAAAAATCAAAGAACGGTAATTTTTAATTAATTTGTTTTTACAGATATAAAAAAAGCAGAGATTGCTCTCTGCTTTCTTGAAACGATAATAAAAATTAACGTTTGGAGTATTGTGGACGACGACGTGCTTTGTGTAAACCAACTTTTTTACGTTCAACGCGACGTGCGTCACGAGTAACGAAGCCAGCTGCACGAAGAGCAGGACGTAAAGTCTCATCATATTCCATTAATGCACGAGTGATACCGTGACGGATTGCACCCGCTTGACCAGAAATACCACCACCTTTAACAGTGATGTATAGGTCTAATTTATCAGTTAATTCCACTAATTCTAACGGTTGACGTACGATCATACGAGCTGTTTCGCGACCGAAATATACGTCTAATTCACGTTGGTTGATAGTGATTTTACCACTGCCCGGTTTGATAAATACACGAGCTGAAGAGCTTTTGCGGCGACCAGTGCCGTAGTTTTGATTCTCTGCCATTTCCTAAACCTCGTGATTAAATGTCTAATACTTGTGGTTGTTGTGCTGCGTGTTGGTGTTCTGCACCTGCATACACTTTTAATTTACGGAACATTGCACGGCCTAATGGACCTTTTGGCAACATACCTTTAACCGCAATTTCAATCACCGCTTCAGGACGGCGAGCGATCATTTCTTTGAAAGTCGCTTGTTTGATACCACCTACATAGCCAGTGTGCCAGTAGTAAAGTTTATCTGTTTCTTTACGACCAGTTACTGCCACTTTGTCTGCGTTGATAACGATGATGTAATCACCAGTATCTACGTGTGGAGTGTACTCAGCCTTGTGTTTACCACGAAGACGGCGTGCTAATTCAGTAGCTAAACGACCTAAAGTTTTACCTGTCGCATCTACCACATACCAGTCACGTTTTACTGTTTCCGGTTTTGCTACAAAAGTTTTCATTAATTAATTACCAAAATATAAGTTTGATACCCAGTGTTTCATATCGAAACACAACCATTGATCTTAATCTACACCCCTTCGAGTGTGATCTCGATAAAATAATGCACGGTGGGAATCCGTGCATTTACAGGGTCGGCGTATTATACCTATTTTTAGAAAAAATGCTAACTTTTTGTGCAAATAAATTGATTTTCTTTTAAAATACAACGCACAATAAACAATCATTAATTTTATTCATTATTTTGATGAAATCATTGAAATTGACGCATATTAGTTCTTATCTTATGATAAGTACATTCTAATAAAAAACGTAAGAAGGCATGCTATGAGCTACGCAAACGAAATTAACACATTAAATCAACATCTTGCTGATACTAACAAAAAAATTAATGTCTCCTTTGAATTCTTTCCGCCTAAAAATGAAAAAATGGAAAGCATGCTTTGGGATTCCATCCATCGCTTAAAAGTATTAAATCCTAAATTTGTTTCCGTCACCTATGGTGCAAACTCTGGCGAACGTGATCGTACACATAGCATCGTGAAAGCCATTAAAGCAGAAACAGGCATAGAAGCCGCACCACATTTAACAGGTATTGATGCAACACCTGAAGAATTAAAAGAAATTGCAAAAGATTATTGGGATAGCGGTATTCGTCACATTGTGGCATTACGCGGTGATGAGCCAAAAGGCTATGCAAAAAAACCTTTCTATGCGGCTGATTTAGTTGAACTACTCCGCTCCGTAGCTGACTTTGATATCTCAGTTGCAGCATACCCTGAAGTTCATCCTGAAGCAAAATCAGCACAAGCAGATTTAATCAATTTGAAACGTAAAATTGATGCAGGTGCGAATCATGTCATTACTCAATTCTTCTTTGATATTGACAGTTATCTTCGCTTCCGTGATCGCTGTGCATCCATTGGTATTGAGGCTGAAATTGTTCCAGGTATTCTGCCTGTTACTAATTTCAAACAACTGCAAAAAATGGCATCATTTACAAATGTAAAAATTCCAGCATGGTTGGCTAAAGCATATGAAGGATTAGATGATGATCCTACTACTCGCAATCTCGTCGCGGCGAGTGTGGCAATGGATATGGTAAAAATCCTTTCTCGTGAAGGTGTGAATGACTTCCACTTCTACACGTTAAATCGTAGCGAACTCACGTATGCGATTTGTCATACGTTAGGCATTCGCCCTACAGCAAATCCATAAAAGAAAAGTGCGGTTAAAATTAACCGCACTTTTTTATTTCCACTATACTCGTCTGACTTGCCAAAAAGCTTTTTTCCAATAAGGGCTATTCATCGAAGAATAAATCACACCACCTTTGGTTGAAGCGTGTAAAAATTTATCTTCTTTCACATAAATCCCAACATGATAACCATTTGGTCCGCGTCCCGTTTTAAAGAAAATTAAATCGCCTGTTTGGATATCTTCTTTACGAACAAGTTTTCCGTAACCCGCTTGATCTTTCGTAGTTCGAGGAAGATTGATATTAAAACGATCAATAAAGGTCTTTTGCACAAAACCAGAACAATCAATACCGCCACGAGACTGTCCACCTAAGACATAAGGTGTACCCGCCCATTCATATTGTTGTTCACTTAACATGGCAATGGCTATAATCGGATCACCAATCTGACCTTTATAGTTCATTGCATAATCTTCACGAACACCACTTGAACAAGCAAAAAGTAAAAAACTTCCTGCGACTAAAAAAGCACATTTAATCTTATTCATGTTCAATCCTGACAATAGTGCGGTCAAAAACGACCGCACTTTTCTTACTATTGTTTTGGCTTGGTGTTTTCCACACGAGCACGTAATTTTTGCCCTGGCTTGAATGCCACTACACGGCGAGCAGAAACAGGAATGCTTTCACCTGTTTTTGGATTACGCCCCGGACGGGAAGCTTTATTACGAAGTTCAAAATTACCAAAACCTGATAATTTTACTTCACCCCCAGATTCTAACGATAAACGAATTTCCTCAAAAAAGTCTTCCACTAATGCTTTAGCTTCAGCTTTTTGTAATTGATACTTATCTAATAAGTATTCAGTAATATCAATTTTTGTAATCGTTGCCATGTTAGTCTCCTGTTTAGTCTCTAAGCTCCGCATTAAAGCGTTGTTTAACTTCGTTTAATACAGCAGAGATTACCGCATTAATCTCATCATCTTCAAGCGTTTTTTCATTATCTTGAATGGTTAAACTGATTGCTAAGCTTTTATGTCCGCTAGCAACGCCAATGCCTTGATATACGTCGAATAAATTGACTTGTGTTAATTTTTCTCCGCCAGCTTGCTTACATGCTTCGATAATATCGCCTGCCGGCACATTATCAGCAACGACTAAAGCTAAGTCACGACGGTTTGCTGGGAATTTTGAAATCTCTTTAGCTTGAACCACACGACGATTTGCAATGGCATCCCATAAAATTTCAAAAACAACCGCTTTGCTATTTAATCCTAATTTTTGAGCGATAAGTGGATGAATAGTTCCAATAAAACCAATTTCTTTTCCATCTAATTCAATTGAAGCAGATTGTCCTGGGTGCAATGCACTGTGTGCTTTTGCCACAAACTTAACACGACTCCCCACTTCAGTGAGAGAAAGAATACTTTCTAAATCACCTTTAAGATCAAAGAAATCTACATTTTCTGCTTTACCCGTCCAAGATTCAGATTTAGCTGTACCTGTAATTACACCAGCAAGAACAAACTCTTGGCGAATGCCAAATTCCGCATTTGCATCCGGAACAAAACGTAATCCTGTTTCAAATAAACGTACACGGTTTTGTTGACGGTTTTGGTTGTATAGTACTGCACCGAGTAATCCACTTAATAATGAAACACGCATTGCTGACATTTCAACTGAAATTGGGTTTGGCAATACAAGCGCTTCAATTTCTGGATGAAGTAAAGTCTGTACTTTTGGATCAACGAAGCTATAAGTAATCGCCTCTTGATAATCTGCATCCACAAGTGCGGTCTTAATTCTGCTTAATTCTAAATCGGCTTCTTTATGCTCACGCATACGAAGATGCGCTAATGGTGCGTTATTTGGAATGCTGTTATAGCCATAAATACGTGCCACTTCTTCAATGAGATCTTCTTCGATTTCAATATCAAAACGCCAGCTTGCAGAAGTTACGGTCCAAACATCATTAGCATATTTCACGGCGAAACCTAAACGCTCAAAAATCTCGGTCACGGTTTCAGTTTCGATATGATGACCTAATAAGCTATCTAATTTTTCACGACGTAAAGTGACTTCATTGACTTTTGGTAAATATTGCTCGCTCACGACTTCACAAATTTCGCCGGCTTCACCACCACAAATTTCAAGTAACAATGCTGTTGCTCTTTCCATCGCGTGACGTTGTAGCGTAAAATCAACACCACGTTCAAAGCGATGTGAAGAATCGGTGTGTAAACCGTATTGTCTTGCACGTCCAGCAATCGCTAATGGTGCGAAGAATGCTGCTTCTAAAATCACATCTTTTGTTGTTTCAGCATCAACACCACTTGCTTGACCACCAAAGATACCCGCCATTGCGAGTGGACCTGTTTGGTCTGCAATCACTAAAGTATTCGGTTGTAATTTTGCGGTTGTACCATCTAATAAAACAAGTTCTTCGCCGTTATTGGCTAAACGTACTTGAACAGGTTGAGACACTTTTGATGCATCAAAAGCATGCATTGGTTGACCTAATTCAAGTAAAACATAGTTGGTAATATCCACAATAGGATCGATAGAACGAAGACCACAACGACGTAATTTTTCTTGCAACCAAATTGGTGATTGCGCTTTAACATTCACATTTTTCACCACGCGCAATAAATAACGAGGACATGCTTCTGGCGCATTTAATTCAATTTGAACTTTATCTGAAATCGTTGCTGGCACAGCATCAAAGTGCGGTTGATTAACAACTTGTTTATTAACCACGCCAACTTCACGTGCAACACCTGCAATGCTTAAACAATCTGCACGGTTTGGCGTTAAGCTAATTTCAATGGCTTTATCATCTAAATCTAAATATTCACGTAGATTGGTGCCTACTGGTGCATCTAACGGTAATTCAATAATACCATCTGCATCCACATCAATGCCTAATTCAGAGAATGAGCAAAGCATCCCTTCTGAAGGTTGGCCACGTAATTTAGTCTTCTTAATTTTAAAATCACCAGGTAATACCGCACCTTCAGTTGCACATGCCACTTTTAAACCTTGACGGCAATTTGGTGCACCACAAACGATATCTAATAAACGGTCGCCACCAACATTTACTTTAGTGACTCGTAATTTGTCTGCATCTGGGTGCTGCGCACATTCAACAACTTCACCTACAACCACTCCAGTAAAGTCGCCTGCTACTTTTTCAACACCATCAACTTCCAAACCAAGCATTGTGATTTGATCACATAACTGCTCTGTTGAAATTGATGGATTAACCCATTCTCTCACCCAATTTTCGCTAAATTTCATTATCTCTGTATCCTTTATTGATGAACGTGTTACGTTCTAAATTAATCATTATCGTCAATTTAACCCAACGGTTAATTACTTAAATTGTTTTAAAAAACGTAAGTCGTTTTCAAAGAATGAACGTAAATCTGTGACGTTGTAGCGTAACATGGTTAAGCGCTCAACCCCCATGCCTACTGCGAAGCCAGAATATTCATTTGGATCAATACCTACATTACGTAACACATTAGGATGCACCATACCACAACCTAGCACTTCTAACCATTTACCATTTTTACCCATTACATCAACTTCTGCAGAAGGTTCAGTAAATGGGAAATAAGAAGGACGGAAACGAACTTGTAAATCCTCTTCAAAAAATGCACGTAAGAAATCGTGTAATAAGCCTTTTAACTCGGTAAAGTTTGCTTTTTTATCTACATAAAGCAATTCAATTTGATGGAACATTGGTGTGTGTGTTTGATCGTAGTCGTTACGATATACACGACCTGGCGCCATAATACGAATAGGCGGTTGAATTTTTTCCATGGTACGAATTTGCACACCTGAGGTTTGTGTACGAAGTAATAATTCAGGATTAAACCAGAATGTATCGTGATCAGCACGTGCAGGGTGATGTTTAGGGATATTTAATGCATCAAAATTGTAATAATCACTTTCAATTTCGGGACCGGTTTCCACAGAAAAACCTAACTCTGAAAAGAATTTTGTTACGCGATTGATGGTAATGGTAACTGGGTGTAAACCACCCGTTTCGGTTTTACGGCCTGGAAGGCTCACATCAATACGCTCTTTTTCTAATTTCGCATTGAGTTCAGCCTGTTCCCATTCTGCTTTTTTAGCATTTAAAAAATCTAATGCCGCTTGTTTCGCTTCATTGATTCTAGCTCCCATTGCTGGACGCTCTTCTGCAGCAACATTACGCAATTCCTGCATAAATTGGGTGAAATGCCCTTTTTTACCAAAATATTCCACACGAATTTCATCTAATGTGGCTAAACTTTTATTTTCGATTTGTTCAATCGCTGATTTTGCTTTCTCAACAAGATCTTTCAGATGTTGCATAGTTTCCCCTGATTATCTTTTCTAACTAAAAATACGCTTAATGATAATACTAACTCATTAAAAAATCACGCGTTTATTGGTAAATTGATGTTTCAGGTGAAAAATGACAAAGATTTTTGCTATTTTTTGAGATATATCACAGTAATTTTTAACATTTTAGATAGAATGAAGAAGAATCGAGCATGTCTAGGAGGCGTATTATGTGGAAATCAATTTCTCAAGTCTTAGCTGATCAATTTGGTGCTTACTATAACATCAAAGAAAAAAACAAAGTACCAGGGGGCGAAGTAAATGAAACTTGGCTTATTACGGATGGAATCCAACCAGTCTTTGTTAAAGTGAATGAACGGTCTTATCGTTCAATGTTTCGTGCTGAGGCTGATCAATTAAACCTACTAGACAAAACCAATACAATCAGACTTCCACAAGTGTATGGCGTAGGCTGTTCTCAAAATCATAGTTTCTTATTGTTAGAAGCGCTTACTATTACTCAACAAACTGATGCCACAGCACATTTTGGCGAAGAATTAGCAAAACTTCATCAAGTATCCGGTACTAAAAACTATGGTTTAGATTTTGATACTTGGCTTGGTCCTGAGTATCAACCTAACAAATGGAATGGGAGCTGGGCGAAATTCTTTGCAGAACAACGCATTGGATGGCAATTACAGCTTTGCAAAGATAAAGGATTGGATTTTGGCGATCTTGATTTAATAACTGAAAAAGTAAAACAAAAGCTTGCGAAACATAATCCGAAACCCTCTTTGTTACATGGTAACTTATGGATTGAAAATACGGCTGTTGTAGGTAACCAAACCTTTACTTATGACCCTGCTTGCTACTGGGGGGATAGAGAATGTGATTTAGCATTCAGTGAACTATTCCAACCTTTCTCGCCTGAATTCTATGAAATTTATGACCGCACTTTCCCGCTTGATAAAGAAGGTTTTGAAGAAAGAAAACACCTTTACCAGCTCTATTATTTACTCAATTTCAGCCATCGTTTTAATGGAAGTTATATCAACTTAACCACTAAATTGATTGAAGAACTTTTACTTGAATAATTTCTTAACATAAAATAAAAAAGAGCGTAATTTTTATTACGCTCTTTTTGTCTTCTCTATCTAATTATTTTTGATAAAGAGGTGCTGGACCTTGAGTTCC
This sequence comes from Parahaemophilus parainfluenzae, assembly GCA_018363335.1. Lineage (GTDB taxonomy): Bacteria > Pseudomonadota > Gammaproteobacteria > Enterobacterales > Pasteurellaceae > Haemophilus_D > Haemophilus_D parainfluenzae_Y. The sequence continues at coordinate 22,812 of JAGZOA010000018.1, read as the reverse complement.
ACCGTTAGTTTGACCACCTTCTTGTAATTTTAATACAGAACCAGAAGCAGTGATTTCTACACGACGGTTTGGACGTAAACAGTCTTTCTCAGCTTTACTTGCGTGTTTGTAACCATTACAAGCTTTAACTTGTGGCACTTTACCGTAACCAACAGCTGTAATTTCAGATGTTACGCCATCTTCAATTAAACGAGCTTTAACACGGTTTGCACGACGTTGAGAAAGATCTAAGTTGTAAGCATCAGAACCTAAACGGTCAGTATAACCTGCAACTTTAACTTCTTTAGCACCAGTTTCTTTTAATTGTGCTGCAACGTTATCAACAACTTCTTTACCACGTGGAGTTAAAGTATCTTTATCGAAGTCGAACAAGAAGTCACCACTTAAAGTAAATGCTGAGTTTCCGTTACAACCGTTTGGATACCAGAAGAAGCTTTGAGCATTGTGGTTTTTGTCAAATAATATTTTGTATTGACAAATTTTGTGAACACCGTTCTCACGATAGTTGAACGCATAATCCCACTCTTCAACACCGTATAAACCTTCAGAGAAGTGTGGACGACCGATTAGGTTATATAATTGGTCTTTGTTCATACCACGTTCGATCATACGAACGTTATCCCAGTTTGGCCATGAACCAAATTGGCTACCGTCATGGTTGAAACCAGCTTTATCAATCTTAGGCCATACGAGTTGTGGTACTTGTTGACCATCAACTTCTTTATATTCTGGAGTACCAGCTTCTGTAACTTTGCTTAAGTTACCACAAGCAGCAACTGTCGCTACTGCTACTGCAGATAATAAAATACGAGATAATTTCATTTCTTTACCTTTTTACTGTTAAGGTGCAATCCTTGCAAGAAGAACCTACACAACTAAACTTTATAAATTTTACAAATAAAACTATAAAAAGTTTCATGGCGTATGGTAGTCATAATTCTTTAACTTGTAAATAAAAAAACATTAAAAAATGATTTTTTATGGAACTTTTTTGTAAAGTTGTGTAAAGAGTTGTCAAATAAGTAAATTTTTTTCTTATTGAATAAAATCCTGTCCATTTTTTGTTAAATTTCGATGGATAATTCCCTCAATACTCTCCTCTGCTTGTTTACCTATTTTTTGTAAAAGTGGCTTTTTCACTTTGTATTTCACTGAGATAACAGACTTATCTTTCATTTTTTCAAGAATAATATCATCACTGGTTGCTAACTCATCGACTAGCTGAAGCTCTAGAGCTTGCTGACCAAACCAATGTTCACCAGTTGCGACTTTATCCACATCTAAGTGCGGTCGATTTTGGGCCACAAATTGTTTAAATAATTGATGGGTTTCTTCAAGTTCAGCTTGGAATTTCTGTTTTCCTTTTTCGGTATTCTCACCTAATACTGTGACTGTACGTTTAAACTCCCCGGCTGTCATCACATCAACATCGACATCATGTTTTTTTAATAAACGATGAATATTAGGAATTTGTGCAACCACACCAATAGAACCAATGATCGCAAAGGGAGCAGAAACAATTTTATCTGCCACACAAGCCATCATATACCCACCACTTGCCGCAACTTTATCTACTGCAACTGTTAATTTAATTCCTTGTTGTTTTAAGCGAGCTAACTGCGAGGCGGCCAAACCATAACCATGAACAACCCCACCAGGGCTTTCTAAACGCAGTAAGACTTCATCATCAGCTTTTGCCACATTAATAATCGCCGAAATTTCCTCACGAAGTGCGGTTGTTTCTGATGCAGAAATATCACCCTTAAAATCGAGCACGTAAACACAAGGTTTAGGTGCTGCTTTCTCACCGTTTTTTAATTTTGCTTTTAAAGCCTTTGCTTCTTGTTTTTTGGCTTTCTTCTCCGCTTTTTCTGCTTGTTTAAGCTCTTCTTCTGAAAGTTGGAAATCGCGTAAATGCTTAACTGTTTCCTTAAATTCTTCAGAAAGATCTGTGACAACTAATTCACCATGATGTGCCGCATTACGTTGCTTTGCAGAAATAATCATTGCCACGATAGCGGCGATTACAAGTAAAATCGTTAAAATCTCTAAAATAAAAATGCCATAGCCGGTCAAAATATCAGACCACATAGTTTTTCTCCTAAATAAAGTGAAGGCATTATTTTACTGTGCAAGCCAGATTTACACTAACTTTTTATGGAAAATTTTGCGATTTAAGGTAAACTAACACAGTTTTCTTGCCTAATTTATAATGAATTACAGAGGTTTATATGTCTAAAGTTGCATCTATTGTTGATGTGTTACAAGGTAAAATCGCTATAGGCGAAAAAGTTACCGTACGCGGATGGGTCCGTACCCGTCGTGATTCTAAAGCGGGTCTTTCTTTCCTTGCTGTTTATGACGGCTCTTGCTTTGACCCTATTCAAGCAATTGTTAATAACGATATTGAAAATTATGAGAGTGAAGTATTACGCTTAACAACGGGTTGCTCTGTTATCGTAACCGGTACTATTGTTGAGTCACCAGCCGAAGGACAAGCTGTTGAACTTCAAGCTGAAAAAGTAGAAGTGACAGGGTTTGTAGAAGATCCTGATACTTATCCGATGGCAGCAAAACGTCACTCAATTGAATACTTACGTGAAGTGGCTCACTTACGTCCTCGTACCAATATTATCGGTGCAGTGGCACGTGTTCGTCACTGCTTAGCACAAGCTATTCATCGTTTCTTCCATGAACAAGGTTTTTATTGGGTGGCTACCCCATTAATTACTGCATCAGATACTGAAGGTGCGGGTGAAATGTTCCGTGTTTCAACACTTGATTTAGAAAATCTTCCTCGTGGTGAAGATGGCAAAGTTGATTTCAGCCAAGATTTCTTCGGTAAAGAATCATTTTTAACGGTTTCTGGCCAATTAAATGGTGAGACTTATGCGTGCGCATTAAGCAAAATCTATACTTTCGGTCCAACATTCCGTGCTGAAAATTCAAATACAACTCGTCACCTTGCCGAGTTCTGGATGGTTGAACCTGAAGTTGCATTTGCAACGCTTGCTGACAATGCTAAATTAGCAGAAAACATGTTGAAATACGTGTTCCGTGCAGTACTTGCTGAGCGAAAAGATGACTTAAAATTCTTTGAAAAACACGTAGATAAAGATGTGATTACTCGTTTAGAAAACTTCGTAAATTCTGATTTTGCTCAAATCGACTATACCGATGCGATCGATGTATTATTAAAATCAGGTAAAAAATTCGAGTTCCCAGTATCTTGGGGTATCGATTTGTCTTCTGAACATGAACGTTTCTTAGCAGAAGAATATTTCAAATCACCTGTTGTCGTGAAAAACTATCCAAAAGATATCAAAGCCTTCTATATGCGTTTAAATGATGATGGTAAAACTGTGGCCGCAATGGATGTTCTTGCACCTGGAATTGGTGAAATCATCGGTGGTTCTCAACGTGAAGAACGTTTAGACATATTAGATAAACGTATGGAAGAAATGGGCTTAAATCCTGAAGATTACTGGTGGTATCGTGATCTTCGTAAATATGGTACCGTACCACATTCAGGCTTTGGTCTTGGTTTTGAGCGCTTAATCGTTTATGTAACAGGCGTACAAAATATTCGCGATGTGATTCCATTCCCTCGCGCACCAAGAAATGCAAATTTCTAAAAATATTGTTTAAATTGACCGCACTTTCTTTAAAGTGCGGTTATCATTTTAGGCGATAAATTTTATCCCTATTTCATTTATTGTGCTTAAAGCAATCGTTCAGTACGCATATTAAGGAAAGTAAAAATGGACAAAATTAAACAGCTCTTTGCTAACAATTACAGTTGGGCGCAAAGAATGAAGGAAGAAAATTCCACTTATTTTAAAGAACTGGCTGATCATCAAACCCCTCATTATCTTTGGATTGGCTGCTCGGATAGCCGTGTTCCTGCTGAAAAACTCACAAATCTTGAACCGGGCGAATTATTTGTTCATCGTAATGTTGCTAACCAAGTTATTCATACGGATTTTAACTGCCTTTCAGTTGTACAATATGCCGTTGATGTACTCAAAATTGAACATATTATTATTTGCGGTCATACAAATTGTGGTGGTATTAAAGCAGCGATGCAAGATCACGATCTAGGGTTAATCAATAACTGGTTGCTCCATATTCGTGATATTTGGTTTAAACACGGGCATCTATTAGGCAATCTTTCAGCAGAAAAACGTTCAGATATGCTCACTAAATTAAATGTTGCAGAGCAAGTGTATAACCTAGGACGCACATCTATCGTAAAAAGCGCTTGGGAACGTGGACAAAAACTCTCCCTGCATGGCTGGGTATATGATGTAAATGATGGATTCTTAGTTGATCAAGGTGTAATTGCAACAAGCCGAGAAACCCTTGAAATCTCTTATCGCAATGCCATTGCTCGTTTATCTAGCCTAGCCGAAGAGGATATTCTGAAAAAAGAGCTCTCTGAAAACGAAGAATAAAAAAGTGCGGTTAAAATCTAATAAGTTTTAACCGCACTTTTACTTTTTATTTAAAGTGACTATTTAACTAATTCTGTCTGCATATACATTAAGCGATCAATATTCGTTAAATAATGCCCTAACTCTTGGGATTCTGGTTTATGAATATAAGGGATTTTTCCTAACAATGGCGCATCAATCTGAGCTTCTAAAATCTCTATAACTTCTTTGTAGTGGCCCAAGCAAGGATTAATTCGATTCGCAATCCAACCCAGTAAAGGCACGCCAAGTTGTTTAATTACTTGAGCAGTAAGTAGTGCATGATTGATACAGCCTTCCTTAATGCCAACAACCAATACAATGGGCATTTTATGCTCAACAACCCAATCAGCAAAGCTTTTACCTTCCGCCATTGGTGTGAGTAACCCAAAGGAACCTTCCACGACAACAGATTGATATTTTTGAACTAATATCGTTAAGGCTTGATTAATCTTACTTAATTTAATGCGTGATTTATCTCGAGTCAGCATTGGCAAAGAATGAGCAAAAGTATAGCTATTCACTTCTTGATAAGATACGGACTCATTCGTTGCATCCATTAAAGCTAACACGTCTGAATTATTTTCAGCATCATAATCTGTTTGGGATTCATTAGACTGATTTTCGACAGGATAAACCCCCTCTTCACAGCTACAAGCAATCGGCTTATAACCCACAATTCGCACGCCCTTTGCTTGTAATGCCTGAATAATGGCACGGCAGGCGGTGGTCTTGCCCACATCGGTATCTGTACCTGCCACAAAGAAACTACTCATTTTCATTCTCCTTTTAAAAGTGCGATGAATTTTAAAGGAGTTTTTTAAAGAAAATATTGAGATAAAGCAATATTTGAAGATTTTTATGAAAAAATAATAAGCTTATTTGATCTCACTCAAACTATTAAACAAACCATCATCTTGTTTTGGCATTTGGAGATAAAATCCTTGCTGAGTAATTTTTTCCATTACCTCGTTTTTATCTGCATGAACAAGCAGTTTGCTTCCTTTCAAATTAAATGGCATAAGAAACTGAGGCTTGCCAAAACTTTGCATTAATACCTCTGGTACAGCTGAAAAATCATCTCGTTTCGAAATATAGAGGTAGCAGCCTGGCTTACGTAAACTTTTATAAATTGCACATAACATTTTATTACTCCAAAAGAAAAAACCTACCAGATAATCTCTGATAGGTTTTCATTTTACAAAAGTTTAATTATTTAGTCACAGCATCTTTCACTTCAGCTGCTTTGTCAGATGTAGCCTCTTTTGCTTCAGCCGCTTTATTAGCTGCGGCATCTTTCATTTCAGCTGCTTTATCTACTACAGCATCTTTTGTTTCTGAAACTGAGTTTTTTGCTGCTTCCATTTTAGAAGACATTGCTTCTTTTGCTTCAGCCATTTTATCTGCTGCTGCATCTTTCATTTCAACTGCTTTATCTGCTGCTGCATCTTTTGCTTCAGAAGCTGCATTTTTTACTTCTTCCATTTTAGAAGACATTGCATCTTTTGCCTCTGCCATTTTATTTGCAGCAGCATCTTTCATTTCAGAAGTTTTATCAGCTACAGCTTCCTTTGTTTCAGCCATTTTATTTGCAGCTGAATCTTTTGCATCAATTGCCGCATTTTTAACATCAGTTGCAACTTCTTTTGCTGCATCTTTAACATCAGTTGCAACTTCTTTTGCTGCATCTTTAACTTGTGTTGCTGCATTTGCTGTTGCATCTTTTGCTGCTTCAACTTTTTGAGCTGTTTCTTGTTTATCGAAACAACCAGTTACGGCTAAAGATGCACCTAATACTAATACGGCTAATACTGATTTTTTCATTGTCATTCTCCATTTTATAATTAAGAATTAATCCAAAGCTATTTGCTTTGTGTGATCTAGTTTACGTAAAAAAACTTAAAATAAAACATCTTCCAAAAAAATTTACATTTCTAAAGATATAGTTTTTTTATAACACCTTTCTAAAACAACTATAACCCTATGAATTTAAAAGACTTGTAAAAAAGTTCATTATAAAAATTTTATTTTTTGTAAAGATAAAAAATTACTTTTTTGTGTTTTTTTTGAACAACCCCAACTCAGTTAATTTGAATAATCCTTAACCATTGCTTTTACTTTTCAGTTACTTTTTTACGGCTGCAGATTGATCTTTTGTTTCAGAATCTACATTTTTTACTTCCTCTGCTTTAGAGCACACAGCATCTTTTGCTTCAGTCATTTTATTTTCCGCAACATGTTTAACATAGTTAGCTGCTGCAACCAAAGCATCTTTAACTTGTACTGCCGCGCTTACTGTTGCATCTTTTGCAGCTTCAACTTTAGAAGACATTACATCTTTTGCCTCTGAAAGCGAATCTTTTACTTCAGCAACTTTATCTTCAGCTGCATCTTTTAGCTCAGCTGCTTTATCTGCCACTTCATCTTTTGCTTTTGAAACTGCTTTTTTTACTTCTGATGCTTTATCTTCAGCTTCATCTTTTAACTCAGCTGCTTTATCTGCTGCTTCATCTTTTGCTTCAAAAACTGCATGTTTTACTTCAGCAACTTTATCTACAACAGCATCTTTTAATTTAGCTACTTTGCCTAAGACCGTATCTTTTGCTTCTGACGCTTTATCTTCAGCTTCATCTTTTAGCTCAGCTGCTTTATCTGCCACTTCATCTTTTGCTTCTGAAACTGCTTTTTTCACTTCTGATGCTTTATCTGCTGCTTCATCTTTTGCTTCTGAAACTGCTTTTTTTACTTCTGATGCTTTATCTTCAGCTTCATCTTTTAACTCAGCTGCTTTATCTGCTGCTTCATCTTTTGCTTCAAAAACTGCATTTTTTACTTCTGCAACTTTATCTACAACTGTATCTTTTAATTTAACTACTTTGTCTACAAGTGTATCTTTTGCTTCAGAAACTGCTCCTTTTGCTTCTGATACTTTGTCTTCAGCCGCATCTTTCATTTCAGCAACTTTGTCTTCAGCTGCATCTTTTAGCTCTGCTGCTTTATCTGCCGCTTCATCTGTAGCTTCTGAAACTGCTTTTTTCACTTCTGATGCTTTATCTTCGACGGCTCTTTTTACTTCAGAAAATTTGTCATCGATTGCTTTTTTCATTTCAGTAGCTTTATCATCGATTGCTTCTTTTGCTTCAGAAACTGCTTTTCTTACTTCAGATACTTTATCTTCAGTTACATCTTTCACTTCAGTAGCTTTGTCTTCAACCACTTCTTTTGCCTCAGACGCTTTATGTGTCACAGCATCTTTAATATAGTTAGCCGCTGCAACTAATGCATCTTTAACTTGTGTTGCAGCATTCACTGTCGTATCTTTTACTTCAGTTGCTTTATCTTCGATTTTATTGTTCATAGCTACTCTCCTTGTGTCATTATGATGGCTTAATTTAAGCTATTTATTTATAGCTCATTTTCAGTCTATCAAAAAAAATTTAAAAAAACACCTAAAAATACACATTTTTAGGTGTTGTTTATTTTTGACTGCTTTTAAAAAGTAAATCATATAAACTTTGTTTTTCGTATTTTAGCCATTCTATTTTGGATAATGGAAAGTTTCAATGGTGCCTTTTTCACCATTCCAGTCAATTTGAACAATCGTTGAGGGATAAAAACTGATTGGATTTCGCTTGCCATAAAGCTCTGAAACAATACTTCCTACTAAAGGTAAATGAGAAACAAGCAGAACACTTTCAACACCTTGTTCCTGCAAAACAGATAAATAATCTGCTACCAGCGTCGCATTCCCATAAGGTGTAATCCCACTCCAAGTTTCAACATCATTAAGAATATTGTCTAACGCTGAATTGACGAGTTCAAACGTTTCTTGAGCACGAACATAAGGACTGACAATCACTTTCTGAACTGAAAGTGCGGTTGAATTTAGATGCTCTTTAAACCATTGACCTTGTGATATTGATTGTTTGCGTCCATACTCGGTTAAATGCCGAGCCTCATCTGATGAAGCGACAACTTCAGCTTCCCCATGTCGCATAATAAAAACTTTCATCTTTTTGCTTTCCTAAAAATAATAAAAGATAAATTTTATGATCAAAAATGGGGGCAAGCCCCCATTCAATTAATTCGCTTTAACTGTTTCTACAATTTCTTCTGCACATTGCTTTGCAAGTGCACCGTCTTCACATTCGACCATAACACGAATCAGTGGCTCTGTACCAGACTTACGCAGTAAAATTCGGCCTTTGCCTTCTAAGCGTTTTTCCACATCAGCGGCTACGGCTTTTACTGCTTCACTTTCTAACGGATTTGCACCACCTGCAAAACGAACATTAATCAGTACTTGAGGGAATAATTTCACCGCACTTGCAAGCTCGTTTAATGATAAGCGATGTTGAACCATTGCACTTAATACAGCTAATGAGGCAATAATACCATCACCTGTCGTGTTTTTATCAGCAATAATGATATGACCTGAGTTTTCTCCGCCTAACGTCCAGTTATGTTCTACCATTTTTTCTAGCACATAACGGTCGCCAACGTTAGCACGCACAAAAGGTACACCTAACATTTTTAACGCAATCTCTAAGCTCATATTACTCATTAATGTGCCCACTACGCCACCTTTTAGCTGACCTGAACGTAAAGCTTCACGAGCAATAATGAAAAGGATTTGGTCACCATCTACTTTATTACCTAAGTGATCCACCATCATAATGCGGTCACCATCACCATCATAAGCGAGACCAACATCCGCTTTAGTTTCAAGCACTTTTTCCTGTAACGCTTTTACATCGGTTGCACCACATTTTTCATTGATATTGATGCCATTTGGATCAGTACCAATTTCAATCACTTCCGCGCCTAACTCACGTAATACATTTGGCGCAATATGATAGGTCGCACCATTTGCGCAATCCACCACGATTTTATAACCATCTAAACCTAAATGAGCAGGGAAAGTGCTTTTACAAAATTCAATATAACGTCCTGCGGCATCACTGATACGGCTTGCTTTACCTAAATCAGCAGACTCCACACAATCCATTGGCTGATCAAGCATGGCTTCAATCGCTTCTTCAATATCATCTGGTAATTTTGTGCCTTGTGAAGAGAAGAATTTAATCCCGTTATCATAATAAGGGTTATGTGATGCCGAAATGACAATACCCGCTTCTAAACGAAAAGTGCGGGTTAAATACGCCACGGCAGGTGTAGGCATTGGACCGGTAAATGCGGCAGTTAAACCCGCTGCAGCCAAACCTGCTTCAAGTGCAGATTCCAACATATAACCTGAAATACGAGTATCTTTCCCGATTAATACCGTGCGAGAACCTTGAGAGGCTAAAACCTTACCTGCAGCCCAACCTAATTTCAATGCGAAATCAGGTGTGATTGGATATGTACCTACTTTTCCACGTACACCATCAGTACCAAAATATTTACGATTTGCCATGTTTATTCCTTATTAAATTTGAATAATGATGTTGCAGAAATCATTTATTCTACAACATATGAAATCTGTTAGTTTTTTACGCTTGTTGCGTTGCTTGCCATACTTTTAAAGCATCTGCTGTTGCAGCTACATCATGTACACGCAAAATTGTCGCACCATGTTGAGCCGCAATTAATGCCCCAGCTACACTTCCTACAACACGTTCAGTCACGGGCTTATCTAATACAGCACCAATCATCGATTTACGTGAAAGTCCTGCTAAAACAGGATATCCGCTTTCACAGAAGTGAGCCAACTGTTGTAAAAGCTTGTAGTTATGCTGTACTGTTTTACCAAAACAAAACCCCATATCCCAAATAATATTTTCTTTGGCAATGCCTGCTGTTAAACAAGCTTGAGTTCTATCAGTTAAAAACTGATAAACATCTTGAACCACATCATCGTAATGTGGATTAGTTTGCATTGTACGAGGTTGTCCTTGCATGTGCATAATACAAGTAGGTAAATTCAACTGTCCTGCTATTTCGAGTGCACCAGGTTCACGTAGAGCACGAATATCATTGATTAAATCCATGCCGACCTTCGCCGCTTCTTGCATCACAATTGCTTTAGAGGTATCCACTGAAATCCAACAATCAAAACGTTTTTGCACGGCTTCAACAAGAGGTATCACTCGTTGCAACTCTTCAGTTTCAGGCACTTCTTCTGCCATTATTGGTCGAGTTGATTCCCCGCCAATATCAATAATTGTTGCACCTTCTTTGAGCATTTTTTCAACTTGAAATAATGCTTTGTCTAGACTAAAAAACTGTCCGCCATCTGAAAATGAATCAGGCGTGAAATTCAAAATTCCCATAATTTGAGGTAATGATAAATCTAGACATTTGTTATTAGCGTAAAGTTTCATAAAGTGCGGTCAATTTTTAAATCAAATTTTAAAGGCTAGATTATAACGGAATATAGTGATGAAAAGAATGACATTATAAATAAAAAAAGCCTTCCTAATTAGGAAGGCTTTATTCTTACTCTTCAGGATCTTCTGAATGATTAACCTCACTTTCAGTTTTTTCTTCCTGCGGTTTTGCTGTTGGTTTTGTATCTTTGTTATCTTCCCAACCAGATGGTGGTGTAACAGGTTCACGATTCATTAGCTGTTTGATTTGTTCTTCTTCAATGGTTTCATATTTCACTAACGCATCTTTCATGGCGTGAAGAATATCCATATTGTCGATCAGAATCTGTCTTGCTCTCGCATAGTTACGATTTACAATCGCACGAACTTCTTCATCAATCGCATGCGCCGTTTCATCTGACATATGTTTTGCTTTCGCCATTGAGCGACCTAAGAATACTTCGCCTTCATCTTCGGTATAAAGAATCGGACCGAGTTTATCTGAGAAGCCCCATTGGGTCACCATATTACGTGCAATATTGGTTGCCACTTTAATATCGTTAGATGCACCAGTCGAAATATTTTCTTCACCGTAAATCAAATCTTCTGCTAAACGTCCTGCATAAAGTGTTGAAAGTTTACTTTCTAATTGTTTTTGGCTGATACTAATTTGATCACCTTCAGGCAAGAAGAAAGTCACACCTAATGCGCGGCCACGAGGAATAATCGTGACTTTATGTACAGGATCATGCTCAGGTACTAAGTAACCCACAATCGCGTGAGCAGCTTCATGGTACGCTGTTGATTCTTTTTGTTTATCCGTCATGATCATGGTACGGCGTTCAGGTCCCATATTGATCTTATCTTTGGCTTTTTCAAACTCAAGCATCGATACAGTACGTTTATTACTACGTGCAGCAAATAATGCCGCTTCATTAACCAAGTTCGCTAAATCAGCACCTGAATAACCTGGTGTACCACGAGCAAGTGTCATCGCATCAACATCATCAGCAACTGGCACTTTACGCATGTGAACTTTTAAAATTTGCTCACGACCTTTCACATCCGGTAAACCCACAACGACTTGACGGTCAAAACGTCCTGGACGCGTTAATGCAGGGTCAAGTACATCTGGACGGTTAGTTGCAGCAATAACGATTACGCCTTCGTTACCACCGAAACCATCCATTTCAACTAGCATTTGGTTAAGGGTTTGCTCACGCTCATCATGTCCACCACCTAAGCCGGCACCACGTTGACGACCTACCGCATCAATTTCATCAATAAAGATTAAGCATGGTGCATTTTTCTTCGCTTGCTCGAACATATCACGTACACGAGAAGCACCAACACCCACAAACATCTCTACAAAGTCAGAACCTGAAATGGTAAAGAAAGGTACTTTTGCTTCCCCCGCAATAGCCTTAGCTAATAAAGTTTTACCTGTACCTGGAGGGCCAACCATCAAGATACCTTTTGGAATTTTACCGCCAAGGTTTTGGAATTTTTTCGGTTCACGCAAGAAATCAACCACTTCACCGACTTCTTCTTTTGCTTCATCGCAACCAGCAACGTCCGCAAAAGTGACTTTGATTTGGTCTTGGTTCAGCATTTTAGCGCGACTTTTACCAAAGCTCATGGCTTTGCCACCACCACCTTGCATTTGGCGCATGAAGAAAATCCATACCCCAACAAGGAATAGCATCGGGAACCACGAAATCAAAATTTGTGATAGTAAACTACGTTTTTCAAAAGGCGTACCTTCGATTTTGACTTTTTTATTTAATAAGTCATCTAAGAGTTTTTTATCTTCCAACGGTGGCATAACAGTCATATATTTAGAACCGTCATTTTTGGTCACAGTGATTTCATTCGCATCAAAACGCGCTTCTTTCACTTGACTATTACTCACATCATACACAAAAGTTGTGTAATCTGTTGAGTCACTCACGCCATTGGAGTTAAAACTTTGGTAAGCTGTCATCATGACAACTGCAACCACAACCCATAGAACTAGATTTTTGACCATATCGTTCAAGGTTTAACCTGCCTTTCTTAAGTTAATTAAAATAAAACGAAATACTATCTCATCCGTGACACAATGAAAAGCTATCAAAGCAATTATTCGCCTTTATAACCACTCGCGACAATATAAACTTCGCGAGAACGTCCACGGGAGGCTTCTGGCTTACGTACTTTTACCACACTAAACAGCGAACGAATTTCACGTAAATATTCATCGAAGCCTTCTCCCTGGAATACTTTGACCACAAAACTGCCTTTTTTCGCCAAAACTTGCTTACACATATCTAAAGCCAGTTCCACTAAATACATTGCTCGCGGAATATCAACCGATGGCATACCACTAAAATTCGGTGCCATATCGGACATCACTACATCAACTTTAGCTTCCCCAACCCGTTCTAATAATGCATTCAACACGTTTTCATCACGGAAATCGCCTTGTAAAAAATCAACGCCGACAATTGGATTCATGTCCAAAATATCGCACGCAATGACTCTTCCCTTTCCACCGATTTGGCTCACGACATATTGTGACCAACCACCTGGAGCAGCTCCGAGATCCACTACGGTCATTCCTGGCTTGAACAATTTATCTGTTTGTTGAATCTCATCTAGTTTAAAGTAAGCACGAGAGCGTAATTTTTGCTTGTGTGCTTTCTGAACAAACGGATCTTTAAAATGTTCGTTTAGCCAACGAGAAGAACTCGCTGAACGTTTTTTCTTTCCCATAAACTCTATCTTTTGTACTATTTTTTGTAGTAGTTTCATCTATATTTGGGTACAATCTGCCTAATTCAAGGCTAGACTTACCAAAAAGTGCTGAAAAACCACATTTTTCCTGACCGTTTTTTTCGGTCTCTTCATGACAAATATTCATTTTATTAAAGGATCCCTTATGACAATTTTATCAACAAAACAAAAACAATTTTTAAAAGGACTCGCTCATCACCTTAGTCCTGTCGTCATGCTTGGCGGTAACGGCTTAACCGAAGGGGTATTGGCCGAAATCGATAATGCATTAAATCATCACGAACTCATCAAAGTGAAAATTGCTGGCGCAGATCGTGAAACCAAACAACTTATCATCGATGCGATCGTGCGTGAAACACAATCATCTAACGTTCAAACTATCGGACATATTTTGGTTCTTTATAGACCAAGCGAAGAAGGCAAAATACAGCTGCCTCGTAAATAATTGTTATCCCCTCAATTTGAGGGGATGTTTTTTTAGATGTAATTAACTTCAATAACCTCGAACTCAACCGTTCCACCTGGTGTGGTGATATTCACGGTATCATCCAACTCTTTGCCTATCAAACCACGGGCAATCGGTGAATTCACAGAAATCAAACCTGATTTAATATCTGCCTCATCATCACCTACGATTTGATAAGTCACTTCTTCATCGGTATCGGTATTCACTAATACAACTGTGGCACCAAAAATAACTTTACCGTTATTAGGTAATTTAGTGACATCGATAACCTGACAATTTGCAAGTTTGCCTTCAATCTCTTGAATACGTCCCTCGCAAAAACCTTGTTGCTCACGCGCGGCGTGATATTCTGCATTTTCTTTTAAGTCGCCGTGCTCACGTGCTTCAGCTATCGCCTTGATAATTTCTGGGCGACGCTCATTTTTTAAGAAATCTAATTCTTCTCGTAATAACTCCGCACCGCGCACGGTCATTGGAATTTGTTTCATTCTTTTTCCTTGAAATTTGGTAAAAACAAAACCACGACAACGTCTTGCAACCTTGCCGTAGCCAATGAAAAATAAAAAATGATTTACTCAATTGAGTTCGGGGCTTATTATTATCCGTCTTAAGAAAAATAGCAACTAGAACAGTACAAAAATGAGTAAAAAATCTTCCATTTCGACCGCACTTAAAGCGGCATTTATCACTCTCGGATTTTCTTTTTCTTCTATGGCTGAAGTTAATGTTACTTCAATCACCCAATATTTACCGGAAGGTGCATCGGCTGGCATCATTGCCAAAAACCTCAATAAAGATCAAATTATTGCCGATTACAATGGATCAACCTTTATGTTGCCAGCCAGTACGCAAAAGATCTTTACCGCTGTGGCAGCTAAATTAGTATTAGGTGATGCTTTCCAGTTTGAGACTTCACTTTTAAGTAACGGAAAAATTCAGAATAATACCTTAGAAGGTGATCTTGTTGTGCAATTTACTGGGGACCCCGATCTCACCAGTGGCCAACTTTATACCCTACTCGCTAATTTAAAAAATCAAGGTATTCAGAAGATTAACGGCGATCTCGTGTTAGATACCTCTGTCTTTGCGAGCCACGACCGTGGGTTGGGTTGGATTTGGAACGATCTCACCATGTGCTTTAACTCTCCTCCTGCTGCGGCAAACATCGATAATAACTGTTTCTATGCAGAACTGGATGCGAATCAACCTGTAGGTGAAACCGTCAAAATTAACGTTCCCGCTCAATTTCCTATTCAAGTTTTCGGACAAGTTTATATTGTGGATCAGCAAGAGGCCGGTTATTGCCAGTTAGACGTTGTTGTTCACGACAATAATCGCTATCAAGTTAAAGGCTGTATTGCGCGTCAAGCAAAACCTTTCGGGCTCAGTTTTGCTGTACAAGATCCAGATGCCTATGCAGCTGCTATTATTCAACGCCAACTAAAACGTCTTGGCATCGAATTTACAGGTAAAGTGAAACAGCCTCAAAAACCACAGCAAGGGCAAAAACTTGCACAACATTTATCTAAACCACTGCCTGAATTATTGAAAAAAATGATGAAAAAATCAGATAACCAGATTGCAGATGCTTTATTTAGAGCGGTAGCCTACAATTACTATAAACGCCCAGCTTCATTCCAATTAGGTACATTGGCGGTTAAATCAGTATTACAAAAACAAGGCATTAAATTTGGCAACAGCATTTTAGCCGATGGTTCTGGCCTTTCTCGTCACAATTTGGTTGCACCGAAAACCATGCTTTCTGTTTTGGAGTACATCGCTAAAAATGAAGATACACTGCATTTAATGGAAACTTTCCCGATTGCAGGTGTAGATGGAACCATCAGCGGACGCGGCGGGTTAATTAATCCACCATTGGTTAAAAATGTCATTGCGAAAACAGGCTCATTAAAAGGTGTTTATAACCTTGCTGGTTTTATGACCAATGCAAGAGGTGAAAAAGTGGCTTTCGTTCAATTTATCAGTGGTTATTCGACTGGTGATTTAGAAAGTAAGACAAAACGAGCACCACTTGTGCAATTTGAAAGTACACTTTATAACGATTTTTATAAAGACTAAAACGCATAAAAAAATGACCGCACTTTGAATACATCAAGTGCGGTCATTTTTCTTTATATTTAACCAAAAAGAAAAAGCACTAAACGCTTCATTAAATTTAGTGCTTTTTTACGACCTTAAATGCGATTAACCTTCATTATGAATTTCAAGGTTGCTTGCATCTTTTTCACGTTTTTTCTTTGCCGAATCACTACGTTGAGAAGCGATGCTATCAAGGTATTCTGGTGTGATATCGCCCGTAATATATTCACCAGTAAAGACTGAACAATCAAAGCCTTGAATAGCTGGATTTTCTTGACGTACTGATTCAGTCAACGCCTCAAGATCTTGGAAAACTAATTTATCTACGCCAATCAATTTCGCAATTTCATCAACATTGCGGCCATAGGCAATAAGTTCTTGTTTTGTAGGCATATCAATACCGTATACATTCGGATAACGAATTTCTGGTGCCGCAGATGCAAAGTAAATTTTCTTCGCACCTGCTGCTCTAGCCATACTCACAATTTGTTCAGATGTGGTACCACGAACAATAGAATCGTCGACTAATAACACATTTTTGTCTTTAAATTCTGCTTTAATCGTATTGAGCTTGCGACGGACTGAACTGATACGTTGTGCTTGACCAGGCATGATAAATGTACGGCCAACATAGCGATTTTTCACAAAACCTTGACGATACGGTTTGCCTAAGATTTTCGCAATCTGTAACGCAATGTCTGTTGAAGTTTCAGGTACAGGAATCACCACATCAATATTGTCTGCTTCATCAACCCATTCTTTTGCAATTTTTTTGCCTAAATGTTCACCCATGTGAACACGTGCGGCATAGACAGACACGCCGTCTATTGTTGAATCAGGACGAGCAAAATAGACATACTCAAAAATACACGGATTTAAGACCGCACTTTCTGCGCATTGCTCAGCATAGAGCTTACCATCAAAGGTTACATAAATCGCTTCGCCCGGTGCAACATCACGCACTAATTCAAAACCCGCGACGTCTAATGCCACACTTTCAGAAGCAAACATATATTCTACTGAACCGTTTTCTTCTCGTTTACCTAACACGAGTGGACGAATACCAAACGGATCGCGAAATGCCACCATACCATGTCCAATAATCATCGCTAAGCATGCATAAGCACCACGGATATCTTTATGTGTCGCACGAATTGCATCAAAAATGTCTTGCGGATCGAGATGGTATTTATTCACTCTATCCAAATGATTTGCAAGAATATTGAGAAGTAGTTCTGAATCCGAATTAGTATTTATGTGACGACGTGCTTCTTTAAATAATTTATCTTTTAATTCGTCTGAATTGGTTAAGTTACCATTGTGAACAAGGCTTAAACCATAAGGTGAGTTAACATAGAAAGGCTGTGCTTCAGATACACTTGAACTGCCGGCGGTTGGGTAACGTACATGTCCGAGGCCTGCATGACCTTGTAAACGTAACATATGTTCTTGTCTGAATACATCGCTTACAAGACCATTAGCCTTACGCAAACGAAAGCGGTTTTCATCATCGATTGTGACAATCCCCGCTGCATCTTGACCTCGATGTTGTAATAACGTTAATGCTGCATAAATGGATTCATTAACCGGATTTTGGCTAACGATACCGACAATTCCACACATACTGATTGACTACCTTATTGTTTAAAAGTTGAGTTTAAAAAACTAGAACTTGCTTGTAGTTGTTGGAAGAACCATTCAATAATGAAGCCGAAATGAGGAATTAATTTTGATTCTTTCCACCAATCGGTTTGTTCAAAGTTAGTGAAGGTATCCAAGAAGAATAAGATCGCAGCAACGATTAACGCCCCACGAATTAAGCCAAATGCCGCACCGAGAACACGATCTGTTCCGGTAAGTCCTGTTTTATCCACCAATTGGCTAATCACATAATTAACAATGCCGCCTACAATTAAGGTTAAAACAAATAAAATGCCGATTGCTGTGCCATTACGCACGTAGTCAGATTCGATTTGAGTAAGATAAGTGGCGAGATAAGGATAAAATTGGCTAGCGACAATAAATGCAACGACCCAACTTGCAAGGGACATCACCTCTCGCACAAACCCTCGTAATAAACTCACGATAATCGAAAATGCGATGATGCCAATGATAATATAATCAATCATTAAATAGTCTCTCAATTAAAAAGGGCCGCCATTGCGACCGCAGTATTTTACATAAAAAAACAACAAAAGGAAAACGTTTGCGTCAATTAAATTTGGAGCCATTGACTAGATTTCCTGCCAAAATGCTTTATCTAATTTTTGCTGTGCCTTTTGTAGTACTTCTGCCAAGTGCTGATATGTCGGTTTATCTTGCACGGTTGGCAAACTTTCATGTTGTTTTCTTAAACGTTCACTAATCTCATAAAACCACTGAGAACTTTGCGGTTCTAACGGTGATTTTGCACGTTTTCCCAACCAATATAAGCCTTGCAATGGCGTCAATAACGCACAAAGTGCGGTCAAAATAGCAATCGCTAATGCAGTAAGATCCGTCTTGGCATAAAGCTGTTGCCAAACCACCGAAAATACCGCCATAAAAGGCATGAACTTTTGTGCAAATTTCGTGGCTTTAATAATGCGATTTTCAGGAAAAATAATGCCGAGTTTCGCTTCTAATGGCCACGTTTGCAAATATATTTGCCCACGTTTTAAGGTTGAAAAAAATGATGACATAAAAACATCCTAGAAAATAACCGCACTTATAATACTCTAGTTTAGGTTTAATTGTCATCCTTAACTAGAAACTGTTGAAATTTTCAACTTTTCTAATAAAAGATCGTATTTTTACCCTCCAGTTAATTTATTTTATACGCTAAAAGGTGTATTCTATATAGGATTTATACTCCGTTCTTTTGAATGGATTTTTATTAACCTCAATCAAAAATAGGGTTCCTATGTCAAAACTTGTTCTCATCCTTAACTGTGGTAGTTCTTCATTAAAATTTGCAATCCTTGATCCTGCAACAGGTGAAGAAAAATTATCAGGCTTAGCAGAAGCATTTTATCTTCCTGAAGCTCGTATCAAATGGAAACTTAACGGTGAAAAAGGTAGCGCAGATTTAGGTGCTGGTGCAGCGCACACAGAAGCGCTTAACTTCATCGCGTCAAACATTATGACTGATGAGCTTAAAAACTCTATCACCTCGATTGGTCACCGTATCGTTCACGGTGGTGAGAAATACACCCAATCTGTTGTTGTAACAGATGAAGTGGTTAAAGGTATTGAAGATGCAGCACAATTTGCTCCACTTCACAACCCAGCTCACTTAATCGGTATCCGTGAAGCATTCAAAACATTCCCACACCTAAAAGATAAGAACGTTGTAGTATTTGATACAGCATTCCACCAAACTATGCCTGAAGAAGCATACTTATATGCACTTCCATACTCACTTTACAAAGAACATGGCGTACGTCGCTACGGTGCACACGGTACTAGCCACTACTTCGTTTCTCGCGAAGTCGCTGAATACGTAGGCAAACCAGCAGACCAAGTAAACGCAATTATCTGTCACTTAGGTAACGGTGGTTCAGTTTCTGTGGTTCGTCATGGTAAATGTATCGACACATCTATGGGTTTAACCCCGTTAGAAGGTTTAGTCATGGGTACACGTTGTGGTGATATCGACCCTGCGATCGTTTTCTACCTATACAAAAACTTAGGCATGTCAATGGATCAAATCGAAGAGACTTTAGTGAAAAAATCAGGTCTTTTAGGTTTAACTGAAGTAACAAGTGACTGCCGTTATGCAGAAGATAACTACGACGATGCATCTAAACCAGAAGCAAAACGTGCATTAGATGTTTACAGCTACCGTTTAGCAAAATACATCGGTGCATACATGGCCGTTTTAGGTGATGATCACTTAGATGCCATCGCATTTACAGGTGGTATCGGTGAAAACTCTGCTCACGTTCGTGAATTAGCGTTAGGCCACTTAAAATTATTCGGCATCAAATTAGACAAAGAACGCAACCTTGCTGCTCGCTTTGGTAAATCTGGCGTGATCACTGCTGATGACTCTGCATTCAAAGCGATCGTTCTTCCAACTAACGAAGAATTAGTAATTGCACAAGATACAGCACGTTTAGCGGGCTAATCAACTTCCTTCAAACCTGCTGAGAAATCAGCAGGTTTTTTCATTCATTAAAAGGTATATCAAAATGACTAAAGCAGTTATTCTTATTCCAACTAGTGCAGAAGCAAATTTAGCAGCAGCACTGGACGCAGCTAAAACAACAGGCGCTGTCGTATTCAATGCAGTAGAAGATGTAAAAGCCGCTCAAGCATTAATCGCAAATAATCAAAAAGACGTGTTGTTAGAAAAAATCGTTGCTGATTTCCAAGCATTAAATGCAAATCTAGTGGTTGTTAAAGGTGTTCAACCTTCAGCTCAAGCGCCTTTTGCAAATAGCTTAAACTTTGCTATTGCACAAACCTTAGATGCACAAATCATCTTAGTGGCAAACAATGAAGAAGGCACATTAGTAGAGGCTGTTGCTTCAGAATTTGGCGGTGTGAATAACACTGACATCTTAGGTGTATTTAGTGCGCAAGCCGGCAAAATTAAAACCTTAGATGCACAAGCATTAGCTGCGGCAATCGCTGCACCACTTGCTCGTGAAGCACGTATTTCTCCAGCAGCATTCCGTTTCAAATTAACTGATTTAGCACGCAAAGCAGGAAAAACCATCGTATTACCAGAAGGTGATGAACCTCGTACCGTTAAAGCAGCGGCAATCTGTGCAGAACGTGGTATCGCAAAATCGGTATTATTAGCAGATCCTGAATCAGTGAAAAAAGTTGCGGCAGAACAAGGTGTGACTTTAGGTGATGACGTAACGATCATCAATCCAGCTGACGTACGCGAAAACTACGTTGCTCGTTTAGTTGAATTACGTAAATCTAAAGGCTTAACTGAAGAACAAGCTCGCGCACAATTAGAAGACACCGTTGTATTAGGTACGATGATGTTAGAAGCGGGCGAAGTAGATGGTTTAGTCTCTGGTGCCGTTCACACCACTGCAAATACCATTCGTCCACCGATGCAAATCATCAAAACCGCACCAGGTAGCTCAATTATCTCATCTGTATTCTTCATGTTATTACCAGACCAAGTATTAGTATATGGTGACTGTGCAGTAAACCCAGAACCAACCGCTGAACAACTTGCTGAAATCGCAATTCAATCCGCTGAATCGGCAAAAGCATTTGGTTTAAATCCGAAAGTGGCAATGCTTTCTTACTCAACTGGGACTTCTGGTTCTGGTCAATCTGTAGAGAAAGTAAAAGAAGCTACTCGTATTGCACAAGAAAAACGTCCTGATTTATTAATCGACGGTCCATTACAATACGATGCTGCGGTTATGAAAGATGTGGCGGCGTCTAAAGCACCAAACTCTAAAGTAGCAGGCCAAGCAAACGTATTTGTATTCCCTGATATCAACGCAGGTAATATCGGCTATAAAGCAGTTCAACGTTCTGCTGATTTAGTCGCTGTAGGCCCAATGCTTCAAGGTATGCGTAAACCGGTTAATGACTTATCTCGTGGTGCATTAGTAGATGATATCATCTACACCATCGCATTAACCGCAATCCAAGCAACTCAAGCTTAATTAAAGTCTTTGTTGTAAAACACTAAATAAAATAACCGCACTTTTGATAACTCAAAGTGCGGTTATTTTTAGGATTGTTTTTAATGACTACTCTACGGATTTTAAGTATTCAACCAGCTTCAAGCCAATCTCTCTTCGCCACCCTAAAAGTAAATCGGGCTGTTTTGCCATATCTTCATTTTTTAACCAGACCCATTTAATGAGATCTTCTAAATTTCGTTTACTCGCCAGAATATCGAGGGTTAATCCTTTTGGGGTCAGTTCATAGGCTTTTTCTTGTAACAATCGAATTGCCTTTTTATAACGAGGATCATCCACAATACGCACTAAGCGTTTAGGGTAATCATAAGGGGAAATTCGGCGGCTTTGTGCTAACAATTGAAGAATCTTTTTGCCGCGTACACGCACTTCATTTTCAGATAATCCAAGCGCTAGCATTTCTGACGTATTGCGAGGATTATTTTTTGCTACTTTCCAAAGGTTGTCAGATTTCACCACATAAGAAAGGGCTAAATTTCGCGCCATTGCAGTTTCTTGTCGCCATTTGGCCAATAGCTGTAAACGCGCTAATTCGAGCGGATTCAATTTCCAAACATTCGGAATATCTAAATAAGCTTTATTTGGATCGCGATCATCTAATTTACTGGTTTTCGAGATCGCAAGCTGGCAATCATCAATTACGGCTTGAAGCCAAGGTGATTGCGCTAATTCTATTTGCATTTTTTGATAGACTGGCAATAAGTACCACACATCCCCTGCAGCATATTGTAGCTGTACAGGTGAAAGTGGACGTTTTAACCAGTTTGTACGGGTCGCCCCTTTATCCATTTCAATGCCTAAATAATGTAACACCAATTTGGCTAGACCCGCTGAATTAGCAAAACCTAGAAAACGTGCCATAATTTGCGTATCCATCATAGGTTGTGGAAGTGCATCAAACTCTTGTAAGAAAACCAATAAATCTTCATTACAAGCATGCAAAATTTTTGTCACCAGCTGATCGCGTAATAATTCTACAAAAGGTGAAAAATCAGTGATGGATAAAGGATCGATCAATGAAACACGTT
>JAGZOA010000017.1:0-41465 GCA_018363335.1 Parahaemophilus parainfluenzae | reverse complement strand
CTTTTATTGCCAAATTGTCCACTTGTGGAAATTGACGATAACGACACTCATTCTGTGCAAGTTATTGCGAGCGGTCCAGCGTTCCCTGATGATTTAATTGCACAATCCCTTGCTACCGCCATTTATGCTGCAAGAGAAAGCATTGTGATCACCTCACCTTATTTTGTGCCAAGTCACAATATCGCTGAGGCATTACGTATTGCCGCATTCCGTGGTGTCGATATCACGCTTATTTTACCGAAACAAAATGATTCCCTAATGGTTCGCTGGGCAAGCCGTACCTTCTTTGATGATTTACTTGAAGCGGGGGTAAAAATTTATCATTTTGAAGCGGGACTTCTGCATACAAAAAGTATACTGATTGACAATAAACTTGCACTTGTTGGCACAGTAAATATGGATTTGCGTAGCTTCTTACTTAATTTTGAGATCACTATTGCTGTCGAAGATCGTAATTTTGCTAATGAAGTTGCAACACTCCACGAAAATTATTTAGCGAATTCATCTGAACTCAATATGCAAGAATGGCTCAATCGACCTTTCTATCATCGAATAATTGAGCGGTTATTTTTCTTGTTTAGTCCATTACTATAATTTTTATAACCGATACAAAAAGGGCGTATCATATGATACGCCCTCTCTTATTTCACTTATCGATTAACGTTTTTTCACGATAAACACTAAAGCAACTAATACGGCTGCAGTTGTAACAAATCCCGCTAAACCTGATTCTGTAAAACCAACCACAATGTAGCCTACTGCACTTGCCGTAGCAACTGTTGCCGCATAAGGTAATTGTGTGGTGACGTGATCCATATGGTTACATTTTGCACCAGTTGATGACAAAATTGTTGTATCAGAAACTGGTGAACAGTGGTCTCCACATACTGCACCAGCCATTACGGCAGAAAGACAAGGGAGTAATAACTCTGGTGCTGAATTGGTTGCCATTGCTGCTGCGATTGGCAACATAATCCCGAAGGTTCCCCAG
Source organism: Parahaemophilus parainfluenzae (assembly GCA_018363335.1). Classification (GTDB taxonomy): domain Bacteria; phylum Pseudomonadota; class Gammaproteobacteria; order Enterobacterales; family Pasteurellaceae; genus Haemophilus_D; species Haemophilus_D parainfluenzae_Y. The sequence continues at coordinate 40,474 of JAGZOA010000017.1, read as the reverse complement.
CTTGTACCTGTTGAGAATGCCATTGCTGAACCAAGGATAAATAAAATTACAGGTAAAAATTGAACTGGAATACTGCCACTCACTAAAGAGGATAAATACTTACCCGTTTGTGCATCACCCACCACTTTATTGATTGTCCATGCAAAGAATAGAATTGCAATTGCACCTAACATCGATTTAATGCCAGCAATCCATGCTTTTCCATATTCAGGCAAAGAAACTTGACGATCAAGAATAATCAATAATGTTGACATCGCAACCGCACTTGAACCACCTACAACAAGCGAAATACCTACGGTTGTATTTTCAAACGCACCTAAGAGGCTAAAAGGTTTTCCATCTGCTGCTAAGGCTTCACTCCCCGTATGAATCATCATAAAAACAGTGACGGTAATTAAGACTAAAATCGGTAAAATTAAGTTGCGAACTTTACCTTTCACACCTTCAATGACTTCTTCTTTATAATCGCGCTCCATGGCTAATTTTTCATGACGTGCCATTGATGCAATATCAAATGAGAAATAGGCCACAAAGAATACCATTAATAATGAGAAGATCGCATAGTAGTTCATTGAACTCATGGCAACGAATGCGCCCATTGGGGTATAAGAGGTAATAGAATATGTCGCCAATAAGCCAGCCACAAGAGTAATAATGTATGCTCCCCAGCTTGACACTGGCATCATGACACACATTGGTGCAGCTGTAGAATCAAGAATGTAGGCTAATTTTGCACGAGAAACTTTGAAACGATCAGTAACTGGACGTGCAATCGCACCTACAGCAAGACTGTGGAAGTAATCATCGATAAATGTCACAAACACTAAAGATGCCGCTAATAATTTCGCACCGCGACGACCTTTAATTTTATTTTGTGCCCATTCAGCAAACGCACGGTTGCTGCCTGACACCGTTAAAAGTGCAGTCAATACGCCAAGTAAAACTAAGAAAAACACGATATTCATATTTGAATTCATGCCTTCTTCGCTACTATAAACTAATGCCACAACATTATCTTTTAAATAAATAAGTGCATTCAATGGGTTGAAATCAACCAACATTAACGCACCGACAATAATCCCTGCACTGAGGGACACCAAAACCCGACGAGTTGCAATCGCTAAAACAATTGCAAGTAATGCGGGTATAATTGAATAAATAGATGAAGAATAATCGACTAGTTCCATTAAGTTATACCTAATAATTTAATGGAGACAACGGCAAGAAAAGACACAATGATGACCAGACCGAACCGTAGCGCTCCATAGTTAATACACAAAAACTATGACAGTCACGTTCCTTTCGAAGACGTAACCAACCGAATAAGATGACGCCTATTCGATTTCGGCAATCATTCCTTTCCTTTCCCTTCAACGCTATCCACTCCAGGAAAATACTTATAATGACCGCACCTCTACTGTTGTATAGGATGAGAAAAGATTACATTAAAATGGATAAAATTACCAATAAAATCTTACACTTTCCCTAAAATCTGTTCTTTAATTTGAAATCACTTATTGAATTGTTAATTTATTGTTATATGATTTTACGAGCAAACGATTGCAATAATATAGGAAATACGTCACTCCATAATATGGAGTATGATGAGATCAGACCAATTAATTCTTTAATTTAGGCGAATTAATATTTACCAAATATATTATTTTCGTTATTATTGTTTTCCCTAAAATAATTAAGCATTCACACACATAAAAAAGAGGACATCATGAACGAATTAACAAAAGGTTTAACTAACCTTCGTAGTTTACGCGCTGCTGTACGCGATTTAACATTAGAGCAAGCCGAAAGCTCACTTTTAAAATTACAAGCTGCTATTGAAGAAAAACGTGCTCAAGCAGCTGAAATTGAACAAGCGGAACAAGAGCGTCGCGCACGTATTGCAAAATATAAAGAATTAATTAAACAAGAAGGCATCACGGCAGAAGAATTAACGGCAATTATTGGTATTGCACCTTCTTCAATTCGTAAAAAACGTGAACCTCGCCCTGCAAAATACAAATATACTGATGAAACGGGTCAAGAAAGAACATGGACTGGTCAAGGCCGCACACCTCGTGTGATTCAAAAGGCCTTAGATAAAGGTGCCTCTTTAGCTTCTTTTGAAATCTAATTCTATTATCGATTATGTAGAACCCATTTTTATGGGTTCTCTTTTTTTATTTATCTTGCAAAATATTCATTATGTTAGAAAAGAAAATATTACTGACCGACTGTCCGGATGATAAAGGTTTAATCGCCAAAATCACCAACATTTGTTACAAACATCAATTAAATATCCTTCACAATAATGAGTTCGTTGATTTCGAAACAAAGCATTTCTTTATGCGCACCGAATTGGAAGGCATTTTTAATGAAGAAACTTTGTTAGCTGACTTAAATTATAGTTTGCCGGCAGGGACAAATTGCCGCCTAATCAGTGCAAAACGTAAACGTATCGTGATTTTAGTGACTAAAGAAGCGCACTGCTTAGGTGATATCTTAATGAAAAATTACTACGGTGCATTAGATGTAGAAATTGCGGCTGTCATTGGGAATCACGATAATTTACGCGAATTGGTTGAACGCTTTGATATTCCATTCCATTGTGTCAGTCATGAAGGGCTCACTCGTGTGGAACACGATAAATTACTGGCTGAAAAAATTGATGAATATGCACCTGATTACATTGTTTTAGCAAAATACATGCGTGTATTGAATCCAGAATTCGTGGCGCGGTATCCAAATCGTGTGATTAATATTCACCATTCATTCTTACCGGCATTTATTGGTGCCAAACCCTATCAACAAGCCTATGAACGTGGCGTAAAAATTATTGGTGCAACAGCTCACTTCATTAACAATGAATTAGATCAAGGTCCGATCATCATGCAAAACGTGATTAACGTAGACCACACTTATTCTGCAGATGCCATGATGCGTGCGGGGCGTGATGTGGAAAAAACCGTATTAAGCCGTGCACTTGATCTTGCCTTACACGATCGTATTTTTGTCTATAAAAACAAAACGGTGGTCTTGTAATGAAAGCGATCACGTTAGAACCAATTTCCCGTATTGAAGGTGAAATCAACTTACCGGGTTCGAAAAGCTTATCAAACCGTGCATTATTATTAGCTGCATTGGCTAAAGGCACCACAACCGTCACTAACCTATTAGACAGTGATGACATTCGCCATATGTTAAACGCCCTCAAAGCTTTAGGTGTGAATTACCAGCTGTCTGAAGACAAAACTTGCTGCAAAGTTGAAGGCTTAGGCGGTGCATTTCAGGTTGAAAATGGCCTATCACTTTTCCTCGGCAATGCCGGTACGGCCATGCGTCCTTTAACAGCGGCGCTTTGTTTAAAAGGCAACACAGAAGGTGAAGTCATTTTGACTGGTGAGCCTCGTATGAAAGAGCGTCCAATCAAACATTTGATAGATGCACTTCTTCAAGCGGGGGCCAATGTTCGTTATTTAGAAAATGACGGTTACCCACCGCTTGCGATTCGTAATCAAGGGATTAAAGGTGGCGTGGTTAAAATTGATGGCTCAATTTCTTCTCAATTTTTAACCGCACTTTTAATGGCTGCACCTCTTGCTGAAGGCGATTTAGATATCCATATTGTGGGTGATTTAGTTTCAAAACCTTATATTGATATTACCCTCGCCATGATGAAAGATTTTGGTGTTTCGGTTGAAAATCAACATTATCAAGTGTTTAAGGTGAAAGGTAACCAATCCTATGTCTCACCTGGCAAATATATGGTGGAAGGTGATGCTTCATCTGCCTCTTATTTCCTTGCCGCCGCCGCGATTAAAGGCAATGTAAAAGTGACAGGAATTGGCAAACATTCCATTCAAGGCGATCGCCTATTTGCCGACGTGCTAGAAAAAATGGGTGCAAAAATCACTTGGGGTGAAGATTTTATTCAAGCAGAACAAGCTGAACTCCATGGCATTGATATGGATATGAACCACATTCCTGATGCAGCCATGACGATTGCCACAACCGCCTTATTTGCAAAGGGTGAAACCGTTATTCGCAACATTTATAACTGGCGTGTGAAAGAAACTGATCGTCTTGCAGCAATGGCGACTGAATTACGAAAAGTCGGTGCAGAGGTTGAAGAAGGTGAAGATTTTATTCGCATTCAACCGCTTGTCCTTTCTCAATTTAAACATGCAGAAATTGAGACCTATAACGATCACCGTATGGCAATGTGCTTTGCGTTGATTGCATTATCGGATACCCCCGTCACGATTTTAGATCCAAAATGTACAGCTAAAACCTTCCCAACATTCTTCGATGAATTTGAGAAATTAAGTATTCGAAACTAATGCTAAAATAACAAAAGGCGAACAAATGGATGTTCGCCTTTTTCTTTTTTAAAACACCGTCAAAAATGACCGCACTTTTCACTACTCTGCTGAATTTGGAATTTTATGACGAACCATCCAATAAATAACTAAAGCTAATACACTACAAGCCAAAATGACCAAAGCCGTTGAATAGAAAATATTGCCTATCCCGACTAATGGTGAAACCACACCACCTAAAAAGAATGGAGCAAAGCCTAATAAAGCTGATGCACTGCCTGCATATTGACGTTCACTTTCCATCGCTAAAGAAGATATAGCCGGGAAAGTAATGCCCATTAATAACAACATCGCAAAGAAACCAATTTCAACAAACAACCAGTATGGCTGAATAATTAATACGGCAATGGTATAAAGTGCAGCCATCACAAAAGCCAATACGCCAATCGCTAAAGCCTTACGATTTGGTAATTTACCACCAACATTTGCCCCGATGACTAACGCCGCGCCATTCGCACCAAAACATAAACTAAAGATAAATGCACTCAATCCATAAAAACTTTGAAAAATAAATGGCGAAGCCGCAATATAGGCAAACATGGAACCAAGCAAGAAACTTTGAATTCCTACATAGCTCATAAATAAGCGATTTTTGATAATCACACCAAACGTCAAAAAGGTAGAAAATATTGAACCTTGTAAGCGATTTTCGACACTTAAGCTTTCTTTTAAACGGAAGCAGAAAAGCAAAACAATCACACCAATCAATGCAAGGAAAATAAATATGCCTTTCCAACTGATGTATTCCAACAATAAACTACCAAGGATTGGTGAAATAATTGGGGCGAGTCCGTTAATTGTCATTAATAAACCAAAGAAACGAGTCATTTCACGGCCACGATAAAGATCCGTTGCGACAGCACGAGAAATAACCACACTTCCTGCCGAAGAAAGCCCTTGAATCACACGCAAGACAATCATCGCTTCAATATTTGGTGCATAAACGATTAAGACCGTGCTGATGATATAAATCACCAATGAAATAATAAGCGGAGTTTTTCGTCCAAATTTGTCACTGAGAGGCCCGAGAAGCAACTGTCCTACCGCCAAACCAATCATGGCGGTGGTGAGCGTAAGTTGTGTCATTGAAGCACTTGTTTCAAAAAAGGTAGCAAGTTGTGGCAAAGAAGGTAAATAAAGATCCACCACAAATGGTCCAAATGCAGAAAGGACACCGAGTAATAACACAAGAAAAAGTTTTGAATTTGCTTTCGTCATGAGAATCCTCAAGAAAAATAAAAATCGAAATAAAAATGAAAAGGTTGATTTTAACTTATATTCGTACAATTAATAAACAAAAAAGCACCGAATATTCGGTGCTTTTGCTCATTACTTCTGAATGGAAGATAAAAATTCTTTGCGAGTTTCGCGATCTTCTAAAAAGACCCCGCCATAGGCTGATGTCACGGTATAACTATGGGTATCTTTTACTCCGCGAGCTTTCACACAGAAATGTGTCGCTTTCACATAAACTGCCACATCATCGGTTTCTAAAATGGTTTGAAATGCCGTTAAAAGCTGTTCAGTTAAACGCTCTTGTACTTGTGGGCGTTGCGCAAAAAACGCCACAATACGATTGATTTTAGACAAGCCAATTACCCAATCTTTTGGATAATATGCAACGGCAACATTGCCATCAATCGTCACAAAATGATGTTCGCAAGTACTGGTTAAGGTGATGTCATTCACTTGTACCATTTCGCTCACTTTCATTTGGTTTTTGATTTTCGTCATTTTCGGGAAATTGGCGTAGTCCATTCCACTGAAAATTTCATCAATAAACATTTTAGCTAAACGATTTGGCGTTTCTTCTAAGCTATCATCACGTAGATCTAATCCAATCAATTTCATCACTTCACGCATATGCGAAGCAATCGCCACTCGGCGCTCATCTTTACATTGAGTCGGATCAATCATTGGTGTTTCGATGCCTTTGGCTACCAAGGCGCGGCGGACACTTTCCGCATCAGGTGAAATAGCGTTCATTCACTTTCCATTTATAAAAAATAATGCGTCATTTTAGCAAAAGATGAATTATTCGTAAAATGCGAAAAATCACCCTAATTTATTAATTTCCTTCATATTGTATTTCGGGCTACAATATATCCACTTTTATTTCGCTCAACCCAAAGGATTGATTATGTTGCCACTTGAAGATGCCTTGGCGCAAATGCTCAACCAACTTCCCTTCCCAACAAAAACTGAAACACTGGCTTTAACTGAAGCCGCGGATCGTGTCTGTGCGGAAGATGTAATTTCTCCAATTAACGTGCCTTCTTTTGATAACTCCGCGATGGATGGCTATGCGGTTCGTTTAGCTGATTTACAGCAATCTATGACACTTTCTGTTGCGGGAAAATCCTTTGCAGGCAATCCATTTCAAGGGGAATGGGGAGCACAAAGTGCGGTCAGAATTATGACAGGTGCGATGATTCCTGAAGGTACCGATGCAGTAGTTATGCAAGAAGATGTCACCGTCAATGCAGATGGTTCTGTTACCTTTGCGGCCTTGCCTAAACCCAATCAGAATATTCGCCGTATTGGTGAAGATGTGAAAAAAGGTGATGTGGTATTACATCAAGGCGATGAGTTAAATGCCGTTTCTTTACCTTTACTTGCTTCATTAGGTATTGCTGAAGTCAAAGCTTACCCTCGCTTAAAAGTGGCCGTGCTTTCAACTGGCGATGAATTAGTGCCTGTCGGCCAACCGTTACAAGCGGGACAAATTTACGATACCAACCGTTTCACCGTCAAATTAATGCTAGAAAAATTAAATTGTGACGTGCTCGATTTCGGTATTCTGCCGGATAACCAAGCTGAATTTGAATCGGCTTTTGTAAAAGCACAAGCAGAGGCAGATCTTGTTATCACAAGCGGTGGCGTTTCGGTGGGTGAAGCCGACTTCACGAAAACCGTATTAGAAAAAGTGGGTCAAGTGAATTTCTGGAAAATTGCGATGAAACCAGGCAAGCCGTTTGCTTTCGGTAAATTAGAAAATGCTTGGTTCTGCGGTTTACCTGGCAATCCGGTTTCTGCATTAGTGACATTCTATCAATTAGTTCAACCGGCTATTGCCAAATTAAGTGGTAAAAAACACCCGAAAAAACAACCGCACTTTCAAGCAATTGCCCAAACTAATTTGAAAAAATCACCAGGACGTTTAGATTTCCAACGTGGTTTCTATCAAATTAATGAAAATGGTCAACTTGAAGTGCAACCAGTGGGTTTCCAAGGCTCGCATTTATTCAGTTCTTTTGTGAAAAGTAACTGTTTTATTCGCCTGGAAAAAGATCGTGGCAATGTCGCTGCGGGCGAAATAGTTACCATTGAACCGTTTAATCACCTATTGGGGCAATAATGGCTGAATTAAGCTACGAAGAAGAACTGCGTTATAACCGCCAAATTATCTTAAAATCGGTCGATTTTGACGGGCAAGAAAAACTCAAAGACAGCCGCATGTTAATTATCGGCTTGGGCGGTTTAGGTTGTGCTGCAAGTCAATATCTTGCAGCCGCTGGCGTGGGTCATTTAACCTTATTGGATTTTGATACCGTATCGCTTTCCAATTTGCAACGTCAGGTGTTGCATACCGATAGCCGATTAAATATGCCTAAAGTGGAATCGGCTAAAATCGCGTTACAACAGATTAATCCTCACGTAGAAATTGAAACCATCAATGCACAACTTTCCGAAGAAAAACTCGCGGAAATCATACCGCACTTTGATGTGATATTAGATTGTACCGATAACGTGGATATTCGTAATGCGCTCGATCGTGGGTGCGAACAAGCTAAGATCCCGCTAATTTCAGGTGCAGCGATCCGTTTAGAAGGGCAAGTATCCGTCTTTACTTATGAACCCAATACTCCAACCTATCGCCAGCTTAGCCAGCTCTTTGGGCAAAATGTTTTAAGTTGTGTAGAAGCAGGCGTACTAGCGCCAATTGTGGGCGTTGTTGGTTCTATTCAAGCCTTAGAAGCCATCAAAGTGCGGTTAAAAATCGGTTCAAATTTATGTGGACGCTTGTTGTTGATCGATGGATTAACCATGCGTATCCGAGAAATGAAATTGCCTGTTTAAGTTTTCTCTTAACATTTAGGCAGACAGAAAGTTTGTCTACACAAATCATTATGATGACTTAGCATTGAAACAACGTATGGATATTCTCTTTGAATGTATTTTCCGTTTATTTTTTGAAGGATTATTTGAATTTCTATTCAATAAATATTCCAAATTAAGTTGGGGATTATGGTATGTATTTTCCCTGTTATTTGGTTTCTATTTCTTTAATTTCCTTAATATGGATAAATCTGCTTGGGTAATTTGTTTATTAGCTATTCTAGCTGGTGGACTTACAATGCTTATTACCCTAGTCTTCGTTTTTTTAATTAAAAAATTGATATTGAGGAAAAAATAAGGACTATAGATTGACTTTATTCTCTCATCTTAAAATTCAAAATTACCCACAAATAATTATCCCTCCCCTCGTGCATTAACAAAAAACAAATGCTATTATCTTGCTCGACAATTCATTTGTCTTATATCGCAAGTTTTGTGTATAGGAAAATGGCAGACACTTCAAAAATCTCTTCATTTTATACCGCACTTGCAAATCATCATTTCATCATTTTAAGGATTAACTCTCTCATGAAAGAGGTTTTGCAACAATTTAAACAAAATTATCTGATTAAATACTGGAATCCTGTCGCGGCAGTTATTGCTGCGGGGCTTATTTCAGCTTATTACTTTGGGGTAACTGGCACTTATTGGGCGGTTACGGGGGAATTTACCCGTTGGGGCGGTCATGCTTTGCAAGCGCTAGGTGTCGATGTGTCCGACTGGAGCTACTATAAAATTATCGGCATGCAAGGCACGATTTTTACTCGTATTGATGGCGTGATGATTTTAGGTATGTTCGCGGGATGTATTTCGGCTGCACTTTGGGCAAACAACGTAAAATGGCGTAATCAACCGCACAAACGTCGTATTGTTCAAGCCCTCATTGGTGGTGCATTAGCCGGTTTCGGTGCACGTTTAGCAATGGGCTGTAACCTCGCTTCTCTCTTCACCGGTATTCCACAATTTTCGGTTCACGCTTGGTTCTTCACTATTGCCACTGCTGTAGGTACTTACGCAGGCGTAAAAGTCACCTTACTTCCGATATTCCGCGTGAAATTAGAATTGAAAAAAGGCGCAGCAAAATTACAAGAAACGGATCCGAAACAAGCAAATCGTCGTTTTTGGATTGGTATGGTCGTCTTTTTTGCTTACCTAATCGCTTCACTTTATGTGATGACAAACTCCGTCAAACTTGGCTTTGCGATGCTTTGTGGTTTAGCTTTCGGTTTATTAATTGAACGAGCTCAAATTTGCTTTACCTCTGCCTTCCGTGATTTATGGGTAACGGGTCGTGCTTATATGGCAAAAGCCATCATCTTCGGTATTATCGTGGGTACGCTTGGCGTATTTAGCTACATTCAATTAGGCGTACCTGCCAAAATCATGTGGGCGGGTCCAAATGCAATTATCGGTGGTTTATTATTTGGCTTCGGTATTGTATTAGCAGGCGGATGTGAAACCGGTTGGATGTATCGCTCAATGGAAGGTCAAGTTCACTTTATGTGGGTAGGCGTGGGTAATGTTGTTGGCTCAACCTATTTAGCCTACGCATGGGACGATCTTGCCCCTGTACTTGCGTTAGATTACGAAAAACTTAACTTATTGAAATCCTTTGGCCCAGTTGGCGGTTTATTAGTGAATTACGGCTTGCTTATTCTCTGCTTAATCGCTGTTGTTTGGTGGGAACGCCACTTCTTGAAAAAAGCCAAAGCTAAAATCGCAGCAGCGAATCCACAAGCTTGTGGTTGCTAATTAAATATTAACGAATTCATTCAAAAAAGAGGACATTATTATGGCATTTACCGTTGTTCAAAAATTAGATAAAGATCCAAAAGACATCACCCCAGATTACACGTTAGATACGCTAGGTGAACCTTGCCCGTATCCGGCGATCGTGATGCTCGAAACCATGCCACAATTACAAAAAGGCGAAATTTTAGAGCTATTAAGTGACTGTGCTCAATCTATCAACAACATTCCTGTTGATACTAAAAACCACGGTTACACACTATTAAGCGTAGAACAAGATGGCACTAAATTACGCTATTTGATTCAACGTTAATGTAAAAAGTGCGGTCAATTTTGACCGCACTTTTATATTTTTTAGCAAGACACATCGGATAAAAAAACAACCCCATTTTTACTGTCAGCGCTTACATTGAAGCCTATTCATAATACTCATATTGATAAGTCTTTTTGGTTTTCCATACACCATCTTTGTTATAGATTATCTCTTCAATAACATTGCCATGTCTATCAAATTGATATGATAAGGTTATCCAGTTGATGCGTATTCCAACGCTAAACATTTCACTTTTTAATAAGCGATGATTTTTATCAAAAGAATTTTTCACACTATTGATAAAAACGTTTAAAGATTCGGTAAATGAACCATCATTTTCGTAATGATAAATATCGCAATCTTTTTCTACATTATCTTCAATACGACATATTTTGCTCAGTTTACCATTTTCATAATCGTATTTTTTTATATCTGATGTTGTTTTATTCTCTACATCATACTCTTGAGTTTTGAGCAAAGTACCCGCTTTATCATAAAAATGTTCTTTATATGATGATGAAAAATCAGGTGTGTCTTTATATTCTACAAACTGCACGACACCACTACCATCTGGATTATCTACATAACGATAAAATGCACTAAAAGTTTTCAGTTCAGGATTGGTTTCAGTTACATTGTCATCTTGAATTTCCAATAATCGATTCTGAGCATCATACTTATAGCGACGAATTGTGATTTTTTCTTTATCAAAAAGAACACCCTGTTCCTTTTCTTTAATTAAAAAACCTTGTTCATTATAGAAGGCATCCAAATAACTTACACTTCCATTATCTGGTAAGGCTGAATTACCTTCCTCCTTGGATTTAATTGATTTCACTTTTCCTTGTAAGTGATGCTTTGCCCAATCATTCTCAATTGGAAATAGCGCGAAGGCAGAAGTTGAAAAAGAAAAAAGGAATAGAAAAAGGATGTGTTTATCCATGAAAATCTCTTAAAAAAATTAAATACTGAATGATTCTAAATAATTACGAGAAAAATTCAATAAACAAAAGTTGTAATACCCAATACTTACTTCCAAGGTTTTGCATCAGGTTTGCTGTGTTTTTTTCGCCATTGAATACATTCAGGTCTATTCCACATTAGTGTATTTTCACAAACAGGTCCGCCTTTTAAATACCAGCCTTTTTTCTCTAAACAAAGATTCACCTCTGGATCATCACTTTCACCGGTAACAAAATCCATACCGCAATCCTTCATATCTTTTTCTTTTCTATCAACATATTTAGTTAAAACATTAGGATCTGATTCAGGGAATAATGCATCCGCATTATGTAAGCGCCAACTATAGTATGGTGGTGGTGGTTGAAATCCTCCAAAAGAACAACCAAATAAAGTTAGAGATAATAATAGTAGTAATGTAAATCTCATTTTATAGCTCCCTCGCCTATTTTGATTTTGGGAAGTTAGTGTATTACTTCTTAAAGTTCGGTTATTTAATCATATAAGCACTAAAAAACATATAAAAAAAACCGCACTTTAATCTCTCAAAGTGCGGTCAGTTTTACTTCAGTTTTTTGCTTATTTGTTTAATGCAGTAAGAATGTCATCAACACGTTCTTTTGCATCACCAAAGAGCATTTGAGTGTTTTCTTTGAAGAATAATGGGTTTTGAACGCCTGCATATCCCACCGCCATAGAACGTTTGAATACGATAACGTTTTGTGCTTTCCATACTTCTAACACTGGCATACCTGCGATTGGGCTGTTTGGATCTTCCATTGCAGCAGGGTTTACGGTGTCGTTTGCACCGATAACCAATACCACATCGGTATCTGCGAAATCATCATTGATTTCATCCATTTCAAGCACGATGTCATAAGGTACTTTTGCTTCCGCCAAAAGCACGTTCATATGACCCGGTAAACGACCTGCAACAGGGTGAATACCAAAACGCACGTTAATGCCACGTTCACGCAATTTCGCTGTAATTTCAGCCACTGGATATTGCGCTTGTGCTACCGCCATACCGTATCCTGGTGTGATGATTACAGAGCTTGCATTTTTAAGTAATTCAGCCACTTCTTCTGCGGTTGTTTCACGGTGTTCACCTTGTTCTTCATCAGAAGACACTTGAACATCATTACCAAAACCACCCGCAATAACGCTGATAAATGAGCGGTTCATCGCTTTACACATAATGTAAGAAAGAATCGCACCAGAAGAACCCACTAATGCACCGGTAACGATAAGCAAGTCATTGCTTAGCATGAAACCTGCTGCAGCTGCTGCCCAACCAGAATAAGAGTTAAGCATTGAAACCACAACCGGCATATCCGCACCACCGATAGATGCCACTAAGTGCCAGCCGAATGCAAGTGCAATCGCGGTCATAAGTAACACTGGGAAGATATTATCTGGGTTGTTTAAGAATGCCACCATCAAGAAAGCTGAAACCACTAATGCCGCTAAATTTAATTTATGGCGATGTGGCAACATTAATGCTTTTGAATTGATTTTGCCGCTTAATTTACCGAATGCTACGATAGAACCCGTGAATGTTACCGCACCGATGAAGATCCCTAAGAATACTTCAACGTTATGGATATTCATTAACACAGGATCAGTTTCGTGTGTTAAGCCGTAGCTGTTAAAGCCTACGAGCACTGCTGCTAAACCTACAAAACTGTGAAGGATCGCAACGAGTTCAGGCATTTCAGTCATTTCAACTTTTAATGCACGTTGAACACCAATCACGCCACCGATGATCATCGCAATGATGATCCATAATGTGCCTTCAGATTGTGGGCCGAAAATGGTTGCAACAAGGGCGATTGTCATACCGACAATACCATACCAACAACCGGCTTTTGCCGTTTCATGTTTAGAAAGACCGGCTAAGCTCATAATGAAAAGTAATGCAGCGATAATATAGGCTGCTTGTACTAAACCTTCAGACATCGTCTTCTCCTTAACCTTTTCTAAACATCGCCAACATACGTTGGGTTACACGGAAACCACCAAAGATGTTGATGCTTGCCACCAAGATTGCCACAAAGGCTAATGCATCAATAAATAAGTTGCCTGTTGGTTGTCTAATTTGCAGTAATGCACCCACAATGATGATACCTGAAATCGCATTGGTTACCGCCATAAGTGGGGTGTGTAAAGCGTGGCTGACGTTCCAAACCACGTAGTAACCCACTACACAAGCCAATACGAATACAGTGAAGTGAGAAAGGAATGCTGCTGGCGCCACAGATGCAAGCCAGAGAAATAACACACCTACACCTGCCATCACACCGTATTTGATGCGAGGATCTGCCGGTTTTTCTTCCTCTTTTTTAACCGCACTTTGTGCCGCTTTCGCTTCTTGTTTTGGTTGTGCTGATACTTGGATTTGCGCTGGTGGAATTTCTTCACCATCACGCACCACAGTCACACCGCGTAATACCACATCGTCAAAATCGATATTGATCTTGCCGTCTTTTTCTTTACAAAGTAGTTTTAATAAATTAACTAAGTTTGTACCGTAAAGTTGGGAAGATTGTGTTGGTAAGCGACTTGGGAAATCGGTGTAACCAATGATTTTCACTTGGTTTTCAGTGGTGACAACTTTACCTGCTTCAGTGTAAGCACAGTTACCACCTGTTGCTGCCGCTAAGTCCACCACCACAGAACCTGGTTTCATGGAATCAACCATTTCTTTCGTGATCAAACGAGGGGCTGGTTTACCTGGAATCGCCGCAGTGGTAATAATGATATCCACTTCTTTCGCTTGTTCCGCATAAAGCTCCATCGCGCGACGGTTAAATTCTTCTGACATCACTTTCGCGTAACCATCGCCGCTACCGCCTTCTTCTTTGAAATCAATTTCTAAGAAAGACGCGCCCATACTTTGTACTTGTTCTTTTACTTCTGGACGAGAGTCAAAAGCACGTACAATCGCACCAAGGCTATTCGCTGCACCAATCGCAGCAAGACCAGCAACACCCGCACCAATGACTAACACTTTTGCCGGAGGTACTTTACCTGCTGCGGTAATTTGTCCAGTGAAGAAACTACCAAATTCATGAGCCGCTTCAATCACCGCACGATAACCAGAAATATTCGCCATAGAGCTTAATGCATCAAGCGCTTGCGCACGGGAAATACGCGGCACTGAATCCATCGCTAATACATTAATTTTTTTCGACGTGAGTTTTTTCATTAAATCCGGATTTTGTGCGCGCCAAATGAAGCTCACAAGTGTTGCACCTTCCTTCATTTGATCAATTTCTGCATCCGTTGGTGGATTCACTTTAAAAATTACATCCGAATGCCACACTTCTGAACTTGAGCCAATTTTTGCGCCGGCGTCGATAAATGCTTGGTCTTCAAAACTTGCTTTGAATCCCGCATCGTGTTCTACGATGACGTCAAAGCCCAGTTTTAAGATCTGCTGAACCGTTTTTGGCGTCGCCGCCACACGATTTTCGCTCTCAAGCAGTTCTCTAGGTACACCAATTAACATAAATGTTTCCCTCTGGTTGATGAAATTTCAGACAAACTCACGCCTGTCCCTGTCTCTTAAATGACAAAAAGTCATGCAACGATAAATGTATCACTTATTGCGATTGTTTGGGGAAATTTTTTAACTGGTTTTACAAGATATTGTGATAGGGATCACAAAAGTGTGGATATGAAAATATCGTATGCAGAATTGCTCACTTAACCCAATGATTATTCCTGAGAAAGCGATGAATTAAAATAACGGAAAAACTGACCGCACTTAAATAAAAGGAACAAAAAAGCCCGATATGATTTATCGGGCTACATGCTTAATTTGTTCCACCAACGGTGATTTCATCAATTTTCAAGGCGGGTTGCCCAACACCGACCGGTACACTTTGGCTATCTTTGCCGCATACACCGATACCAAGATCTAAGTCTGTTTCATCGGCGACCATAGAAACTTTTTGCATCACATCGATACCGCTGCCAATTAATGTAGCGCCTTTAACAGGTTTGGTGATTTTGCCTTTTTCAATAAGATAAGCTTCAGATGTCGAGAACACAAATTTACCTGAGGTGATATCCACTTGCCCACCACCAAAGTGAGGTGCATAAATACCGCGCTCTACAGAGGAGATTAAATCGTCAAATTTACTTTGACCTGCCAACATATAGGTATTCGTCATTCGCGGCATTGGCAAATGCGCATAAGATTCACGACGACCATTTCCTGTTGGTTTCACGCCCATTAATCGTGCATTGAGTTTATCTTGCATGTAGCCTTGCAAAATCCCGTCTTTGATTAAAACGTTACATTGACTTGGCACACCTTCATCATCAATGGTTAAAGAACCACGGCGGTTTTGTAATGTGCCATCATCCACAATCGTACATAATGGCGACGTCACTAACTCACCAATTTTCCCCGTAAATAAAGAGCTTTCTTTGCGGTTGAAATCCCCTTCCAAACCATGCCCTACTGCTTCATGAAGCAATACGCCTGGCCAACCTGCCCCTAATACCACTGGCATTAATCCTGCCGGTGCAGCGACCGCACTTAAATTAACAAGGGCTTGACGAACCGCTTCTTTTGCAAAATTAACGGCACGAATGTCCCCATTTACTACTTCAAAGAACCAATCTAAGCCAAAGCGTCCACCTGAACCACAGCTACCGCGCTCACGCTTACCATCTTCTTCCACGAGAACTGAAATGGATAAACGCACAAGTGGACGAATATCTGCGGCAAGTGTGCCATCTGTTGCGACTACTAACACTTCTTCATAAATTGAACTTAATGCTGCAGAGACATGCGTAACACGAGGATCTTCAGCTCGCGCTGTACGATCCACGAGGTGTAATAACTCGATCTTTTTTTCTTTACTTAAACTTTCCAACGGATTAATCGCCGCATAACGCTGAACTGTATTCACCGCATTGAATACTTGAGGCGAAATTAAATTGCCTTCTTTAATTTGTGCGATACCTTTTACGGCCTCTGCACATTGTTGTAATGACGCTAAGTTAATTTGATCGGAATACGCAAAGCCTGTTTTCTCTCCAGAAACTGCGCGCACACCAACACCGCGATCAATATGAAAGCCACCTTCTTTAATAATGCTATCTTCTAATACCCAGCTTTCATCTTGGCTCAATTGGAAATAAAGATCCGCATAATCAATATGACGATGCGACATTACATCAAAAATATTAAGCAATGATTGATGCGATAAATTGCTTGGTGCAAGTAAGGTATCTGAAACCTGTTTTAACATTTGTTCTCCGAAATTTATAAAAATTAATTCTGCCAAATCTCCCCTAGCCTCTCTTTGCTAAAATAGGGAAATAGTTTTTTGGCTAATCTAAATTATCCAATCCAAATTGGTATAAGGCATTTTTCTTATAACCATAAAGTTCTGCCACAATCGCCGCAGCCTTTTTTAAAGGGAGTTCTTTGGCAATCAAAGTAAGTGCTTTAATTGCTTGCGGTGAAAACTCTTCGCTATCTTCTGATTTTGGTTTACCTTCCACGATTAACACCATCTCACCTTTCGTGCGATTCGGATCTTCACTTAACCATTGACGAAGATCACTTAATTTATCCCCTGCAATGGTTTCCCATGTTTTCGTAATTTCACGGGCAAGTACAACATAGCGTTCGCCACCTAATACATCTTGCATATCGGCAAGGGTATCTAAAATGCGGTGGGTTGATTCATAAAAGATTAAAGTGCGGTCTTCTTCCGCAACATTTTCTAACTTATCTTTACGCGCCTTGGTTTTGGCCGGTAAAAAACCTTCAAAGCAAAAACGGTCAGAGGCGATTCCCGATGCACATAATGCAGTAATCGCTGCACAAGCACCTGGTAATGGCACTACTTTAATGCCAGCCTCACGACATTGACGCACTAAATGAAAACCTGGATCGCTAATTAAGGGTGTTCCCGCATCTGAAATTAATGCAATATTGGTGCCTTGTTTTAGCTTTTCGACCAATACATGAGCTTTTTCTTGTTCATTGTGATCATGCAAGGCGAAAAAAGGCTTTTTGATACCATAATGGCTGAGCAATAAACCACTGTGTCGCGTGTCTTCCGCAGCAATTAAATCCACTTGTGAAAAGGTTTCTAAAGCACGTTGTGTTATATCTTGTAAATTCCCGATTGGCGTGGCGACAATATATAAAATTCCGGTTAAATCATTCATTTTTGTTTGCTTTTACATTGTGAGATAAGTAAGATCGCCCATTATTGATTTATTCATTATGGAGCGAATATGTCTATTCTATTACAAGGCGGTCGTTTTAAAAAACGTTTAATGCCGATTTTATTGTCTGTTGCGTTAGCGGGTTGTTCTAACTTATTTGGCAGCAGCTTTACTCAAACATTACAACGTGATGCCAATGCAAGTTCTGAATTTTATATGAATAAATTAGGACAAGCACAAGATAAAGAAGATCAACAAACTTACAAACTCTTAGCTGCACGTGTATTAATTACTGAAAATAAAGTGCCACAAGCCGAAGAGTTATTAAATGAATTGGTTGACTTAAACGAAGCGCAACAATTAGACCGTACTTTAGTCGAAGCACGTATCGCTGCGGCGAAAGGCGCTAATGAGATGGCTGAAAGTAAATTACGTGCGCTTGATCTCACGAAATTAAGTCCATCACAAAAATCTCGTTATTACGAAACTTTTGCTCAAACTGCAGAAAATCGTAAAGACGTGATTGAAGCAGTGAAAGCACGCATCAAAATGGATGAAAACTTAACGGACGTACAACGCCGTCAAGATAACGTAGATAAAACTTGGGCTTTATTACGTTCAGCTAATACGGGTGTCATTAATAATGCATCAGATGAAGGCAGTGTTGCATTAGGTGGCTGGCTCACATTAATCAAAGCATATAACGATAACATTCGTCAGCCAGTGCAATTAAGCCAAGCGTTACAAAGCTGGAAATCCGCTTATCCAAATCACGCAGCTGCAATCTTATTCCCGAAAGAATTACAAAGTATGTTGAATTTCCAACAAACTAATGTAGCACAAATTGGTTTAGTGTTACCTTTAAGTGGTGATGGCCAAATTTTAGGTACAACTATCCAATCAGGTTTTAACGATGCAAAAGGTGACTCAACCATTCCAGTACAAGTGTTTGACTCATCAACTACCCCGATTAATGACATTATTGCACAGGCAAAAGCATCGGGTATTAAAGCATTAGTGGGTCCATTACTTAAACAAAACGTCGATGCCATCATTGCGAATCCTAGTGCAGTACAAGGCATGGATGTACTCACCTTAAATGCCACAGCAAATACACAAGCGATTAACAAAGTCTGTTATTACGGTTTATCGCCGGAAGATGAAGCAGAGTCTGCGGCGAACAAAATGTGGAAAGATGGTATTCGCAATCCAATCGTTGCAATGCCGCAAAATGATTTAGGGCAACGTGTTGGTAATGCTTTCAACGTACGTTGGCAACGTTTAGCGGGTACAGATGCGAATATTCGCTACTATAACTTACCGGCTGATATTACCTACTTCTTCCAAGGTGCGCCGCAAGATACAAGTGCACTTTATGTCATCTCTTCACCAGATGAATTAGCTGAAATCAAAGGTTATTTAGATACCAGCAATCCGAATGTTCGTATTTATGCAAGTTCTCGTTCAAATGCGGCAAGCAATACTGCAGAATACTATGCAAAAATGAATGGCGTTCAATTTAGTGATATTCCATTCTTTAAAGAAACGGATTCTTCACAATATCAAAAAGTGGCAAGTTCAACTGGTGGCGAATTCCAATTAATGCGTTTATATGCAATGGGTGCTGATGCTTGGTTGCTTATCAACCACTTTAATGAATTACGCCAAGTGCCGGGCTACACACTAAGCGGTTTAACCGGTCAGCTTAGCGCAGGTCCAAGCTGTAATGTGGATCGCGATATGACTTGGTACCAAGTACAAGATAGTAACGTGGTGCCGGTTGCAAACTAATCCATGTTTTCATTAAAACGTCAACAAGGGGCGGGCTTTGAACATCAAGCCCGCCTTTTCTTAGAAACCAAAGGCCTCAAATTCATCGCTGCGAATCAATATTTCAAATGCGGTGAATTGGATCTTATTATGCAAGATGGTCAAACGATCGTTTTTGTTGAAGTACGTCAACGATCCAACTCAGCATTTGGATCTGCTGTTGAAAGCGTGGATTGGCAAAAGCAACAAAAATGGCTGAATGCTGCAAACTTATGGCTTGCTAAGCACGATCTGAGCCTTGAAGATGCTGATTGCCGTTTTGATCTTATCGCCTTTGGTAAAACAGCCAGCGATATTCAATGGTTTCCTAATTTCCTCGATTAATCTTTTCTAATTATGTTACAAAAAGTCAAAGATATTTATAGCGAAAGTATTCAAATTCAAATTTCTGCTTCTAGCCTACTATCAGAAAATATTGCCACCGCCGCACAAATGGTGATGCAATGTTTACTGAGTGGTAATAAAGTCATTGCTTGCGGGGTATCTCGTTCTTACGCTAATGCACAATTTTTAGTATCAAATCTGCTTAATCGCTATGATTTTGAGCGCCCTAGCCTGCCTTCTGTACTGCTTAGCCTTGAAAGTGCGGTCGGTTCTTCACTGGTTTTTGATCAACCTACCGATCAACTTTATCAACATCAATTTAACGCTATCGCTAAGCCTGGCGATTTATTGCTCGCCTTTGCCCCTTTAGGAACAGAAAAAGCCGTGCTAAATACGATTTCCAATGCAGTTAATAAAGAAATTCAGGTGATTGCTTTAACGGGTTCAAATAACGACGCTATTCAAGGTGTATTGGCTGAAACAGATTTAGAAATCTCCATTCCTGCTACTAAAGAAACACGTATTTTAGAAAATCATTTATTCGTGATTAACGCACTTTGTGAGCTTGTTGATAGCACACTTTTCCCAAGAGCTTGACATTAAAGGCTTTTCCAACCAAACTATTTCTAAAATTAATTGACTAATTAATTAACTCACTCATTTATAAAAAGGAGATTAATGATGAAATTGACCCCATTTAAAAAATTAGCCTTTGTTCTAGGCGCCTCAATTATGTTACAAGGCTGTGTAGCTGCGGTTGTTGGTGGCGCAGCGGCTGGCGCAAAAGTTGCAACAGATCCTCGCACGATGGGTACGCAAGTAGATGATGAAACTCTAGAAATAAAAGTTGAAAATGCATTAGATAAAGATGCACAAATTAAATCTGAAGGTCGTGTAAATGCTGTTTCTTATAGCGGTCGCGTATTATTAATTGGTCAAGTACCGAGTGAAAGTGTAAAAGAAACCGCAACCAGTCTTGCAAAAGGCGTAGAAGGTGTAAACGACGTATACAATGAATTACGTGTTGGACCAAAAATTACTTTTGGGCAAATTACAAAAGACAGTTGGATTACGACACAAATTAAATCTAAACTCTTTGTAGGCGATAATGTAAAAGCAACAGATGTGAAAGTGATCACCGAAAATGGTGAAGTATTCTTACTCGGAAACGTCACACAATCACAAGGTGACTCAGCTGCAGAAATTGCAAGTAAAGTTACTGGTGTTCAAAAAGTTGTCAAAGTATTTAAATATTTGAATTAATTAATTTTTTAACTCTTAAAGTGCGGTCAAAAATCATCTTGTTTTTGACCGCACTTTTTCTTTACAAAGATTTACAAAAAAGATCATGCCTAAAAAAACATCACTTAGAAGATAAGTCATTTATTTTAAATGACTTATCTTTTGTCAATAATGTAAGTAAAAAATTTACTGCTTGAATTCAATTTTAAAACACTCTATCTTGTGCATCGTTATTTTTCATAACACTATATCTTGTGTTTTTTAAAGTCATCTCTCTAGCAGGTTTTATCTCCCATGAACAAAGGATTAATGGTTACAAAGCGCGATGGTACGCTTGAACAAATCAATTTAGACAAAATTCACCGTGTGATTACTTGGGCGGCTGAAGGCTTGGAAAACGTCTCTGTTTCTCAAGTTGAATTGCGTTCTCATATTCAATTCTATGAAGGTATTCGTACCTCCGATATTCATGAGACCATTATTAAAGCAGCAGCAGATCTAATCAGCAAAGATACCCCTGATTATCAATATCTTGCTGCACGTCTTGCGGTTTTCCATTTACGTAAAAAAGCGTATGGCCATTTTGATCCGCCTCGTTTATACGATCATGTGAAAAAATTAGTGCGTATGGGCAAATATGATCCTGCCCTTTTAGCTGACTACACTCGTGAAGAATGGGATGAAATGGATGGGTTTATTGATCACTGGCGTGATATGACCTTTTCTTATGCGGCAGTAAAACAATTAGAAGGGAAATACTTAGTTCAAAACCGTGTAACCGGTGAGATCTATGAATCTGCTCAATTCCTTTATTTATTAGTTGCGGCGAGTTTATTCTCCAAATATCCGCAAGAAACCCGTTTGGATTACATTCGTCGTTTCTATGATGCAACATCAACCTTTAAGATTTCTTTACCTACGCCTATCATGGCGGGGGTTCGTACTCCTACACGTCAATTCAGCTCTTGTGTATTGATTGAATGTGGTGACAGCTTAGACTCTATCAATGCTACATCTGCAGCAATCGTGAAATACGTTTCACAACGTGCGGGTATCGGGGTAAATGCAGGTGCTATTCGTGCGTTAGGTAGCCCTATTCGTGGTGGCGAAGCATTCCACACTGGCTGTATTCCATTCTATAAACACTTCCAAAGTGCCGTCAAATCTTGTTCACAAGGTGGCGTACGTGGCGGCGCGGCGACAGTTTACTACCCGATTTGGCATTTAGAAGTTGAAAGCCTATTAGTATTGAAAAATAACCGTGGCGTGGAAGATAACCGTGTTCGTCACATGGACTACGGCGTACAGTTAAATAAATTAATGTATCAACGCTTAATCAAAGGCGCGGATATCACTTTATTCAGCCCTTCAGACGTACCTGGACTTTATGAAGCCTTCTTTGCAGATCAAGATAAATTTGAAGAACTTTACGTGAAATACGAACAGGATCCAAATATCCGCAAACGTTCTGTAAAAGCCGTTGAGTTATTCTCTTTATTGATGCAAGAACGTGCATCAACTGGTCGTATTTATATCCAAAACGTGGATCACTGTAATACTCACTCACCGTTTGATCCGCTTGTTGCACCGGTGCGTCAATCTAACTTATGCTTAGAAATTGCATTGCCAACTAAACCATTACAACATTTCCATGATGAAAATGGTGAAATTGCCCTTTGTACACTTTCAGCATTTAACTTGGGTAAATTAGATAATTTAGATGAGTTAGAGAACCTAGCCGATCTTGCAGTACGTGCATTAGATGCATTACTTGATTACCAAGACTACCCTGTTCCAGCGGCAAAACGCTCTTCATTAGGTCGTCGTTCACTTGGTATCGGTGTAATTAACTATGCATATTACTTAGCGAAAAATGGCGTGCGTTATTCTGATGGCTCAGCGAACGATTTAACTCACCGTACGTTTGAAGCGATTCAATACTATCTATTGAAAGCTTCCATGAACTTAGCAAAAGAATTAGGTGCATGCGAATACTTCAATGAAACCAATTACGCGAAAGGTATTTTACCAATCGATACGTATAAGAAAGATATCGATAGCTTAACGCAAGAACCATTGCATTATGATTGGGAAACGTTACGTCAAGAAATCAAAGAGTTTGGTTTACGTAACTCGACCTTAACCGCATTAATGCCGTCAGAAACCTCTTCACAGATTTCTAACGCAACAAACGGTATCGAACCACCACGTGGTCATGTAAGTATTAAAGCGTCAAAAGATGGTATCTTAAAACAAGTCGTACCGGATTATGAGAACTTAAGCGACAACTACGAATTACTTTGGGATATTCCAAGCAATGATGGTTACTTGCACTTAGTAGGCATTATGCAAAAATTCGTGGATCAAGCGATCTCTGCAAATACCAACTACGATCCAAAACGTTTTGAAGATGGTAAAGTACCAATGAAAGTGTTGTTAAAAGATCTTTTAACTGCTTACAAATACGGCTTAAAAACCCTCTACTATCAAAACACCCGTGACGGTGCCGAAGACAGCCAAGAAGATTTAGATGACGGCTGTGCAGGCGGTGCTTGTAAGATTTAATAATTTAGGTGGGCTTGTTTACAAGTCTGCCTTTTGATATTTTAGGCAATCAATCATTAAGTGGGTAAAAGCCCGCTATAAGTAAGGATATAACATGGCATATACTACTTTCTCACAAACTAAAAACGACCAATTAAAAGAGCCAATGTTCTTTGGTCAAAACGTTAACGTTGCGCGTTACGATCAACAAAAATATGAGACGTTTGAAAAGCTCATTGAAAAACAACTTTCTTTCTTCTGGCGTCCAGAAGAAGTGGATGTGTCACAAGACCGTATCGACTATGCCGCGTTACCTGAACATGAAAAACACATTTTCATCAGTAACTTAAAATATCAAACCTTATTAGATTCTATTCAAGGTCGTAGCCCGAACGTCGCATTATTACCGTTAGTGTCTATTCCTGAATTAGAAACTTGGATCGAGACTTGGACCTTCTCAGAAACCATCCACTCTCGTTCTTACACACATATTATTCGTAACATTGTGAACGATCCATCTATTGTATTTGATGACATCGTGACCAACGAAGAAATCATCAAACGCGCACGTGATATTTCTTCTTATTACGATGATTTAATCCGCGACAGCCAACTTTACAGCCTATACGGCGAAGGCACTTACACCGTGGATGGCAAAGAATGTGTTGTCACCTTGCGTAATTTGAAAAAACAACTTTACCTTTGCTTAATGAGCGTGAATGCGCTTGAAGCCATTCGTTTCTATGTGTCTTTCGCGTGCTCCTTTGCCTTTGCAGAGCGTCAATTAATGGAAGGTAATGCGAAAATTATTAAATTTATCGCTCGCGATGAAGCGTTGCACTTAACCGGTACGCAGCACATTTTAAACATCATGGCAGCAGGTCAAGACGATCCGGAAATGGCTGAAATTGCAGAAGAATGTAAACAAGAAGCCTATGATTTATTCTTAGCGGCAGCGGAACAAGAAAAAGAATGGGCAGATTACTTGTTCAAAGACGGTTCAATGATTGGTTTGAACAAAGACATTTTGGTGCAATATGTAGAATACATTACCAATATTCGTATGCAAGCCGTTGGTCTTCCACTACCATTTGGCGCGCGCTCTAACCCAATTCCATGGATTAACGCATGGCTTGTTTCTGACAACGTACAAGTAGCACCACAAGAAGTTGAAGTGAGCTCTTACCTTGTTGGTCAAATTGACTCTAAAGTCGATACCAATGATTTCGGTGATTTCGATCTCTAATTAATCATTCTACGCAAAGAGCGGTCAATATTTTCTGAGTTTAAAACCTTTGGAAAATTGACCGCTCTTTTTGTTTGTATGAATATCAAAACATGATGATAAATGTTTTGATTAAAAAATAGCACAATTTTGCTTTCCTGCATTTATCACCAACACTTTCCCTATAAAACAGATGACTTCATTAAAAAAGGCTTAACAAA
The DNA here is from genome assembly GCA_018363335.1 of Parahaemophilus parainfluenzae. GTDB lineage: Bacteria > Pseudomonadota > Gammaproteobacteria > Enterobacterales > Pasteurellaceae > Haemophilus_D > Haemophilus_D parainfluenzae_Y. The sequence continues at coordinate 15,373 of JAGZOA010000017.1, read as the reverse complement.
AAACCATGCTATGGGTAGAATAGAAGAAACTTGTTTATTTTCAATAAATCACATTCTAATTACAAACTAGCGAGGTAAAGGATATGTCAGAACAAGAAGTGAAAGAATTAGATCTTAATGGCGAAATGCTCGTTCGCCGTGAAAAATTAGCTGCATTACGTGCAAAAGGTAATGCGTTCCCGAATCAATTCCGTCGTGACGCCCTTGCTCAAGATTTACATGATAAGTACGAAGCCGAAGATGGTGAAGTATTAAAAGACAAAGCGATTGAAGTTGCCGTTGCAGGTCGTATTATGACCCGTCGTGCAATGGGTAAAGCAACCTTTATTACCTTGCAAGATATGAGTGGAAAAATCCAATTATATGTTGCTCGTGATAACCTTCCTGAAGGCGTTTATGCTGAAGATGTAGGTAACTGGGATTTAGGTGATATCATTGGGGTGAAAGGTACACTTTTCAAAACCAAAACCAATGAATTAACCATTAAAACAACGGAAGTTCAACTTTTAACCAAAGCGCTTCGTCCATTACCAAACAAATTCCATGGTTTAACTGACATGGAAGCACGTTATCGTCAACGTTACTTAGATTTAATTTCTAATGAGGAATCTCGCCGCACATTTATTATTCGTTCAAAAGTGATTGCAGGTATTCGTGAATTCTTTATTTCTAAAGGTTTCATGGAAGTGGAAACCCCTATGCTACAAGTGATTCCAGGCGGTGCGTCTGCTCGTCCATTTATCACTCACCACAATGCATTAGACGTTGATATGTATCTTCGTATTGCGCCAGAACTTTACTTAAAACGTTTAGTGGTTGGTGGTTTTGAACGTGTCTTCGAATTAAACCGTAACTTCCGTAATGAAGGGGTTTCTGTTCGTCACAATCCAGAATTCACTATGCTTGAATACTACCAAGCTTATGCGGATTATCATGATTTAATGGATAACACCGAAGAATTATTGCGTAAATTAGCGATTGATATTCTTGGTACCACCATTGTGAAATACGGTGATTTAGAATTTGACTTCGGCAAACCATTTGAACGTATTACATTACATGATGCAACCATTAAATATGGTGCAGATAAAGGTATCGTAAAAGAAGATCTTTATGACTTCGATCGTGCAAAAGCAACCGCTGAACGTTTAGGTATCGAAGTACAAAAATCTTGGGGCTTAGGCTCTATCGTGAATGCGATCTTTGAAGAAGTGGCTGAGCATCACTTAATTCAACCGACTTTCTTAATGGCACATCCAGCTGAGATTTCTCCGCTTGCACGTCGTAACGATGAAAATCCAGAAGTAACAGATCGTTTTGAATTGTTCATCGGTGGTCGTGAAATTGGTAACGGTTTCTCGGAATTAAACGATGCCGAAGACCAAAATGAACGTTTTGATGCGCAAGTTGCAGCGAAAGAAGCCGGTGACGATGAAGCAATGTTTAAAGATGATGACTTCGTAGTTGCACTTGAACACGGCTTACCACCAACAGCAGGTGAAGGTTTAGGTATCGACCGCTTAGCAATGCTTTATGCTAACGCACCATCTATCCGTGATGTGATCCTATTCCCTGCAATGCGTCAAAAATAATTAAATTGAAATAAGATAAAAGGAAGTCTATCGACTTCCTTTTTTATTGTTTAAAAGTGCGGTCATTTTTTAGCGCATTTCATAAAAAAAGAGATAACCGCCTTTACGATTATCTCTTTTACACTCTAAACTAGATTACTTACCCCAAACTTCTTCCACAATATCACGGATAAATTCAAGTTTCTTCCATTGTTGTTCTTCCGTCAAGATATTACCCTCTTCCGTTGAAGCAAAACCACATTGTGGGCTTAAGCAAAGTTGATTGATATCCACATATTGTGCAGCTTCTTTAATACGAGCAATAATTTCATCACGTTTTTCTAACTCGCCAGATTTAGAAGTAATTAATCCTAATACTACTTGCTGATTTTTAATAAAACGTAAAGGTTTGAAATCTCCCGCACGATCACTGTCATACTCCAAGAAGAAACCATCTACATTACAGTGGCCAAATAAGGTTTCTGCGATAGGCTCATAACCACCCGCTGAGAACCAAGTTGAACGGAAGTTACCACGACAAATATGCATTGTAATCGCTAAATCAGCAGGTTTCGCAGCTACGATTTTGTTTAACATATACACATAATCTTTAGCAATTTGATCTAAATCTAAACCGCGTTCAGTATAGGTTTTACGTTTATCTTCAGCACAAAATTCGCCCCAACTGGTATCATCCAACTGTAAATTGCGGCAGCCTAATTTATAGAATATATTCATCGCATCAATATAAGCATCAGCAATATCATCTAATAACAACTGATTGTTATCTTTATAACGTTCAATTGGCTGATAATCTGTAGCACGTACGGTACAAATTAAATGAAGCATTGACGGAGAAGGAATCGTTAATTTGACTTCAGTCTCCCCTGCTATTTTTTGCAATGAGCGGTAATGTTCAACGAAAGGATGACTCTCTGAAAAACCGATCTTATCCACAATTTTTAATGTTTTTGGGCGTACATTATCGTGTTTAAATTGCACTGAGAATTTTTCAGCATCCACTTCTTTCACGCCATCTAATGCGGCTAAGAAATCTAAATGCCAAAAAGTACGACGAAACTCACCATCAGTCACCGCATGCAATCCGACATTTTTTTGATTCTCAACCAATTTAGCAATTTCTGCATCTTCAACTTGCGTTAAATCCGCACAAGAAATATCACCACAGCTGCATTGATGACGAGCCTGTTTTAAATTCTCTGGACGTAAAAAACTTCCTACAATATCAAAACGATATGGCGCGGAAGTACGAATAGTGGCATTTGGAAAAAGTTTACTCATTTTGCTTTCCTATATTTAATTAATTCTAAGATAGACTGAGTGTAACAAAATTAACGTCCTCATTAAAGATTTAGACGTCTAGATGGATGTGAATTTTATTGTGATTTTATATGAATGGAATTGATATAAAATTTAAAAAGAAAAGTGCGGTCATTTCTAACCGCACTTTAGTTTGAAATAAAAACTAACTTACAAAACTAGATACATAAGAAATTATGGTTTTTCCACTTAATATTGCCATAATAATCACTACAAACCAGCCAGCAAAAGCTAAACAAATTGGGTGTTTATAGCTACCAACAATATTGCTTCGATAAGCGGCTAATAAAATCAAGGCTAGTGCTATTGGTAAAATTAAACCATTTAGGGTTCCCACAAAAACCAGTACAGCAGCAGGTTTCCCTACAGTGACAAGAACTGCTGTAGAAACCACTATAAACCCAATAATCCAACAGTTTCTATTTCGTTCAATTGTCGGACAAAGGCTCGTGAGGAATGATACCGATGTATAAGCGGCACCAATAACTGATGTGATAGAAGCTGCCCAAATCACTACGCCAAATAAGATTTGGCCAAAATTGCCTGCCACGTATTCGAAAGGCGTTTCTGCTGGATTTTTAGGATTCAACGGAATCCCTTTGGCGACAACACCAAGCACTGCAAGAAATAATACAACACGCATGGTAGAGGCGATTAAAATAGCCGATACAGAGCTACGACTCACTTCAGCCATTGCTTTTTCACCCTGGATCCCCGCGTCTAATAAGCGGTGAGCTCCAGCAAAGGTAATATATCCCCCTACGGTTCCTCCAACTAATGTCACAATTGCGATAGGATCAACTTGCTCTGGAATAAAGGTACGATATGCTGCTTCTACTACTGGCGGTTCTGTTTTAAACATAACATACAAAGTCAGTGCAATCATAATAAAACCCATTAATTGGGCAAAGCGATCCATTAACAATCCTGCTTCTTTACGTAAAAAAATTAAAATTGCAATGATGCCACTGATAACAGCTCCTGTTTCCGGGGCGATATCAAAGATTGAATTAAGCCCTAGGCCTGCGCCCCCTATATTACCAATATTAAAAGCCAACCCTCCCATCACGATAAGTGACGCAAGAAAATAGCCCGCGCCTGGAAAAACAGCATTAGAAATATCCTGTGCTCGCTTTCCTGATACCACCACAATTCGCCAAATATTAAGCTGAGCACCAATATCTAACAAAATCGATAATAAAATCACAAAGCCAAAACTGGCTAATAAGGTGTTTGTAAAGGTTGCAGTTTGAGTTAAAAAGCCAGGACCAATTGCTGAAGTCGCCATTAAAAATGCCGCCCCTAGCACTGCATTTCGGCGGTGATTGATTGATGCCATAAAGCACCTCCCTTGTTAAGTTGATGTTGTGTGTTATGTTTATTCGGCTTATGCCGTTATTGTTATATGATTTTTCTCTAATTCTTCCACAATGCGTGCTGCAAATTGTAGAGAATGTTGATTATCGCCATGTAAACAGATACTTTCTGCTTTTACTGGCACAAGGCTTCCATCAATGGCTTTGACTTGACCTTCTGTTACCATTTGTAACACTTGTTGAATGGCTTCCTCATCAGACTCCACCATTGCATTCGGTTGCGAACGAGGTACCAAACTCCCATCAGGCATATAGTGGCGATCCGCAAACACTTCAGAAATGGTTTGTAAACCTTCTTCCTCAGCTACGCGTAACATTAAGCTACCCGCCAATCCCATTAATTTTAAATTAGAATCAAATTGACGAATTGTTTGTGCAATTAAACGTACCAACTTTTCATCTTTCGCAGCTTGATTGTATAAAGCTCCGTGTGGCTTAACATAACTAATTTCCGTGCCTTCCCCATCACAAATCGCTTTTAAGGCACCAAGCTGATACCGTAAATGCGCAATTAATTCCTGTTCAGGTAAATCCATCTGAGTTCGCCCAAAATTTTCTCGATCAGGGAAGCCTGGATGAGCCCCTATACGCACCTGGTTTTCTTTCGCAAATCTGACCGCACTTTGCATTTCTTTTGCTCCACCAGCATGTAAACCGCAAGCAATATTGGCAGAAGAAAGCAATTTTAATAAGGCCTCATCAAAAGGAAAACCTTCAGCAATATCGGCATTTAAATCAATTTTTTTCATCGACAATTCTCCTAATTTGATCGAGGTATATCTCATTTTTACGACGCAATTTTGCGGCTTGTTCTAAACTAACTGCCTCGAATTGAATGGTTGAGCCTAAACGTACCTGTGCCAACGCACCAAGATCCGCATCGATCACATTGGCAATTTTGGGATAACCGCCCGTAGTTTGTGCATCAGCCATTAAAATAATTGGTTGACCACTTGGTGGCACTTGTACGCTACCAAATTGAATAGCATGAGAGAGCATTTCCAGCGGTTGCTTTAATTCTAATTTTTGCCCTTGAAAACGATAACCCATGCGATCACTGTTGCTTTGCAACGTCCATTTACTTCGCCACCAATAATATTGGGATTTTCGTTTAAATGCCTGATATTCAGAGGACGGTAACGCATGAATAGTATGTTTAAGTGGAATAGGTGCAATCCCAATTTCACTACGCAAAATAGGATCATTTACCGTTTGCAGTTGATCGCCCACTTGTAAACCACGTCCTTCTATTCCTCCTATTTGAGCTCGAAGATCCGTACTACAAGAGTTCAATTCTTGGGGTAAGGTAAAACCACCTTGAACACATAAATAGCCATACATACCAATTTTTGCACGTATCATTTTCAGAACTTGCCCAGCTCGTGCCTGATAACGCCAGTAAGCAAAAACCGGTTTATCATCTAAGGTCATTTCATAAAATGCCCCGGTGACACAAAAATTCATATCTTGCTGGAATTGCAATGTAATACCACCTAAAGGAACTTCAATTGCTGGGGCATCCTCTGCATTACCTAGTAAAATATTACCAGCGCGTAACGCCAATTTATCCATTGCTCCGCATTGACTAATCCCAAATCGACGTAAACCAAAACGGCCTAAATCCTGAATTGTTGCGCGGGATTGCACATCAATAACATGAATCATAATTCAATCCCCTCCACCACAAATTTCACCGTATCTCCTGCTTGTAATAAGGTTGGTTGTGCTTGATTTTTGTCAAAGAGCGCATGCTTAGTATGACCGATTAATTGCCATCCGCCAGGAGAGGAAAAGGGATAAATGCCCGTTTGAGCCCCACCAATACCGACAGAACCGGCAGGAACAAGTGTTCTTGGAACAGCACGACGAGGCGTGTGCAGGCTTTCAGGTAAACCACCTAAATAGGGAAAACCAGGTTGGAAACCAATCATATATACCGTATAAATCGGTTCGCTATGCATTTGAACAATTCGTTCTGGTGTGGTGTTATGTAATTTGGCGACTTCAGACAAGTCCTGGCCGAATTCACCGCCATAAATTACTGGAATTTCAATATGACGACCTTGAAACGTAGAGACTTTCAATTCTGCCCAATGTTGTTCCAAGCGTTGAATAAGCGGTTCAAAATCCACATAAAAATCCGTGAAGACCGTAAGATTATTCATTCCCACGACAACTTCTACAATATCTTGCTCAGACTGTAGTTGATTGGCAAACGCCCAGAGTTGGCGTTGTTGTTGAAGTGAAGCTGGCGGTGGTAAAGAGCAAACCACCGCCGACTCGCTGATCGGGGTTATATTCATAGGATACCCTTTATTATGATGTTGTGTTGTTTGTTATTTTTTTGTTACACCTCTCTTTTAAAGGATATTTATAGCTTTTGTCAAGGCTTTATATTGAAAATAAAGTGTGATGCAGATCTCATTATTCATATTTTGATCTCAATCAAAATTATGAAATAGCGTATAATTTAGGTGTCTGTTACTTAACAATGATAAAAAAAGGAATAAAAATGAAAACATTGAGTGAATTTATTGTTGAACGCCAAGCAGAGTACCCAAATGCAAAAGGGGAACTTAGTGGTATTTTGTCTTCTATTCGTTTATTAGCAAAAATCATTCATCGTGATATCAACAAAGCGGGTTTAACCAATATACTTGGCCAGTCTGGTGTTGAAAACGTGCAAGGTGAAAGCCAAATGAAATTGGACCTATTCGCCCATAACACCATGAATGCGGCCCTTATGTCGCGTGAAGAGGTAGCGGGTTTTGCTTCCGAAGAAGAAGAAAGCTTTATCGCTTTTGATACTGAACGTGCTCGCAATGCAAAATATATTATTTTGACCGATCCTCTTGATGGTTCATCCAATATTGATGTGAACGTTTCTGTTGGGACGATCTTCTCTATTTACCGTCGTGTTTCACCGATTGGCTCACCTGTTACCTTAGAAGACTTTATGCAACCGGGTAATAAACAAGTGGCTGCGGGTTACATCGTGTATGGTTCTTCCACTATGTTGGTTTATACCACTGGTCACGGCGTAAATGGTTTCACTTACGATCCATCTATCGGTACATTCTGTCTTTCTCATGAAAATATGCAAATGCCAAAAGATGGCAAAATTTATTCCATCAATGAAGGACAATATCTCAAATTCCCACAAGGGGTAAAAAAATACATTAAGTACTGCCAAGAGGAAGACAAAGCAACTAACCGCCCTTATGCCTCACGCTATATCGGTTCATTAGTGGCAGACTTCCACCGTAACTTATTAAAAGGCGGTATTTACATTTACCCAAGCGCAACCAACTATCCAAATGGTAAACTTCGTTTACTTTATGAAGGCAATCCAATTGCATTCTTAGCGGAACAAGCAGGCGGTATTGCCTCTGATGGTTACAATCGAATTTTAGATATTCAACCAACTGAACTTCACCAACGTATACCACTTTTCGTCGGTTCAGCAGAAATGGTGAAAAAAGCAGAAGAAATGATGAGAGAATTCAAAGAAGATTAAATTCTTAAAGTGCGGTCAATTTTGATCGCACTTTTTTAGCAAACAAAAAGGCGAACCGTATCAGTTCGCCTTTTTCATTTTTTGTATCAATTAATCTCGTTTTCTCGCGAGTAGCCACCAAATAATCGCCATAAATAAGAGGCTTGGCATCAGTGCACCTAAAAAGGCTGGTGCATTAAACACCACACTCATTTGTCCAAAAATTTCATTAACGACATAGAACAAGAATCCAAAGCAAATCCCCGTTACGATTCTCGCCCCTGCAGTGACACTACGCAATGAACCGAAGATGAAAGACAATGCAAGCATCATCATCACACCTACAGAAACGGGCTGTAAAATCTTACGCCAATAGGTTAATTCAAAACGGCGAGAATCCTGTCCTGTTTGTTTTAAGAACGCAATATATTCATACAAACCGGAAATGGATAATGATGTTGGACGTAATGAAACTGCGCCTAATTTATCTGGCGTTAAGCTCGTCGCCCAATCTTCTGTTAAACGGTTTGTCGTGATAATTTGCTCTTTTGATACCGCTGAATTATTCACTTGACGTAACTGCCATTGATTATTTTCTGCAGAATATTGTGCTTGATTCGCATGCTTCAAATGAGTGAGATTACGCTGGTCATCAAAAGTATAAATATAAATATCTTCTAACTTCGCATCATCTTTAATACGACGAACATACACGAAATTATTACCATCTTTAGCCCATACACCATTTTTCACCGAAAGCATTGAGCCACCAGAAAGTGCACGAGTACGCATATCACGGGCAAACTGTTCAGTTTGTGGAATCCCCCACTCACCAATAATCATGGTAAAAAGCACCAGTGGAAGTGCCGTTTTCATGACGGCTAATCCAATTTTAAAGCGAGAAAAACCTGCAGATTGCATTACCACTAATTCGCTTCGGCTGGCTAAATTACCTAACGCAATTAAGGCTCCTAACAAGGCCGCCATTGGGAAAAAAGTTTCTACATCTTTTGGCATCGTTAAACCTGTATAAGCTACGGCCTGCCAAATATCATAAGAGCCTTTACCTACGCTACGAAATTGCTCTACAAATTTGATGATTGCCGAAAGACCAACTAACGTAAATAGTGTAGCAAAAATTGCCCCTAAGATGCTTTTACCGATATAACGATCAAGAGTATTCATCAACATTGTTATTATCCTTTTCTGAATACACGACGGAATTTATGCATAGCGGTGCTATCCCAACTATTCAGCACAATTCCTAAAATTAAAAAGGCGATATTTACCAATGGCATTAACAAACCTGCATCAAGCTTACCTGCGCCACCCGCAGATTTAAATGAGCTTTGTAATAAGAAGTAAATTAAATAAAGCAATAATGCCGGTAAGATTTTCGCAAAACGGCCTTGGCGAGGATTTACTTTACTCATTGGTACAGCAATAAGCGCCATTAAAGGCACCGCTAAAATTAAAGTAATACGCCAATGCAATTCTGCTTTGGCTGCGGGACTTTTATCTTTCAATAATTGTTCAAAAGATAATTCAGCCGCTTCATCACTTTCTGTATTTGTCTCTTGATGACCTAAATACGCTTGGTAATCATCAAAATGTGTAATACGGAAATCAGGAAGTACCGAAGTCCCTTCGACACGCAAGGTATTTTGTAAATTTAGCACTTGATCGCCATTTGGTAACGCTTTTAACTCACCTTTTTCAGCGGTAACCACTGATGGCTTCGTTTGCCCTTTGGCCTTCATTTGGAAAAGATAAACATCACTGATTTGATTACCATTAATCTTATCAATGAATAAAACGAAATTATTGTTACTTGTGGACATGAATTGACCCGAAGTCAACGCACCCATGGTGGGATTTGCTTTAGCATCTTCAACAATGGCTGCTTGTTTTTGAATCGCCCATGGGGAAAGCCACAAAGCGTTATAAGCTGCCAAGCCCGCAGTGAGTAAAGAAAGAATTAACGCCACGCGAACTAGAATACGTTGTCCCACGCCACAAGCACGCATTACCGTAATTTCACTTTCTGCGTAGAGACGACCGAAAGTTAGCAAAATAGCGATAAACAAGCATAATGGCAACATTAATTGTGCCATTGTTGGCATCCCTAATCCGAGTAGAGAGAACACAAGATCGGCAGGCACTTTACCATTTGCGGCTGAACCAAGCACGCGAACAAGCTGTTGGCTGAAGAAAATTAAAAGCAAAATAAACAAAATCGCAATTTGGCTTTTAAAGACTTCTTTTGTTAAATATCGGGTTAATATCATTCTTTTTTCTAACTAAAAAACACGGGAAACTGGCTAATTTAGATGCCGTATGATACCTTATTTTCACTGATTTAAATAGCAAATTAGCAACATAAGGAAATAACATGAAATATCAAGCAAACTCAACCGCACTTTCTCAATCAACCGATTGCCTTATTATCGGCATTTATGAGAACAACGAATTTACAAAAAGTTTCAATGAAATCGACCAAATCACAAAAGGCTACCTCTGTCAGTTAGCCCAAAGCCAAGATCTTTCAGGCAAAATTGGCCAAGCGACTCTGCTTCATTCGTTACCAAATCTTGCCGCTAAACGCGTGTTAGTCGCGGGTTGTGGCAAAAAAGGCGAAACGACTGAGCGCCAATTTAAACAAATCATCCAGCGTGTTACCCAAACATTAAAAGAGTTAAATATTCAGCAAGCAGTGAATAATTTAACGGATGTGGAAATTAAAGATCGCGATCTATTTTGGAATGTGCGTTTTACCGTTGAAACCATCGAACATAGTCTTTATCAATTCGACGAATTTAAAAGTAAAAAAGCGGATGCTATCTCACTTCAAGAAATCATTTTTAATACCGATGACGCACAAGCTAAGCAAGCCATCGCAGAAGCACAAGCCATTGCAAATGGTGTAAAAGCTGCGCGTAATATCGCGAATATGCCACCTAATATTTGCACACCGGCTTATTTAGCAGAACAAGCTAAAAATTTAGCAGAGACATCAACCGCACTTTCCCTCGATGTGATTGATGAAGAAGACATGACAAAACTTAGCATGAATGCGTATTTAGCCGTATCTCGCGGTTCACAAAATCCGGCTTATATGTCTATTTTACATTTCAACAATGCGCCTGATAAAAACGCGAAACCAATCGTGTTAGTAGGTAAAGGTTTAACCTTTGATGCGGGCGGTATTTCTTTAAAACCTGCCGCAGATATGGATGAAATGAAATACGATATGTGCGGTGCGGCTTCGGTATTCGGTACGATGAAAGCCATTGCTGAATTAAATCTGCCATTAAATGTCATTGGTGTATTAGCGGGTTGTGAAAACTTACCTGATGGCAATGCTTATCGTCCAGGTGATATTCTCGCCACGATGAATGGTTTAACCGTAGAAGTATTAAATACAGATGCGGAAGGACGTTTAGTACTTTGTGATGCGCTCACCTATGTAGAACGTTTTGAACCGCAATATGTGATTGATGTCGCAACCCTAACAGGAGCTTGCGTGGTGGCGTTAGGCCAACATAACAGCGGCTTAGTTTCAACTGATGATGCCTTGGCTGAACAGTTATTACAAGCCGCACAACAAACTACTGATAAAGCTTGGCGTTTACCGTTGAGTGAAGAATATCAAGAGCAATTAAAATCTCCATTTGCTGATTTAGCCAATATTGGCGGTCGCTGGGGCGGTGCAATTACTGCTGGCGCATTCCTCTCTAACTTTACGAAAAAATATACTTGGGCGCATTTAGATATTGCGGGGACAGCTTGGCTTCAAGGCGCCAATAAAGGTGCAACAGGTCGTCCAGTATCTTTATTAACGCAATTCTTAATTAACCAAACTAAATAATTAATACATAGGGCTAACATTACGTTAGCCCTAAATTTTTCTAAAAATCTGACCGCACTTTATTCCAATTCGAACTCCATCAGTAATGGATTATGATCTGACGAAGTAACCACTTCTGATGTCGCACTTACCACTTTTACGCCTCGCGTAAAAATATAATCCAGTGGATACCCTAAAAATCTAACCCGCTCATCTTGAGTGAGCGCCACAGAATCTAAGCCATATTTTTGTATCAAATTATTGACTAAATTCAGACGACGTTCATTCCACGCATTAAAATCACCAGATATAATGATGGGGCCTTGATGATTTTCCACAAAAGAAAAGAGCTGCTCTAACTGAGTTTGATAAGCCGAAATTCCCCATTCAAAATTAATCAAATGTACATTAATAAGTAGCAAACTATTGCTTTTTTCTAATGGAAAACTCATCACACTTGCCACTTTGGGAATTTGTATTAATGGTTCAGCTACTCCACCACCGCAATACCATTCTGGTTGTGTTTGAGTAAATGTCTTAACACCTGATAAGAGATCTTTAAAGGAAAACGAAGACACAAAAAGTGCGGTCGAAAATGTACTTAAATTTTGATACTGCGTCGCCTCCTGTAATAACACAAAATCCGCTTGTTTAGAAAGTCGCGCTAAATCTTCTTGCCAACCTTTATCTTGCCCTTTATGTACATTCCAAGTTATCAAATTAAAACGAGAACTGGCTAATTTAGGCGCTGAATAATCAGCCTTGTCACATTGCATATTTAACTTGTTTTTAAAAGGAATATAACTCACTTTTTGTGACGTTTTTAGTTGAATAAATGTACGGTCAAAAATCGTTAAATTCGTAAGAAAATATCCAACACCTAAAACCACTAACACTAAGCCAATAGCCAAAAATCGATAGATTCGCTTCATTATTATCCCCTCTCTATGCTCGAATAATAACACCTCATCAAAGCAATGCAACTTTCACTTTAATGTGCATCAATACCTACCTACAAGACGGTAACTTTAACTTTTAGCTTTGATTTAAATCATACTTTGTTAAAAAATCCGTTGCATTTTTCTTTCATTATCTTAGTATTTCACTCAACTTTTTAACTCTACCTCATCAATAAGGAGATTCATTATGTCTTTTGGAGATAAAAAATTAAGTGAAATCGCTGTCAGCGTACCCGGCTCAACTTCTCTACTTCGTAAATACGATTTGGATTTCTGCTGTGGTGGTTCCGATACACTTGCAAACGCAGCGGCAGAAAAAGGATTAAATTTAGCAGAAATTGAAAACCGTTTAACCGAGCTTCAAAACAGCAAAGCAGAAAACCCTGAAGAATATTGGGTTAATGCAACTTATCCTGAAATTATCGATCATATTTTAGTTCGCTACCATCAACGTCACCGTGAACAGCTTCAAGAATTAATCGTCTTAGCGGATCGTGTAGAAAGTGTTCATGGCGATCGTGAAGACTGTCCAATGGGTGTGGCAGCTGAATTACGAAATGTCTATGAAGATTTGAGCAACCATATGATGAAAGAAGAGCATGTGCTTTTCCCAATGATCAAAGCTGGTAACTATATGATGGCGCAGATGCCAATTCGTATGATGGAAATGGAACACTCCGAACATGGTGAACATTTGGAAGTATTGAAATCATTAACAAACAATATGACACCTCCAGCAGATGCTTGCAATACATGGCGTGCGCTTTATAGTGGCATCCAAGAGTTTGCTGATGATTTAATGATGCATATTCATCGTGAAAATAATATTTTATTCCCACGTGTGATTGCGGAAAATCACTAAGCAAAAATCATATAAAGAAAAAGGGCGAAATGATTCGCCCTTTAAAATTAGCCTAAAACTGACCGCTCTTTATTTCTCTTCACTGCCTTTATATAAACGATTTTTATACAAATAGCTGCCAAGTAAAGCATGTGCCAAGGCTTCTTTTTTCATTTCTTCCGGCACTTCTTTTTCAGTTAATGTGTCTTTTTCCTTATCGTAAACATAGCCTTTTGCTTTACTATTTGGTGTTTGGATAACGACATCATGATTACCTTTCATTAACGCTTGAGTTTGATCGAATTGCATAAAAGCACGATCTGGATTCACATCTTTCGTTAAATCAAAGCCAATCATCGGATAATTACCACTTACACCCGCAATAGAAAGCAAGGTTGTCGGCATATCAATTTGGCTCACTAAACGACTATCTCGGCGTGGCTCTACATGATCCCCTAAAATTAACGCTGGAATATGGAAATGCTTAATTGGTACTAAGCTTGCACCCGCTGCACGGGAATCATGGTCTGCAATCACCAAGAACACGGTATCTTTCCAATAATTAGATTGTTTCGCTAATTTGAAGAAATAACCAATGGCATAATCCGCATATTTTGCGCTGTTATTACGGGTTGCTTTTGGTTGTTCGTAAAGCTCAATTTTACCATCCGGAAATTCAAAAGGATCGTGATTGCTTGAACTGAACACTAAGCTAAAGAATGGTTTTCCTTCATTCTGTAATTGGGTAAAGGTTTCATTCGCTTTATCAAATAAATCCTCATCACTCACGCCCCAAGTCGCGGTAAATTTCGGATTTTGATAATCCTTTTGATCGATAATATTTTGGAAGCCGTTGCCATAGAAGAAGCTAGCCATGTTATCAAAGTGCTTTTCCCCACCATAAATGAAGGAAGTGTTATAACCTTGTTTAGCAAGTAAATCTGCAATGGTAAAGAAACCACTTTGACTGTTATTTAATTTCACTACCGCACGTGCTGGAGTAGGTGTAAAACCTGCTGTCGTGGCTTCAATACCACGTACAGAACGTGTACCGGTCGCATAGAGATTTTCAAATAACCAGCCTTCTTTGGCTAATTTATCAAATTCAGGTGAAAGTGGTTTTCCGCCTAATGTACCGACAAATTGCGCGCCAAAACTTTCTTCCAAAATAATGACGATATTTTTCGGTTTACCTTGGTAAGTGGCTTGGTTTTTCGTTAAGGTTGGAATCTTGTCTGAAATATAATCACTTTCAGGACGGCCACGGCTTGCTTTAACAATACGCAACATTTCATCGGTATCCATTTTGCCATAGGCTTCAGAAGAAGCTCCTTCATCTTTAAATTGTTGGGCGGCATAAAGAACTGAATAGCCAGAATTCAACACAAGCGAATTCACTAAACCATCGGAAGAGAAAGCCACCATCGCAGGGTTAACACCACGGTGTTGGAAACTAGAACGCGCCCCTAAAAAAGCAACTGCAATCACAAGCAATGCGACAACAGGACGCCATTTCCAGCTCATCGGACGTAAATTTTTCACTGCATAACCAGATAGCTTCCAATAACAGAAGAAAGCCGTAACGGTAAAAATAAGGCTAAAAATGACCGCAGTTAAATGGCCTTCCATCAACATTGAAAAGACTTCTTTCGGATAAATTAGATATTCGATAAACAGACGGTTTGGACGGAAATCATAGGTTTCGATAAATGCCGGTGTAGCCAATTCCATAAACAGAATAAACACACTGCCAAGGGTAAGCCAGATACGTAAAATCATTTTCCAAATACGGCTATTATGAAATAACACCGTAAATAATGCTGGCACACCAAATAAATAACACAAAGCCACGATGTCCATACGCAAGCCTTGTAAGAATAATTGTCCCCAGCCCGCTACCGCAGAAACACGGTCTGCCTGCCAAATCGCAAGCCCAAGACGA
>JAGZOA010000016.1:0-42883 GCA_018363335.1 Parahaemophilus parainfluenzae | reverse complement strand
ATGCATTGGATCGCAGGCTTCGGTTTCAGTGCGGGTCTCGTGGATATGGTACTTTCATCACGCAACCCGTTAGCCGTTGAATGGTATATGCTAATCGTACAAGGCTTAGTATTCTTCGTGATTTACTATGCAGTATTCCGTTTAGCAATCAAAGCATTCAACCTAAAAACATTAGGCCGTACTGAAGAAGCGGAAGAAACCACTGCTGCACAACCAGTAGCAAGCCAATCTCGCGAAGAAAGAGCGGTCAAATTTATTGATGCTTTAGGTGGTGCTGACAACTTCAAAAATATTGATGCTTGTATCACTCGCTTACGTTTAAGCTTAGTGGACCAACACAAAATTAATGAAGAACAGCTTAAGTCTCTTGGCGCAAAAGGTATCGTAAAAATCGGTAATGATGGCTTACAAGTGGTTCTCGGCCCTGAAGCTGAACTTGTGGCAGAAGCCATGAAACAAAAAGTGAAATAACATACACCAAATGAAATACCGACTCAGAAATGGGTCGGTATTTTTTTGCCAAAAATAAAGTAAAAAATGACCGCTCTTTAGCTGAGAATTTCTCGTTCGAAGTGAGTTAAATTAAAGTTTGAAAATTGAAGATTGTTTTGAAGGGTGGTGGAACTAAGCAGAATTGGTCTTAACAGCAAGTGGCTTACTGCATCGCATCCCTGCGGGATTTCTACCTAGCCCACCATAGATTTAAAGCATCTCTGGGGTTCCAGTCTGCGATATAAAATTAAAAGATTAAACATCTTTCAAAAGCCACTTATATATTCAGGAGACCAATCCTGACTTCCAAACAAACCACATTGGAAGGCTGTATTATGATAGAAGTCTTCCGCTATTTTGTCAATTAAGATATTTCACTAAAAGAAGTATTTTCTCACTTTTTGTATAAAAATTAACAAAGCCATTTCAACTATCACATCAATGTAACAAAAATAAAATAACCGTCTGATTAAAGACGGTTATTTTTGCTATCGAGTGCCGTAAACAACAATGGTTTTGCCGTGCGCATGAATTAGATTTTGATCTTCCAGCATCTTAATTATTCGCCCTACGGTTTCACGTGAACAGCCCACCATTTGACCAATTTCCTGACGAGTAATTTTGATCTGCATGCCATCCGGATGAGTCATGGCTTCAGGTTGTTTTGCTAAATGCATAAGCGCCTGAGCAATACGCCCTGCCACATCCAAAAAGGCCAAGTTAGTCACTTGTCGAGACGTGTTTTGCAAGCGTTTTGATAACTGAGAAGTAAGGAACATTAAAATCTCAGGATTAATTTGAATAAGCTGACGATATTTTTTATAGGAAATTTCCGCAATTTCACAAGGCGTTTTTGTTTTCACCCAAGCAGAACGTTTCGAACCTTCATCAAATAAACCCGCTTCACCAAAAAATTGTCCAGCACCTAAATAAGATAAAATCATCTCTTTGCCTTCATCATCTTTCGATGAAACCATCACGGTTCCTTTAATTAAGAAATATAAAATATTCGCATCTTCCCCTGCATGTATTAAGGTCGATTTTGCAGGATATTTATGCAAATGACAGTGAGTTAGGAACCAATCCAGAGCAGGATCGCGTTGCTGATCATCGTCTTGTAACTTTTGTTCTTCAAGTAATTCTACATCTTCTGACATATAAGCTCCTATTGATTCATTTTAGAAATTCCATTTTATCTTTTATATCAATGGATTCATGTAATTCTGACCAAACAATCACTGCACTTCCATTGTGAATCTTGTTTAGTAGGTGTTGTTTTTTTTGTTCTAAAGAAAATTCGTGTGAACCATAATCGGTACCTTCTCTAAGTACCACACTTTCCACAATATTTTCTAAGGTTTCGGTTGGCAATTCTTGCCACGGAATAATCATATATTTATCAACTAAAGTCAATTAAGCAAAAAGCGGTTCAAGAAAACGCCATTGCTGTTCAAAACTTTGATTAGCGCCTAAACGGAAATTTGTTCGGACATAACGCATAAATTGTCCTTCACAAAGCGTCACTAAATGACCTGCAATGATACGTTCATCCACGTTAAAACCACGTCCTTCACGTAATTTTCGCATTTGTAAAATATTCACAAATTGCATTTCAAGACGATCGAAGAATTGCGCAACACGAGCCTGTAGAAGTGGTTCTTCAAACATTAAGGCATGTCCGGTCAAAATTCGTGTTAAACCAGGGTTTTTACGCGCAAAGTCAAGGATCATTTGCATAATGTCACGCACTCGATTCATCGTATTGGTTTCATTACGAATTGATGTGGTGATACGGCTAAATAAATTCGCTTCGATATTATCGATCAACGCTTCAAACATTTTGGTTTTACTTGGGAAGTAACGATAAAGTGCCGCTTCTGACACTCCTACTTCTTCCGCTAAACGCGCTGTTGTCATACGCTCCATTCCGCGTTCAGAATGCAGCATATGGGTAAGCACCGTCAACACTTGTTGCCGACGTTCTTTTACTGTACGTTTTTCGATTTTTGGCGGTTTGATTTCCGCGGCAATCTCATCAACTTCTACGAGAGATAATTGTTCTACCATAGTTTATTTTTTACCTGAATGACCAAAACCGCCCTCACCACGTTCAGTTTCGGTAAATTCGCTGACAATATTGAATTCCGCTTGTACTACTGGCACAAACACTAATTGTGCAATACGATCGCCAACTTCAATTTTGAACGGTTCATGGCCACGATTCCATACAGATACCATTAATGGACCTTGATAATCTGAATCAATTAAGCCCACTAAGTTACCTAATACGATACCGTGTTTATGACCTAAACCCGAACGAGGCAGAATCACTGCTGCAAGGTTCGGATCGGCAATATAAATTGAAAGGCCTGTTGGGATAAGTTTAGTTTCACCTGGTTGAATTTCAATGCCCTCTTCAAGCAATGCACGTAAATCCAAACCTGCAGAACCTTCGGTTGCATAGGTTGGTAAAGGAAATTCGTTGCCAATACGGCTATCTAAAATTTTTACATCAATTTTTTTCATGCTTATTTATCCTTTAAAAGAAATCTGTCATACAAAAGTGCGGTCACAAAATCCAACGAATTTTGAGCCTATTTTATTTGTGATAATGCTCAACAATTTCAGTGACCAACACTTCTGCCAATTTATTTTTATCAGCTAGCGGCAACGATTTTTCGCCCGTTTTCCAAAAGATCTGCAAGGCATTTTGATCTTGTCCGAATACTCGCCCACCAGATACATCATTCGCACAAATCATATCTAAATTTTTGCGTTGAAGTTTGCTCTTCGCATATTCAGCGACATTTTGTGTTTCAGCTGCAAAGCCCACAACAAATGGACGATCTTTTTCTAAACTTGCCACACTTGCGATAATGTCTGGATTTTTCACCAATTTAAGAGAAAGCTCATCGTTATCATTGGTTTTCTTAATTTTTTGATCAGCAACTTCCGCAACCCGATAATCGGCCACTGCGGCACAGCCAATAAAGATACAATTTTTAACAGCACTTTCAAGAGAGGCTTGCCACATTTCATGAGCGGTTGTCACATCAATACGATGAACGTTTTTCGGCGTAGCCAAATTAACAGGACCCGCAATTAAGGTGACATTTGCACCACGTTTAGCAAAAGCCTCAGCAATTGCAAAGCCCATTTTGCCTGAGCTGTGATTAGAAATATAACGAACCGGATCGATAGCTTCACGCGTCGGACCAGCTGTAATAGTGACACTTAAATCGGCTAAATCTTGTTGAATAGCAAAAAGTGATTGAAGTGATTCGAAAATTTCAGCGGGCTCGGACATTCTGCCCGCCCCCACATCACCACAAGCCTGAAAACCGCTATTTGGGCCCACAAAATGAATGCCTCGAGCAGAAAGAGCGGTCAAATTTTGTTGTGTAATCACCTGGCGGTACATTTGCTGATTCATAGCCGGTGCGAGCATAATAGGCGCACTTGTCGCAAGACAAATCGTACTGAGTAAATCATTTGCCATTCCAACGGTTAAACGCGCAATAAAATCGGCGCTAGCTGGTGCAATCACAATCGCATCAGCCCATTTGGCTAGCTCAATATGTCCCATGGCTAATTCAGCTTGAGGATCAAGTAAAGATTGAGAAACCGCATTACCTGAAATGGCTTGCAGCGTTAAAGGCGTAACAAATTCAGCAGCGGCTGGCGTTAAAGCCACTCGAACTTCTGCGTTAGATTTGCGTAATAAACGAATAAACTCAATGGTTTTATAGGCGGCGATGCCCCCTGTAATCCCGACAACAATACGCTTTCCGCTCAAGCTCATTTGCTACTCCGCTACGACTTAATAGAATGGATATGTTTTGTGTGTTAGTACTTAACAACTTAAGGTCGCCTATTTTACTTCAAATTTCACCAATAAAAAATTTTATTTTTGCGATCGCTATACCAAAAACAAAACTGATTTCTCGCCAAGATTGAAAACATCATGGAAATTGACCGCACTTTTTTCTTTTCATTCATTAATTAATATGCAAACAAACTCTCCTTTAATGCCTCGTGAAAAACTGTTGAAATATGGTGTTGAAGCCCTAGAGGATCACGAATTACTTGCTATTTTCTTACGCACTGGGATTAAAGGTTGCCCTGTCATGGCATTATCACATAGCGTGCTGCAACATTTTGGCTCTCTTCGAGCCTTATTAAGTGCTGATAAAGAAGCCTTTTGCAAAGTAAAAGGATTAGGCATTACGCAGTTTATTCAACTACAAGCCACCACAGAAATGACCAAACGCTATCTCAAACAAGAATTGCTTATAGAACATGTATTTAGCGACACATCCACGGTAAAACTTTATCTTCAAGCAGAGCTTCATCACGAAGAACGTGAAATTTTTATGGTGTTATTTTTAGATAATCAACATCGTTTGATTAAAAAAGAGCGGTTATTTTTAGGCACAATTAATGTGACGAATGTTTATCCACGTGAAATCATCAAAGAAAGCCTTTACTGCAATGCAGCCGCATTAATTTTAGCTCATAATCATCCTTCTGGTATCGCAGAACCCAGTTATTCAGATAAAATGATCACACAAAAAATTATTGAAGCCGCCGAGTTAATGGAGATTCGTATTTTAGATCATTTTATTGTCGGCAAAGGGACTTGTTATTCTTTTGCAGAGCATAATCTGTTATAGTTTTAGGGAATTTGATGATTTTTTTATCGTTCATTTCCATTTCAAGAAGGAAAAATCGCTTTTGGACTTGAGAAATGAAAATAAAGTCAGTATAATTTGCGACCTTTAATATAGTAAGTGGGTCGGATACCGCGACCTGACGAGGAAGCAAGCTTAGTTTTAAGCTTCATTATCCGAACCATAAGCTCGAGCTTATATTTAAATTATTGGAGATTATTATGTCTAGAGTTTGTCAAGTAACAGGCAAGCGTCCAACTGTGGGTAACAACCGCTCACACGCGTTGAATGCGACACGTCGTCGTTTTCTTCCAAACCTTCACACTCACCGTTTCTGGGTTGAAAGTGAAAACCGTTTCGTGACCTTACGTTTAACTGCGAAAGGTATGCGTATTATCGATAAAAAAGGCATTGATGCAGTGTTAGCTGAAATCCGTGCTCGTGGCGAAAAAATCTAAGGAGCTAAAACATGGCAGCTAAAGGCGCTCGTGAGAAAATCCGTTTAGTTTCTACAGCAGAGACTGGTCACTTCTACACAACTGATAAAAACAAACGTAATATGCCTGAAAAAATGGAAATCAAAAAATTTGATCCAGTAGTGCGTAAACACGTTATCTATAAAGAAGCAAAAATCAAATAATTTTGCTGATTTGAAAAAAGCCCGACATTGTTCGGGTTTTTTTATATCACAAATTCATTATTGAGATTATCTATGCCTGAACTTCCTGAAGTCGAAACAGCCCTACGCGGTGTCAGTCCCTATTTAAAAGGTTTTACCATTGAAAAAATTGTAGTGCGTCAACCACAATTACGCTGGGTTGTCTCTCCTGAATTAACAACGCTCAAAAACGTCAAAATTTTAGATACTTCTCGCCGTGCGAAATACCTCATTATTCATACTGAAAAAGGTTATATCATTGGCCATTTAGGCATGTCTGGCTCTGTTCGAATTGTGCCGCATGATAGCCCCATTGATAAACACGATCACCTTGATATTGTAATGAATAATGGCAAATTACTGCGTTATAACGACCCGAGACGCTTCGGTGCATGGTTATGGACTGAAAACTTAGATGAGTTTCATCTTTTCCTAAAACTTGGTCCAGAACCGCTTTCAGATGAATTTAATGCAGAATACCTTTTTAAAAAATCACGCAAGAAATCGACCGTACTTAAAACTTTTTTAATGGATAATGCTGTCGTCGTGGGCGTAGGAAATATTTATGCCAATGAAACGCTCTTTTTATGTGGTTTGCACCCAATGAAATTAGCCGAAAATCTTACGCGAAAGCAATGTGCCTTACTCGTTGAAACGATTAAAAACGTATTAACAAAAGCCATTACACAAGGTGGTACCACATTAAAAGATTTCTTACAACCCGATGGCCGCCCTGGTTATTTTGCTCAGGAATTGTTAGTGTACGGAAACAAAGATAAGCCTTGCCCTAAATGTGGCACTAAGATTGAAAGCATGATTATTGGGCAACGCAATAGCTTTTATTGCCCTCATTGTCAGAAAAAGAAATAGGCGTGATACACGCCTATGTTTTAGAAAAAAGTACTCCAGAAATGAGAAATTGGCATGGCAAGGAAAAGAGCCGGCAGCATATTCGCCACATGGAACATTTGGATATTACAAATGCGAAAGCCCGCCGCAATCATTAGCATACCGCCTACCGCAGCAAAATCACCTCGCATTTCAGGTGTCACAAAAGGAATAATAAACACCGCAGAATAAGCTAAAATCACTTGAACCAATGTTTGTGGCACAAAAATACTTGCCACAGAAATGCCGAGTGATGTGGCAAAGATCATCGCCGTGAAAAAATCTAAAAAGGATTTCACAATGAGGATATCAAAATTACCACTCATCCCCTCATTCATCGCCCCAAAAATACCCGTTCCACTAAATGAAAACAAAACTACAATCGCAACAAATTTAGATAAGAACTCTTCTTGGCTACTCATGCTACTTGGCTTATCAGGGAACATTTTTTCAACAAGGCCTTTGGCTGATGATGCCAGTTTATTGATCCCCTGTTCCAATAAAAGCAACTCGCCAATTATCGTCCCTAATAACAGCGATAAAATCATTGCCGGCATATTGGTGGTTTTCGCCACCATCACAATACCCATGCCCATCGAGCACAAGCCAAAGATTAAGGTTAGATTAGTGCGTAAACGTTCTGGAATGCGCCCACCGAGCACCGCACCGATAACTGCACCACTGATAATCGCTAGTGCGTTGATATAAGGTCCGATAATCATATTCTTCTCCGAGTTGACTCACCCTATTATACGAAAAACGCGATGAAAATCGACCGCACTTTTGGCAATAAAAAAGGCATGGTTTCCCATGCCTTTTATTTATTAACAATAAATTACCAGTGGTAACCTGCACCAACTGCTACACCCACTTTACCTTGTGTATCGCTAGTACCTGCTAAACGAATAATGATTTTACCATTATCTGAAATACGTGACATACCTAATGCCACTGCATTTTGACCTTGATAATTACCCGCTGCCACAGACACCATGCTCTTACCTGGAATGTAAGCTTGTGGTAATTGAGACGCTGCTAACGCGCTTGCTGTACCTGCATTTACACGTTTACCTAACTTGTTCACTTGACCATTTAACTTATTGATCTTGTTATTCATGTCAGCTTTTA
This sequence comes from Parahaemophilus parainfluenzae, assembly GCA_018363335.1. Lineage (GTDB taxonomy): Bacteria > Pseudomonadota > Gammaproteobacteria > Enterobacterales > Pasteurellaceae > Haemophilus_D > Haemophilus_D parainfluenzae_Y. The sequence continues at coordinate 35,047 of JAGZOA010000016.1, read as the reverse complement.
CTTCGTGTAATTGGCTGCCGTTTACCGCATCAGTACTGTCTGCTGCAATGCGCCCTGGTGCAACATTGGTAATTTGTTTATTACCTGCATCAATACCATTTTTAGTCATGCTTGGACCATTTTTAATGGTTACGCCATTGCCATCAATCACAGTATCACCCGCAGTGAATTTGTTTGCAGTTACACTTTCCACTTTAAGGTTTTTCTTGATACCTACACGAAGATTACCGCTCTTATCAATGTTTGTCATCACATTATCGCCACCATCAAACTCACTCCAGTTTGTGTTGCTATCTGCGCCTTTCACATTGATTTGGCTATTTAATTTCGCACCGTAAACATCACCTACGTTTGCGCCAAATTTTAAGCCATCGCTTAATGTTGCGATAGTTTCACCACCAAAGTTCATACGATTTGGTGTTTTACCATCAAGATTTGGTGCTGCATCTTTACCACTTACTACTGTAATTGGCGTTGAGTTATCACCTTCACCAAGATTAATTGTTGTGGTATTAACCGTTGTGGCATTCACCGCTCCGGCTTCTAAATCTTTCGTAGTAGAGATAGTGAAATTCATGCCATCTTGCTTAATTTTGATATTTTGTCCTGCGATATAAGTCACGGTATTACCTGGGCTTACCTTTTGAACAGTTTCACCTTCAGCTTCACCACCGTCTTTATTCACAGTGACATTCCAACCAGAATTATTGATTGCATTTGCAACTGTGGTTGCATTCACCAATTTAGAGCCATCTACAGGTGTATCAATTTTTCCTGTTGTATTAGGTTTTAAATCAGTGGTCGCTACAGCATTATAAAGTTGGCTACCGTTTATTGCATCTTTGCTATCTTTAGATACATCGCCATCTCCAACATTGCTAATTTTCTTACCTGCAGCGTCAATACCTGATTTGGTTATACTTGGCCCACCAGCAATAGTTAATCCATCAGTATTAATGGTTGTATCGCCAGCTTTTACGCTATCAACTTTGATATCCTTAGCTAATTTAATTTCTAACTTATCAGTGCCATCTGCTACCACACCAATGTTACCATCGGAAAGTTTAGTCGTGTCCGTTTCACCACCAACTAGGTTAACTGTTTCACCTAATTTACGCTCTACATTGTTTCCAGTATCACCAGCAAAAGTAAGTGGACTAAATGCTTGTTTCGCAGTTTGATTAATCGCCTCATTAACGTTATTTACTACGTTACCATCTACTTTAATTGGTGCGTTAGTCACGGTAACATCACCTGCTTTCAAACCATCTTTATCAATTTTGGTATCGCCCGCAGTGACACTATCAACCTTGATATCTTTCGATAAAGCAATCTTAACTTTACCTTCTTCAACCTTGGTGCTGATATTTTTATCTGCGCCAACAACCTCAACCGTTTCACCTAATGGTTTCTTCACAGAATTACCATCTTGAGCAGTTAATCCAAAGCCTTTTGTGGTGAGGTTATTAATTGTTTGATAAAGTTGGCTACCGTTTACTGCATCTTGTGATGTTTCATTTACATCACCTGCTGCTACGTTGCTAATTTTCTTGCCAGCAGCATCAATACCAGATTTTGTTACACTTGGACCATCTTTAATATTCAAGCCATCTGTATTTAAAACAGTATCACCAACTGTTACATTACCTGCAGCATTAACATTAGTAACATTAATCGTTTCATTTAAATTAAACGTCACATTATCATCTGCTGCATTTTTGGTAATTTTAATATTGCCATCGGTGTTATTCAAATCAACCGTTTCACCAGGTGCTACATTACTACTATTTTCTCCATTAGCAGTTAAATTCCAGCCTTTATTAGCTACTTTTTCCACATCTTTTAATTGTGAAAAATTCACAGCATCTTTGTCATCGGTACCCGCTTCAACATTAGTAATTTTATTACCCGCAGCATCAATGCCAGATTTAGTAACACTTGGACCACCGGCGATTTTTAAACCATCAGTATTAATGGTTGTATCGCCTGCTTTTACGCTATCAACTTTGATATCCTTTGCTAATTTAATTTCTAACTTATCATTGCCATTTGCTACCACACCGATGTTACCATCAGAAAGTTTAGTCTCATCAGTTACACCACCAACTAACTTAACTGTTTCACCTAATTTACGTGTTACATTAGTGCCAGTATCTCCAGCAAAGGTTAATGGCATATTACGTACGTTATTAATTGCATCAGCTACATCACCTGCGGTTGCAATATTATTTCGATTCGCTGCAGTTGCATTGCCTGCTGCATCTGTAGTGATATTTGTTGTATTCACATCAAATTTCACAATAGTGCCATTATCCGCATCAGTTACATTTACTGTAGTTAAATTACCATCTTTAAAATTCACAAAACCATTGTTATTGATACGTGATTTAGAAGTACCATTTTGTTGTACGTTAAAGCCACTATAAGTTAATACGGTATAAAGCTGTGAACCATTAATTGCATCAGTTGAATTAGCAGTAACACGACCTGCACCAACATTTTGAATTTGACGTTCAAAACCCTCTTTACCAACAGAAACAGCACCAAGCGAATTATTAGCTAGACCTGCTTTAAACTGTTTATTTTCACTCACGCCATTATCATTTTTAAAAGCGGCTTCATGGGCGGTTCCACCGAAAACATTGCCACCTGCCACACTATCTTTACCTAACGCAACTGAATTTTGCACAGTTGCATTAGCTGATGAACCAATCGCTACACCATCAGCTGCCGAGCCAGCTGCGCCCTTACCGATAGCAATAGATGCTTGTTCTGAAGCATTAGCATTATTACCTATTGCAATACCATAAATGCCACTAACATTTGCATTTGCCCCCGTAGCAACGCCTGCATAAGCAGAAGAGGCAGTATGGCCAATGGCCACGCCTAACTCTTTAGCATCTGTATTAGAACCTAGTGCTGTCGAGTTAGTAACGGCTTTGGCATTAGTACCAACAGCCGTAGCATTACCACCATTTGCATGGCTTGAATAACCAATTGCCGTAGAGTTTGAATATTCACTATTAGCTTTGTGACCTAATGAAACACCATTTTCTGCTGTTGTTTTAGCATCTGTACCAATCGCAACTGCATTTTTACCTCTATCAGATGCATTGGCATTTAAGCCCATAGTAATCGAGGCTTCTGTAATAGTGCTCGCATTTGGACCAATAGCAATCGCATTAACTCCAGATGCACCAGTATTATCCTGGTTACCTGTTACATTTGATTTAACCGAGAAATAACGAATTTTTTCAATTTCTGCCATCGCAGCATAAAGCTGAGAACCATTGATTGCATCAGTCGAGTTTGCAGAAATATCACCTGGTGATAAGTTGATGAGTTGACGTTCATAGCCTTTTTTACCAATGGAAACAACGTCCCCCGCGATAGTATCAGCACCACCAGCCCAAGTATAAGTTGTCCCTAAAATAGTACGAGTAGTATAGGCAACCCCCGCTTTATCCGTCGCAGAACCGCCACCAATCGCAACAGAGTTTGCAAAAGTTGCATTAGCTCCTGTACCAACAGCGACAGCATTCGTTTTTTGAGCTGCAGCCAATGAACCTAATGCTAATGAAAGATCCCCAGATTTTGTTTTTGTTCCTAATGATACAGCAGCCTCACCAGCAATCGTATTCATCCAACGGGGACTTTGAAGATCCCCTCCAGTTAAATCTTTAAATGCTTGTTGAACCGTTCCCGTTTTATCTTGGCCATTAGTATTGATATAAGTCGTTTGTGTAGCCGCTGCTTTATCAGTATCATCCCCACCAATCGCAACCGATGCATTACCATAAGAAACAACATTACCGCCAATCGCAATTGATTGATCGCCTCGAGCCCATGCGCCTTCAGTAATAGAACCACCATATATCTCCGCTTTATCAGCTCTAATGCCAGCTCCAATAGCAATAGACTGGTTTACTCGTACAACAGAAGTGCTATCGCCAACTTGAGCATTTTGACCGATGAGAATATTACGACTACCCGCTGTTCCACCATAATTTCCTGTGCCATCACCAATCAGCACACTATTGTCATAACGACCATTTACGCCATAACCAATAGCGGTAGTACTTCCACCGCTTGCTGATGTGGCACTGTTCCCAACCGCAATACTAAAAGGATGTACATTTGTAGGCGCATTGCTTCCATCCCCCACAATCACTTGCGCTTGCGCCGGCATCATCACTGCAGATAAAGAAAGTGCAAATGCAGAAAGTTTAAAAAGAGAAGATAAACGTGTTTCGCTTGTTACACGTTGTTCGGAGTTTGAAGAAGCTTTTACGGCTCCTTTCGCTAATTCTGATGTCACGACAAAAGATTGTGTCGTTTTGTTCCAAATAATCTTAAATACTTTGTTCATAAAAAAGTTCTCCCAAGTTAAATAGATTTAGGTATTCATCACATCCCAACAAACAATAGAACAAGCTGGGTAAAAATAAGGTTCTGGGAGTATAGCTGACTCATCTATAAGATCAAGAAAATGATCGTTTTTTATACCATTTTTCACAAGAAATTTACATTTTCTATACAAGGTATCGTTTGCGTAAAAAGAATGCTCATTAAAATTAGGTCAAAGTCAGTAATAATGAGCATGGAATCGTCTTTATATAAGTCAAAAACAATGTAAAAGTTGACCGCACTTTTTTCTCTTAATATGCAACTCACCTACCACTTCCCTAATCTCCTTATACCCCTTTAGAAGTATTTTTATTTTAAAGTTTGATCAACCTCAAACTTTTGGAAGATAACCTTAGAAAAACTACTACTTTTTGGTATCTTATGCTTGCACTGAACTATTTTTATGAGTGAATTCAAAAGCTTAATAGGAATTGTTTGCATTTTAAATTGTTTTTTTATTCTTTCCTAATGGAGTGATTATCGTGAACGCATTGAGAAAAAGCCTCGTTTTGGCGACTTCTTTCGCAGCTTTAGGTGTATACAACTCAGCGATGGCTGAAATGGTATATAAGCCTGTTGACCAACCTGTGGAAGCACCAAACCCTAATTTAAAAATCGAAGCAGTGAATGAAAAATTTGCTGAGAAATATCCTAGCCAATTCAATTCGTGGAAAGCGACTGAAAAAGGTGACAAAATTATCTACGCCGACGAACAAGATCCTCGTTTAATCGTGTTATGGGGCGGCTATTCTTTTGCAAAAGAATATAACGCACCTCGTGGTCACGTTTATGCAGTAGAAGATGTACGTAATATTTTACGTACTGGTGCGCCCAAAAATGCAAATGATGGCCCACAACCAATGGCATGTTGGACTTGTAAAGGTCCAGACGTTCCTCGTTTAATTGCAGAATGGGGTGAAGATGGTTACTTTGGTGCCAAATGGGCTAAAGGTGGACCAGAAATTGTCAACTCGATCGGTTGTGCTGACTGTCACGATACGACCTCTAAAGACTTTGCTGAAGGCAAACCTGCATTACGTATTGCTCGTCCACACGTTCTTCGTGCATTAGATCACTTAAATAATGCACTTCAAGCAAAAGCAAAAGCTGAAGGTAAAGAACAAGCTAACTTAAGCTTTAACACAGCTGCTCGCACTGAAAAACGTGCTGAAATCTGTGCAAACTGTCACGTTGAATACTACTTCGCAGGCGACTTAAAACAAGTAACCTTCCCGTGGAACAACGGTCAAACTGTTGATGACATCGAAAAATACTACGATGATATCGGCTTCAGTGACTGGACTCACTCGCTTTCTAAAGCACCAATGTTAAAAGCTCAACACCCTGACTTTGAAATTTGGTCTTTAGGTATGCACGGTAAAAACGGCGTAACTTGTATCGACTGTCACATGCCTAAAGTACAAGGTAAAGACGGTAAAGTTTACACTGACCACCAAATCCAAAACCCATTCGATGCATTTGATAGCACTTGTGCAAACTGTCACGATCAAAGCAAAGAAAAACTTAAAGACATCGTTGCTTCACGTAAAAAAGAAGTGAAAGATGTAATGGGTCGTTTAGAAGATCAAGTTGTTCGTGCTCACTTTGAAGCGAAAGCAGCATGGGATGCAGGTGCAACTAAAGAAGAAATGGAACCTGCTTTAATGGATATCCGTCACGCTCAATGGCGTTGGGACTACGCAGCAGCAAGTCACGGTGGTCACATGCACGCACCTGATGTAATGCTTCGCGTATTAGGTTCTGGTTTAGACAAAGCAGCTGATGCTCGTGCTAAACTTGCAGCAATCTTAACTAAACATGGCGTGAAAACTCCGGTTGAAGTACCAGATATTTCTACAGCTGATAAAGCATGGAAAGTAATGGGTATTGATATCGAGAAAGAACGTCAAGCGAAAAAAGAATTCTTAGAAACTGTTGTACCTCAATGGGTAAAAGAAGCGAAAGCCAATGGCAAATTAGCTGAAGATACCGCAACAAAACAATAAAAAAAGAACCGCACTTTGTAACTAAAGTGTCTAAGTGCGGTCATTTTTAACCATATATTTGAGGTAATCAGAATGAATTTAACTTCTTTAATCAGCAAATCGGCAAAATCCCTTGCATTGCTTGCAATGCTTGCGGCAATGCCAATGGCTGCAAGTGCGGAAGAGATGGCAAAAACACCTGCCTCTCAACTCACTTACGAGCCACAATTGGATAACCAACGTGATCCAAACCAATATTGTGCAAAATGTCACAAATTTGACCAAGTTGATAAAAACCAAACTTTAGATCAATCTGGTGGTGAATTACACTTTGGTAAATTCCACGGCGCACACTTAAATCAAAAAAGCCCTAACACAGGTAAACCGATTAACTGTGTAAACTGTCACGGTAATATTTCGGAAGACCACCGTCGTGGTGCAAAAGATGTGATGCGTTTTGATGGCGATATCTTTGGTGATAAAAAACCTATGTACACAGCACAAGAACAAAACCAAGTTTGTTTTGCTTGTCACCAACCAGCAAAACTTCGCGAAAAACTTTGGGCGCACGATGTTCACGCAATGAAATTGCCTTGTGCAAGCTGCCACACATTACACCCGAAAGATGATGCGATGAAAGGTATTCAACCGAAAAATCGTGTGAAACTTTGTGTAGATTGCCACGGCGAACAACAAAAACGCAAAGCGGCAAAAGAAGCACAATCACAAACGCAATCAACCGAACAAAAGGATAAATAATGACAGCTTGTTCACGCCGAAACTTTGTTTCCGGCATGGGGGCATTAATCCTTATGACGGGGACATCAGTTACCTCTTTAGCGAAAGAGGAAAAGGCGGATAAACCGAAACGCTATGCAATGGTACACGACGAAACAGCTTGTATCGGCTGTACCGCTTGTATGGATGCTTGTCGTGAAACTAACCACGTTCCTAAAGGCGTTTCACGTTTGGAAATTCTCCGTAGTGAACCTTATGGCGAATTCCCAAATCAAGAATACGAGTTTTTCCGTCAATCTTGCCAACATTGTACAAACGCCCCTTGTGTGGCTGTTTGTCCAACCGGTGCATCATTTATTGATCCTGAAACAGGTATCGTTGATGTAACTAAAGATCTTTGCGTGGGTTGCCAATACTGTATCGCAGTTTGTCCTTATCGCGTACGTTTCATTCATCCAGAGCATCTTACTGCGGATAAATGTAACTTCTGTCGCGATACAAACTTAGCAGCTGGCAAACAACCTGCTTGTGTAGAAGCTTGTCCAACCAAAGCATTAACCTTTGGTGATATGAATGACCCAAGCAGCGAAGTGTCCCGCAAAGTGAAAGAAAAACCGGTTTATCGCACGAAAGTGGAATTAGGTACTCAACCAAATCTCTACCATATTCCATTCCAACACGGGGAGCCAAGAAGATGACATTAGATTATCCTGTTCCGTTTCACACACCTAATTTGGTGTGGGATTCAACAATCGCTATCTATTTGTTCTTACTTGGTATTTCTTCCGGTGCGGTACAATTAGCGATTGCTTATAAACGTAGTCACAAATTAGAAAATCCAAGCAAAAACTGGATTATCCGAGCAGCCGCCGTTTTAGGTTCTGTGCCAACATTAATTGGTTTAACCCTATTAATTTTCCACTTGGCACGTCCTTGGACATTCTGGAAATTGATGTTTAACTATCAATTCAACTCTGTAATGTCTATGGGGGTAATGTTATTCCAAGTTTATATGCTGTTCTTGGTATGTTGGTGTGCGGTTATCTTCAAAGAAGATATCATGGCGTTCATTCAACGTTTTATGCCAAAACTTGGTTTCGTCGGTAAAATTATCAATGTATTAGAACGTTTAACTGGTCCTGTAGAAGTCATTCTCTTCATCCTAGCTGCTGTACTAGGGGCTTATACCGGTTTCTTACTTTCAGCATTGATTAGTTACCCAATGTTGAATAACCCTGTTCTACCAGCGTTATTCTTGGCTTCAGGTACCTCTTCTGGTATCGCTGCAACCTTCTTATTTATCCTCATTGCAGGTAAATTAAAAGGTGATAGCCATGAATCACACTTCATTCATAAATTTGAAGTGCCAATCATGGTAACTGAGCTTGGTTTATTAGTTTGTTTCTTCGTGGGTCTTTATTTTGGTGGTGGCCAAAAAGTGGTTGCCTTACAGAATGCATTATCTGGCTTCTGGGGTGCAGTCTTCTGGATTGGGGTATTCTTAATTGGTATCTTAATTCCACTACTTGCCAACCTTGCCGTAAAAGACAACTTAAAATACAACAAGAACTTTATTATCCTTGTGTCAATCTTCGACTTAATCGGGGTTCTCTGCTTACGTTACTTCATCTTGTATGCAGGACAACTTACCGTTGCGTAAGGATAAACTTCTTATTTAATCAAAAGGCGTATACAATACGCCTTTTGTTTATTTAAAAGACTAAAGTGCGGTTAATTTTACGTATGTTTTTCATGCTTAAAATTAACCTTATTTTGTCAAATACAACCATTAATACTGAAGAATACTATGCTCCCCGAATTCGGATTTCTCTCATTACTCTTTGCCACCACCGCGGCGCTCTTACTTTCCATCGTGCCGCAAATTGGTATTTGGCGAAATAAACCCTCTCTCACCAACACGGCTTGGGGATTAAGTTATTGCTTCGGTATTTTTACGAGCGTTTCAATCGGTATTCTTGCCTACTCTTTTGCAATGGATGACTTCACTTTGGAATACGTGGCAGCACACTCCAATTCTCAACTACCAACATTTTTTAAAGTCGCCGCCACCTGGGGCGGACATGAAGGCTCCATTTTATTTTGGCTTTTCACATTAAGTCTTTGGTTAGTGGCTTTTGCCTTTTTCTCTCGCAAAAATGACCGCACTTTTTCTGCTCAAACCCTTTCTTTACTCGGCTTAATTTGTCTTGGGTTTGCTATTTTTATTTTGTTCTACTCCAATCCATTTGGACGTACTTTTCCTGCCCCTTCGGAAGGGCGAGATCTCAATCCAATGCTGCAAGATATTGGCTTAATTTTCCATCCACCGCTTTTATATGTAGGTTATGTGGGCTTTGCCGTTAACTTTGCCATGTCCATTTCTGCCTTGATCTTTAATCGTTCTGCACAAGCAATCGCGCGTGCGATGCGAGCCTGGGTTCTCGTTTCTTGGTTATTCTTAACATTAGGGATCGTTCTCGGTGCATGGTGGGCATATTACGAATTAGGTTGGGGCGGCTGGTGGTTCTGGGATCCGGTAGAAAATGCCTCGCTTATGCCATGGTTATTGGGACTCGCGCTTTTACACAGCTTGATGGTAACTGAAAAACAAGGGATGTTTAGCTACTGGACAACACTCTTTTCCCTACTCGCTTTTGCATTCAGCGTATTAGGCACATTTATTGTCCGTTCAGGCGCATTAACCTCTGTTCATGCTTTTGCCTTGGATAGTTCTCGCGGTTATGTGTTATTACTCATTTTCTTCTTACTGACTGTCGGCTCGCTAAGCTTATTTGCCCTACGCACAAATACCAATGAAAGTGCGGTCAAATTTCCGCTTATTTCTAAAACTGGGGCGATTTTAGGCTTAAACATCGTACTGACCGTTGCCACCGTCAGTACCTTCTTAGGTACGTTCTATCCAATGCTATTCCAGGCCATGAATTGGGGCAGTATTTCTGTGGGGGCGCCTTACTTTAATAGCATTTTCTTGCCATTACTCACTTTAGTGCTTTTTTCGATGGCGGCTACACTTTGCTTAAACTGGTTTAAATCAGACAAAAAACGCTTTTTCAAATGCCTGTTATTACTTATTCCTGCTGCAGTGATTGCTTATGTCATGATTTGGAATGCGTTGCAAAATGACAGTGCGTTACGTTTCCATTTCTTCGCTTATGTGTTGCTCACCCTCGCGATTTGGGTATTATTCGTCACCTTATGGCAAAATTGGGCAAAAGTAAGACTGTCCTATTTTGGGATGATTCTCGCACACTGTGGCGTGGCTATTGCGACAATGGGCGCCGTGATGAGTAGTTACTTTGGCAGTGAATTAGGTGTTAGACTTGCACCACAACAAAGCCAGCAATTAGGTCAATTTGAATTCCATTATGATCGTTTTTCCAATGAAATCGGCCCTAACTTTACCGCCGAAGTTGCTTTCTTTAACGTGTCAAAACAAGGCAAACCTTACGCTGAAATTGTACCAGAACGCCGCTATTACGACGTTCGTACCATGACCATGAGTGAAGTAGGGTTAGATGCAGGCTTTTGGGGCGATTTATATATTGTGATGGGCGATAACTTAGGCAAAGGTGAATTCACATTCCGCTTACATTACAAACCACTTATTCGCTGGTTATGGCTCGGAGGCATTTTAATGGCACTTGGCGCATTATGTTCAGCCATCAATTTGAAGAGAAAACGCAATGAATAAAAAATTTATTTTGTTTTTACCACTGATTTTATTATTGAGCGTTTGCTTACTGCTTTTTGTTGGTTTACATAAAGATCCAAAACAAATTGCCTCTGCACTCATTAATAAGCCTGTACCGGAATTCTATCAAGCAAATTTGCTTGAACCGAGTCAAATTGTCAGCCCGAGAGATTTTCCTAAAAAAACTTTCTTGCTTAATGTGTGGGGAAGTTGGTGTGGCTATTGCCAACAAGAACACCCTCTCTTGATGGAAATTTCAAAAGAAGTACCCATTGTGGGCATCGACTATCGTGACAAACCACAAAATGGTATTGCGATGCTAGAACGCATGGGCAATCCATTTATACTCACTATTGACGATAGCCGTGGTGAATTTGCGATGCAATTAGGCGTAGATGGTGCACCAGAGACCTATATTGTCGATGAACACGGCATGATCCGTTATCGTCATTCAGGGTATATGGATCGTGAAACGTGGCTCACTGAGATCAAACCAAAACTTGATGAATTAACTAAAAAGTAAAATGAAAAAATTAACCCGATTTCTGACCGCACTTTTACTGACTTTCGCCCTTTTTGCTCACGCAGAAATGGTGGATACCTATGCGTTTAAAAACCAAGCCGATCGTACTCGAGCTGTTGAACTGGCAAAATCTTTACGTTGCCCACAATGTCAGAATCAGAACTTAGTTGAGTCCAACTCCCCCATCGCTTATGACTTACGTATCGAAGTCTATAAAATGGTAGATGAAGGAAAAACGAACCAACAAATTATCGATACGATGACTGCACGTTTCGGTAATTTCGTGAACTATAAGCCCCCTTTTCAATGGAATACTGCACTCCTCTGGTTATTACCTATTTTGCTATTAATTGGTGCTTTTGCGTTGATTTTGTTTTCCACTAAAAAATCAGAAGAGGCCCCTAAACCACTTGAAAATCAACTTGATAAAGCACCTAGAGAAGAAAAAAATGCGGTCAAATTTGAAACCAAATCTGCCATTTGGGTCTTTGCTATTTTATTGGTTCTTCCTTTAAGTTATTACTTCTCCCTTGATCGTTTTGAGCGCGTTCAAAAAGGCGAAAAAGAGATGGTTGAGCTTGCCAATAAAAAAACAGATACATCAATGGTGCATCAAAAAGAAGATATGGTGCTCAAAATTCAAAATAAAATTCGAGAAGATGTGAATAACCCTGAGCTTTGGGCTCAGCTAGGTGATGCTTATATGCAAAATGATGAATTTGATCATGCGCTCATCGCCTATAGCAATGCAGAAAAAATTTCAGGCACAACACCCGCTATTTTAGGCTTAAAAGCGACCGCACTTTATTATCAAGCAGGTCAAAATATCACACCACAAATCCAGCAAATAATGGATGAGGCGTTAAAACAAGATAAACATGAAATCTCGGTAATCACATTATTGGCAACTGAAGCCTTTAAAAATCATGAAGCTGAAAAAGCCAAAGCTTATTGGCAACAATTATTAGATTCAGGTAATACAGCCGTGGATCGTCGTACTGTTATCCAACGAATCAAAATGATAGACTATTTTGAAAAAGGACAAACCTCACAATAAGCTATGTCTCATTATTCAGAAAATATCATTATTGGAGCCGGTGCTGCTGGCTTATTTTGTGCCGCTCAGTTAGGCAAACTGGGCAAACAAGCCACGATTTTTGATAATGGTAAGAAAATTGGCCGAAAAATTTTAATGTCTGGCGGTGGATTCTGTAATTTCACCAATATGGAAATTACGTCTGGCCGTTATATCAGCCAGAACAAACACTTCGTCAAATCCGCCTTAAAACGTTATACACAATGGGACTTCATTGCTTTAGTCTATGAGTACGGCATTCCTTACCATGAAAAAGAATTAGGTCAGTTATTTTGTGATAACGGTGCAGAAGATATTGTGAAGATGCTCGGAACAGAATGTGACAAATACGGTGTTCACATTCAACTACGCAGCGAAGTGAGTGATGTTGAGGCCATTGAAAATATCCCTAACGCACGGTTCAAATTAAAGGTAAATGCGGTTGAATGGCAATGCCAGAATTTAATTATCGCCACAGGTGGGCTCTCCATGCCCGGTTTAGGTGCTTCGCCTTTTGGCTATCAAATTGCAGAACAGTTTGGATTAAATGTGATTCCTCCGCGTGCAAGCCTTGTACCCTTCACATGGCGAGAAAGTGACAAATTCTACTCGGCACTCTCTGGCGTTTCATTAGATGTAGCTGCAACGAATCAGCACAAAACCTTTACTCATCAAATGCTATTCACCCATCGCGGTTTATCTGGTCCTGCTATTTTGCAAATATCCAATTATTGGCAACCGGGTGAAAGCATTCATTTAGATTTATTGCCTTATAGAGATATTCGCTATCACCTGAATGAATTGCGTCAATCTTCACCTAAATTGCAATTAAAGACTGTATTAAGTCGTTTATTGCCGAAGAAATTAGTCGAACTTTGGTTAGAACAAGGCTTGATTCAAGATGAAGTGATCGCGAACTTAAGTAAAGTGCAGTTAGAAAATTTAGAGAATTTAATCCACAATTGGCAATTCATTCCTAATGGCACTGAGGGCTACCGAACGGCTGAAGTCACAATGGGTGGCGTTGATACTCATGAGATTTCATCTAAAACCATGGAAGCGACAAAGATTAAAGGTCTCTATTTTATCGGTGAAGTGTTAGATGTTGTCGGCTGGTTAGGTGGCTACAATTTCCAATGGGCATGGAGTTCGGCTGCCGTTTGTGCGATGGGAATTGCTGAAGGCTAATCTTTCTCTGCATTAATTATTTTCATTATGAATGAAAAAATCATTACTTTGATCATGAAATATCCTTACGTTAAAATCAGCATACGAAAATAAAAAAGAAGGATATAAACATGACATCAAAAACACTTCCCTTTCACGCTGATACTGTGGGCTCATATTTACGTTCTCAACCTTTAAAAGAAGCTCGTGCAAAATTTGCAGCTGGCGAACTTTCTCGTGAACAATTAACGGAAGTTGAAGATCAAGAAATTGCTAAATTGGTACAAGCTCAGTTAGATGCAGGTATTCAAGTCATCACAGATGGAGAATATCGCCGTGCATTTTGGCATATCGATTTCTTAGAAAACCTAAATGGCATCGAAGGTTATCACCCGGAACATGGTTATAAATTTAATGGTGTGGAAACCAAACCTTATAATACACGTTGCTGCGGTAAAGTATCTTGGAATCCAAACCATCCATTTATCGAACATTTCAAAAAATTAAAAGACATTGTTGGGGATCGTGGCGTCGTAAAATATACCATTCCAAGCCCAAATCAATTAATGTATCCAATTCAATGGGATACTGGCGTTTATGCGACACGTACAGAATTTGCCAAAGATGTTCAACAAGCTTATAAAGATGCGATCAAAGCCTTCTATGATGCAGGTTGCCGTTATTTACAATTTGATGACGTGTATTGGGGTTCACTCTGTAACAATCACCTAAAACCAGAATTTGAAGCAGATAAAGCACAGGCGCTTGAAAATATTCAGGTTGTATTAGCTGCTAAACCAGCAGATATGGTTATCACAACGCACGTTTGCCGTGGCAATTTCCGTTCAACCTATTTATTAACTGGCGCATACGATCCTATTGCGGATGCGTTATTCGGCCAAACTCAATACGATGGCTATTTCCTTGAATATGATGATGAGCGTTCTGGTGGGTTTGAACCATTAAAACACTTTGCTAATAATCCACACAAAGGTCGTATTGTATTAGGCTTAATCAGTTCAAAATTCCCTGAATTAGAAGATAAAGCGGCTATTAAAGCTCGCATTGAAGAAGCAACTAAATATGTTCCACTTGAGCAGCTTTGCTTAAGCCCACAATGTGGTTTTGCGTCAACTGAAGAAGGAAATATCATGACGGAAGCACAGCAATGGGCAAAAGTCCGTTATGTTGAAGAAATTGCCAAAGAAGTATGGGGTGAAGATTAATTCTTTTCATATCTGATGTTAAAAACACACTGTTTTTTAACCGCACTTTTATAATCTGAGTGCGTAGCAATACGCTCTTTTTTACTGCTTCCTTTCAACAAATAAAAAAAGCTGATGTAATTTACATCAGCTTTTTCATTATCAATTTATCACTAGATTTGCGTTAAATCGACGTTTTTAGTTTCTTTTGAGGCTAATAATGCTAACAAGGTTAAGAATGCATTAATGGCTAAATAAATCCCCACGCCCATTAAGCCATAAAGCGCGTTGATTTTTAATGAAATCATTGCCGCAATAGTTGCCCCGATAATCGATGCAATATTGTAGGCTAAAGAGGCACCAGAATAACGTACTTCTGTTGGGAATAATTCAGGTAATAACGCCGCCATTGGGCCAAATGTCATGCCCATTAATGCCATACCAATTACTAAGAAAGCAAATACAGAAGCTGGTGTACCGTTTCCAAGGAATAATGGCATACATAATGCAAAAATTAAAATGCTGACTGTTGTCCAAATTAACCATTTGCGACGACCGATTTTATCTGCATAAAGACCTGAAATACTAATAAAAATCGCAAAAACGATCGCACTCATTAAAAGTAATCCCGTGAAAGTATTGGCAGGAATGCCTAACCCCATAGGATAGCCCGCTTCTGAAAGGGTTGCCGGTGTACGAGAATACGCTTGAGCAAAGGCAGTCATAATATAGAACAAGGAATAAGTCGCCACCATAATAAAGGTACCAATCACCATCGGTTTAAAGTGTTTAGTGAATACCACACTCACCGGTGCTTTTAATTTTTTCCCTTTTTCTTCCGCTTCAATGAAAACATGGCTTTCATGTAGGGTTAAACGAACATATAACCCAACTAAAACTAAGGCTAAAGAAGAGATAAACGGAATACGCCATGCCCATTCAACAAGAGCTTGCTGCCCCCAGAAATAGCTCACTAAGAAGAAGGTTGCATTAGCCACAAATAAACCAATTGGTGCACCTAATTGAGGGAATGTGCCATACCAAGCACGTTTTCCTTCTGGCGCATTTTCTGTTGCCACTAAAGCAGCGCCACCCCATTCACCACCAAGACCAATACCCTGACCGACTCGGCAAATACATAACAAAATCGGTGCCCAAATACCAATTTGAGAATAAGTTGGCAATAAACCGATAACGACCGTCGATCCGCCCATTAAAACCAAAGAGGCGACCAAGGTTTTCTTACGACCGATCTTGTCACCAAAGTGCCCAAATAAAGCGGAGCCAATTGGACGAGCAAAGAACGCTAAAGCTAATGTCGAAAGAGAAAGCAAATCATCTGAAAGCGGATCACCACTATGGAAGAATTGCGTGTTAAAAACTAATACTGCCGCAGCGGCATAGATATAATAATCGAAGAATTCAATTGCGGTACCCACCATAGATGCTAAAGCAACCTTAAGTGGATCATTACGAAGTTGTGAGGACATTTTGCTTCCTTAAGAGTCAAATAAAATGAAAGGGCTAAATCCTAGCATTTCTCTTAAGGTTGAGCAATTTTTAATACGATATTTTCGATTTTTTTAGCAAAATATGTCGGGTTTTCTAAATGTGCATTATGACCAGCATCAGGAATAATCATTAAATCAAGTTGATTATCCTCTGCCATTTGACGAAACTTCTGATCTCGTTCACCACAAAAATAAAAAAATGGCAGCAAACTTGACCGCACTTTCTCTCGAAAATCAGGCTGTTTAGCAAGACTAGTAGCTAATAACATTCGGCCAATATTTGGCCCACAATTGGCTTTTCGCTTTTCAATTAATGCTTTGCGTTGCGGTTCATTTAAATGAGAAAAGACAGGCTGTTTATACCAATCTTCTAACACGGTTTCAGGGTTTTCATGGAAAAAACGCTCCGCCCACATTTTGTCATTAACTAAACGGCTTTGTTTTTCTTGCTCTGACTGCAAACCTAAATTCGCCCCTTCTAAAATCACTGCTTGTAAATTGCCTCTTTGCACTTGAGCCTGCAATGCATAATATTGTGCAATTCGCCCACCAAGTGAATAACCGATAAGGATATAAGGTTCATCTTTTATGAGGCTTTGTATTTGGCTTTCAAGAAATTGAGCCGTTTGCTCAAAATCTTCAACCGCTACAGCTTTATTCTCTCCATGAAACGGTAAATCGAGAGAGAGACAACGAAAGTGCGGTAAATTTTCGATGACTTTTTGCCAGTCCGATTTTGTACCAAGTAAGCCGTGAAGGAAGATAAGATTGGTCATGATTTGTACGGAATACATAAAATTTAGGTCGGGTTGGACCCGACCATATAGTAAAATTCATTAACCCTATGGCTTATCAACAATATCCACATCTGAAAAGGTTTCATTATTTATAACGATATCATTTGGGTCACTGCAACCCTCAATCAAACCATATTCACTTGAATTCACAATTTTTCCATCACGGAAATAAAAAATGTGTTCTTGCCAGCCTGTATAGCCACCATAGCTGTTTTTCGCATTCACTCTGGCGCAAACAATGTAGTATTTTAAGAAGGCTGCAGGGCTATAAGTTTCTGTTTCTGCATCATAGCGTCTGCTTGTAATTCGTAAGAATTTTTTTGGTTTACTAAAGCCATCAAGCATTAAAGAATTAGGATCAATTAAAGTACGAGCTAAATGCTGGCGAATGGCTTTTTCGTAATTTTTCGGATAGCTACCATAATCCATATTACGCACATCATTCATGGTGATTTTGGTGCTTTCCTCATAAGCGATACAACCCGTTAATAGGCTCGTTACTAATGCAGCAAAAATTGCTTTGTAAGCATGTTTCTTAAGCATACTCATCTCCTTTATTTATAAATGAATGAATTTTAGTTAGCATAAAGGTGCTAACTACTCCCCTATCACCGCATGACTAATTTGATCAATCAAACGTTTGTAAGTTGCGCTGCCATCACTTGGGTTTGTTTTGATTTCAATTAATGTCGCACGGCGGCGAGTATAAGCTTGTTTTAACACGGAGCTTAAATCTGCCCAGGTGTAAGGCAAGGCATATTTTAAGCCAAACATTGCGGCGACTTGAGAGAAATCGCCATTATGTGGCAAGCGATAGAATTGCTCTTTTACCTCTTCATCCACCGGCAACATATCAAAGATCGCGCCACCATTATTGTTGATCACAAAAATAATGGTTGGTTGAGTGACGTTCTTAAATAATGCTAAAGAGTTTAAATCATAAAGCGTGGACGTATCGCCAATCATCGCCACCACTGGTTGATTCGAACCAATCCCAATACCTGCAGCCGTTGCTAATAAGCCATCAATTCCGCTTGCACCACGATTGGTGAAAATTGGGTATCCTTCTGGTAGTTTCGTTAACGCATCAACCAAGCGCACAAAAAGGCTATTTCCTAAGAACAAAATACCGTTGTAAGGCAATACACGCTCAATATGATGCGCTAATGAGGCTTCATTAAGATTGCCGCCGACCTGTTGTTCAATAAAAGTTGCACAGAATTTTGAAAGCGCGAGTGGTTCGAGTAACCAAGGTTTTTGACGCAATGGCGGATGTGCTCGCAACCAATGATGTGCTTTTGCATTAAAGCGCGTTTGGGTATGGTGGCTTGGATCAACTGCATTTTGACTTTGCTCTACTACCCAAAATTCGCCTTGGAATTCCGCTAAGAATTGGTTAATACGTTTACTGATAAAACGAGAACCAAATTGGATTACGATATCTGCTTGAAGCAATTTTTGCTTCACGGTTTGATTTGCTAGCCAAATATCCGCATAAGGGGTGAGTGGCTCGACACCAGATTGAATATCCGTCAGCAAAATCCAGCCCATGGTATTTGCCCACGAGTTAATACCCATTGCCTGTTCTGGGGTTAGTTGTCCTGCGACAATCACTCCACGTTTTGTGCGCCAGCTATCCCAATTTTCGTGCATCAACACTTCTTGTTGCAATGGCTGATGATCAACCCAATTTTTAGGTTGGCTTAACCAACGTTGAATTGGCATTAACCATGGATGGGTGTCAATTTCTTGCTCTTGTACATTATAAAGTGGCTCAGCAAAAGGCACATTGATATGCACCACGCCTGGTTGTTGTTTTTGTTTATAGCAAGCTTGTTCTAACGTCGAAATCAACCATTTCGCCGCATAATCTGCTTGAGGTTTAGGTAAATTCACGCTTGCTACTGGATAATCTGCAAACATATTTTGTTGCACGATGGCTTGATTCGCACCACATTCCCATAATTCAGGTGGACGATCAGCGGTAAGAATAATTAAATTCACGCCTGTTTGACGAGCTTCAATAATTGCAGGATATAAATTGGCTGCCGCAGTACCTGAGGTTACAATCACGGCAACAGGTGCTTGCGTAGATTTTGCAATCCCCAACGCAAAAAAGCCTAAACCACGTTCATCAAAGTGACTATGGCACGTTGCACGAGAAGCATTTTGTAAACGCACAGCTTCTAGCGTTAAAGGTGTTGAGCGTGAACCGGGCGCAATACAAAAGTGACTGACTCCTTGGCGAACCAAAGTTTCTAAGATCACCTTTGACCAACAACGATTAAATACGCTTACAGACATTCTTCTTATTCTCCGTTATTCTCTGCAAACAGGGAAATGAGCCCTGCCGCTTTACGTTCAATTTCCAACCACTCTTCTACAGGTTGTGAGCCTTCCACAATACCGGCTCCAGCAAATACACGCACTTGGTTTTCTTCAATAAAAGCCGAACGAATAGTAACACAAAATTCTGAGAGATTTTGGCTCATCACGCCTAATGTTCCGGCATACCAACGACGATCAAAGGTTTCTATTTCAGCTAAAGCTTTCTTCGCTTGTTGCTGTGGTAAACCTGATACCGCTGCGGTTGGATGAATCGCTTTCAACAAATCTGCATCCGTACAAAGTGCGGTCAATTTTGCTTGCATTTTTCGAATTAAATGCTGCACTTTGCGTAATGGCTTTAATGCGACATCATCAACGGTAATTTGTTCCACTAAGTGACTGATATTTTGTGAAATATCCTCAACCACCAACCAGTTTTCATTGAGGTTTTTTTCATCATTTAATAACCAATTCGCACGTTCATTATTTTCACTCGGATTATCGCTAACAGGAGCAGTACCTGCAAGCGCTTCCGTAAATAACTGACAATCATCACGTGCAAACAGGCGCTCTGGTGTTGAGCCCACAAAACAATTTTGGGCGTTATCTGCCCATAGAAAATGGTAACAACCGCTATTTTTTGCTTGGCTTACAGCAAGAAAATCTTTTCCGTTTAACTCGCCCTGAATGTGAAACACCGTTTCATTTGCTAAGACAAGCTTGGTTAATTCCCCTTGTCGAATTCGAGTGAGTGCTTGCTTGACCCAATCACACCACGTTCCTTGATTCGCTTTTGACTCTACGTTTTCGATGGTTAATTGATTGAGCGGTAAAAGTGCGGTCATTCTTTCAAATGAATTCAAAATCGTTTTTGCCGAATTAAGATCATTTGGTTCAACAAAAACAGAAACCACTGTCTCACCATTTTGCTGTTCCATTAAAACTTGAGGCAAAATAAACTGACTTTCGCCTTGGAACTGTAAACCACCCACTAAAGGGAAATCATGCTCTTGAATAAATTGCTGTGCCAAATCCACATCTGAAAATGACCGCACTTTACCCACGGCAGCGACGGTTTTAGGCTCATCACGAAAACGCAAATAAAATTGCGGATAAACTGGCTGCCCTTTCATCCACACCAAAAGATCAACATCCGATTCCACCTTCGTTTGAAAATGTACAATAGATGCTTGCGGATCCGTTGTCGCCAAAGTTTCAAATTGGCGAATTAGCGCAGATTTAGCTTGTTCTAAAGGGCCCATGAAAAATAATAAAATACACAAAAAATTAGCCCATATTCTACCGCACTTTAATACTTTCAAAAAATTTTTTTATTAAATCTTTTCAAGATAAGAATTTAAGCGTAAATTAGACGTAATTTTTGAATGAAAATCTAATTATCATAGGATGTTATTAATGCGCTCATTTCCAAAATCAGACAAATTAGAACACGTTTGCTACGATATTCGCGGACCGGTTCACAAAGAAGCTTTACGCCTAGAAGAAGAAGGCAACAAAATCTTAAAACTGAATATCGGTAACCCTGCCCCATTTGGCTTTGAAGCGCCAGATGAAATTTTAGTGGATGTCATCCGCAACTTACCTTCTGCACAAGGTTATTGTGACTCTAAAGGCTTGTATTCAGCACGTAAAGCTATCGTGCAATACTACCAATCCAAAGGTATTCATGATTCAACGGTAAACGATGTGTACATCGGGAATGGTGTGTCTGAATTGATTACCATGTCAATGCAAGCCCTTCTTAATGATGGTGATGAGGTATTAGTCCCAATGCCTGATTATCCGTTATGGACAGCGGCTGTGACGCTTTCTGGCGGAAAAGCGGTGCATTATTTATGTGATGAAGAAGCGGGCTGGTTCCCTGCTATTGATGATATTCGTGCAAAAGTCAATGCCAAAACGAAAGCTATCGTAGTGATTAACCCTAACAACCCGACTGGCGCGGTATATAGCAAAGCATTACTCGAAGAAATTATCACAGTAGCACGTGAAAATAATCTGATTATTTTTGCGGATGAAATTTATGACAAAATTCTCTACGATGGTGCTGTCCACCATCATATCGCAGCCCTTGCACCAGATGTATTAACGATTACATTCAATGGTTTATCAAAAGCGTATCGTGTTGCAGGTTTCCGTCAAGGTTGGATGATTTTAAATGGGCCAAAACAACACGCAAAAGGCTATATTGAAGGCTTAGATATGCTGGCGTCCATGCGTTTATGTGCCAACGTACCAATGCAGCACGCCATTCAAACCGCATTAGGTGGCTATCAAAGTATTAATGAGTTTATTCAACCTGGTGGTCGTTTACTTGAACAACGCAATAAAGCCTATGAGTTGCTCACTCAAATCCCTGGTATTAGCTGCGTAAAACCAATGGGAGCAATGTATATGTTCCCGAAACTCGACATCAAAAAATTCAATATTCATAGTGATGAAAAATTTGTGCTCGATTTATTACGTAAAGAGAAAGTGCTTTTGGTACATGGTAAGGGCTTTAACTGGCACTCACCGGATCACTTCCGTGTGGTGACACTCCCTTACACGGGCCAATTAGAAGAAGCGATTGGCAAACTGGCACGATTCCTAGAAACCTATCAGCAATAATAAAAAAGAGCGGTTAATTAACCGCTCTTTTTTTATTTCATGATTTATGACTAAGCCCAAAAATAACGCACAACATGGAAGAAAATTGGTGCGGAGAAACAAAGCGAATCCATACGATCTAAAATACCACCATGGCCGCTGATCATATTCCCCCAGTCTTTCACGCCCATACTGCGTTTCATTGCTGACATCACGAGTCCACCTAAGAATCCCATTAGGCAAATTAACATGCTCATTAAAAACGCCTGCCATGCATTAAATGGTGTCATCCAATGAAGTAACATACCTAATAAACTTGCGCTTAATATACCACCAATAAAGCCTTCTACTGTTTTAGATGGGGACAAAGTTGGTGCAATTTTATGTTTGCCGAAGAGTTTACCCCAAACATATTGCAACACATCGCTAGACTGTACTACTAAGATTAAGAAGATCATTAATAAAAGATTTTTTCCTTCATAACCTGAAATATCAAGTGTCAGTAAAGCTGGGATATGTGAAATACAGAATACACTAATCATCAATGCCCACTGAATTTTCGTAGAACGATCTAAGAAATTCGCAGGGTCACCCAGTAATGCTGAAAGAATCGGTAAAAATAAGAAGCCATATACTGGAATGAAGATAGTAAACATACTAAACCAATCAATGGCGACTAAAAAATATTGCAATGGCAAGATCACATAAAAACAGGCTGCGAGTGCAAGATGATCGCCGCGACGAATATTCAATAGAGAAAGAAACTCACGCAATCCCATAAATGAAATAATCAAAAAGAGCACAATCACGCCATAAAAGCCTAATAAGCTCGCAATAAAGATAATCCCAATCATCACCCACCAAGCATTGATGCGTGCGTTTAGGTTATCAATAACACTGTTAGGTGTATCCACGCCCGATCTGCGTTTTAAAACATATCCCACGGTGGAAGCAAAAATTAAGGCGATAAATAAACCACCGAAGAGTTGCCATATTTCCGTCATCATTTACTCCTAAGATTTGCCTTTTTCACTGATGTTTAAACTTAATAATGCCGATTGAGCGCGTGTTAAAAATTCACCTTTAGTCTCATCTGTCCCAAGCTTTAATGGTTCACCGACATAAAGATCACATAACAACGGGATCGGTAAAATAAAGCCTTTTGGTAAAACATTATTCATATTACTAATCCAAACTGGGACAAATTCACAATCAAGATTTTCTTTTGCTAGATAATACAAACCACTTTTAAAGGGTTGGAGAGGCAAATCATCATCCGTTTTACGGGTTCCTTCAGGGAAAAGAATAAGCGAATCATTCTCCAATGCTTCCGTCATTTGTCGTATTGCCGCTTGTGGATCTTGGCTATTACGCTCAATAAGTAACATATTAAACACTTTATTAGCTAGAAAACGACGAATTGCGCCTTTCGTCCAATAATCTTTGCCTGCAACAGGACGCGTTTGTTTTCTCACTTCATAAGGTAATGAAATCCAAAGTAAGATGAAATCACCATGGCTGTTATGATTAGCAAAATAGACGACACGATGCCCTTCTGAAGATTGTTCAGCTATCGCTGCTTGAGGTCGAACACCTGTAATAAAAGAGGCAAAACGACACAATAAAAAATCGATTAATCTCGCGATCATATTTACTCCTATTACTCTGCCACTTCCGCTAATCCATTTTTTACTCGCTTAATACAAGTCACGATGAGCAAGATAATCAGGATATTGGCTACCCACCAGAAAAGTGAATGCAAGTTACCATTCACCGCATAGAGTAAACCGAGTACACCAAACACAAACGCACGATCGCTTTTACCCATTGGACCATCATAACGACGTGTTTTGCCTTGAACTTGCCCCAAAATGCCACATAACTCACTCAACGCCGCAAGCCAAATAATACTTGAGATTTGAACTCCATCAAAAGGCGCGACAAAAGCAAAAGGAAGGTAAAGTGCTGCATCAGAGACGACATCAGTAATTTCATTAAGATAACCCCCTAATCGACTTTTTTGATTAAACTCACGCGCTAGCATGCCATCAACAGCATTTAACGCCATACGTAAAAACAACCAAATAGGAATAAGGAAGAAAAGAGTTGAAAATGTCGGGAATAGTGCGAGAACCACACCTAATAAAATTGAAAGTAAGCAAGCAATTAGCGTAACTTGATTTGCTGTCACGCCTTTTGCTGCTAATTGCCTAACTAAAGGCCGAAGTAAATTCTGAAATTTGGGTTTTAAGGCATAGATACTCATCTACCATCTCCTTGTTTTTATTAGTAAACATAAAAATTTCGCTAATAATAGAATAGTATAGAGTATTACTCAAGTTTTTATTCGTCCATATACCCCAAACTTCTTAAGGCCCGTTCATCGTCCGCCCAACCAGACTTCACTTTGACCCAAAGTTCTAGATGTACTTTATTATCAAATAAGCGTTCCATGTCAGCGCGCGCTTCCATACCAATGGTTTTAATTTTTTGTCCTTGAGCACCAATCACCATTTTCTTTTGACCTTCACGCTCAACTAAAATCAAACCATTAATCTCGTAAGTACCACGCTCATTTACTTTGAATTGTTCAATTTCAACGGTCACAGAATAAGGTAATTCCTCACCGGTAAAGCGCATCAATTTTTCACGGATAATTTCCGACGCCATAAAACGTTGTGAACGATCGGTCACGTAATCTTCAGGGAAGTGATGAACACCTTTACGTAAGGACTGACGAACAATTTTCTCTAATTGATGCACGTTATTACCACGTTGTGCAGAAATCGGCACAATATGCGCGAAATCAAACTTACTGCCTAAATCAGTAATAAATGGCAACAAATCATCTTTATTCTTGACGTTATCAACTTTGTTGATAGCGAGTACAACAGGCGCTTTGGCATTACGTAATTTGTTTAACACCATTTCATCATCGGCATTCCAATGTGTGCCATCCACGACGAAAATAATAAGATCCACATCCCCGATCGCTGAGCTGGCTGCACGATTCATTAAACGGTTAATCGCTCGTTTTTCTTCGATATGAAGTCCCGGCGTATCCACATAAATTTCTTGGTAGATGCCTTCGGTTTTAATTCCCACAATACGGTGACGCGTGGTTTGTGCCTTGCGGGAAGTAATCGAGATTTTTTGCCCCAAAATTTTGTTTAACAGGGTGGATTTCCCTACATTTGGGCGGCCTACAATAGCAATAAAACCACAATAGGTCTCTTGTTCTTGATTTAATTCGGTCATTTTATTTCCAATATTTTTAAAATTTGTTCTGCGGCCGCTTGTTCTGCCTTACGACGGCTAGAACCTTTTGCAATAAAAGTGCGGTCAATATTTGGTACGTTTTTTACCGTACATTCCACGGTGAAGGTTTGGCAATGAGCTTCCCCTTCAATTTTAATCACTTCATAAGTTGGCAAGGCGAAATGCTTACCTTGTAAATACTCTTGTAAACGCGTTTTGGCATCTTTTTGGTTATCGCCTGGCTTAATTTCAGCCAATAAGGTTTTATACCAACTACGAACAATATCTGCCGCTTTATCAAAGCTTGAATCCAATGCCATTGCGCCAATTACCGCTTCAACACAATCGGCTAAAATAGATTCTCGGCGAAAGCCCCCGCTTTTTAGCTCACCAGAGCCTAAGGACATATAATCCCCAAGCTCAAAATTTCGGGCAATCATTGCCAGTGTCGGCTCACGCACTAATGTTGCGCGCATACGGCTAAGTTCACCTTCATTACAACGAGGAAATTGATGATAAAGCGCGTCTGCAATGACATAATTGAGAATCGAATCGCCTAGAAATTCTAGGCGTTCATTATGTTGAGTGGAGGCACTGCGGTGTGTCAGTGCCAATTTTAAGTGTTTTAGATCGGAAAATTGATAACCAATTTTTCGTTCTAGTCGATCTAAATGATTCATATTAATTAATTTTTGTAAAGAAACGGTCGAAACGGAAGCCTGTTGGCCACTCATTTGGTTCTTTTTCTAAACTCATCCAAATATAAGTGGCTTTACCCACAATATTTTTTTCCGGTACAAATCCCCAAAAGCGACTGTCATCACTATGATCACGGTTATCGCCCATCACAAAATATTGCCCTTCAGGCACAATCCATTCTGCAGCAGGTAAACCTTCTTGTGGATAGAATTCAATACCAGAATAACGGCGCATTGGCTCAACTAAAATCGTATGTGTCACATCGCCGATTTCCAGATATTCCACTTGAGTTGGAAATGCTGGATTAGTTGGTTCTTGTTTATATTCAAATACTTTAGCTTGGCAGTCTATTTCACAAGGTTTGCCATCTTTACCATGAACAATTGTTAAAGCACTTTTTTCAACATCAAGGATAATTCGATCGCCACCTTTACCCACAATACGTTTAATATAATCTACGCCTGACATATTGTCTTTGGATGTTAACGCAAGATTTTCAGCATACGCTGCTCTCGTTGCACCTAAGCTTGTATGAAGTAACGCTTGCTCTGGAGCTTTGAACACAATTACATCACCACGTTCTGGCTTATTACCTTCAATAATCGTATTTTGGAAAATCGGATCTTTGATACCATAAGTGTATTTATTAACAACAAGGAAATCCCCTACACGCAATGTTGCTTCCATTGATCCTGATGGAATTTGAAACGGTTCAAAAATAAATGAACGTACAAGGAATACCACGGATAACACAGGGAAAAGCGAAGAAATAAATTCTGAACCTTCTGAAATTCGCTCAATTTTCGCTTTTTCTTCATCCGTTAACGCTTTACCTGAGCGTTGTTCTGCGCGTGCGATTTGACGACGACGTCTCGGCATCACAGCGAAACGGTGATAGCACCATAAAATGCCAGAAAGTGCGGTCAAAATCAGCAATAAAATACTGAATGTGTTAGGCAGTTGAAAATGGTCTAACACTTTCCAACCAGCAAATCCCACGGCTAACAACAGAATAAAAAATACATTCGACATAGCTCTTTCCTATTTATCTTTACCGACGTGTAAGATCGCTAAAAACGCTTCTTGCGGTACTTCCACGTTACCTAAAGACTTCATTCGTTTTTTACCCTCTTTCTGTTTCTGTAAGAGTTTTTTCTTACGACTCACGTCACCACCATAACATTTTGCTAATACGTTTTTACGTAATTGTTTTACGGTTGAACGCGCAATAATATGGTTACCAATCGCGGCTTGGATCGCGATATCAAATTGTTGACGTGGAATCAGTTCACGCATTTTTTCAACTAATTCACGACCACGGTAAGGTGCATTATCTTTATGAACAATTAATGCTAACGCATCAACACGATCACCGTTGATCATGATATCCACGCGCACCATATCCGCCGCTTGGAAACGTTTGAAACCATAATCCAAAGAGGCGTAACCGCGAGAAGTCGATTTCAAGCGATCGAAGAAATCTAATACCACTTCGCCCATTGGGATTTCATAAGTTAACGCAATTTGGTTACCGTGATATACCATATGAGTTTGCATACCGCGTTTTTCCACACAAAGGGTAATCACGTTACCTAAGAATTCCTGTGGTACCAACATATTACATTCCGCGATAGGCTCACGAATTTCTGAAATATTATTCAATGGCGGTAATTTCGCTGGACTGTCCACATAAACCACTTCACCACTCGTCATTTCAACTTCATAGATTACGGTTGGAGCAGTAGTAATCAAATCAAGATCGTATTCACGCTCTAAACGTTCTTGAATGATCTCCATGTGTAAAAGCCCCAAGAAGCCACAACGGAAACCAAAACCTAAAGCCGTTGAGTTTTCAGGCTCATAGAACAGCGATGCATCGTTTAAGCTTAATTTTCCTAGCGCATCACGGAAAGCCTCATAATCGTCAGAGCTCACTGGGAATAAACCAGCATAAACCTGCGGTTTTACTTTCTTAAAACCTGGCAATACATGGCTTGCTGGATTGTGTTGATGCGTTAAGGTATCCCCTACTGGTGCCCCTAAAATATCTTTAATCGCACAAACAACCCAACCTACTTCGCCGGTATTTAATACAGTCGTATCCACTTGTTTTGGCGTGAAAATACCTAGACGATCGACGTTGTAAGCTTGCCCGGTGGACATTACTTTGATTTTGTCACCTTTACGTAACACACCATTCTTAATACGAACTAATGACACCACGCCTAAATAGTTATCGAACCAAGAGTCAATAATCAAGGCTTGTAACGGTGCATCAGGATCACCTTCTGGCGAGGGAATTTTCGCAACAATTTCTTCTAATACATCTTCAATACCCACACCGGTTTTCGCCGAACAACGTACCGCTTCCATCGCATCAATACCGACGATGTCTTCAATTTCTTCTGCAACACGTTCAGGATCCGCTGCCGGTAAGTCGATTTTATTTAAAATAGGCACGACTTCTAAATCCATTTCAATGGCGGTATAGCAGTTTGCCAAGGTTTGAGCTTCTACGCCCTGTCCTGCATCCACAACTAACAATGCCCCTTCACAAGCCGCAAGAGAACGTGATACTTCATAAGAGAAGTCCACGTGCCCTGGTGTATCGATAAAGTTTAATTGGTAAGTTTCACCGTCTTTGGCTTGATAATTTAAGGTTACACTTTGCGCTTTAATGGTAATGCCGCGCTCACGCTCAAGATCCATGGAATCCAACACTTGCGCTTCCATTTCACGATCCGAAAGGCCCCCACAGATCTGAATTAATCGGTCAGAAAGGGTCGATTTACCGTGGTCAATATGGGCAATAATAGAAAAGTTGCGAATATTCTTCATAAATAGATTAGTTTTCTCAAAAATCATTAAATTTAACTGGCGGATTGTACCTGAAAAGCGCAGAAATCGCTAGGGATGAAAGGGAAAAGTGCTGTCAAATTTTCAAACCTTTTAGATAAAACAAAACCCCGAATTACTTCGGGGTTTCTTTTTTCATTCAAGCTGAAATTATAGGCTTTCAGTGAAAGTACGAGTAATAACGTCGCGTTGTTGTTCTGGCGTTAAAGAGTTAAAACGTACTGCGTAACCAGAAACACGGATAGTTAATTGAGGGTATTTATCCGGGTTGTTTACTGCATCTTCTAACGTTTCACGACGTAATACGTTTACGTTTAAGTGTTGACCACCTTCAACTTTAACAGTTGGTGCTACGTTTACCGGTAATTCACGGTATTCGATTTGGCCTAATTCGCTCACTGCTACTACTTGGTCTTCTGCGAATTCAGCTTTTGCACATAAACAACGAGCTTCATTTTTTTCGCTGTCTAATAACCAGAATGAGTTTAAAAGATTGTCATTTGCTGCTTGAGTAATTTGAATACCTTTGATCATAAAGTGCCTCCTAATTTGGCGGTTGTATATTTATTAAACTGTGCAAATTTTATCAAACTATTTGAAGAATTCAATTAATTTTGACCTAAAACAGGTTCTTTTTTCTGACTAATTTTTAAAAATTGATCTAGATTAAAGTTTTAGTCGTAACAAGAACTCAATATGCCCATGATTTTAACAAGATATTAACATTACTCTCAAATAAAGCCTTTCTCAGCAATTTCATTTATAATGTCTCCAAGCTTATCCAATAAGGAAATACAGAATGAAAACCTGGACAGATGTTATCGGTCAAGAGAAAGAAAAACCTTACTTTAAACACATTCTACAACAAGTGCATCAAGAGCGACTTGCCGGAAAAACCATTTACCCACCACAAGACGAAGTGTTTAATGCCTTTAAATATACGGCATTTGATGAGGTGAAAGTTGTCATTTTAGGACAGGATCCCTATCACGGCCCAAATCAAGCGCACGGCTTAGCTTTTTCGGTGAAACCTGAGGTTGCAATTCCCCCTTCTTTACTGAATATGTATAAAGAATTGGCTAACGACATTCCTGGTTTTCAAATGCCAAATCATGGTTACTTGGTGAAATGGGCGGAGCAAGGTGTGCTGCTGCTTAACACTGTGCTGACCGTAGAACGTGGCATAGCTCATTCACATGCTAAGTTTGGTTGGGAAATTTTTACAGACCAAGTAATTGCAGCACTCAATGAACACCGTGAAAAAATAGCATTTTTACTTTGGGGAAGTCATGCGCAGAAAAAAGGGCAATTTATTGATCGCAATCGTCATTATGTTTTAACTGCCCCACACCCTTCTCCACTTTCTGCACATCGTGGTTTTCTAGGATGTCATCATTTTTCTAAAACTAACGAATATTTAAAACGAAATGGTTTAACTGAAATTGATTGGCAAGTTTAAGGTTGCGACTCAACATCAAGCGGGAGATTCTTTTCCCGCTTTTCTTCTTTTTTCTGTTCTCGTCTTTTTTTGAAAAAATCACTCAATTTCTGACCGCACTTTTCTGCCAGCACGCCAGAGGTAATTTCTAGTGTGTGATTCATTTTATAATCATCAAAGAAGTGGAAGCGGGAACCTACAGCCCCCGTTTTATAATCTGACGCACCGAAGACTAATCGTTTAATACGGCTATGTAAAATCGCACCAGCACACATGGTACAAGGCTCAAGGGTGACATAGAGTGTGGTATTGAGCAGACGATAATTTTGAATATTTTGTGCTGCATTACGCAGTGCAACAATTTCAGCATGAGCGGTCGGATCATTTTCAATGATAGATAAATTCCAGCCTTCACCGAGAATATTTCCTTCATCATCTACCAACACCGCCCCGACAGGAATCTCGCCGAGCGCTTCTGCACGATCGGCAAGCATCAGGGCGTGTTGCATAAATTTCTCGTCTAAATCTGACCGCACTTTGAATGCCTAAACTGAGAAAGGATATTTGATTGGTTCGTGAGATTGATAACCCACCACCTTGAAATCATCCATCGTTACCCAAGTTTCAAGATCTTCAAGGGTTTTAATATCAGGATTAATTTCTAACTGTGGTGAAGGGAATGGTTCACGTTTTAATTGCACATCACGCATTAACTCAAGTTGGTCTTCATAAATATGTGCATTTACAATTTTATGGTATGCCTTACCTGGTTTATTGCCGGTAATTTGCGCCATCAAAGCAAGGAAAGTAAAGACCTGAATTTGATTGAAGTTTAAGCCAAGTGGCACATCACAAGAACGCTGATAGCTGGTTAAGTGCAATGTATCGCCCACTAAGGAAAATGTGTGAGTGTGCATACAAGGACGCAAACAACCCAAATCAAATTCGCCTGGATTGAAGAAAGTCAGGATTTCGCCACGATCATCAATACCTCTACTTAAATTATTCACAATTTTACGAAGTTGATCGATGGTTTCGCCATTCGGTTTACGCCATGCTCTACCTTGCACACCATAAACGCGGCCCATATCATCGGTGCCTTTACGGTGTGGATTAGCAAGCCAAGCAGCATTTTCATTGGCATTGGCATCCCATGTTTTGGTGCCAAGCTTGCGGAAGTCCGCGGCATTATCATAACCACGGATATAACCTAAAAATTCCGCAATCGCTGCTTTCCAATAGCTTTTTCGCGTGGTAATTAAGGGGAATTGATTATTGGCAACATCATATTCTAAATCTGCATTAATCACAGTAAGGCAACGCTTGCCAGTACGCTCATTAGCAACCCACTCACCTTCATTTACAATGCGTCGACAAAGATCTAAATATTGTTTCATAAAAAACTCCTTACTGATGAACCGCACTTTTTGCGCGGTTGTATGCCCATGCCATAATTAATCCACCACCAATAATCATCGGTAAACAAAGGGCTTGACCACGTGTCATGATACCTAAGAAAGATTCCACTTCGGGCTCACGAACATATTCAACGATAAAACGGAAAATCCCGTAACCAACCAGGAATAATCCTGCTACCGAACCTGCAGGGCGAGGCTTTTTAATAAAGACATTCAGAATAATAAACAACACGAAACCTTCTAAGAACGCCTCATAAAGCTGTGAAGGATGGCGTGGTAATAACAAAGGATCATTTGGGAAAATCATGGCCCAAGGAACATTGGTTTCTCGTCCCCAAAGTTCTAAATTGATGAAGTTACCAATTCGCCCCATACCTAAACCAAATGGAATCAAAGGCGCCATAAAATCTGCTGTCCGCCAGAAGCTTCTTTTTTGAGAATAAGAGGTCCAAATCATTGAGATAATCACCCCAATTAATCCACCATGGAATGACATTCCCCCTTCCCAAACACGGAATAAATACAGTGGATCTTGCATAAAATGACCAAAGTTATAGAAGAAAACATCCCCAATACGTCCCCCTAAAAATACCCCCATAAAAGCATTAAAAAGTAACGTATCAACTTGATCGACAGTCCAACCACTGTTTGGCTGATTAGCACGGCGAACGGCCAACCAACGAGCAAAGATAAAGCCTAATAAATACATTAAGCCATACCAACGCAGCCCAATATTGCTGTCACCAAAAGTGAAAATTGTCGGATCAAAATGTGGAAGCATCAAAAATTCTGAATTCATAACATTCCTTATTTCATAAACATATCAACTGCGATTGCAATTAATAGCAAGGCGAAGCCTTTTTTCAAGGTTGGTACAGGGAGTTTGGAGGTCGCTGTTGCCCCTAATTTAGAAGTGAAAAATGAGGTAGCTGTAATACCGAGCACTGCGGGTAAATAAATATAACCAAGGGAATAATCCGGCATGGAAGGATTGCCCCAACCGCTCACCATAAAGCTCAACATGCCTGATAAACCAAGAAGCGCGCCACAGAATGCAGAAGAACCAATGGCTTTTTTCATATCGATACCGCGAGAGTTTAAAAATGGCACGATAAAACCACCGCCGCCAATGCCTGCTGCACTTGATGCCATACCAATTAAAATACCACCAATAACAGATGCTTGTGTTGTTAAAGGTTTGGTTTTCCCTGTGTTTTTCTTAATAGAAATCACCATTTTTGCCGCTAAATATACGACTAAACAGGCAAAGATTTTGGCTGATACATCACGATCAAGTTTGCCAATAAACAAACCAGAGATAAAAACCGAGATCATCACCATCGGTGCCAATACTTTCACGGCACGCCAGACTATATTACCTAGTTTATGATGACGCTGTGCAGAAGAAAATCCAGTAATCACAATGGTTGCAAATGAAGTCCCTAATGCGGTGGACATCAGCAAGGGTTCAGGTACGCCTACCATCGGCAATAAATAAACCAAGGTAGGGACGATAATTAGCCCACCACCAATGCCAAATAATCCGGCAAGAAAACCAACAACAGACCCGACAAGTAAACAAAGTAGAATAAAAGTGAGCATTATTGCCCCCTTGATTTATAAAATGAACGTTTTTGATATTTAGAAGAACCATTTTTACGCGCCGCATGATAAGGTTTATTTATCTCATGCTCTTGCGAATTTTCAAGCAATGTTTTTTCGTTGCCAAACATCACTTGGGCAAACTCTTTCATCGCTTTGCGATAAACATCTTTCTTAAAGGACACAACCTGACGTACGGGATACCAAAAACTTACCCAACGCCAACCATCAAATTCGGGTGATTTTGTTGTGTTCATATTAATATTTTTTTCATCACCCACTAATTGCAACAAAAACCAACGTTGTTTTTGCCCAATACACACGGGTTTGCTGTCATAACGCAGCAATCTTTTCGGCAGCTTATAACGCAACCAATGTTTAGACGCGTAAAGCACCTTCACATCTTTGGGTTGCAAGCCAACCTCTTCATATAATTCACGATACATGGCTTGTTCGGCACTTTCATTATCGTTAATTCCCCCTTGCGGGAATTGCCACGAATTCTGCCCGTATCGTTTAGCCCAAAGCACCTGCCCTTTGCGATTACAAATGACAATGCCTACATTTGGACGGTAGCCATCAAAATCGATCACTATCGTTCACCTTAAATTTTGTACAAAAATAATTTGCAGATTGTTTCATAAATTCGCTTTTTTATCAACCGAATGGGCATATTTAGCCTATTGTGGATAACTCTGTGGGTAACGCTTGGATAGTCTAAATTTACCTGTGTATGAAGTTCAAAAACGGCTTTTCACTCTTCACTTTTTTCATTTCTGCATAACATTTAATCAAAAATTTTCCGAAAAAAATGACCGCACTTTTTCTCATCAAAGTGCGGTCAAAAATTCAGCCATTTTTTAGTTTAAACATTCCTTGTTTGGTGAAGAAATAACAGCGGTGAGTTATTCAATATTTCTGTGGATAAAATTGTGATTGAGCAAATGGCGAGTGTTGCATAACTCTTTTCAGTATTTTATCTTCAATTTTAGAGGGAAGATTTTCTCTTTAATTTCATTAAGATAAGGCTTATTCACAGAAATTATCTTACTCACATTCAATCAAAAATTTTAGTGATTATTTTTTATCCAAGCCTTTTTTGACTAACGTTAAATAGCGTTCCCATTCAAAATATTGACCCGGATCGATCTTACGACCAGGCGAAATATCGCAATGTCCAACGATACGATCGAGCGTTATTTTCGGATAAGCTTGCATGATATCTCGTGTTAATGCAGCAAGCACTTGGTATTGCTCCGCTGTAAAAGGTTGTTCATTACTGCCCTCTAGCTCAATCCCAATCGCAAAATCATTGCATTTATCGCGTCCTTCAAAGCAAGAAAGCCCCGCATGCCATGCTCTATCATTGAAACTAACATACTGTGTCACCTTGCCATCCCGTTCAATTAAACAATGGGCAGACACGCGAAATTGATAAATTTCCTCAAAATAGGGATGGATGGTTGGATCGAGTTTACCTTGGAAAAAGTCATCTACATATCCCCCACCAAATTGTTCTGGTGGCAAACTGATGTAATGAATGACGAGTAATGAAATATCCTCTACATCAGGACGGGCATCAAAATGTGGTGAAATCACTTTTCTTGTCTGGCTTAACCAGCCATTTTTTATCTTATTCATCTGTTTTTCTGCGATTAAATTTCATTTTTGCGATCGAGATCGCAAAAGAAGTGCAGTCAGTTTTACTTTCATTTTTC
>JAGZOA010000015.1:0-44147 GCA_018363335.1 Parahaemophilus parainfluenzae | reverse complement strand
GCCAGCCATGGGAATGGGATTACCTGCTGATTGTCCACGTTTCGTTAAAGAAATATCTAACAACGCTGCCGCTTTTTTTGCATCATCATAAAAAAGCTCATAAAAATCCCCCATTCGATAAAATAACAAAATGTCAGGGTTTTCTGCTTTTAACTTGAGATATTGCTGCATCATCGGCGTATGTTGCTCGAAATTATCTTGTAAATTCATGATGTTATCCAGTTTAAATATTTAACTTTTTATCTAGCAAGTATAGGTTTTACGATAGAAGTTATGTGTTATTTTAATTTTCTACATCCACACTTAATACTTCATCTTCTGTTTTTAACAGTGTATAAACATCTTTTAGCATTTCATTATCAAT
The DNA here is from genome assembly GCA_018363335.1 of Parahaemophilus parainfluenzae. Taxonomy (GTDB): domain Bacteria; phylum Pseudomonadota; class Gammaproteobacteria; order Enterobacterales; family Pasteurellaceae; genus Haemophilus_D; species Haemophilus_D parainfluenzae_Y. The sequence goes on along the minus strand of JAGZOA010000015.1, from coordinate 43,783 downwards.
GTTGTAGCATCGCACTTGTAAGCGAACTTCGCCACTTGCTTGGTCTTTTACCGAGATATTTTCAATGCGATAGTCATGTTTGAGTAATAAATCTGTGACTTTACTAATACCGTTCGCAGAACTCAGTTGAATAGCCAATCGAGTACGTTTTTTATAGGTTTTACGACGAACATAACGCTGCACAATCGGGCTGATACGGATGGCGATTAAAATCATTAAAGTGGCAATAATCGCATCAAAAATAAAACCAGCACCTGTTGCTACACCAATAGCCGCTGCTGCCCAAATAATGGCAGCAGTGGTTAAACCTGAAATCGCATCATTTTTCTTGTGTAAAATTACCCCTGCACCTAAGAAACCGATGCCACTGATTACTTGTGCGGCAAGTCGCATAGGGTCAGTTCGAATGTTATCTGAAACTTGCGCATAATGTTCTGCAGCTTGAATGGAGACAATCGTCAGTACACAAGTCGTCACCGCAATAATGGCACAGGTTTTGACCCCAACCGGTTTGTGTTTAAGTTCACGTTCTAAGCCAATAATCCCGCCAAGTACAAGTGCGAGTAGCATTTTCCCTAGGATAAGTAAATAAGCCGTCTGTTCAAGAGCGGTCGAAAAAAGAAAAGAATTTTCCATGTTAATAATGAATATGAGTAAATAAAAAACGGGCATTATTCTACCTGAAAAAAGGACTTTAATGGGCAAATTTACAATCAATTTACCTTTAATTTATCGCCTTTCGGCTTGAAATTGAGTAAAATCTAAAGTTTTGAAAGATGATGATAGCTGAGAATAAATTTATGCAAAAATCAACGCCGAATATTGGCTTTGTAAGTTTAGGTTGTCCTAAAAATTTAGTGGATTCCGAACGTATTCTGACCGAATTACGTACTGACGGGTATAACATTGTGCCAAGTTATGAAAATGTGGACTTGGTCATTGTGAATACCTGTGGTTTTATTGATAGCGCCGTGCAGGAATCTCTAGAAGCCATTGGAGAGGCGTTGGAAGAAAACGGACGCGTGATTGTGACCGGCTGTTTAGGGGCGAAGGAAGATCAAATTCGCCAAGTTCACCCAAAAGTATTGGAAGTGAGCGGTCCGCACAGTTATGAAGCAGTCATGGCACAAGTACACAAGTACGTTCCAAAACCAGAGCATAATCCTTACACCAGTCTTGTACCAAAACAAGGGGTGAAATTAACACCTAAACACTATGCTTATTTGAAAATATCAGAAGGCTGTGATCACCGTTGTACATTCTGTATAATCCCTTCATTACGTGGGGATTTGGAAAGCCGCTCTATCACGCAAGTATTGGATGAAGCAAAACGTCTTGCTGATGCGGGTGTGAAAGAATTGTTGGTCGTTTCACAAGATACCTCTGCTTATGCGATGGATACACAACGTAAAGAAGGTGGCGTGAAAACGGCTTTCTGGAATGGTATGCCAATTAAAAATGACTTAATGACCTTGTGTAAACAGCTTGGAAAATTAGGCATTTGGGTACGTTTACACTACGTTTATCCTTATCCGCACGTGGATGATTTAATTCCATTAATGGCGGAAGGTTTATTGTTGCCTTATTTGGATATTCCATTGCAACACGCAAGCCCAAAAATTTTAAAAGCGATGAAAAGACCAGGAAAAATTGACCGCACTTTAGAGCGTATCAAGCAATGGCGTGAGATTTGTCCAGATTTAACTTTGCGTTCAACTTTCATCGTAGGTTTCCCAGGTGAAACAGAAGAAGACTTCCAAATGTTATTGGATTTCTTAAAAGAAGCACAACTTGATCGTGTGGGCTGTTTCAAATTTAGCCCAGTAGAAGGCGCTCCTGCAACTGAAATGGCCGACCAAGTGCCTGAAGAGGTAAAAGAAGAACGTTTCCACCGCTTTATGCAGTTACAACAAGAAATTTCGGCTGAACGATTAAAACAAAAAATAGGCCAAACGCTTGATGTAATCGTAGATGAAATTGATGACGAAGGTATCATTGGCCGTACTAAAGCTGATGCACCCGAAGTTGATGGCTTAGTTTATATTGAAAATCTAAGTGGCGCGCCAGTGAAAGTAGGCGAATTTATTAAAGTAACCATTACCCATTCAGATGAATATGATCTGTGGGGAACCTGTTAATTATTAATCTTATTTATTTTTTACCAAAGGAATTTAGAAATGGCAGAAACACAAAAACAACCAAGTGTTATCCGTTTTGAACAGGAAGTAGCAGCAAAAAACTATGAAGCAGCTTGCGTTGAATTGTTGGATATTTTAAACAAAATTGATACTAATTTTGGTGGTATAGAAGGCATTGAAATTGATTATCCTAGTCAATTAAATGATGAACTAGTACAAGAGAAAGTTGAGCATTTTTGTACCCGTGTAGCGGTAGCAATGAGTGAGTTATTTTCTGATCCTCAATTAGATATTTCTGAAGGTGGTGCACAACGTTTCTTTACCTTGCAACGTTGGATTAATATGATTTTTGCATCATCACCATTTGTGAATGCGGATCATGTTTTACAAGCTTATAACCGCAATCCAGATAAAACCAATTTATCCGATTTCCATTTAGACAATACGAGATCATCATTAATTAAATTCTGTATTTTCTATCTGCCAGAATCTAATGTGAATGTTAATCTTGATGCTTTATGGAATTTAGATCCAGAGTTATGCGCATCGCTTTGTTTTGCATTGCAATCACCACGTTTTATTGGTACAGAACAATCGTTTTCTAAGCGTGGTACGCTTTTACAATGGTTCCCTGAAAAATTAGCGACGATTGAAAACTTAAATAATGTGCCAAGTGCAATTTCACATGATGTGTATATGCATTGCAGCTACGATATTGCTGAAAATAAACACTGGGTGAAAAAAGCATTAAACCAAGTCATTCGTCGTCATTTATTGCAAGGTGGATGGACTGACCGCGATGTCACGAAATTAGGTGAGCGTAATGGCAAACCTGTCATGGTTGTATTATTGGAGCATTTCCATTCATCTCATTCAATTTACCGTACGCATTCCACGTCAATGATTGCTGCACGTGAGCGTTTTCATTTAATTGGTGTGGGTAATGAAGCTGTAGATGCAGCAGGCCAAGCGGTGTTTGATGAATTCCATTTATTAAAAGGTGATAATATTTTTGGTAAATTGAATGAATTAAAAGATATTTGTGAAAAAAATGGTGCAGCCGTTCTTTATATGCCAAGTATTGGGATGGATTTAACCACCATTTTTGCAAGTAACACGCGTCTTGCACCGATTCAAGTGATTGCTTTAGGCCATCCTGCTACGACACATTCTGATTTTATTGAATATGTGATTGTAGAAGATGATTATGTGGGTTCTGAAAAATGCTTCAGTGAGCAATTATTGCGTTTACCAAAAGATGCTCTTCCTTATGTACCTTCAGCACTTGCACCGCAACACGTAGAATATCGCTTACGTGAAAATCCTGAAGTGGTGAATATTGGTATTGCTTCTACCACAATGAAGCTTAACCCATATTTCTTGGCGGCATTAAAGGCTATTCGTGATCGTGCTAATGTGAAAGTGCATTTCCACTTTGCATTAGGTCAATCTAGTGGTGTGACACATCCTTATGTTGAGCGTTTTATTAAGTCTTATTTAGGCAATGATGCGACAGCTCATCCACATGCACCTTATGATCAATATCTTCGTATTTTGCATAACTGCGATATGATGGTGAATCCATTCCCATTCGGGAATACCAACGGCATTATTGATATGGTGACATTAGGTTTAGTGGGGGTATGTAAAACCGGTGCAGAAGTTCATGAACATATCGATGAAGGGTTATTCAAACGTTTAGGTTTACCAGAATGGTTAATTGCAAATACGGTAGATGAATATGTTGAACGTGCAATTCGTTTAGCAGAAAACCATCAAGAACGCTTAGAGCTTCGTCGTCATATCATTGAAAATAACGGCTTACAAACCTTATTTACAGGCGATCCAAGCCCAATGGGTAAAGTGTTACTTGAAAAATTTGAGGAGTGGAAAGCGGCAAATTTAGCTGAAAAGCCAAAGAAAAAAGCAACTAAATCCGCAGCCACAAAAGAGAAGACCACCAAGTCTACCACGACAAAGAAAAGTGCGGTTAAATCTGAAGGTAAATCTGAGCCGAAAAAAACGGTAAAGAAAACCACAAAAAAAGCAGATAAATAAACAATAAATCCCCGAAAGGGGATTTTTTATTGAGAAAAATTAAACAAAGTCTCATTTTTTTTAAAAAAACTTGATTTTGTAGCATAAAGCCTGTAATTAATAGACCCATTCAACACAACATAAAATAAGGAAAAACTCATGAAAAACGTCGGTTTTATCGGTTGGCGCGGAATGGTCGGTTCCGTATTAATGGATCGTATGGTGCAAGAGCAAGATTTTGCCAATATTAATCCAGTTTTCTTCACCACTTCTCAAGCAGGTCAAAAAGCCCCTGTATTTGCAGGCAAAGAGGCAGGTGAGCTTAAAAATGCATTCGACATTGAAGAACTTAAAAAATTAGACATTATCGTGACCTGCCAAGGTGGCGACTATACCAATGAAGTCTATCCAAAATTAAAAGCAACAGGTTGGGACGGTTATTGGGTTGATGCAGCGTCTGCACTACGTATGAAAGATGATGCAATTATCGTGCTTGATCCGGTAAACCAACACGTGATTTCTGAAGGCTTGAAAAAAGGCATTAAAACTTTCGTAGGTGGTAACTGTACTGTGAGCTTAATGCTTATGGCTATCGGTGGTTTATTTGAGAAAGATTTAGTGGAATGGGTATCTGTCGCAACTTATCAAGCAGCTTCAGGTGCAGGCGCAAAAAATATGCGTGAATTGCTTTCACAAATGGGTTTATTAGAACAAGCGGTTTCAAGTGAATTAAAAGACCCTGCTTCATCTATTTTAGATATTGAACGTAAAGTGACAGCAGAAATGCGTTCTGATAGTTTCCCAACGGATAACTTCGGTGCAGCATTAGGTGGTAGCTTAATCCCTTGGATTGACAAACTTCTCCCTGAAACAGGACAAACTAAAGAAGAATGGAAAGGCTATGCAGAAACCAACAAAATCTTAGGTTTAAGCGACAATCCAATTCCAGTAGATGGTTTATGCGTACGTATCGGTGCATTACGTTGTCATAGCCAAGCGTTCACCATCAAACTGAAAAAAGACTTACCGTTAGAAGAAATCGAACAAATTTTAGCGTCTCACAATGAATGGGTGAAAGTAATTCCAAACGACAAAGAAACCACATTACGTGAATTAACCCCAGCTAAAGTAACAGGTACATTAAGCGTACCGGTTGGTCGTTTACGTAAATTGGCAATGGGTCCAGAATACTTAGCGGCATTCACTGTAGGTGACCAATTATTATGGGGTGCTGCAGAGCCAGTTCGCCGTATCTTAAAACAATTGGTGGCGTAAGTTTTACTTTCACTACAAAGGGCGTATTTACTACGCCCTTTTCATTACTACAAAAGATAATATGTTACGATCTATCTTTGTTTTTATTACAATTTCTTTAATGACATTTCTTTTGCAATATTGGTTTGTCTCACGCCTTGGTTATCCTGAAACCTTTACAACAACATGCCAAGATTACACGGGTGAATTCTTATCTGAGGCACGTTGTGAATATACGTTTAATATATTATTTACAACGATAACTGTTGCGTTTTTAGCATTGTTTCCTTTTATTATTTCTCATAAATTATCTTGCTTTATTATCGGTTGTTTGTGGCTTGGGCTTTTATGGTTATTGGGTTCAGTTTTTATCACCTTTGATAGTACTGATTTAGGAAATACGCTTGAGCTTTCAAGTTTATTTCACTATGCTTGGATCGAATTAAAAATACCTTATATCATCATATCTGTTATTACTATCCCTACACTATTTTTTGTTAAAAAATTATGATCAGAGAACCTCATTTTCATCAATTTGCTCTTGCGGAGTTATTGCCTTTTTTTGAGCAATTTCCTACGCAATATCTTTCTGGCGAACGAAATATCAAATTGGCTTATCGTCATTTGGTTCAGCCTGAAAGTTCGGTCAGAAAATTGATGATTTTGGTGAATGGTCGAGCAGAAAATATGCTCAAATGGACTGAGTTGGCTTATGATTTTTACCAACAAGGTTATGATGTTTTGCTTTTCGATCACCGAGGACAAGGCTATTCACAGCGTATTATTCCTCAAAAAGGGCACTTAGATGAGTTTCGTTTTTATACCAATGATATGGCAAAAATCATTGAAAAATCGACCGCACTTTATGCTTATCAAGCGCAATATATTCTCGCCCACTCCCTCGGCGCATTGATTTCCACCTATTATCTAGCCAATTATGATCATCATATTAAAAAGGCAATACTTTCTTCGCCTTTTTTTGGCGTTCCCATGAAACATCCGTTACGAGATGAAGTCATCATTGCAACGATGATGGCATTTGGTCAAGGTCATCGCTATGTTTTTGGTAAGGGACATTACAAACCGGCAGATTTAAACCTTAATGAACTCAGCCATTCTAAAATGCGAATGAAATGGATGAACCGAATTAATCGAAAACGCGCTGCTATTCACTTAGGCGGCCCGACTTTCCGCTGGGTACATTTGTGTTTAAATGCAATCAAAGCGCTCCCTAAAATCATTCCAAGAATAGAAACACCAGTACTTATCCTACAAGCGGAAAAGGAAAAGATTGTAGATAACAAAAATCTTGAAAAATTGACCGCACTTTTTCCGCATGCCGAATCTATGCTTGTACCTCAAGCAAAACATGAAATCCTTTTTGAAAAGGATAACGTGAGAAAAGCCGTGCTTGAACGCGTGAATCAATTTCTTAATTCATAAAAAAACCTAAAAAAACGACCGCACTTTGATTTGTATCTCAAAAGTGCGGTCATTTTTATCTGTATTTAGAATTAATCATCCCAGTCGTCATCCCAATCACGATGTTTTCTGTGGTGGTGATGTCTTTTATGTTTTTTATGGTGGCGATATTCTCTGTCATCGTAGTCTCCGCCTTTATTCACTTGACTACCGATTACGCCACCTAATGCTGCGCCGCCGAGTGTTGTGGCAATATCACCACCTAATAAACCACCGGCTACGCCACCGATTGCTGCACCTGTTGCAGTATGACGTTGTTGTCTGTCCATTTCACAAGCGGTTAAGCTTCCTGCTAATGCAACAATCACTAACCCTTTCATCAATTTAGATTTCATAAATCTACTCCTCTATTTTTGTCGGGATTGCTTGCCTAAGCACTTATGCAATCCGGCGTGTAAAAGTATTCCTTTTACGATTGCTTTGACTGTTTGGAAAATTAGTTAGTTCAAATGGCTTGTTCAATTGGTTTAAGAATGAACAAATTTTGGTATGATTGTTGAGAGGTTTAATTGGTGATTCAGTCTGATGTTGTAAAATCTATTTTCACTAATTGAAGTTAAATTTTAATGAATGAAATGAGCACTAAAATGAAAAAAGCCATATTAATCATTATAAATATTCTTACTTTATCTAGCTGTGGAGTGTTATTTGAGACCCTATTGAAAGATTTTGGAATAACGGAGTAATGCCATCTCAAAATGAAATGGAGGCATATAGTCTATGTATACGTAAATCTGAAGAAATGTATCCCCAATCAATAGATCCTGATGGCTCTAAAAGAGTTCCATATACAAGAGCCTGCATGGAACAAAAAGGATACTGGTAGTATAGATGATATTTCAAAAAGTATGCTAAAAAATTAAACTCAAAATTATACTTAGTAGAAGATTAATGATGAAAAAAGTCATATTAATTATTATAAATATTCTTACTTTATCTAGTTGTAGTATAGATCAAGATGATTATCTTGTCAGATGGTGGAATGGTAACATTCCAACTAAATTATCTGATAAAGAAAAAAAATACGGGATATTTGTCGTGAAAAAACAAAATATTTACCCAAAAACACTGAAGAAGAAAAGGAAAAAGCGGACATGGAATTAAATAACTGCTTACACGAAAAGGGATTTTGGGATTAGATACTTGGCTTAATATGGAAATACTAAATGCCTTAGCCCTTGATGAGTGCGAGATGGTGGGAAGACCTAAGGTATGGGTTGGAGAGGTTTCTATCAGGAAAAAGCATTAAATTTTTAGTAAAACCATTTTTTAATGATAGGCTTATAAAATGATAAAGAAGAAAAATAAATGTTTTAAAAGGTTTATTAGAAACCTTTTTGTTATTTTAATTATCAGTGAGATTGGTATTGTTTATACTGTTTTAAAAGATGATGGTTTTTCTTATTTGATAGACAATTTTATAAAAATTAATCTTAATTTTTTAGAATATATGCTTTCAGGTTTTTTTATTTTAAGTTTGTATGACTATTTAACATATAAAAGGAATATGCGTTAGAGGAAAGGAGAAAGGTGGGGTATATACTTGCCATCTAAATAAATAATGATTTTAAAAATATTAAAATTTTTTATATTTGTTACATTCCTATGTTTCTTAGCTATGGTGATTGCTGGATTAGATGCAGGGCAGAAGAGTTTACAATATGTACTCCTTATGAAAGAGGCTTTACTTATGTCTCTAAAATTCCAGGTAGTTGCTTTGCCTATTTATCTTCTCTTTTTTAAACGAGATTAGAGCGGTTGGAATGAAAAAATATTTTGGAGATAAAAAATGAGTAAGATAAATCTCAGTATCTTTTTTCTTTGTAGTATTTTGACTGCATGTGTTTCTTCTGATAGTTATTTTGTTCGGTTTTGGAATGGGGATGTGATACCTAAAAGGCCATATGAGGAACAAAAAATTTTTGAATCATGTTATGAGAAATATAAAAATCTCCCTGATAAGACAAATGAGGAACGAGAGGTCATAAGTTTGAAAGTTATGGAGTGTATGCACACAATGAAAAAATGATAGTATTCAAAATAACGTTAAAATAGTATGTGAATTCCTTTTTAAAGGTAGCGTAAACCTATAAAGTGCGGTCAATTTTAAAAGAGTTTTTAAAACCTCTCAAAAATTGACCGCACTTTTATATTTTTGATACCTCTTCTACCGAAATATCGCCCTCTCATGGCAATTCCGCCTGCAACACCATTCCTATGCCCGCTTGTTCTGTTGAGAAAACGGAATAGTTCCTCCAGACTTGTTTAATTGCTCTAAGAAGCAGTATGCTTATGATATTTTGATATAAAATTATCAAATAAAAATATTTTTATATAAATTTGATAAAATTTTATCGATTTGTGACTTTGATCACAGTAATGCAGAAAAAAATTCAGTATTATGCACGCAACTCGATGATAGATGTTTTTTAATAGCGGGTTAATAATCATTTAGACTTTAAACCTAATCATAATAGGAGATTCATTATGGCATACTATCCAGCAGAACCGTTCCGTATTAAAAGTGTTGAACCAGTTTCAATCCTACCAAAAGCAGAACGTGAAAAAGCAATGAAAGAAGCAGGTTTCAATACCTTCTTACTTGATTCAGAAGATGTTTACATTGACCTTTTAACTGATAGCGGTACTAACGCGATGAGTGACCGTCAATGGGCTGGTATTATGATGGGTGATGAAGCTTATGCAGGTAGCCGCAACTTCTATCATTTACAAGAAACTGTTCAAGATTTATTTGGCTTCAAATATATTGTGCCAACTCACCAAGGACGTGGTGCAGAAAACATTCTTTCTCGTATCGCGATTAAACCAGGTCAATACGTACCAGGTAATATGTATTTCACCACTACACGTTTCCACCAAGAAGCAAATGGCGGTATTTTCTACGATATCATTCGTGATGAAGCGCATGATGCAACATTAGATATCCCATTCAAAGGTAATATTGATGTTAAAAAATTAGAAAATTTAATTAATGAAAAAGGTGCTGAAAATATTGCTTATGTGTGCTTAGCGGTAACTGTAAACTTAGCAGGTGGTCAACCAGTTTCTATCGCAAATATGAAAGCCGTTCGTGAATTAACAGCGAAACATGGCATTAAAGTATTCTATGATGCAACACGTTGTATTGAAAACGCATACTTTATTAAAGAGCAAGAAGAAGGTTATCAAGATCGCTCAATCAAATCTATCGTTCAAGAAATGTTCAGCTACGCAGATGGCTGTACAATGAGTGGTAAAAAAGACTGCTTAACCAATATCGGTGGTTTCTTATGTATGAATGATGAAGAATTGTTCATGAAATCTAAAGAGTTGGTTGTAGTATTCGAAGGTATGCCATCTTACGGTGGTATGGCTGGTCGCGATATGGAAGCGATGGCAATTGGTTTGAAAGAAGCAACTCAAGAAGAATACATTGAACACCGTGTTAAACAAGTACGTTACCTCGGTGAAAAATTAAAAGCAGCGGGCGTACCGATTGTTGAGCCAATTGGTGGTCACGCAGTGTTCTTAGATGCTCGTCGTTTCTGTCCACACTTGAAACAAGAAGAAGACTTCCCAGCGCAAGCATTAGCAGCAGCAATTTATGTTGAGTGCGGTGTACGTACAATGGAACGTGGTATTATTTCAGCTGGTCGTGATATCAAAACTGGCGAAAACCACCATCCAAAACTTGAGACAGTACGTATTACTATCCCACGTCGTGTTTACACCTATGCACACATGGATTTAGTTGCTGATGGTATTATCCACTTATTCAAACATAAAGAGGATATTAAAGGGCTTCGTTTCGTGTATGAACCAAAACAATTACGTTTCTTCACTGCACGCTTTGAACAAAAATAGGCCTACTAGCCCTTACTTCGGCAACGAGGTAAGGGCTTTTTGTATCTAAAACATTTGGTTAATGAGAAAAATGCGAAAACATTCTAATGACATTGTAGTTTGATGTATTGTCAAGTAAGGAAGTGACTAGCCTTTCTACGATAATCGGAAAGGAGAAAACTCATGAATAAAACATTGGGAAGTACCTTAATTACCTCAGGGACGATGATTGGCGCAGGGATGCTTGCTATGCCTCTCACATCTGCTGGAATAGGTTTTACGTTTACAGTCGTTCTACTTATTCTTTTATGGATCCTACTCACTTATAGTGCATTATTATTTGTTGAGGTTTATCAAACCGCTGAACATGATGCCGGCATTGGTACACTTGCTGCACAATATTTTGGCCGACCAGGACGAATTGTCGCAACCAGCGTATTAATGATTTTCCTTTATGCATTGCTTTCCGCCTATGTGACCGGTGGTGGTGCAATTCTTGCTTCAACTTTACCTGATTTTGCTGCTCCTGATTTGAAAATGAAAGGTTCTATCCTTGCATTTACAATCTTATTTGGTGTTTTCGTGGCAATTGGTACAAGCTTTGTGGATGCGCTAAATCGCTTCTTATTTATTGCGATGATTGCCGCTTTATTTATCGTGCTTGGATTGATGATCCCCGAAATTAAAATCGATAACTTAATGGCCATGCCAATTGATAAAGCCTTATTAATTTCAGCTAGCCCTGTTTTCTTTACCGCCTTTGGTTTCCATGGTTCGATCCCTTGCTTAAATAAATACTTAGAAGGTGATGTAAAAGCCTTAAGATTTTCGATTATTGTGGGCTCTGCAATCACATTAGTGGGTTATGTCTTATGGCAATTTTCAACTCATGGTGTATTAAGCCAAACTCGCTTCTTAGAAATCCTTAATCAAGATCCAACATTAAATGGATTGATTGAAGCGGTTCGTGTGATTACAGGCAGTACCATTATTGCTGCTATCGTGAAAATCTTCTCTGCCTTAGCACTGATTACCTCGTTCTTAGGGGTGGCACTCGGTTTATTAGAATGTATTGACGACTTGTTAAAACGTGTATTCAATTTTTCTGCAAACCGTTTAAGTTTAGGTTTCTTAACGTTCCTTCCGCCATTGCTCTTTGCATTCTTCTACCCAGAAGGCTTCATCCTTGCATTAGGTTATGCAGGACAAATGTTTGCTTTCTATGCAGTGGTATTGCCGGCAGCATTGGTTTGGAAAGCTCGTCATCAACATCCAAACTTACCTTATCGTGTGCCTGGTGGTTCAGGGGTTCTACTCTTTGCCTCAATTTTAGGGACAATTATTGTGTGTATCCCATTCCTAATTAAATTAGGTGTATTGCCTCCAGTAGTAGGTTAATAACACGGATTAAAATAAAAAGTGCGGTTAAAAATCAGTATGTTTTTAACCGCACTTTTTATTGATATAAGACCATAAAGAATAGATTAAATATTGTTGCTTTTATCTAAATAAGATTTATTTTTTAATAATTTTCCATCTTTGCTAAAAAGCAATTCGATATAAAAATCACGTCTATTACCTAAGTAACCTTCACCTTTTTTATAGAGTGCAAATAGTTTATTATCTGTTTTTTCTAAAATTTCAAATTGGTTCGAAATTAAATCGCTTATTTCTTTCTTATCCATTCTTGAATGAAGGTATTTGGAGACAATATGACTAACATCCGCACGTTGACTTGCAATGTCAGTAATACGGGTTTTAAAAACCTCATCTAGCATTAAGTTTAAATATGTTGCATTACTTTTTCTGTCTGAAACTGAAGATTGAATCCCAGAATGATTCTTATGGCTACTCGCCTCGCAGCCAATTGAAACTATAGAAAGTAGAGTAAGGGATATTGTGAGTAATTTTTTCATGTTAAGTACCTTTTATATTTCTTGGGTTTCAGTTTTCAGTATCTTCTAAAATTTGATATTCAATAGCTAACGAATCCATTCCTTTTTTAGGTGAAATAACAATGTGATAAATGCGTTTTGCTTGACCACTTCCTGAGCTATGTCCAGTAAGTTTCGTTCTAATATATCCTGAATACTCGCAAATTTCTTTCCTTGCCTCACAAGTCATCCCCATTTGGGATACTGCTTTTTTGATGCTATCTGCACGATTATCACCATTTAAATGAGGATAAATCAATTTGATTAGTGCTTCTCTTTCAGGCTCGTTAGGAAAATTTTTAGTAATATATTCTTTAATTTCCCCTTGAGGCAAATTATCGTAATTAACGGTCATTTTTGGAAAACCTAAATCACAAGCTGTTAAAAGAAGCGATAACCCTAGAATAATGATGCCTTTTCGCATATTAAAATACCTTTAATTGATAGTAACTTAAGGCATTATAGCAATAAAAATTTATTTTCCGATAATAAATCATTCTGTTATTTTGGGTAATTACAGAGAAAAATTATCTTTTTCTAAATAATATGAAAAGAACATAAAGAATGTGATTGGTAGGGTGTGAAACGTTGCTTCATACACATTTTTAGCATAATTAGGTAGTTATTCTAACGCTATGATTTCTCTTTGATTGCTTTGAGATAGCGATATACGCTAGGTTCTGAGATTTTCAAATATTTAGCGACCATCGGAATAGCGCCTTTGATATTAAAAATGCCTTTATCAAATAAGACTTGAACGGCGTTTTCCCGCTGTCTTAAACTGAGTGGTTTATCGGAATGTAATAGGGTGAAATCAAGGTATTCACAAAGGATATCTTCGATAGAGTTTTCGAGTTTTTCTTTATTAATTATTTCGGCTTCTTCCACTTCGGCAAAGGCTGCATCAATACCTAAAATATTGACGAAGTTTCCGAGATTCTCCAGTGAAATCAATTTGGTCATCACATCAACCAACTCAGAGGTATCATGATTAATACAAAGGATGCCTTCTAATTTATCCCCGTTTTTAATGAAATAAGTTGCACCTCGAATGACCTTTTCGGAATCTGCCACCGCTTTGTAGTTAAAGATAAAATCTTTATCTAAATATACTTTATCTTGCAACAAACTAGAACCAAAAGAACTAAGTGGAGAGGAAAGTGTTCTCCCACTGACGTGGCTATTCGCAATGGCTTCCATATGAGCCTTCTTTTTATCAAAAGAATGAAATACGACTTCGTATTTAGGGCCTAGAACACTTCCCAAAAAATGGGTTAGACCAATAAAATATTTCTTTTGTACATTGTTCATATCGAGCCAATCTCATTAATTACCATTTGCTTGTTGTGGCTATTTTATAGTCACTTATTTTTTATAGCAAATACATTGTAAAAAACGACAGGTTATCTATGTTGTTTTGCTTTAGGAGAATCTTATAATGCTTAGGGGGATGCGGTTAGACAATATTTCTGTGATATTCTTTGCTTGGAAAGTAAGGGATAGTATCTGGAAGGTAGGCCAATATGTATCCAATGGTGAAAAAAACACAGCAAACCTGATGCTAAGCCTTGAGGATAAATAATACAAAAGTATTTTAAACAGAATACGCTTTAACCAGATACAACGTTCAGTCAATCTCCAAAGAGTTTTAAAACTTGAATAGAATCAAGAGATCAATACCTTAACAATACAAATTTTAATGGCTTTTTTGAGAAAAATTTGATATTGTATAGGCCTATATTTATCAATAACTTAAATTTAATTGACATAATAGATGAAAAAATTATTACCCTCTTTTCTTTCCTGTTTATTACTTATTTCCCCTTTTATCTTAGCTAATCCCCCTTCTACAAATGCAAATGTAGAAAAACAAATTGATGCTCAACAACAAAAACAACAAGCGGAACAAGAGGCTGCTATTTTAGCCCAGCAAACGCAATCAGCGAATGTGCGTTTAGAGGCAGAAAAAGAATCATCTCCTAGCTTTCCACAAAATGAAGCACAATGTTTTCCCATCAATCAATTAGCACTCACAGACTATCAAGCTGAAGAATCCACTTCATCAACAACTCCTCTTAAACTTGCTGAACCTAGCCAATTTTCTTGGGCGTTAAAATCAGTGTATGCTGAACGTGATTTTGCGCTACCGGCTTGTATCGGTTCAGAAGGGATTAACGTATTACTTCGTCGTATTCAAAATCGTTTGATTGATGCAGGTTATGTGACAACACGTGTTGTAGTTGAACCACAAGATTTGCGTTCAGGCGTGTTAGTCTTAACGGTAATACCAGGTAAAGTGGGTCGTATTCAATTACAAGACCAAAGTGCTATTCCATTTGCGACACGCGGTACGCTATGGTTTGCTATGCCAATGTCGCAAGGGGACATGTTAAATGTACGCAATATTGAGCAAGGATTAGAAAACTTAAAACGTGTACCAAGTGCTGATGCCAATATGGAGCTTGTACCAAGTGAAAATGTAGGGGAAACCGATATTGTGATTTCCTATAAACAGACATTGCCTTTTCATTTAACTTTAGGTGTAGATGATTCGGGGAGTAAAGCAACAGGTCGCTTACAGGGCTCAGCCACATTTTCTTGGGATAATGTATTAACGCTGAACGATATGTTCTATATCAGTGGTACGCGTAGCTTTAAGCGTAATAGTGACGATGCAGAAGGTGATTATGGCAGTAAAAATGTAACACTCTATTATTCTATTCCTTGGAGAAACTACCTTTTAACTCTTTCAGGCTCTAAATATTCTTATCATCAAACAGTCGCAGGGGCTTTTGAATCTTATGTCTATTCTGGCGAAAGCCAACAAATGAAAGCGAATTTAAGTCGCTTACTCTCTCGTGGTAGTCAACATAAAACATATATCAATGGTGCGTTATGGACGAAAAAATCTCATAACTATATTGATGATACAGAAGTTGAAGTACAACGTCGTCGAACAGCAGGTTGGGAAGTGGGGATTAATCATACTCACTACATCAGCGACCTTGTTTTGCAGATTTTTGCTGGTTACAAGCGTGGTACAGGCGGTAATAAAGCGCTACCTGCACCAGAAGAAGAGTTTGGTGAAGGGACTTCGCGCATGCAAATTATTACAGCCGGACTTGATTTAACGTATCCATTTACGATGGGTAATCAACCATTTCGTTTCAATACCAGTTGGAATGGTCAATGGAATCGCACACCTTTAACTCAACAAGATAAATTTAGTATTGGTGGGCGTTATACCGTACGAGGGTTTGATGGTGAGCTTTCGCTTTCGGGTGAAAAAGGTTGGTTATGGCGTAATGAACTTGGTTGGGATATTGCCAATAAAGGGCATGAGCTTTATTTAGGTATAGACCAAGGTAAAGTGCATTCTAGTCAAGATGAGCTTCAAGTAGGAAGTAGTCTAATTGGTGGGGTGATTGGTCTTAGAGGCAAATTATGGGGAATTAACTATGATTATTTCGTAGGTAAACCGATTAAAAAGCCAGAAGGATTTAGAACCAGTAATGTGACTACCGGATTTAATGTAAGTTACCGTTTTTAATACTTATTTATCCAGATTAATTGAAATTAAACAGAATTTAAAATTTAAAGGAAATTGAGAAAATGAATAAACGTCATTACAAAGTTATTTTTAGTCGTGTATTAAATCAACTTGTTGTGGTATCTGAACTTGCCAAATCACAGGGTAAAGCACAAAGTGAGAATATGAGCTCAGAACAGGTAAAAACAGGGTTGTTTTCAACCGCACTCTCACTCAACCCTATCCATTTTAGCTTAATGCTGGCATTAGGCTTTGTGTTTCTTTCACCTTCAGTTCAAGCTGAAGATATGGCTATTCGTGCGGATAAATCAGCACCAGGTAATCAACAGCCGACAGTATTGCAAACAGGTAATGGTATTCCACAAGTAAACATTCAAGCACCAAGTCAGGCTGGAGTATCGCGTAACCAATATTCGCAATTTGATGTGGCGGAGAAAGGGACTGTATTAAACAATGCTCGTAAAGCAGCACAAACGCAAATGGCAGGCTGGGTGCAGGGTAACCCGAATCTTGCTCGTGGTGAAGCGAAAGTGATTTTGAATGAAGTCAATTCAGCGAATCCAAGCCGTTTAAAAGGCTATGTAGAAGTAGCGGGTAAAAAAGCGGATGTGGTGATTGCGAACCCAAGTGGTATCCAGTGTGATGGCTGTGGTGTGATAAATGCAGGGCGTGCAACGTTTACTACGGGTAAGGCAGAAGTTGAAAATGGTGAATTAAAAGGCTATCGCGTACAAGGAGGAAAGGTCTCAGTAGGTCAAAAGGGGATGGATACCTCTAAAGCAGATTACACAGATATTATTGCAGATAAGGCTGAAATCAAAGGTGGTGTGTGGGGTAATAAAGTTAAGGTTACCACAGGTAAAAATAAAGTAGACCGCACCAATGATTCAGTGGTTTATGTCGGTGATAAAAATACAAACGAAACTGACCGCACTTCAGAGAGCCAAAATGACCAAGCTCAAGCTTACAGTGTGGATGTGGGCCAATTAGGCGGGATGTATGCTGAGAAAATCCATTTAGTGGATAACGGCCAAGGTCTTGGTGTGCGTAATGCAGGGCACATTGGTGCTGCTGCAGGTGAGGTGAAGATTGATAGCCAAGGGAAAATTATCAATAGTGGTACTATCAGCTCGACACAACAAGCTGAGCTCAGTGCAAAGAAAACGATTGAGAATACCGGGAAAATTGAAACTAAGCAAGGTAATGTATCATTACGCTCTCAAGCTAATGTAGCACAACATGGTTCGATTGTTTCGCGTCAGGGCGGGATCTCAGTTCAAGCTAAGGATAAAGTTACTCAAACAGGTGAAACTGTAGTGAAGGGTAATGTTGCTTACCAAGCGAAGAATATTGAGGCTAGTAAAGGTGCATTAATTGCCGCAGGTGTAACTGCTCAAGAAACTACACAAGGTGAGACTCGTTCATTAGATACTCAAAGTGCTCAAGGTGCTAGCATTACGCTCTCAGCTGAAAATTCTGTTTCATCTAAAGCTCAGCATCTAGCGAGTGGTCAAATTAATGCTAAAGCAGGTACCGTTGATTTATCGGAAAGTCAATCAACAGCTGATAGTATTGCTTTCCAATCTACTTACTCACCTTTAAATTTGAAGCAAGCAACATTATACAGTGAGGGGAATACTACATTAATCAGTCCAGACGCTATTCTAACGGAGAATACTAACCTAAATGCAGGGCATTTTGTGATAGATACTGCACAACTTAATAATAAGAAGAGTAGCTGGGTTCAGCGTGGTAAAGAGGCCTTTTCATTGAATTTGAAAAAAGGGTTAGATAATACTGAAGGGAAGATTGCTGCTGAAGGGTTGATCTCTATTCAAAGTCCGTTAATCCAAAATAATCAAGGTGTGATTTGGTCAAACCAAGGTGTGAAACTTAATACGAATGCAGGACATATAGAGTCTCAATCTGGTTATTTATTTGGGAAAAATAGCCTTGATATTAGTACTTCAACCTTGAATAACCAAAAAGGTGAAATGTTAGGTGGACAGGTTTTATTGGCTGCACAGCAAGTTAATAATGAAGATGGAAAACTGATTGCCGGAAATCGCGCAGATTTATCAGTTAATCAATTTAATAATCAGCGTGGTATTGTTTATAGCCAAGGTGAACTATCATTAAAAACAGAAAATTTACACAACCAAGATGGCATTATTTCATCGGTTTCTCGTGCGACATTGCTTGCAAATGATTTAAATAACCTTAAAGGAGTGATTCAGGGAGAGTCTGATTTAACGATTCAAACCCAAAATTTGAATAATACACAAGGTGATATTTCAGCGAAAACAGCAGCGATTTCTTCTGCTGCAATAAATAATGCACAAGGTGTCATTTCATCTCAGGATTTAACATTATCTGGTACAGATTTAAATAACAAAGGTGGAATTATTCAAAGTGTAAATTCAACATTAAATTTGACCGCACTTGATAACCAAGCTGAAGGTGATAAAGGCTCTTTGGTTAGTGCAACAAATCGTTTAGTGTTAAATGTTACAAATGTAAATAATAAAAATACAAAAGCTAAGCAAGATACCCCTACTCAAGGTATTCAAACAGCTAATTTAGTAATGAATGCAGATCATGTTGAAAACCAATCTGGCGGCATTTATGTTGGAAAATCAGCAAATCTTACAGTTAATCAATCTCTTGATAATCAACAAGGTGAGATTTTATCAACTGGTCGAGTTGATATTGTAAATCCAGATTTGACCTTAGTTGTAAATAATGCACTAGGGACAATTGAATCAGTGATTGGAACGACATTGCAAGCTAAAACATTAGTTGATGAGGGGTCAATTAGTACAAAAGGAGATTTGGGTATTGAGTTAAATGATAGCTTTACCCTAAATAAAGCCTTTGGTGTAGGCAATAATCTTACTTTTAAAACAAAAGGTGATTTTGTTAATAACTCCAACCTTGTGGTAGGTAATTCAGCATCAGTTGAAGGATCTACTATTCAAAATAGTGCTAATGCAGAAATTTCTTCAATAAATACACGTATTCAAACTAATAAGCTAAATAACTTTGGCTTAATTGATGGCGATACCACAGTGATTAAAGCCAATGATGTAAATAACATTGGTACGGCACGTATTTATGGAGGACACCTTGCAATTCAAGCAAACAATTTAAATAACCTTGAGAATGCTGACGGAACAGCGGCGACAATTGCTGCTCGTGAGAGACTTGATTTAGGTGTCGGTAATTTAGTAAACCGTAACCATTCACTTATTATGAGTTTAGGTAATATCTATATTGGTGGACAGTTAAATGAAAATAATCAAGCAACTGGTTACGCAAATAGTATTGATAACGGTAGTGCAACCATTGAAGCTTTAGGAAGTGGTTGGATTAAAACCCATCGTCTGCTAAACCACGATTTACATTTAAGGTTAGGACATAAATATACTAAAAATCATTTTGTTACGTATTCCCCGTTTGATAGCAGTGCGACTTATTATAGTAATGAAGGAGAAAAAGGTGAGGGCTATTTAGATCATGTTAATAATAGTCGTCATAATAGCAATCAATATTTTCGTTTCAATGATGGACGTAAAGCTGTGGCAGCTCAAAATTGGCTGAAACAAGATTACATTCGAACCACAGATACAAATACCATTGAACACCAAGATCCAGGTAAATTGCTTATTGGGCAGTCTTTACATTTGGAAGGGGGGGAGTATACGAATAAACACTCCCGAATTGTGATTGGTGACACCTTATATTTAGCGGATAAAGCGATTAAGGAATCCGTCAGTACAGTAAGCCAAGGATCACTAAAACTTGATAATATTGATGTTGATGGTGAAATTCATCGTCGAGATATCGGTTTGAAAACAGATATTAAAAAAGAACATCGTTATCATGGTGTGAGAGGTAAAAAAGTTTGGGCTGTGTATGGACGAAATAAACAAAAAATCGACCGCCTATTACCTGTCGAACCGTTTAAATTTGGGCTGGAACTTTTAAAAATAGGTGAGCCGGTGGAGTCTACTGGCACAACTGTTGGGGATAAATCAGATTTCCAAGGCATTTCATTAGCGGAGAAAACACCTTTAAATACAGATTTAAATGTTCACCGCGTTAACCTGGAAGCAATCACGTCTGGAGTGATGAAAAATAAAGATAACCTTGATATCAAAACGCATTTACCAGATATTTCATTGCCACAGGCAAGCCTTTACAAAATTAACCCAGTGCTATCTAGTCAATACCTAGTGGAAACTGATCCACGTTTTATTCAGAAATCTAAATGGCTAAGTTCTGATTATATGTTTAAACAGATTCATAGCGATCCGAAAAATATTCTGAAGCGTTTGGGTGACGGTTTTTATGAACAGCGTTTAGTAAATGAGCAAATCAATCAACTCACGGGCAGACGTTTCCTTCAAGGTTACTTATCTGATTATGAACAGTATAAAGCCTTGATGGATAATGGTGCGCAATATGCGAAGAAACTTAATTTGATCCCTGGCGTGGCATTAACGGCTGAGCAGATGAAACAACTCACCTCAGATATGGTATGGATGGTAAAACGTGAAGTAACGTTAAAAGATGGTTCGAAAAAAGAAGTACTTGCACCACAGGTTTATGTAGTGAGCCGTAATGCAGATATTGATAGTCGAGGCGCAGTGATTTCAGCCAACGATGTAATTGTCAATATTCAAGGCGACATTCAAAACAGTGGAGTTATTTCGGGGCGTAATTTGACCCATTTGGCGGCAAATAATATAGAAAACCTAGGCGGAAAATTGCAAGGGCGTGAGCTTTACTTAAAAGCGAAAGAAACTCTTAATAATCTCGGTGGAGAACTCAATGCAGAAGAGCGTTTAGTGGCTCAAGCTAAAAACATTAATATAGAAAGCCGCACGAGTGAAACCGAGGATACTGGCAATTTTTACCGCAAATCCCTTGTTCAGCAAGCCTCAATTAATGTGGGTAGAAAAGATGCAGCTGATAAGGGGCAAAAAGGCACTGCTCTTTTAATGGCAACGGAAAATATCACAGTAAAAGGCGCTAACTTTAATATTAAAGGTGATGCGGCATTGCAAGCGGGTGATAAATTAAATCTTGACACGATTGAAACCCAAAACAAAGAACATTATGTCTCTAACGCTGATAATTATTACAAGCTTGATCAAAAACAAGAAGTTGGCAGTCAGTTAAATGTCACTGGAAATCTTGATGCTGTGGGTAAAAGTGCGGTTGAAATGCGAGGCGTTTCTGTAACCAGTAATGGCACTATGAATGTGATGTCTGAGGGGAATATTAATATCCAAGAAGCCCGTTATAAAGAGCAGCTTTCTAGTGGTTCAAAAAGTAAATCTAGAGGTTTAACAAGCTCAACGACAGAAGTTTATCGACATAAACACGATTATGACGTTGCGGAAGCCTCAAATTTAGATGCAGATAAGATTTATCTTCATTCAAGCAAAGGTAATGTCACTATTCAGGGCTCAAATGTAGCAGCTGGTAATGGTTTGACGGTGAAGGCTAAAAACATTGATATTCGCGAAGCTGAGAACCGAGTCTACTCTGATGATTATTACAGCAAGAAAAAATCAGGCATATTGGGAGGTGGTATTGGAGTAACCTTTGGTTCTCAAAAACAAACCACAGAAAGTGATCAGACTAAGCTTTATGCGAAAGGTAGCCAAGTAGGTAGCTTGAACGGTAATACTACGATGATTGCGGAAAACACTTATACTCAAACTGCGAGTAAGGTGAGTGCAATCAAAGACGGCGATGTGAATATTCTGGCGAAAAAAGTCGATATTAAAGCTGCAGATGACAAATATGAAACCAATACCAAACAAAAATTTGAGCAAAAAGGTTTAACTATTGCTATTAGCTCTCCTGTTATTTCTGCTATTCAAGCAGTACAAGGGGCTATCGAATCCACTAAACAAGTTGGCGATAGTAAACATGACCGAGTGAATACTATGTCGGCAGCTAATGCTGGCTTTGAGGCTTATCGTGCCTACCAATCTGGAAAAAAAGCTGTAACCGATGTCAAAGATTTTATGAATGGTGAAGGGGATGTCGACTCCTTGATCGGTGTACAAATCACTTATGGTCAACAGAAGAGCGAATCTCACTCTCATACTGAAGGAAAAACAGCCTATAAATCCCAAGTTAATGCTGGCGGCAAAGTAAATATTATGGCGACAGGTGCAGGAAAGGATTCCAATATTAATATTGAAGGCTCAGATATCTCAGGCAAACAAGGCACAACATTGATTGCAGATAACCAAGTCAATATCAAAGCCACAGAACAAAACCACCAAGAACGTAGTACCAATAAATCAAGTGGTTTTAATGCAGGGGTAGCCATTAAAGTGAGTAATGGTGAGGCTGCCGGGGTTACTGTAGGGGGTAATTACGGGAAAGGCTACGGCAATGGTGATGAAACTACTTATGTTGCTAGCCATGTAGGTGATAGCCAAAGTAAAACTGTGGTTAAAGCAGGCGGAGATGTAACCCTTGCGGGCAGTCAAGTTAAAGGTAAAGGTGTCGAATTAGATGCAGAAAATCTGAAAATTGAAAGCTTGCAAGATAAATCTAGCTATCACGGTAAGCAAATGAATGTAAGTGCTAGTGTGACAGTAGGTTATGGTTTTGCTGCGGGTGGTAGTTTCAATAAATCGAAAGTCAATACAGACTATGCGAGTGTAAATGAACAGGCAGGAATTTTTGCAGGTAATGATGGTTATGATATCAATGTAAAAAATAAAGTTTCTTCTGTTGGTGGCGCTATTCTTTCAAGTGCACCAAAAGAGAAAAATCAAATGACAGCACAAGATTTCGAATATTCAAATATTCAAAATTATTCTAATGCGAAATCATCTGCGATGGGATTGATGGGAGGTTTCTCTGTAGATCGTGATCAAACTTCTGATGAGGATAAAGCTTTAAATAAAATTTATCGTGGTGAGGATAGAAAGGGCGAAACCTTTGAGCAGGCAAATCCAAATAAAGCAAATCAATCGCCGGTAAAATTTGGTTTAGGTACAAATGATGTTCATAGCACAGATTTATACGCTGCAGCAAAAATTGGTCTAGCTAATTTAGCCAGCAATAGCAGTCAAAGTGAAAATAATCAGAGTACAACTAATGCTGTGATTAGTGATGGAAACTTTAATATTGCGAGTATGCAGGGCAAACAGAATATTGAGACTATCAAGAAATCAACAGAGCAAGACGCCAATAAACTTGAAAAAGTAGATCATGCAAAAATGCAAAAAGAAGTTGAACAGGATGTTGCAACGATTCAAGCGTTTGCGAAGAATGTTGGTGGTGCTACGGATGAGGCTTATCGAACTATGTTTATCGCAGAACATCGGATGTTTACTCATAAAGTGGATGAAAAAGGAGATCCTATAGAGGATCCTGAAATTCTGAAGAAAATAGATGAAGAAGCTGATGCTCAAGGTATCAGTAGAGATGTATATCTACAACAACAGTTAGATAAAGGACGTAATATTTATGTATTGCATGAGTTGTCAGATCAAGAACGCAATCAATTACAAAAAGTTACTTATACTGATCCAAAAACAGGGAAAACAGAGAGTAAATATGTCGTTGCGTTCAATGGCATCTTTAATGACCGTAATTCTGCCGCAAAATTTGCAGTACAAAACTATGTAGCTGGTAGAGATGAAAAAACAGGTGATATTAATAAACGATTATATAAAGATGCTTATTTTGTCCACCATCCTAAAGCGAAAAATGGTTTGTCAGAGCTCTTAGTGGCGGGTTATGAGAAAATGTTTGAAACTTCTTTTGGAAACCTATTAGGCATGGATAATTCAAGTCTACAAGCGATGAACATAATGAAGCAATATGGTAAAGATGATTTATACCTCGGTTCTCATAGTCGTGGCACATTAACTGTTAGTAATGCATTAAAAGCGTTAAATACAGAAGATAACCGAGAGAAAAAATTACTTTCAAACACCACTGTTAAAATGGTGGGTCCTGCAGCTGATGTTACAAGAGCGGATGGTTATTTAAGTCAATTGCAAACCGGTAAAGAAAGAACGGCTTCAAATGGTTCAATTCGGATTGAAAATCATGCTAGTGACCCAGTAGGTAGTATGCCGATTTTATTGGGGGGAAATTCTGCAACGACATCTGAAAATAATCTCAATAAAGGTTGGATTGCACGTATTAGCGATATATTTGGTGACAATTCATCAGTACATAATTGCCATGGCTTAGGACAACGACAATGTATTACTGATGGATATCGAACTGAGGGAGATCTTAAAATGGGAAATGAGCAAACCATTTTTAATTTAAATAAATCAAAAGGAGAATGATATGAAGATTCTATTTTTTATATTTGGTTTGCTAACAATCAATGCTTGTTCTTTTGGAGGATTTCAACCTCCACCACCACATGATCATTGGCGTTTGCATAATTCTAGGGTTTTATTTCCTAACTCAGATCCTCAAGGACGTATTAATTTTCTTGACAGAAGAAAAAAAGATATGTCGGATTGCGGTATGGATTTTGTTATTGGTGAAAGTGATGATCCGGAGGTGAATCTTTGTTTAGAGAAAAAAGGCTGGTATTTAGAAGGTGGACCAATCTGTGAAGAAAAAACAATGTGGAATAGACCTGCATGTATTCAATGGCGAAAAAAACATAGCAAACCTGATGCTAAGCCTTGGCAGTAATTAACAAAGGTGCTTAAAAGTGCGGTCAATATTCAGTGAATTTTAAAATCTCTTGAATATTGACCGCACTTTGTATTTTCAACGATACTTATGGTAAGCAAACCTTATAATTTCACATCCAACTTCGCGTAAGCTCGTTCTACTTTTTCCAATGCTTTTTCCTCAGAAATATCACGAGCGAGTAACACACCTAAACGGCGATGGCCATTGACTTCGCCTTTGCTAAAAATGCGAATATTACTATTAAACCTAAACCCTGCATTGGTGTATAGTAAAGATTCCGATAGTCAATCTAGCACGACAAAAAGTGGTATTAATACACAAAATATCATTATTAAAGATGAAGCTGAGCAATTAAAACGTACAGGTAAAACGGTACAAGAAGAAATTGCAGCAATTAAAACAGATATCAGTACTGATAATGCAGAAAGTCAAAGTGGTAAATTAGAAAATCGTTTTGATAAGAATGCCTTACAAAAAGAGCTTAATATACAGGTGGAGACAACAAAAGGGTTTGTTCAAACAGCGAGTGCTGCTGGGAATGCAATTGCAAATAAATTAGGTGAAGAAGCTGTTGCGAAACAACGTGAAGCACAAGCTGCTCAAGAAGTTGCTGACCGTGCGTATAAAGCTAACCCAAGCAAAGAAAATGAAACCGCATTAAATACCGCGAATCAAAATCTAATAACGGCTAATAATGAAGCGGACAAATGGCAAACTGGGGGAGAATATAAGCGAAAAATTGATGGTGCCATGAATGCTATTTCTGCAGCATTGGGTGGTTTGCCAGCTGGTGGTATTGTTACCTCAGCACTTTCACCAGAAATAAATCATCAAATTAAGCTAGCCACTGAGGGTAGCCCTATGGCTAATAAGGTTGCCCATGCAGTTTGGGGCGCGGTGGAAGCTTACTCCGCAAATCAAAATGCTGCAGCGGGAGCTGGCGGTGCTTTAGCGGGTGAGGTGATGGCTGATGTAATTGCAAAAGAGCTTTATGGTAAAAAGCCGAACCAACTTAATCGAGAAGAGAAAGAAGTCGTATCTTCTGTTAGTCAAGCAGCCGGTGCTTTAGTGGGTGGAGCGGCAGCAAATAGTAGTCAAGGAATTGGTGTAGGATTAACTACAGCTAAGAATGCTGTGGAGAATAATTTCTTGAGTGATGCATCAAGAACGAGATTAAATGCCTTAAAAACAAAATATCATCGTGGAGAAAAATTAACAAACAAAGAAAAATTGGAGTTTAGAGATTTAATTGAATCAGATCAGCGTAGTGACGTTCTCTTGGATAAATTTAGAAAAGATCCAAATTCCTTAAATAGCAAGGAAAGAGAGGCATTTTTAAGCTATGTAGATCGTTATTATATAGAAACTGTTACGGGGAATACCGCATCAGGTTATAAATTGGCACCATCAACATCATTGGTTAATGCTCAAAATCGTTTTGAATCAGAATATTTAATAAACGATCCTGTACCAAAACGAGATTATGGTCATTTCCCTTTTGCAGGTACGGATGCGCAAAGATCGCAAGCAGTGAATACTTTGCCAGAAGAGAGTAAGAACTGGCTAGGATGGCGTTCTGAAAAACATTCTCGTGATGAAGATATGTATTATACTGTCAAGAACGAACTTGATGCTCCTGAGAATTATAAAAATTCAGCGAATGGGAAAATAGCTTATTCAGTTAAGGATGGGTTGGAGTCAGCCTCGATGATTTATGGAGTTGGTGTACTTTCAAATGCATTAAGTAAACTGCCGGCAACTGTTAATGCATTGAACTTACCAAACAAAGTGGTTTCTGCAACAGCGAAAGTTGGAGATTTGGCTAAAGCATATCC
This sequence comes from Parahaemophilus parainfluenzae, assembly GCA_018363335.1. Classification (GTDB taxonomy): domain Bacteria; phylum Pseudomonadota; class Gammaproteobacteria; order Enterobacterales; family Pasteurellaceae; genus Haemophilus_D; species Haemophilus_D parainfluenzae_Y. The sequence continues at coordinate 17,007 of JAGZOA010000015.1, read as the reverse complement.
TATTTTGACTGAAAAGGTGGTGAATTCGGGTACAAGTATGGGATTTACTTACCTTGGAAATTCATTAAGTGGGAAAGAGACTTCGATGAGCGATCTGGCGTGGAGTGCAGGAACTGGTTTTGCTGCGGGAGGAACAAAATTTGGAACAACATTAGCTATTAACTCTGTTAGCGGAGGTGTTCAGGGATATTTTGAAGAAAATGATGAGCCAGTTAAACATGCTGGTTATAAAGCCGCTTCATCCGGTATAGCAACATTAGTCGGTGGAGGTATAGGGAAAGGAATCGAAAAATTAGGATTTAGAGTACTGGTTGGTAATGTTAGTAGAAATAAAGATTATTATGAACCATTATATAGAAATCAAAAATTTTATAATCTTTTAAATGAAGAATATAAATATATTCCTACTAAAATAGGAACTATTGGAGATTCATTGTCTAGTGAATATATAAATAATAAGTTGGAGAAGAATGAGCCCAAAATAAATAGCTGGTTAAAAGGTGGGAATGATGCTAAGTAGGTTATTCCAGTACTTGATTTTTACATTTTTTGCATCCTTAGTTTGCTTTATTGGGTTTTCGTTATTTTTAATTCTTATATCCTATATATTAAATTGGGGAGAAATATCTTTAAGTGAAATAAAAGACATTGTTTTATTTTTCTTTAATGTGTTTAGTAAGGGATTTCCTTTACTCTTTTTATCTATATTTATTTCAGATAATTTAAAAAGAAGATGAAAGGTGCTTTAAGAATATCACCTTGATAGCGCCCCTCTGATGGCGCAAGCGTCCACGCTTGTGCCATTACAATCTATTATAGTTCTGGGGTTAGCAAAATCCCGAGGCAAGCTCACGAATGAAGTTTACCAGAAAATATAGCGTTATCTGGTTTCCAACGTAGTGAAACAACACTTGCTCGTAAAGCACTTTTCCATGTGAAAGGAGAAGATGGTCAGTTACAACTCTCATCAAATACCGCTTCAACAAAAGCAGCAAATGCCTATATCAACGGACAGCTTGCGTATGCGGATGCTATTGCGAAAGGAGTTAATACAGCTAAAATAGCGGCACGAGAAGGTATTGAAGGAACCCGGGAATTAGTGAGTCAAGGGATTTATTATTCTTATCGACCAGCTGAGTTGGTTGTTGATACTGGGAAAGCTATAGCTTCAATGCCTAAACCATATAAGACAGCACTTGGTGTCAGTACTGGTGCAGGGGTCGCAGGTGAATCGTTTTATTATATGGATGGCTCGAAAAGTTTATCTAATCCAGCAGATGTTTTGGGCTCTGTATATAATGTTGGTGTAAATGCAGCTTATGATTCCGCTTTTTATACGGCAAACCCATTGCAATCTTTAGGACTTGATACATTGAAAGGGATTGCTAAAGATGGTAAAGGTGCTAACGATGCTTTTTATGATTCTGGTAAATCTAATAGCATATCAATGAGCATTGAGGGGTTAGGTAAAAAATTTGGTTTGAGTGATACAATGACTAAATTTATATCTTCATCAGTTAATAATGCTGTTGATTATAATAAAGAAAGCATAAATAGAGATAAGCCTTCTAAAGGAGAATAATGAAATTTATTATTACACTAATAAAAGTAGCTATAGTTTCTTTTTTAGCTACATCAATTTTTTATTTATTTGAATATATAGAATATGGAGGAGTACAGGATTTCTTCTCTTTTATAAAAAAATTTTATTTATATATACTTTTTATTGTTATATTAGGAATCTTAGGTAGGGAAAAAATAGATCATTGAATTTTAATGGATAGGTATTTCAGTAATATATCCAAAAGATTAAGTTTTCTGACGTTAGGTTTTTATTGGCTTTTAAATTTTTAGCTACCTAAAAGGTATATAATTTAAAATATCTAGATATAAAGTGCGGTCAATTTCCAAAGGGTTTTAAAACCTCTTAAAAATTGACTGCACTTTTTATTTTCAACGATATTTAAGTTGAGCAAACTTTATAATTTTACATTCAATTTAGCGTAAGCACGTTCTACTTTTTCCAATGCTTTTTCTACGGAAATATCACGAGCGAGCAAGACACCTAAACGGCGATGGCCATTAACTTCGCCTTTACCAAAAATGCGAATATTGGTATGAGGTTCAGCCAACACTTCGGCGATATTGCCAAATTGCACGTTTTTCGATTGACCTTCCACTACAATGGCTTTTGAGGCTGATGGGCTAATGAGGGTAATTTCCGGAATAGGTAAGCCTAAAATCGCACGGGCGTGTAAGGCGAACTCGGATAATTCTTGAGAAATTAGCGTGACCATGCCGGTATCATGTGGGCGAGGGGAAACTTCATTGAAGATAACCTCATCACCACACACAAACATTTCCACACCAAAAATGCCGCGACCACCTAATGCAGTGGTAATTTTCTCTGCTACGTCTTGGGCTTTTTTCAACGCTGCATCAGACATGACTTGTGGCTGCCAAGATTCGCGATAGTCGCCATCTTCTTGACGATGGCCGATTGGCGCTAAGAAGCTGGTGCCGTTGATGTGGCGAACGGTGAGTAAAGTGATTTCATAATCGAATTTAACAAACCCTTCTACAATCACGCGTCCCGCACCTGCGCGACCACCTTGTTGAGCGTAATCCCAGGCTTTTTGTAAGTCGTCTTTGGATTTCAAAATACTTTGACCATGACCAGAAGAGGACATAATCGGTTTCACCACGCAAGGAATACCGATTTTCTCAACCGCACTTTGGAAGTCATCAAAGTTATCGACAAATTGATAAGGTGAAGTTGGCAAGCCAAGCTCTTCGGCAGCTAAACGGCGAATGCCTTCGCGATTCATCGTCAGCTTGGTGGCTTTGGCGGTAGGAACAACATTAAAACCCGCTTTTTCTAATTCAATCAGCGTATCAGTCGCGATGGCTTCCACTTCCGGCACGATGTAATCTGGGCGCTCTTTTTCCACTAAGGCTTTGAGTGCTGCACCATCTAGCATGGAAATCGTATAAGCACGATGTGCTACTTGTTGTGCTGGGGCGTTTTCATAACGATCGACGGCAATCACTTCCACGCCTAAACGTTGTAATTCAATCACCACCTCTTTGCCCAGTTCACCAGAGCCAAGCATCATCACTTTAATAGCATTCGGGGTTAATGCTGTACCTAAGGTTGTCATGTTGTGTCCTTATTTTAAGAAAGATTCATCAAGTGCTAAATCGTCATTTTTATTAATCCCCACACCGCGAGCAATCACATTTTTAGCAATATCATGTGCTTCTTCTAAAGAATGCTCGGTGTAAGTCCCACATTGGTATTCGTTTAATTCAGGAATTTGGTTTTGATCTTGCACGGTTAAAATATCTTTCATGGAAGCTAACCATGCTTCAGCCACTTGTTGCTCGTTTGGTGTGCCAATTAATGACATGTAAAAACCCGTGCGACAACCCATTGGGGAAATATCGATGATTTCTACTATATCATTGTTTAAATGGTCACGCATGAAGCCCGCAAATAAATGCTCAAGGGTGTGAATCCCTTTTGGTGGGAGAATTTCTTTGTTTGGAATGCAAAAACGAAGATCAAAAACGGTGATGTCATCGCCCTTTGGGGTGCGCATCGTTTTGGCAATACGCACGGCAGGTGCGTTCATACGGGTGTGATCCACTTTAAAACTGTCGAGTAATGGCATATTTATTTCCTTGAAAATCAGTAATTTGTAAATTAATTGCAAGTTTTTGTAAATTTTTTTACATTTTTTTACAATTTCTTTGAACTTTTCTTTTTAGCGTCGGTCTTATAAAACAAGCAACTTGCAGTTGTTTTAATAAAATTGGTTCCTTAGGTTATTTGCCCCTTACTTGATAAGGGGCGTTTTTTTATCTGTTGAATATCAATTGGTCTTTATTCTAGCCCACAACCAGGTTATGCACAAAGGCTATTCTCGGTTATGACACGAAAGGTAAACTGAAAAAGAGCAAGACAATATAACGCAGTCCTTTTCCAATCGTCATAAAAATCAAACAACTTAGCCAATTCAATCGAAGCCAACCGGCTACCGCACAAAATACATCCCCGATAATAGGCAACCAGCTCAATAATAAAGTAATGGCACCATAGCGTTGTATTTTGTTTATCGCCCATAAAGTGCGGTCATTTTTGCTGTCAATTTTCGGAAACCATCGCCCAATCCAGTAAGTGGTGAGGCTGCCAAGTGTATTGCCTGCGGTTGCCAGAAAAACAAGCCAAAAAATATCCGCACTTAATAATGAACCGACCAATACTTTTGGCATAGCAAGGGAGACAAACACAATTTCTGAATTACCTGGCAAAATGGTGGCGCTTAAGAAAGCGCTGAAAAACATCAACCACAAGCCATGGGTTTGCCAAAAATCAGCCAAAAAGCTGAAAGAGAAAATGTCCCACATTAGGCTCTAATAATCTCACGCGTTCTGACATCAAACACATCCATCCCTGCACTTAATCCCGCTTTTACGCCGAGATCGGCATCTTCAAAGACGATGCAGCGTGACGGTTCAGCTTTTGCCAGTTCTGCGCAGCGTAAAAAGGTTTCTGGATGCGGTTTGTGTTCTTTCACATCATCAGCGCTGACAATGGCATTAAAGTAATGTTTGATGTCTAATTTTTGCATCAACATATCAATGATTTGGCGGTTTGAACCTGACCCGAGCGCAATTGGCTTTTGTTGATAGTAATGACGCACTACTTCAAAGGTCGGGAGTAATTTTGATTCTGTTGGAATCAATTCATAGGAAAGTTTGCGTTTTGCTTGTATGACTTCATTTAAACGTTCTTGTGGCATACCAGCATCTTGCATAATGGCAGAGGCGATAGTGCTCACGGTTGCACCACCTAAATCATACATAATTTGGCTGTTAAAACGATAACCAAATTGTTCCCCCACCATGTTCCACGCGCGGGCGTGTACTGGCATGGTATCGATTAAGGTGCCATCCATATCAAAAATCAAGCCATCATATTTTTCAAAAAGTCTGTTATCTATCATTTATTGCTTTCCTAGTTCGTAAATTTTTTCACTTTGTTTCAATTTTGTGATCTGTGCACTGGTAATTTTGTGAAATAGCGGTAAAGTTATCCTATCTTAAAAAGGAATGTTATGTCGTTACTCAAACAATTAACCCGTTGGAAAATTCGCGGTCAGATTGATCAGGACGTTATTGATATTATTCTGACTTTGCAAAGTCGCCTAGAGCATCATTGGCGCATTGATGTGTCTATTCCGACCGTCATCACACTCTTATTGCATATTGCCAACAGCCTTGCTCGCTTAAAACGAGGCGGTTGCGTTTCTCCGCTTCATCAATCCTTTTATGATGAAATGCAAAGTGCGGTCATTTTCCCTGATGTTTTGGAAATTCACCACGATTTGCTTTCTTTTATTCCGCAAGATATTCCAGAAGCCGAACAGAGCTATTATCTCGCCAATATTTATAGTTTGCTGTTGGAGCAAGATAAAAAATAAGGGCATGAAAGCCCTTATTCTATCAGTTAAAAATCAAACTGAGTTCTAAATCTTTGAGTAAATTGCTTTCTAAGCGCAATTCATTCCACACTAATGGATTATTATCCAAATAATGTTTCTCAAAGGTCAGTTCCCAAGTCTGCAAAGAGCGGTCAATTCTGAGATTAATTTTATCCGTGCTATCTGTTGCTTGGCGAGATTTATTTAAAATCACCGAAATGCGTAAAAGAAGCAGTAAAACAAGGACATCTTCATCTGCATAACGAGCAAAAATCGGTAAATCATTCTTTTTAAATGCGCCAGTGTGATAACGAACTAAATTCACCAATAAGCGTTGTTGCTCGCGATCAAAGCCCGGTAATTCCATATTTTGCAGAATATAAGCCGAATGTTTTTGTACATTGCGATGATTAATGACAATACCGACTTCTAATAAGCGTGCCGCCCAAATCAACAGATTTTTCATTTCATCAGCAAGATGCGGTTTTTGCCAATGGGTGTATTGGTCAATTAAGGTTTTCGCACTATTTGCCACGCGATCAGCTTGCTCTAAATCTAAGTTAAATTGTTCGGCAAGTCCTAATGCAGTACGAGTACGGATGTCTGACACTTGGAAGTTTTGTTCTAAGCTGTAAATCACCCCTTCACGCAAAGCACCGTCAGAATAACGCATATTTTCTAAGCCAAAAACGTCAAAAACTGCGCTTAAAATGGCTAATCCTGGCACAAATACATCCACGCGATCAGGGTTTAATCCTGCGATATTGAGCTCTTCAAAATGGGAGGCTTGTAAGGTTCGCTCGATTAAATTTTGTAAGCGTTCAGCCGTGATGATGCCGTTCGGATCAAGCGTTGCGGTAATCACTTGATAGACGGTTTTAATCGTGCCAGATGAACCTAACACCGATTGCCACCCGAGTTTGCGATATTCCCAGCTTAAATCTTCAATTTTATTGACCGCACTTTGGCGAGCGTGCTCGAAGTTTTCTTTGGAAATTTCGCCATTCGGGAAGAATTTTTTGGCAAAGCTCACACAGCCCATGTGACGACTTTCTGCCACTAAGGGGGTGAAATCGTCACCGATGATCATTTCGGTTGATCCACCACCAATATCAATGACCAGTTTACGTCCACTTTCAGGTTGAGTGTGGCAAACACCCGCATAAATGGTTTTGGCTTCCGTTTGACCGCTGATGATATTAATAGGATAGGGAAAGACAGCGGCAGCCTGACGTAAAAATTCGTCATTATTGACCGCTCTTCGTAAGGTATAAGTACCCACCACATTCACATCTTCTGGGGCAAAACCTTGTAAGCGTTCAGAAAAAAGCGCAAGGCAATTTACACCGCGCTCAATGGCTTCTTGGCTTAATACATTGTGCTCGTCTAAGCCGTCAGCGAGCCTCACTTTTTGTTTTAAACGAGAAAGCACCTGAATCGAACCATTGATAATACGCGCCACAATCATGTGGAAGCTGTTTGAGCCTAAATCAATGGCGGCAATCTCCCGGGCCTCACCTCGGTGATGAGGTTCTGCGAGTTGAGTCAGTTGCTTGTCGTTATGCATGTCCTTTCCTAAAATTCAAATTGATACAATAAATCAAAAACTTGGTTTGTACTGGAAACCGATTGGAAATAAAGCTGTGGCATTAAGCGGTAACGCAAGGTCACTTCGGCTAAGCCATCAAACAATCCTACACCGTATTTCACTTGTAAGCGTTTACCAATGTTACCACTAACTTGTACTTTGGAGCTATCCCCAACACCGGCAGTGCCTAAGTTTAAATCTTGAATACCAAAGGCTTCGCCAATACCGCCGACCACTTTACCACTTTTCGCTAAACCTAAGCCAAGTAATGCCGCACCCACAGAACCACTAGAGCCTGCTTCACCGCTGTTTTCTAATGAGCGACCGGTTAATAAATAAGAAAGTGCCTGGTCTTGAGATTTGGCTGGATCAGAGAAAATCGTGACTTGTGGGCTAGATGCCATACCAATCACTTTTACCCCTGCGGTCACTTTACTGTCTTCCATGGCTTCTGGGTTACGAATCGCTTCAATGTTTAACATCGGTTGTGAAGGTAAACCGGCGAAGCTGATTTGCCCTTTACGAATTAATAAATCCTGTCCAAAAGAAGCATAACGACCATTTTTCAGGTTAATTTGACCAAATAAACCTAATTTGCCTTTATCCTGTTTCACAGAAAGTAAGCCGTTCAAATTGGTTTTTAAACCATAGGCATCTAAATGCACATCGTCGCCGATTTTAATTTTTAAATCAGATTGAATTTGCATGCCCGATTTAGTTTCGGTTGCAAATTGGCGATTGATGAGTTCTTCTTTACTTTTTCTCGGGCCATTTAAAATCACTTCGTCTTCACTCACAGGCTCGGCATTATCCGGCAAGCTTTCAATGGCAATTCTTGCCCATGGAATATCAACGTTTCCGCTCAAATCTAAGAGTTTTGGCGAGGCTTTGACAACCACATTCGGGCTGACTTTTAATTTCGCCATAGACGGAATATCGACTTTGAAGTTATCCGCTTGCGCTCTAACTTCTGCCGTCCAGTTATTCATGTTAGCCCAGTTAGCTTGCCCATTAATATTCAGCTTACTATCTGGTGTTTGAACATGGCCATTTAAGGTTGAAGAGGTACCATTAAAGCGGATTGCCACTTGACCATCAGTGACATCAAAAGGCAGGCTTTTCAGTTTTGTTTTCACATTGCGGATATCAAAATTACCGTTTAATAATGGTTTTTCTAAATTACCACCGAAACTTAAGCGTGAGACCACTTCACCATCTATGCTTTCACCGCTAGAGAAAAGTTGATTGGCTAAGGATAAGCGTAAACCTTCAATGGTAAAGGTACCGCCTAATTGACGACCTTTACTTAAATCATGAATTTTTAAGTCTGTGCCGATTCGACCTTGATTTTGAACGTTAATGTCAGATTTCAAGGTTAAATTGTTATTTTGAATATCGGCATTCACACTTAATTTAGGAATATCCAGCTTAAAGGTGCGGTAGTCTAATTTTTGTGCCACACCAATGTTATTTCCTTCCACTGCCACATTTAGTTGTAATGGTTTATCCGTGAACCATGCCACTTTACCTCGGCTTTGTAACTGGCCTTTGAGTGTATCTTGTTCCATCAATTTATTCACTAAATCTAAATTAATACGTTTAAGCTCAAAAGGGACTTCGCCGTTTTTCCCTGCTGTAAATTGTTGAGGGAAACACAGATCTAAGTCTTGGTTAATCCAGCAGTGTGAACCAATGGTGGCTTGGATTTTTTTATTGTCATAAGTCACCGGAATAGTTTGATTCACTTTAAAATCGCCGATAGGTGAGTTAAGGCTTACTTGGCTTAAATTACCTTTCCATTGCTGAGAAGTGCGGTCAAAATTCCCCGCGATTTGCAAATCAGCTGCAACGGGTTCACCTTTTGATTTTAAGGTGAGCGTATGATGTTTTTCATCACCCGATGCATTCAAATCAATATTATGCAATTTGATGCTATCGCCATAGCGGAAGTTTTCCGCTTTGACGGTAAGTTCACCTTTCACTTGCGGTTCACTCACAACATTACCTTTAATTAAGGCTTTGGATAAGTCTAACCCTTGGAAGTGCAAGCCTTGTGCCGTTAAATTGGTATTAATGGTTGGCGCAGTAAGTTTGCCTAAGATTTGTGCTTTGCCGACCACGGAACCCGCTAAATCTTGCCACAAACCACGTAAGCTTGGTGCGTTGATATCTAAATCTAGGTTTGATTTATCACCTAATATACCTTTTGCCGCAATGCGGTTATCGCCATAGTTCAGCAATAAATCAGGAATGTTTAATAAGGTTTCATTACTTAAAAAGGCACTTCCTTTTAAGCTTAATGGGCGAGAAGAGAGACTACCCGTTAAATCCACGGTAGGCACATCTACTTTCCAATGACTGGAATCAGCGGAACCTTTTGAGCTCACTTTGCCCGATAATACAGCTGGCATGGCAGGCACATAAGGGCGAATGTTCATTTTGTTTAAATCAGCGGTTACGTCCCATTGCGCACCATCTTTCCAGGTTGATGAACCCGTTAAACGTGCCGTACCATCTAGGGCAGCAAGTTTTAATTCGTTGATGGTGACTTCATAGAGTTTACCATCTGTATTCAAATCAACATGGGTGTGAGGGATATGATCCATACCGTCCACGCCACCGACAACCTCTGCGTGATAATTCAATAAATCGCCCGTGAGTTTGATATCCACATCGTTAATTTTAAGTGGAGACAGGCTATCAGCGAAGGCGTATTGACCTTTTTTCGCTTTTAACTGCAGATTTAATGGCATTTTATCTTCAGCCAGTTTCACATCACCTGTTAAGGTGGCATCAAGTACGCCTTGTGTGGTTAACGAAAGTGCGGTCGTTTTTTTCAATGAACCCGATAAATTGAGATCAACTTTGCTGGCAGGCAAAATAGTTTTGTCTTTTGATTTAAATGCTTGGAGATCAGATTTTAATGTGAGATCAACCGGAAAATCTTCATTGAGCTGGAGTTGTCCTTGGCTAGAAAGTGTACCAAGAGAACTTTCAATGTCGAGTTTTTGTAATTTCACTAAATGATCGGTGGCATCCGCTTGCAATTCTACTTTAGGCACAGTGATTTTTTGGGTTTCTTCGCCTTTTTCATTGAGGGATTGATATTGCCAGTTTGTACCCAAAACACTTGGAATGTGCATATCAAAAGGCAAGTTCACCGTATTTAAATTACCTAAAAAAGCCGGTGTGAGTGTTTGCTCAATTTGCGCCCAATCAACGGGTTTAGCAGGTTCTTTTTTCTCAGGCTGAGAGGCATTCGGTTGAGTTTGGGAGACCGTTGAGAAAAGCACATCTGAAAGCGTGGTGGGCTCAAGAGTAAGGCCTGATTCATTGTTTAAACTGACCGCACTTTGAAATGACGAAAACGTAATATTGCTTTGATCGAGTTTCATATCAAAGTCAGTAATCGCCACATTTTTTACTTGCACAGAAACCGGTAAATGGATTTTTTCCATTGGACCACTTTCAGTCTGTTTCTCTTCAGAAGGTGGCATAACACTGGTATCAATGGCGATTTTAGGCTGCGTTAAGCTGAGATCATCAACAATAATATCACCCGAAAGTAAACGAGCTAAATTCAGTTGTAAGCGCGTTTTAGGAAGAGCCACATCTACGCCGGTTGTTTGAAAACGTAAATTTTCTAAGACTAAACCATCTTGTAAGCCACCGCTGACTTGCTCAATAGATAAGCTATCGAGCATTTTATCGGCGAGTTGAATAATTGCACGTTGCCCACTATCAAAAGAAAGTGCTGTGACTAAGCCTAAAACAGGGACAAAAATGACCGCACTTCCGACACATAAAATTTTACGGCAGGTCTTTTTCTTTTTGACGGGTTGTGTCGTTTGGTTATCTGGTTGTTTTTCTTGTTCAGACATAGTCATACCCTAAATTTCAGCCCCTAAGCCAATGTAAAATTGAATGTTTTTGCTGTTATCTTTATCTCGAATTGGCGTTGCAATATCAAATTTAATAGCACCAACTGGCGATGCCCAACGTACACCGACACCCGCACCATAGCGTAATTCGGTTGCTTTGTAAGAGTTAGCTGCTAAGCCTGTGTCTGCAAACACTGCACCCCACCAATTAGGGTAAACTTGATATTGATATTCAAGGCTACCTGTTACTAAACGAGAACCACCAACTAATTTTCCCTCTTTATTTTTCGGTGAAATTTTCTTATAGCCATAACCTCGCACGCTGCGATCGCCCCCTGCAAAGAAACGTAGTGCAGGTGGAATTTTACGAATATCCGCGGTATTTAAATAACCAATTTCTGCACGGGTAATAAAACGGTGATTTTCTGCGTAAGTACGAATCCATGCGGTGGAAGCTTGAACTTTAAAGAAATTAGCTTCTGACATCCAAAGCTTATTTCCTAAATCGACAGTGATTTTTTGGGTATCTCCCCATGTTGGGAATTGGCCACCTCTTAAACGGGTACGGCTAAAGCCCCCAGTTGGATAAACCAGGAAGGTTTTATCGGTGAAATCAGCTTGTGTGTAGCTGTCATAACGGACACGAAGACCCGCAAAATATTGCCAACCCTCGCTATTATTCCAATAACGTAATGCAGCGAAAGTGAGGGCTTTGGTGTCCGTATCGTTTTTATTTTCTTTTTCATAACCGGTTGAAAATTCATAATAATAATTTAATGGATTTTTCAACAATGGCATTTTATAGGTGGCTTCAAAGTTTTGTTTTGGCGCAGAGACGTAAAGATTTGTACGGAAACTATGACCTCGGCTATTAATCCAAGGTTTTGTCCAACCAATTTGGACATGAGGGCCCGTATCGGTTGCAAAACCGACCCCGAGCTCCATTGCGTTTTTCTTGCGTGGATAAAGCAACAGTTCGATATCCACTAATTTTTCTTCTTCGCGGACATGAGGCTGTAAAAGCACTGAGCTAAACCAGTTGGTAGAAGAAAAATCGTTAGTTAATTCAGATAAATCGCTGACTAAATAAGGATCGCCCGATTTAATGTTGAGCATATTTTGCAAATAGTCTTCGCGAATTTGGGAATGGTTGAATGTGATGTTGCCGTAATGATAACGCACGCCACTATCAAACAGCATACGCCACCATGCTTCATGGGTTTCAGGGCTGATTTCTAAGCGAGAAATTTGGAATTTTCCGTCAAGATAACCACGAGCAAGGGCAAGGTTTGAAATGCTGCTTTTATAGTCATCGTATTTTTGATGCTCAACTAACTCACCTTGTTTTGGCAAGTTTTTACGGAGTGCTGTGAAGTTTTCGTCTTCTGCTGCTTCGCCTGTAATTTCAACGTCTGTTCCGGCAATTTTGCTTGGCTCACCTGGAGTGACATTAGCAATGAGCAAATCTCGCTGACCTTTGCGTTTTTTCAATTCAAAGGTGACTGAAGAACTATAATAACCGAAGACTCGAAGGCCTTTATCGACAGCATCTGAAACTAATTGTTTATACCGATCGGAACCGTCCATTTCACCTTTATCAATGAGTTTGACATTCATATCAGTATTGCGAATGGCACGTTCACCCTTGATCCCGCGGATCTCAATATCCACGGTTTGTTCTGCAAAGGCTGAAAAACTCATCCCTCCAAGCAAAAGAGCGGTTATTTTTAACGAAATTTTTTTCATTTTATTACAAGCTAAACTTTAAGAAGATCCACATCAAACCGCCTTAGTTTACCCATAAAATAAGGGGATTACCAACGCAATTATGGATGGGATTTGAAATTGTTATATGCATTTGAGCGTTAATACGACAATGCGATCAAAGAAAGAGTTTCCTTTGCTTTGAAAAAATAGCGATTTTTCTCTTTATTCAGACATTTAACCAAAATGTAACTGGGCCATCATTGGTGAGACTCACTTGCATATCAGCCGCAAATTGTCCGTTGGCAACAGTGACTTTTTCAGCGCATTTTTGCGAAAAATAGCCATACAATTCGTTGGCCAATGCTGGTGCGGCACCTTTTGAGAAACTTGGTCGTAAGCCTTTTTGCGTGTCAGCGGCTAAAGTAAATTGGGATACCACAAGCACTTCGCCACCGATTTGTTGCACATTTAAGTTCATTTTGTCATTTTCATCGCTGAAAATACGGTAATTTAACACTTTCTCAGCGAGTTTATCTGCTTTGGCTCGGTCATCTTCTTTTTCCACGCCTAATAAAACCAATAATCCCTTGCCGATTTGCCCCACAATTTGACCTTCAACTTCTACTTTAGCCTGCGTAACACGCTGAATTAACGCAATCATTTTACTTCCTCTAAATTCGTTTGATCCATTGACCGCTCTTCTGCAAGTACTGCGGCTAATTGTGCGCCGAATAACACCACTGTCCAGCTGATTTGAATCCACAATAACATGATTGGCAACGTCGCCATGGCGCCATAAATTAATTGATAAGACGGGAAGGTGGTGATATACCAAGTAAAAGCTTGTTTCCCTAAAGTAAAGAAAATTGCCGCAATTAATGCGCCTGCTGCAGAGTGTTTGATGCTCACTTTCTTATTTGGCACGACCATATAAATGAGCGTGAAGATAAACCAAGTAGAAAGAAATGGCACAAAGCTGAGGAGTTTTAAGCCAAAAGAGAGGGTTTCCGATTGCTCGAACATGGCTTTGACATAGGAACTTGCGGCAATGCTGGTACCGATTAAAAGTGGACCGAGCGTTAAAATGAGCCAATAAATAGCAAATGACGTAAAAATCGGGCGATTACTGGTGTCTTGCCAAATGCTATTAAGTGTACGGTCGATGGAGTTAATGAGCATTAATGCGACTAAAATCAAACTCACAATCCCCACGGCACTCATTTTCTTGGAGTTATGGACGAATTCATCAATATATTGCCCCACAACATCACTCGCGGAAGGGGCGAAATTGGTGAAGATGAATTCTTTCAATGCCCCGGTTACTTCGTTAAAGACAGGAAAGGCGGAAAAAATCGAAAACACCACCATAATTAATGGCACGATGGCGAGCATGGTGCTGTAGGTGAGTGAACCGGCAGCTTGCGTTAATTTGTTTTCTTGAGAACGCTGCCAAAATAATGCAAGAAAAGACGTTAAGGTCATTAGAGCAAGTCTCCGCAACAATGTTTAAATTTCTTCCCTGAACCACAAACACAAGGTTGTTTATTACTTGGGAGTGACACAGTTGGGTCAACAAAATACCAACGGCCATCGATTTTTACAAAAAGAGAATGTTCGTGATGCACTTGCGGCTGTTCGCTACCTTGAAAATGCGCCTTAAATTCAACCGCACTTTGTATTTTGGTTAAGGTTTCTGTTTTGACAATCTCTAAACCGAGCCATTGTGTTTCATCAGCCCAATCTTGCAGGGCTTTTTCATCTAATAAGGTTTGTTGGCTTGGCACAGTAGTTTGCACAATATAGGGAATATTTTTGAGCACAAACGCTGAATAGCGGGAACGCATGAGTTGTTCCGCTGTTTCTGGAAACATATTGCCTGAATGAAAGTGTCCGCAACAATCTTCGTAAGAAAGCGAAGATTGGCACGGACAAAGTGCGGTCGTTTTAGCCGACATTTTAGGCCGCCTGTTGTAAATGATGTAATTGTGAATTGATAGAACGCTTAAACGCAGGCGCTAATTCTTCAATGGCTAAGGCTTCTTCTAGTTCTGCGATGCTTGAAGGCGCGGAGAGTTGTGTGTTTAAACGACGAATTGTCCATTCAGGGTAAGGTCGATGTTGCAAAATGAGTTCATCACCTTGATGAATTTCCCCTTCTTCAATCACGCGCACATACCAACCTGTCCAACCGGACTGACGAATAACCTCTCTTGTATTCTCATTCTTGGTATTATGAGATAAACGTTCGCAAGGTTTACGTGGTTGAGACACTTCTAACAGAGTAGAGCCAATTTTGTAACGATCGCCTATGCAGACATTATCTTCATGTAAGCCGGATACCACAAAGTTTTCACCATAAATCGCGCTACCGTGAAAATCAAACTTTTCACTAAGTAGCTCGTTTAAAGCAGGGAAAGACACATCAGACATGAAAAACAAGGCTTTATCTACGCCACCATGATGCGCTTTTAAACCGACATCATTGCCTTCTGCGCCAAGCGCATGCACTTTCACCATGGATACTGGTTTTTTACGAATCGCGCTTTCATATGAGCTACCATCAGGGAACGTTAAGGTTTCTATCAATCCTGTTTTAATAATAAGAATTTTTGCGTTTGACATCTATTTTTCCTGCTTTGAGTTAGTTTTGAGAAATTATACCGTAAAATCACTTAAATTTTGACCACACTTCGTTTTTTCCTTATTATTCGTTTAAATAAAACCAACAAAACAAAGGAATCTTTATGCAATATTCTCTCGCGCGTAGCGAACAAGGTCAAACCCTTGGCATTACCGCAAAAATGGCAAACCGTCATGGCCTGATCGCTGGAGCGACAGGAACGGGGAAAACCGTGACATTACGTAAAATGGCAGAGGCGTTCAGTGATGATGGTGTGCCGGTTTTTTTAGTGGATGTAAAAGGCGATTTGTCTGGTTTAGTAAAAGCGGGCACATTTAGTGGCAAAGTAGCAGAACGCATTGAACAATTTGATTTAGGTGGCGAGAGTTATTTAAATGGCTATCCTGTGTCATTTTGGGATGTATTCGGTGAAACCGGTATTCCGCTTCGCACCACGATTTCTGAAATGGGACCATTATTACTTTCCCGTTTATTAAATTTAAATGCAACCCAAGAAGGCTTATTAAACCTTGTATTCCGTGTGGCCGATGATAGAGGTTTATTGCTTATCGATCTGAAAGACTTGCGTGCAATGCTTAAATTTGTAGCAGAGAACGCCAAATCGTTCCAAGTAGAATATGGTAACGTATCAGCTGCGAGTGTGGGCGCGATTCAACGTGCTTTACTGACCCTTGAAAATGAAGGGGCGACCAATCTTTTTGGTGAACCTGCATTAAATCTTGAAGATTGGTTACAAACCCGTGATGGTCGTGGCGTGATCAATGTTTTAAATTCTGAAAAATTAATCAATTCCCCAAGAATGTATAGCGCATTCTTGCTTTGGTTGATGTCTGAATTATTTGAACAATTGCCGGAAGTGGGCGATCCGGATAAACCAAAGTTTGTGATGTTCTTCGATGAAGCACACTTACTCTTTGATGGTGCACCGAGTGTGTTGGTGGACAAAGTGGAACAAGTGGTTCGCTTGATTCGTTCTAAAGGTTTGGGGATTTATTTTGTGACCCAAAACCCATTAGATTTACCGGATACCGTGTTAGGGCAATTAGGTAACCGTGTTCAACACGCGCTACGCGCTTTTACACCACGCGATCAAAAAGCAGTGAAATCTGCGGCAGAAACGTTCCGTTCTAATCCTGCTGTCAATGTGGTTGAGACCATTTCAACCTTAGGTGTGGGGCAAGCATTGATTTCATTCTTAGATGAAAAAGGTATGCCTGCGCCAGTTGAAGTGGCGTATGTTTACCCGCCGAAAAGCCAACTTGCACCGATTACTGAAGAAGAGCGTGCAGCGTGGGTGAAAGATGATGAGCTTTATGCGTTTTATAAAGATTATGTGGATAATGAGTCGGCTTTCGAAGTATTAAATGCGCAAGCGGATTTAGCCGCAGTGCAACAAAAACAAGCCGAACAAGCGCAACAAGAGGAAGAAAGCGGTTTATTTGGTAGCTTAAGCCGAATGATTTTTGGGACACAAAAACGCGGGGATAAACTTTCCCCAACAGAACAAATTGTGAATAGTGTGGCAAAATCAGTGGGTCGCAATATTCGTAATGAAGTGACCAAACAAATCATGCGTGGTATTTTAGGCGCATTGAAAAAATAACGAAAATTTGACCGCACTTTGCGGCAAGAATGAAAAAGGAGATTGTTATGTCTGATGTATTTCACTTAAACCTGACTAAAGCACAACTGAAAGGTGCCACA
>JAGZOA010000014.1:0-46469 GCA_018363335.1 Parahaemophilus parainfluenzae | reverse complement strand
TAGAAGTTTGACCAAGCGGGCGATTAGCTCAGTTGGGAGAGCACCTCCCTTACAAGGAGGGGGTCACTGGTTCGAGACCGGTATCGCCCACCACTTTTCTAAAGTGTTCTTTCCGCTCAAACTTTCCCATTATTTAAACGCTTTTCTTATGTGGGCGATTAGCTCAGTTGGGAGAGCACCTCCCTTACAAGGAGGGGGTCACTGGTTCGAGACCGGTATCGCCCACCACTTAATTTTAGTGTTTAAATAACTCCGAATACCTTTTCAGGTGCATCGGGCGATTAGCTCAGTTGGGAGAGCACCTCCCTTACAAGGAGGGGGTCACTGGTTCGAGACCGGTATCGCCCACCACTTTCTTACAATCCTTACTTAAATCAAACAAATTAGAATTATTTATGTTTTATATTATAAATAAAAACGGCCACAAAACATTTCATTTTATGACCGCACTTCTATCTAATTTTAGGATTAAACTGGCTCTAAACCTAACACTTTGCGTCCATTAATACTCGCAATATCAACCATTGCATCAAGATGTGGAAAACGACAGCCCGCAGCAAGCAAGCTTAGTTCTTGCCATAAATCCCCTTCACAAAGTGGCACCATATAATCACAGATATTATCCGTACCTAACGCGACTGTAATCCCTTCTGGAATCATTTCATCTGCCGGTGTCAAGGCATTATGGAAAGGCATCAAATCTTCTTTTCGGTTACTATCAATCCACGCCATTGGACAAGCAATCATCATCATTTTTGCCTGACGCATTTTTTCATAAAGTTTATAGCGGTATTCTTTGCTATGTGCACCAATGGAAATACCATGGATCGCCACGACTCTCCCTTCCATACCATGTTCGATGGTTTTGTCACACAGCTGTTCGGTTTCTTTTTCTTTCGGAGAATTGAATTGATCCACATGCACATGACACATAATGCCGCGAGACTTAGCTGCATCAAGCAGAATATCCATTGCTTCAAGGCCACGACCATAATCAAGCTCATCACGATAAGGCAAGCCACCAATCATATCGACCATATCAGAGCCAATATCAAACCATTTGCGAGCTTCTGGCTCAATGACCCCTTTTAAGGTCTGATTTGCGAATTTCAAAATAATGTCATGCTTATAGACTTCGCGAGCTTTGTGTGCAGCAATGATGGCTCTGTCTTCACAAATCGGGTCGATATCCACAAAAGTACCAAATGCCGTTACCCCTTGGGAAATCATCAACTCAATTGATTGACAAAAACGGGCGTAATAATCATCAACACTTGATGTACGTTTCACTTCATCTACCAAATCCCATTTTTGTTGAAGATTACTATTGTGATAAATGCCAATTTTTTCGGGTGTCATTGTAAAAGCACGATCTGCATGAGCATGGGCATTAACCCAGCCACCTTTTTTAATAATTTCGTCTCGAATAAACGTTTTAAAGCTACGAACGTGATTTCTCATAATAACTCCGCCAAAAAAGAAAGGAAAAGAGAGACGAGAAGTGTATTAATTGAAAAGCAAACCCAATAAGGATCTGATCTATTGTGAATTGTTTACAATGTTATGAAAAATTCGCAGATTTTAATTAATAACATCTTTTCAGTCTTTCAACTGGGTGCAAAGTATAAAATTTTAAGCACAAAAAAGCTATCTATTTATTGACAAAAGAACGCTCTTGTTTGAAAACCTCTAAGAATAAGCCGAGCGGTGGGCGGCTAGAAGATTGCTCAGTATAAGTGCGGTCAAATTTCTTATAGTTTCCTTTGCGATCAATATGATACTGTGTGCCATCTGGCTGAATAATGACATTCCAACGGAAATTCGATGCCAACACCCAAGGATCGCCATTAAGCTCAAATAAATTACGGCCTTGTGCATAATCCGAAACTGGATTTTTCACTTTAAAGATCGATGACATCAATGCCGGTAATAAATCCGTATGGCTCGTTAATTTCGAGACTTCTTGCACCGGTAAATCTTTCCAGTAAACAATAAACGGCACTTGGATTTCATCACGACCAAAATAGTTTTCTTGCTCTTTTTCATCCAGCGTATTAAACGTTGTACCATGTTCTGCAGTAATAATGACAATCGTATTATCTAAAGAGACTGATGCTAAAGTGTCATCAATTTGTTGATCAATCTCCGCAAGCGATTTGATGTAATTTTCTTCCGCTTGATCCGCAATATCTAAATCCACATAAGCAAACCAAGGTTTATCCTCTTTTAAGAGAGATAAAACACCATTTATCGCTTCTTTTGGCGAAGAAGCTTTCACTTTAGGTAAATTCACATTACGGAACAAGGCTTGTTTAAATAAGCTATCTTTAAATGCCGTAGATGAATAAGCGACAAATTGATATTTCTCGTCTTGTAGCTTTTTAATTAATACCGACGGTGTGTGATTACTCAAAATACTGTCCGTATAATTCGCATTCAGTCCATAGAATAAGCCCACTAAGCCGGCATTATTCGTATTGCCGCTACTGTAATGATTCGTAAATTGAGTAGAGCTTGTGGCAAATTCAAATAATTTAGGCATTTTCTCACTAGTCAGCGCATCATAACGTAAGCCTGAAACGGTAATCACGAGGATATTTGGTTTGTTCTCAACTTGCTCAAACTGAAGGTCTTTTTTCGGATAATCAAGTTTTAATGCGTCTAAACGCCCTTCTTGCTCTAAGCGCTGAGAGTATGTTTCCGCATTAATAAATCCTTGTTTTTCCAAAAAGGTTCGAGCAGTCATTGGATAAGAAAGCGGGAAGTTTGAACGTTGCATGGTAATCGGACGATATAAAAATGCATCCGCCCAAGCATAAATTAAATGTGTCGCGATAAACGTGGAAGTTAACACTAACCCCACTTTTTTCAGCCATTTTTGACGTTCTAAGCTACGTAATTTTTCCCAACTCCAACGAGAGAAAAGCATTTGGATTAGCAAAATAATCGGCATCGGTGCAAAGAAAATTTGCCAATCTCGTGAAAGATCGCCCTTTTCAGGATTCACTAATAAATTCCAAACGATAGAAGAAAGGTGGATATTAAAACGGTTAAACACTTCCGTATCAAACAGTAATAAAGTGGTGCAAATTGTCGCGATAATCACCGTTAACCCACGGAAAGTGCGGTGATTTTTGATGATAAAACTCAGCGGGAAAATCACTAGCAAATACAAGGCAAAAACACAAAAACTGAAATGACCTAATAAGCTGATAAAGAAATAAATTTTGCCGAGTAAGGTGTCTGGCCAATCAATGAGAAAGGCATAACGACTACCAATAAGAATTGCGATGATAATGTTAAAAAAAGCAAACCAATGCCCCCACGAAATTTTTCGTGAGGTTTCTTCACGGTATTCACGTCCGTTGAATTTACTTTTTTTAAACCACCACATTTTACTTTGTTTTCACCGAATTCATCAGAGAGTTGGCAAAGGCTTGTGCTAATGCTTCACGCTGTGCAGCTGGCACGCTAGTGGTTAATAAATTACTAGCCATATTACCTAAAGCGATAAGAGAAAGATCAACGGGCGCTTTGTGAGTTTCAAGCACGCTAATCATGTCGTTAATGATGGCATTAACTTGCCCATCTGAATACTTTGAATGTTGAGCCATTTGGAATGTTTAAGCCTGTTCTGAATACAAAAAAACTTCTCATATCATACCCGATAATTTGCTCAATCTGAATAATTTCTTTTTTCTTGCATAAAAAGTGCGGTTATAATTTAAGGCAAATTTTACGAAGGAAAAAATTATGAGCATTACGGTTAATCAAATCGTGCTACATCAATTAGTTAAGCACGCTGAAAATGAAACCACTACAATGGAAAGCGTGTTACGTGATGAACTTCTCACCATTACGCCAGAAGTCGAACAAATGATGTTGCAATTACATCAAGGTTATCAAAATAAAGGCAAAGCTTTTGGTGTCTTCCAAGAGAACTCTATTTTTGCACAAGATCTGAATCGTTTATTAGAAAATGAAATCAACTTTTTAAATTTCAGCCAACAATCTACAAAATTATTAGCGCAAGAATTGGGCAAATATAATTTTGCTGATAGTGGCACACTAATCCTATGTCAATACAACTTTTTAGCGACGGATTACCTATTCATTGCTTTGTTGGATAGCCGTATCAGTATGTTAGTTGACGAGAATCTTGAAATTCGCCGTACAGAATACTTAGATATCACACAATTTGATATTGCGGCACGAATCAACTTAACGGATTTACAAGTAAATGCAAACTCAAACCGTTATCTCACTTGCATTAAAGGTCGTGTAGGCCGTAAAATTAGAGACTTTTTTATGGATTTTTTGGGTGCAGAAGAAGGTCTAAATCCACAAGTTCAAAACCAATGCTTATTACAAGCGGTAAGTGACTACTGTGAACAAGGTGAGCTAAATAAAGAACAAACTCAGGCGGTGAAAAAACAGGTATTTGAATACTGCAAAGGTCAATTAGCAAGCGGTGATGAGATCGCATTAACTGAACTTTCAGCCAATTTGCCGACTCTAAACGAGCGCCCTTTTGTCACCTTTACAGAAGAGCAAGATTACGGCTTGGAAGAAACGATTCCGCCAGTACGCTCAGCCTTAAAAACATTAACGAAGTTTTCAGGTTCCGGTAAAGGTGTCACATTAAGCTTTGATGCGGATTTATTGAATAACCGTATTGAATGGGATCCACTTACAGATACTTTAACAATCAAAGGGATACCACCAAATCTGAAAGATCAACTTCAAAAAGCATTAAAGTGCGATAATTAATTTGGCAAGATCATAAAGTTTCGGTATCATTCGACATAACTTTGCAGTAAAAGGTAAAAAATATGCAATTAAGAACATTTTTAGGTGCAGTTGTTTTAGCATTAAGTTTAACTTCTTGTTCAACGGTGCAAAAAGTTGTTTATCGTATTGATGTTCCACAAGGTAACTACTTAGAAGCAGCGACTGTGGCACAAGTTAAACCAGGCATGACAGCTCAACAAGTACAATATTTGCTTGGCACACCGGTTTTAATCGATCCTTATAGTAACCTAACTTGGTATTACGTGTTCTTACAACAACACTCTTACCAAAAACCTGAACAACACACATTTACGGTGAAATTCGATCAGAATGGTTTAGTAAGCAGTGCAGAATTAGATAAGCCATTACCAGAAGTGGCAAAACAAGATGAAAATAATATTATTATCAGCACACCTGAAAATGCAGGTAAGAAAAGCTGGTGGAAATTCTGGTAATCATTAAAAAATAACACCTGCTTGTCATATCAAGCAGGTTCGTTGTATTACAAGGGAATGAAAATGTCAAAAATTCTATTGGTTGATGATGATATTGAACTAACAGATTTACTTGCTGAAGTTTTACGACTGACAGGTTTTGAAGTCGAGGTCGCCAATAATGGCCAAGAAGCGCTAGATAAGCTAAATGAAAGCCATCAGTTAGTGTTATTAGATATCATGATGCCTGTATTAAACGGGATTGAAACACTCAAGAAAATTCGCCAAACATCAAATGTCCCTGTGATGATGCTTACTGCACGTGGCGAAGAGATCGATCGTGTTCTAGGCTTAGAACTTGGTGCCGATGACTATTTACCAAAACCCTTTAACGATCGTGAACTGGTTGCTCGCATTAAAGCCATTTTACGTCGTGCTACGCCAGCAGAAAAAGAAAATACACAAAATTCAACCGCACTTTCATCAGAAGAAAATACATTGGAATTTTGTGGCTTAGTACTTCACTCAGGTCTTCAACAAGCTTCTTATAAAGGCCAAGATCTTGGTCTAACTGGCTCTGAATTTGCACTACTTCATAAACTAGTACTTCGTCCAGGACAAATTGTCTCTCGCGAAGAATTAAGCATGAATGTACTAGGCAAACACCTTTCTCCTTTTGATCGCTCGATTGATATGCATATGTCAAACTTGCGTAAAAAACTCCCGGAAAGAGACAATGGCTTACCGTGGCTGAAAACGCTACGAGGTCGTGGTTACTTGTTGGTTTGTGAATAATGCTTATCAAAAAATTTAGCTTAAATCATCTCACAATACGCACATTTACTGTCTTTTGGTTGGCATTCTTTGCTATGACCGCACTTTTGGTCGCACTTCCTTATTTTGATAGTCGCTTATATTCTGACTTAAATCAAAATGAAATATCAAGCTATCAAAAGAAACTCGTCGAATCAATTCGTAATAATAGAATCAATGGCATCCTCGCTGGCGTTCCTGTGCTTCCAACCGATAAATTTGACTCTGCACGTCCTGTCATTATGACACCAGAAAAAGAAATTTTCGGTGCTTTAGGCGAAGAGAAAATGCATATTGCCCAGTTTGCTCAAGAATCGAGTAACTTTGCCCAACCACAACGTAAAACCTTCAAAGATATTCAAATTGCAGGCCCTTTTAAAGTCTATATTGGTGATTCCGACCAAGCGTCCGAATTATTCTTTGTGTCTCGAGCAAACGGTCAACAAGAAATTTTACGGTATATGCTTGACCACCCTTGGATCTTATTGCTCTTAACCTTAATTATTACAACACCTTTACTTTGGTGGTTTACGCATACTATCGTCAAACCGATTACCAATTTACAAAAGGCTGCAAATAGCGTGGCGTTAGGAAACTTTAAAGTTGATAATGAATTAGCAAATCACGGTCCAACAGAATTACGAGAAGTAGGACAAAGCTTTAACAAGATGTCGATTGCGATTGATAATTTAATCTCAAACCAACACAATCTACTGTCCTCTATTTCTCACGAATTGAAAACACCATTAACACGTTTGCAGCTTTCTACTGCTCTAGTCCGTCATCAAACGGGTGATATTGAGCCAGTTAAACGTATTGAGAAAGAAATCCAACGAATGGATAAAATGATCAGCGAGTTGTTACTCATTTCTCGCCAACAAATGCATTCTCAAATGGAGCATAATTTATTTCCTATCAATCAGCTTTGGGATGATGTGATAAAAGATGCCTTATTTGAAGCTGAGCAGCGCCATATTACCTGCGATGTCAATATTTCTATTTTACATCCTGAAAAACATATGATTTACGGCAACCTAAGCTTGCTTACCAGTGCGATTGAAAACATTATTCGAAATGCACTGAAATATACGAAAGATCGTATTTTCTTAACCATTGATTTACATAAAAATGAGCAGGATGATAATTGCCTACAAATTCGAGTAGATGATAATGGCTTAGGCCTACCACCAGAAGAGTTTGATAAAATCTTTAAGCCATTCTATCGAGTCGATGAAACTAGAACTCGAGCCACTGGCGGAACGGGATTAGGTTTAACGATTGTCTATAATGTTGTGAATGAGCACAATGGAAAAGTATGGGCTGAATCCAGCAATTTAGGTGGACTTGCCGTCACGATTCAACTCCCATTATGGAAACAACATTAATCCAAAAATAAAAGGCGATATTTTCATATCGCCTTTTTCTTATTTAATTTTCACTCGTTTTAACCGCAATGCATTGAATAGCACCGAAAGCGAACTCATTGCCATCGCTGCCCCTGCTAAAACAGGACTTAAGTAGCCTAATGCCGCAAGTGGAATACCTAGTACATTATAAATCAAGGCAAAGAATAAATTTTGTTTTATATTCTTTAATGTTGCTCTGGAAATCATTAATCCATCAACTAACTGATCCACCGAATGCTGCATAAGCGTCGCCGATGCAGTTTGTTCTGCAACATCAGAACCCGATTTCATCGCAAAGCTTACATTAGCCATCGCTAAGGCTGGTGCATCATTCACACCATCACCAACCATTGCGACCACTTTGCCTTGCTGACGTAATCTCTCAATATAAGTCGCTTTGTCACGTGGACTGCAATTACCCTGTGCAGTTTTCACACCTACTTGCTGGGCAACATAATCAACGACAGATTGCTGATCGCCACTCATTATCACCACATCAATATTATGTTGGTGTAAGCGTTGAATCGCTTGCAAACTATCCTCTTTTAGACTGTCTGCTAGCGCAAATGCACCGATTGGACTGTTATCTACAGATACCGCAACAACACTCGCGATTTGCCAAATTTGAGGCATATTATCTGGTAAGGTTAATTCACAATAAGTCAGTTTACCGACTTTAACCAAACCAACTCCTTCAATGTGAGCAGATATACCCTGCCCCACTTCTGAATGAACCGAAAGTGCGGTCGGAATTTCAAGTGATTTTTCCTGTGCAGCCAGGACTATCGCTTTAGCTAAAGGATGATTGGCATTTTGCTCAACGGAAGCCGCAATGCGATATAAATCTTCCTCAGAATAGACCGCACTTTGTGGTTGCCAAACAGCGGCAATTTTGAGTTCTCCTTGAGTTATCGTTCCTGTTTTATCTAATACCACCGTATCCACATGCGCTGCCTCTTCCATGGATGCTGCATCTTTAAACCAAATCCCTGCATTGACTGCTTTTCCCATACCAACCATTATGGCAGCAGGAGTGGCAAGCCCTAACGCGCAAGGACAAGCGATAACTAACACAGCAACCGAATGAATTAAGGCAGTAACCCAATCACCTTTTATCCACCAGGTTAATACAAATGTTATTGCGGAAATTAATAACACGGCAGGTACAAATACTGCAGCGACTTTATCAGCAAAACGAGCAATCGGTGCTTTTGTACCCTGCGCCTCAGAGAGCGCTTTCATCATATCGCCCAATAGAGTTTGCTGACCGAGTTGAGTGGCTCGATAAATAAGGCTACCTTGTGTCACCATTGCACCCGCAAGAACAGGACTTTGAGACATTTTTTCTAATGGTTGAGATTCACCGGTTAAATGGCTTTCATCACACCAACCACTCCCTTGTTCAACAACACCATCCGCGGCAATGCGTTCGCCTTGATTGGCCCGTAAAGTATCGCCTATTTTTACTTGATCGAGAGGAATCGTTTCCCAACGATTTTCATGCTGAACACTCACTTGTTTTGGGGTGAGTTGTAATAATAGTCCTAAACTATTTAAGCTTTGTTTCTTCGTTCTTTCCTCAAGAAATTTCCCAAGGCTGACGAAACCGATGACCATTACTGATGCTTCAAAATAAACATGAAATGCACCATCATGCCCCATTGACTGATGATAAAACAGCATAAAGACCGAATAGAGATAAATCGCCAACGTGCCAGTGCTCACTAGCACATCCATATTGGCCAAACCACCTCGAATACTACCAATTGCACCTTTATAAAAAGGAATGGCTAACCAAAGTTGCACAATGCTCGCAAGAACAAATTGCCACATTGGCGGCATCATCCATGAATGATGATTAAACATCATCCCGATCATTCCGATTAAAAAAGGAATGTTAATGAACAAAAGCAACCATAAACGCGGACTAATCTTCGTTTCAATAGATGTGCTAGGTAGCACATTTTGCTTTAGAATGCCATTAAATCCAGCTTTTTGAATAATTGTTAAAATATCTTGTTCTGAAGCCTGAGATGAATCAAATACTACGTGCGCTTCCTCTGCCGCAAAATTCACGCCCGCTTCAGAGACAAAATCTTTTCGATTCAACACCTTTTCAATCCGATTCGCACAGGATTGACAGGTCATTCCCTCGATTTGAATGGCTATTTTTTTATTCTGTTGCATCAAAACCTGCGTCTTCAATTGTTTCAATTAATTGTGAAATATTGACCGCACTTTCATCAAAAGTAACCACTGCTTTACCATCATCAAGTGTTACAACGGCTTTTTCTACGCCATTAAGTTCTTCCAACACTCTTGTGACGCTTTTCACACAACCACCACAAGTCATTCCTGTTACATGTAATGTAATTGATTTCATATTTACTCCTTAATTATTGATATAGATTGAAATTAAGCTTACTATAAACCTTAACGTAAGGTTAAGGTCAAGGATTTTTTATGAACATTAGTGAAGTGGCAAAATTAGTGGGTTTATCAAGTAAACAAATTCGGGATTATGATAAGTCAGGCCTATTAAAGCCTGCACAGCGAAGCCTTTCGGGTTATCGTCATTATGAAGAAAAGGATTTAGAACGACTACGTTTTATTCGTCACTCTCGAGATGTAGGGTTTTCACTCCAACAAATTCAACAGCTTTTGCAATTACAGGATAATCCCAATCGTAGTAGCCGAGAAGTGAAAGCACTCACGACGCAGCATATTAAAACATTGAATGAGCAAATTCATCACTTGCAAAAAATGGTAGAGGAATTGGAGCGATGGCATAACGCTTGTCAGGGCAATGATTGCCCTGAATGCAGTATTTTGGAAGGATTAAAAGGATAAATTAATATTCCCAGCTTTCAGGATCAATGCCTAAATCACGCATGATTTCTTTGGCATTTTCAGGAATCTCATCATGACGTTCTTTCATTAAATCTGCATCAGTCGGTAATGGCTGACCTGTAAAAGCATGTAAGAACGCCTCACAAAGCAATTCACTGTTTGTTGCATGGCGCAAACTTTTCAGCTGACGACGAGTACGCTCGTTTGTCAGAATTTCCAATACTTTAATCGGAATAGAAACAGTAATTTTTTTGACTTGTTCGCTCTTTTTGCCATGTTCTGCATAAGGGCTAATATATTTGCCATCCCAGTTTGCCATAATGCACCTTAAATAACCTGATAATTTATCCGTATTTTAATGAAAAATAAACAAAATGACAATCTAGACGTCTAAAAGTATAGCATGCTATTTCCCTTACATTTACTTACAAACATTTACAATAATTTGCAGAACTAAAAAACATTCCCTTTGACTAAATGCCTGTTGCATTCGCAATACATTATTGTTATTTGAAGATAAAGACATATTTAATATTGAGGTCTATTATGTCAAAAAAACTTTTTGCTGAATTCTTCGGCACATTTTGGTTAGTGTTTGGTGGTTGTGGTAGTGCAATCTTTGCCGCTTCTGTCAACCTAGGTATCGGTTATGTAGGCGTTGCATTTGCGTTTGGTTTAACCGTATTAACCATGGCTTATGCTGTAGGTCACATTTCTGGTGGTCACTTTAACCCAGCTGTAACACTTGGTTTAGTGGCAGGCGGTCGTTTCTCTGCGAAAGATGCTCTTCCATACATCGTTTCTCAAGTAGTTGGTGGTTTAGTAGCGGGTGCTGCACTTTATCTTATCGCATCAGGTAAAGCGGGCTTTGATGTGACTGCAGGTTTTGCATCTAATGGCTACGGCGAACACTCTCCTGAAGGTTATTCTTTAGAAGCGGTATTCGTAGCAGAAGTATTATTGACTGCATTCTTCTTATTAATCATCATGGGTTCAACTCATAAAAATGCAGCTGCAGGTTTTGCGCCAATCGCAATTGGTTTAGGTTTAACTTTAATCCACTTAATCAGCATTCCTGTATCAAATACCTCTGTAAACCCAGCGCGTAGTACTGCTGTTGCGCTATTCCAAGGTTCTTGGGCAATCGACCAATTATGGTTATTCTGGGTTGCGCCGATTATCGGTGGTATTTTAGGTGGTATTATCTACCGCACTTTATTAGCGAAAAATAACTAAGATTTCGTTTCATAGAAAAAGAAGAAGGCATCACCACAATGCCTTCTTTTTCATCTTTTATATTGTGTAATCCAAATATATAAATAAAAACCACCTTTCGGTGGTTTCAGTCAATTATAAGGTTTTTGCAAGATCTTTTAGGAAAGCTTTAAACTCTTTCCCTAATTTATCATGACGAAGACCATATTCTACAAAAGCTTCCATATAGCCAATCTTGTCACCACAGTCAAAGCTTCTGCCTGTCATATGGAACGCTTCAACGGTCTCTTTCTCAATAAGCATATCGATCGCATCCGTTAATTGGATTTCATCACCCACGCCAACAGGTGTTTTTTCTAATAAATCCCAAATCGCAGCAGAGAACACATAACGACCTACAACGGCAAGATTTGATGGAGCCTCTTCCACAGATGGTTTTTCAACAATGCTGTTAATTTTAACGCTATCGCCACCTTTCAATTCTATGCCACCACAATCCGCAATACCATAACTACTCACTTCATCAGCAGCTACCGGCGCTACCATAATTTGGCTTGCTTGTGTTTCTTTAAAACGTTTAATCATTGCTGAAAGATTTTCTTTCTTTTGATTTGCCGTAAAATCCGCTAAAAGCACATCAGGTAACACGACTGCAAATGGCTCGTTTCCAACAACCGGACGACCACATAACACCGCATGACCTAAACCTTTCGCATTGCCTTGACGAACATGCATGATCGTTACATCTTTAGGGCAAATAGAACGCACTTCTTCTAGAAGCTGACGTTTAACACGCTTCTCAAGCATGGTTTCCAACTCAAACGACGTATCAAAGTGGTTTTCAATCGCATTTTTAGAAGAATGTGTGACTAACACGATTTCTTTAATGCCTGCTGCGACACACTCATTCACAACATATTGAATAAGTGGTTTATCCACAAGCGTTAACATTTCTTTTGGAATCGCTTTTGTTGCTGGCAACATACGGGTACCTAGACCGGCTACGGGAATAATTGCTTTCATTGATTTTCCTTTTTGTTTAAATATTCAATGACCACACTTCTGTAACACAAAAGTGCGGTCATTATTTATTAAATTTTGATAGATTTAAGTTGGAAAAGTTCCTTCTCTACCTTTATAACTCAAATTCCGTTATTTTTAAAATCTTGCAAACCAATGGGTTTAATTTTTGAAAAACGTTAATTAAATTATAAATAGAATGTAAAACATTCATAAAACTCGTCGGTCTAAGATGCCCCATCTATATGTTCATCTTTTGACTGCAGAATTCGTTGGTAAATTTCCTCTCGGTGAACGGATACTTCTTTAGGCGCTTGCACACCGAGTTTGACTTGGTTTCCACGTACACTCAAAACCGTGATAGAAATATCGTCTCCAATGAGAACACTTTCGCCAACTTTTCGAGTTAAGATTAACATCTTTTATCTCCTTAGTTTGCATTTATTAGATATCCCTATCAATCAAGTAAAGATCGGCATCCCACCGACCTGCTTGTACTACAGATTATTGCTTAACCAGTTTTGTGCGACAGTTAATGCTAGATTCACATTTTCTGGTTGGGAGCCTCCTGCCATTGCCATATCAGGGCGACCACCGCCTTTCCCACCAACTTGCTGAGCCATTAAATTCACTAGCTCACCAGCCTTCACTTTAGTAGTTAAATCGCTTGTTACGCCAACGACGAGGTTGACTTTATCATCTAAAATAGATGCAAATACAATTACGCCTGATCCAAGTTGATTTTTTAAATCATCAACCATCACACGTAATGATTTAGTTTCAATTCCGTCTAGTTGATGTACGATTACAGAAACATCATTAATTTTAACCGCACTTTTCACTAAATCGGACCCCGCTTGCATTGCGGCTTTTTCTTTTAATCCTTGTAATTCTTTTTCTGCTTTCTTCGCTTTATCTTGAAGTTGCTGAATTTTCTCAACAAGGGTATTAACGTCAGATTTAAATAAATCTGCACTTTGAGTAAGAATGCGTTGTTGATTATGTAACCAATTAATTGCATTTTCACCCGTTACCGCTTCAATACGACGAACACCTGCTGCAACTGCAGTTTCCGCCACAATTTTAAATAAACCGATATCACCGGTACGTTTAGCATGAATGCCACCACAAAGTTCAACGGAGAAATCACCCATTGTTAAAACACGTACCACATCAGCATATTTTTCACCGAATAACGCCATTGCACCTTTTGCTTTTGCCGCTTCGATATCCATTATGTCCGTTTGAACCACAAAATTCTCACGTACTTTCTGGTTTACCAACGTTTCAATTTCGTTAAGCTGTGCTTTGGTAATCGCTTCCGGATGAGCAAAGTCAAAACGTAATGCTGTATCAGATACTAATGATCCTTTTTGCACTACATGGTGACCTAAAACTTGACGCAATGCGGCATGTAATAAGTGTGTTGCAGAATGGTTAAGCGACGTTTGATGACGTCTTGCTGCATCCACAACCGCGTTGACTGTTTGCCCGACTTTTAAGGTACCCTGTTCTAACTCACCAATATGACCAAATACTTGACCATATTTTTGAGTATCTTTTACATTAAACTGAATACCTTGAGAGGTTAAATAACCACTGTCACCAATTTGACCACCTGATTCCGCATAGAATGGAGTATTTTCTAAAATCACCACAGCACTTTGGCCTGCAGTAATACTATCTACTGATTTTCCATCATGGAAAAGTGCGGTCACTTTGGCTAAAGATTCTGATTCAGTATAACCTTCAAATTTCGTTTCACCTTCT
The DNA here is from genome assembly GCA_018363335.1 of Parahaemophilus parainfluenzae. Lineage (GTDB taxonomy): Bacteria > Pseudomonadota > Gammaproteobacteria > Enterobacterales > Pasteurellaceae > Haemophilus_D > Haemophilus_D parainfluenzae_Y. Next base: position 32,170 of record JAGZOA010000014.1, on the reverse strand, counting down.
ACACGAATAACATTGTTGTAATCCATGCCGAACTGGCTTGCAGATTGTGCGCGTAAGCGTTGTGCTTCCATTTCACACTCAAAACCTGCTTCATCAATTGCAATATCACGCTCACGACATACGTCTGCAGTTAAATCAAGTGGAAAGCCATAAGTATCATAAAGTTTAAAGGCAACTTCACCTGACAACACACCATCTTTCACTTGAGCAAGCGCATCGTCTAATAAGCTTAATCCGCGCTCTAATGTACGAGCAAATTGTTCTTCTTCTAAACGAAGTAATTTTTCGACATTAGCTTGTTTTTCTTTAACTTCTTTTCCTGCTTCCGCCATGACTTCAATTAAAGTCGGCACAAGTTTGTAGAAGAAAGCTTCTTTTGCCCCTAACAAGTGGCCATGACGCACTGCACGACGAATAATACGACGCAATACATAACCACGACCCTCGTTTGATGGAATCACGCCATCTGCAATTAAATATGCACAAGAACGAATGTGATCTGCAATTACTCGTAATGATTTATTGGTTAAATCTGTTGTTCCTACGATTTCTGCTGTTTTTGCAATTAATTTTTGGAAAATATCGATCTCATAGTTAGAGTTTACGTGCTGTAATACAGCAGAAATACGCTCTAACCCCATCCCTGTATCAACCGATGGACGTGGTAATTTTTCCATTGTGCCGTCTGCGAGGCGGTTAAATTGCATGAATACCACATTCCAAATTTCGATATAGCGGTCACCATCTTCTTCTGGAGAACCCGGAGGCCCACCCCAAATATGATCGCCGTGATCGTAGAAAATTTCAGTACAGGGACCACAAGGACCGGTGTCACCCATTGCCCAGAAGTTATCAGATGCATAAGGCGCACCTTTGTTATCACCGATACGAATAATACGCTCTGCTGGCACACCAACTTCTTTATGCCAAATATCATAAGCTTCGTTATCGGTTTCATACACAGTTACCCATAATTTTTCTTTTGGTAACCCGAGCCATTGTGGAGAAGTTAAATACTCCCACGCAAAATTAATCGCATCATGTTTGAAATAGTCACCAAAACTGAAGTTGCCGAGCATTTCAAAGAAAGTATGGTGACGCGCCGTATAACCGACGTTTTCTAAGTCATTATGCTTACCACCTGCGCGCACACAACGTTGTGCTGTTGTCGCACGTGAGTAAGGACGTTTATCCATACCAAGGAACACGTCTTTAAATTGGTTCATCCCGGCATTGGTAAAAAGCAATGTCGGATCGTTTTCAGGAACAAGTGAACTACTTGCGACGACCTGATGCCCCTTGCTATGGAAAAAATCAAGGAATGACTGTCTAATTTCTGCTGTTGTTTTCATTGATAAAACCTTGTGTCTCTATCTCGATCACGATTTATAAAATAAGCTCACTATTCTTGCATATTTTGACCTAGAGAAAAAGGCTTTTTCACTGATCTTAAAAAGAAAACCGCACTCTACTGCATTAATTGAGAAGTGCGGTTAAAATTTACGTTATTTTAATGGGGCTAAAATAATTTTTGATCACTATTCGTCGCGAAGTGGCACAACCAACATATCAATTTTAATCGTATTCATCACTTGACGTGTTGAAGACATTAATTTACTCCAGAAATCTTGGTGATGACCTGTCACTAGTAGATCTACATCATACTGATCAATAGCGTCCGTCAAAACTTGACCTAAATCACCGCTACCGCTCAATTTTTCTTTTACTGGATAACCAGCATGTTCTGCTAAATTAATTAGCGCTTTTTGGGTTTCGCTCGAAATTCTATCTTGCATTGATGACATATTGACATCAATTAAACCAGTATAGAGATCCGAGAAGTTTACATCTACGTGGATAATGGAAAGCTGCGCATCATTGCGTTTTGCAATTCCCACGGCTTTTTTGAGTAGAAATTCACTTTCATCAGAAAGATCTACCGCAACTAAAACGTGTTTATACATAATCAACTCCTTACCGATTTAATTGACCTTTTTTTATCTAACTGCATAGTAACACTTTGGTTGTAGGAAAAACTTGCACTAGATCACAAATTTGAGAATTTTTCTCAATTTTTCATTAAATTCTCAATGTCATTGATTTCTTTTGGTGCCGCAGCTGTCAGATTTTTGTTGCCGTATTCAGTCATCAACAAGTTATCTTCAATACGGACACCAATGCCTTTATATTGAGCTGGTACATCCGCCTCTTCTGAAATATAAATACCTGGCTCAACGGTGATGATCATCCCCACTTCAAGCGTACGGCTACGATCATCATCATAGCGACCAACATCATGCACATCTAAACCAAGCCAATGGCCTAAACCATGCATATAAAATTGGCGATAAGCTTTCTCTTCAATCAGCTTATCTACATCCCCTTTCAGGATGCCTAAATCAACCAAGCCTTGAGTTTTAATACGAATCACTTCGTCATTCGCCAGTTTAATCGAATTTCCTGGCACTAATAGCTCAATCGCGCGTTTTTGAGCCTTTAAGACTAATTCATAAATCTCACGTTGAGGCTGGGTAAATTTACCATTCACAGGGAAAGTACGCGTGATATCCCCTGCATACATAGCAAATTCACAACCTGCATCAATCAACACAAGATCGCCATCTTTCAAAGGCTGATCATTTTCAGTGTAGTGCAAAATACAGGCATTATCACCACCAGCAACAATGGAGTTATAAGACGGAAATCTTGCACCATGACGATTAAATTCATGCAGAATTTCGCTTTCAATTTCATATTCAAAACGATTTGGACGAGTCACTTGCATCGCTTTAATATGCCCAAATGCTGTAATTTGTCCCGCTTGCTGCATTAAGCGAATTTCATTTGGAGATTTGATTAAGCGCATTTCACTTAACATCGGCTGCCAATCAAAAACAGCGTAAAATTTCACCGCACTTTCAGCTATTAATTTATCGCCCCAAGGATGACGATCGGCCACATGATAAAGTGCGGTCAATTTTTCCGTTAATTTTGGAAATTCTGTTTTAAAATCATCGATAGAATAGGCTTCATCGACATTGAGTTTTTGTGGTGCGCGCTCAACGCCTAATCGGCGACCATTCCAGGTTTCAAGCAAAGGATCTCGCGGACGAAGAAATACAACCGTCTTTTCAGACTCTTCCGTTTTAATCAATAATAATGCTGCATTGGGCTCATTAAATCCCGTTAAATACCAGAAGTAACTGTCTTGACGGAAAGGAAAATCACAGTCGTTATTACGACGTTTTTCAATTTCAGAAAATAGCAACAAGGCAGAATTTGGCTGCATTTGTGCTAACACTTTTTGACGACGTTCTGTAAATTCCTCTTGCGGTAATGCCGCCATGTATGCGAGATCCATGTTTCGCTCCTTTTAATGTAATATCGGTTTTATTTCTTGTGCATCATCGTTGAAATGGGTGTAAAACAGCATGGCAATGGTGCGAACATATTCAATAATTTCTTCTAGAGCTTCATCAAGCTCTTCTTCGTCATCTTCTTCATCATAACCAAGCTGACAAATATCTTGTAAATCATCCACTGCTTCGCCAATTTCGCCTTTTTCTTTATCCAATTCTGTCTGAACAAGACCTAAACCCAGTAAAAATTGGTTTGCCCAGTCTGATAAACTGTCTGCACGAGCAAACACGCTCTCATCTTCGGTTAAGCCCAATTCAAAATCAAACCCTTCTACATCCGATAAGGTTTTACCAATCTGCTCATAGATTTCGGTAATCGGCTGAATTAATGCGGTTGGATAAGCGTGGTTATCGTTACTGAATTGATATAGAAGCGGTAACCAACTTTGGTCTTTTAGCCCACCACAAATTAAGCCGCTCAAAAAGCCATGTAATTCTGTTGCATTAATGCCAATACCAGCAGATTTGAGTTGTTGATTAAGTTCAGTTTGGGAAATTGTCATTGTTATACCTATAAAATCATCGAAAACCGTTAAAGTGTAGCACCACACAAATAAAAATGCGATCGCATTTCTATAAAGAAAAACGATCGCACTTTCTTTTGCAAAGGGGGAATTACATCATTCCGCCCATGCCTCCCATACCGCCCATGCCGGCAGCACCTAAATCGGCTTTATCATCTTTTGGAAGATCGGTCACCATACATTCTGTAGTGATCATTAAGCCCGCTACAGAAGCCGCGAATTGTAATGCAGAACGAGTGACTTTAGTTGGATCTAAAATACCCATTTCGATCATATCTCCGTACTGTTCAGTACCTGCGTTATAACCAAAGTTTCCTTCGCCATTTTTAACCGCACTTGCCACAACCGATGCTTCTTCACCTGCGTTGGTGACGATTTGACGAAGTGGCGCTTCCATTGCACGTAATGCAAGTTTGATACCTACATCTTGTTCTTCGTTATCACCTTTTAAGGTTGCCGCTACTTTGGTTGCAGCACGAACTAATGCAACACCACCACCAGCAACGATACCTTCTTCAACTGCTGCACGAGTTGCGTGTAATGCATCATCCACACGATCTTTTTTCTCTTTCATTTCAACTTCAGTTGCTGCACCAACTTTGATTACAGCGACACCGCCGGCAAGTTTAGCCACGCGCTCTTGAAGTTTTTCTTTGTCATAATCAGAAGTTGATTCTTCGATTTGTTGACGAATTTGCGCTACGCGACCTTTTATTTGTGCTTCATCACCCACACCATCAATAATCGTGGTGTTATCTTTGTTGATTACAACACGTTTTGCTTGACCTAAATCTTCTAATGTCGCTTTTTCAAGTTCCATACCGATTTCTTCAGAAATCACAGTACCTGCAGTTAAGATCGCAATATCTTGTAACATTGCTTTACGACGATCACCAAAGCCTGGCGCTTTCACTGCTGCCACTTTTACGATACCGCGCATGGTGTTCACGACTAAAGTTGCAAGTGCTTCACCTTCGATATCTTCAGCGATAATTAATAATGGTTTGCCCGCTTTCGCGACACCTTCTAATACTGGAAGTAATTCGCGAATGTTTGATACTTTTTTATCTACTAAAAGAATGTACGGGTTATCTAATTCAACCGTTGCCGTTTCTGGTTTGTTGATGAAATAAGGTGATAAGTAACCACGATCGAATTGCATCCCTTCAACAACTGCTAATTCATCGTCAAGACCTGTACCATCTTCTACAGTAATCACGCCTTCTTTACCCACTTTTTCCATTGCTTGAGCAATTAATTGACCCACAATGCTGTCTGAGTTCGCAGAAATTGTCCCTACTTGCTCAATTTCTTTAGAGGTTTCGCAAGGTTTAGATAAATTTTTAAGCTCAGAAACAACCGCACTTACTGCTTTATCGATACCACGTTTTAAATCCATTGGGTTCATACCTGCAGCCACAGCTTTTAAGCCTTCATTTACGATAGCTTGAGCAAGAACTGTCGCAGTCGTTGTACCGTCACCTGCTGCATCATTGGCTTTAGAGGCAACCTCTTTCACCATTTGCGCACCCATATTTTCAAATTTATCTTCTAATTCAATTTCACGTGCGACAGATACACCATCTTTAGTGATGGTTGGTGCACCAAATGATTTATCTAAAATGACATTACGACCTTTAGGGCCAAGGGTCACTTTTACTGCATCTGCTAATACATTCACGCCTTTTAGCATTTTTACGCGTGCATCGTTACCAAATTTTACGTCTTTTGCTGCCATTTTCTTTTTTCCTTAATTTAAATTATTCCACAATCGCCAAAATATCGTTTTCAGAAATGATTAACACTTCTTCACCATCGATTTTTTCACTTTTCACGCCATAACCATCATTGAAAATGACTGTATCGCCAACTTTTACATCTAAAGGCTGAACGGTACCATTTTCCAAAATACGACCTTTACCCACTGCCAATACTTTCGCACGGGTTGATTTAGTCGCCGCTGAACCGGTTAATACGATACCGCCAGCTGAACGAGTTTCTACTTCTTCACGTTTAATGATTACACGATCGTGTAAAGGACGAATATTCATGATTAATTTCCTTCTTATTAAAATAAAGTGTTTTAAATGTGGGGATAACTTTTTCGGTTTCAAGGGGATAAATAAAAAAATTTCACCCTAAAAAAATTTATGCGAGAAATGAAAATATCTCTTATACGTCTTATTTGAAATGTGATCCATGTCAAATTTATTTTCTATGTAAATTCCTATAATTACCTCAAATTAATTAACAACCAAAAAAGGTGATTAAAATGACTCAATACAGAAAAGAAGTGGATTTATTAGGTGAACGTGATGTGCCAGCTGATGCATACTGGGGTATCCATACCTTAAGAGCGGTTGAAAACTTCAATATTTCTAATGTAACCATTTCTGATGTACCGGAATTTGTTCGCGGCATGGTAATGGTTAAAAAAGCAACAGCCCTAGCGAATGGTGAATTAGGTGCTATTCCAAGTGATATTGCAAAAGCGATTGTTGCTGCTTGTGATGAAATTCTTACCACGGGGAAATGCTTAGATCAATTCCCATCTGATGTATATCAAGGTGGTGCGGGTACTTCTGTCAATATGAATACCAACGAAGTGGTTGCTAACCTCGCGCTTGAAAAAATTGGTCATAAAAAAGGTGAATATGATGTTATTAACCCAATGGACCACGTGAACGCTAGTCAATCTACCAACGATGCGTATCCTACCGGTTTCCGTATTGCGGTATATAACAGCATCTTAAAATTGATCGACAAAATCCAATACTTACATGATGGTTTCGATAATAAAGCAAAAGAATTTGCTAAAATTTTAAAAATGGGTCGTACTCAATTACAAGATGCTGTACCTATGACGGTTGGTCAAGAGTTTAAAGCCTTTGCTGTATTACTTGAAGAAGAAGTACGTAACTTAAAACGCACCGCTGAGTTACTCCTTGAAGTCAACCTTGGTGCAACAGCAATCGGTACTGGTTTAAATACACCAAAAGGTTATACAGAATTAGTAGTAAAACACCTTGCTGAGGTAACTGGATTACCTTGCGTACCTGCTGAAAACTTAATCGAAGCAACATCTGACTGTGGTGCTTATGTCATGGTTCATGGCGCATTAAAACGTACCGCTGTAAAACTCTCTAAAGTATGTAACGACTTACGTTTACTCTCTTCTGGTCCACGTGCAGGTATTAAAGAAATTAACTTACCTGAATTACAAGCGGGTTCTTCTATCATGCCTGCAAAAGTAAACCCAGTTATTCCAGAAGTGGTAAACCAAGTATGCTTTAAAGTAATTGGTAACGATACTACCGTTACTTTCGCATCTGAAGCGGGTCAATTACAATTAAACGTAATGGAACCAGTGATTGGTCAAGCAATGTTTGAATCTATCGACATCTTAACCAATGCTTGCGTGAACTTACGCGATAAATGTGTAGACGGTATTACTGTAAACAAAGAAATTTGTGAAAACTACGTATTCAACTCAATCGGTATCGTGACTTACTTGAATCCATTTATCGGTCACCATAATGGCGACTTAGTGGGTAAAATCTGTGCTCAAACCGGTAAAGGCGTACGTGAAGTGGTATTAGAAAAAGGTTTATTAACAGCAGAACAATTGGATGACATCCTTTCTGTAGAAAACTTAATGAACCCAACTTACAAAGCGAAATTAAATAAATAATCTCGCGAAGATATAAAAAGAGCGGTCGATTTTGACCGCTCTTTTTTATTAACATTCATTAAAGCATGATTAACGATACTTAACTACCATTCATGTCTCGCACTAAATGCACCACTAAAACCTTCTTTCTCATTGATATAAACGCCACCCATTTCATTAGCATTTTCACCAAAGAATGCGCCTTGCAGTTTTGTATCATTTTTTGTACCACTGAATTGGTTTCCAGAGATAGTTCCCTCTAATTCAGCTAGTACATTATTATTCTTCGCTGCACTGGTATGAAGTAGGATACCTGCAACCGTTTTATCTTCAAAATTTGCCGTCATATCAACACCCACAATACCAAATCTTGGAGGAGCGCCCTCAACAGGATCAAGAGCACCTTCAAGTAGTGTATCATTATTCACATGGTAGCTACTCAGGCCAAGATAACGAGCTGTGCCACTTTTCGGAATATTATCTGTCGGAGTGAGTTCACCTTGGATATAAACGTAGGTTTTTCCATCTTTTTTGCTTTGATAAATCCCATTTTGCATACTGTCTAGGAAAACGACACCATTAACAAAAGCCCCTGTACTTAAACGAATTTCTCCATCCTTATCCAAGTAAGTATACCCTGGATTCACACCCTCTGGCGCAATATCAATGCGTTTACCATCAATGTTTAAGACGTAGATATTATCCGTTGATAATTGATGTACTTTTGGATTCTCAATTCTGTCAGTGTTATAGTGGCTGCGAAACTCATAAGCAATCCCATTAAATTTACCGGTTGTTGGAATAGCGTAATCTTTCGCTGATGATGGGTGCCCTTTACTTAACGGTCCCTTTTCAATTATTGTCAAGTGAGGTCGGGTTGATTGTTTTTGGTTATTTGATTCGTTTGTTTGATTTGCTGAATCATTTTCTGATGCAGATTGGTTTGACGAATTATTTTCTGATGAAGATTTATTCGGTTGGAAAGTTGCAACATCATTAGAAGATGGGTCATAACTTTCTTCTTGGCTTGATGAACAAGCAGATAATCCCATAGCAAGAGCTATAGCTAATGCGGAAAGTGTTACTTTTCTCATAAAGGAATTCCTCGACTAAACGGTTAAAAATAAAAGATAATCACTATTTATCATCCAGGATGACACAAGGTAGCATAACAAAAAACAAAACAATAGTATAGTAAATTCATCAGGAATTTTAATATAAATAACGGTCAAAACTCTTTGTATTTTTGACCGCTCTTTTTTTAGATTAAAGAAAATTTAATCTTTTACTTATTATCTGTATATTCCAGCAAAATCATCAAGGCTAGGCTCACTTTGCCAATGATATTCGGTGTGGTTAGCAATGTCTTGAGCCAAGTCACTGCCATAATAATCAGCAATAAACCCAAGTGCCATATCCATACCAGCAGAAACGCCTGATGAAGTGTAAAACTTGCCATCTTTCACCCATCTTGCAACGGGCTGCCATTTTACAGCTGGGCGACATTGTTTTACCCATTCAAAAGATTTTTTATTAGAAGTCGCTTTTAAACTATCTAATCGCCCCGTACAAGCCAATAATGCTGAACCTGTACAAACACTGAGACAAATCTCTGACTCATCAATCCATTTACCAAGCTGATTAATAAATTGTTCATCGTTTACTAACTGACGAGTTCCCTGTCCACCAACAACCAATAACACACTATGAGGTAATAAATATTCTAGCTTTTCTGTTTCAATATAAAATCCTTGCTTACTACGAATTAATCCACCGACTTGGGATACATAGTGAAGCTTAACATTAGGGACTCTTGCTAAAAACTCAACAGGCCCCATTAGATCTAACGTTTCATAGTCATCAAAGACAAGGCAATAAATGTCCATTTTATATCCTTCAATCTTAAAATCTTTCAAGCTCGCTAGTCTTCTATGCCTAGCGCTTTCTTCACAGGTGAAAAACTTCGACGATACTCTGGTAAAGGGCCCAGTTCCGCTAATTTTTCTAGGTGTAATTTGGTTGGATACCCTTTATGTTGAGCAAACGCATATTCAGGATACTTTTTATCTAATGCTTCCATTTCCTGATCGCGTGCAACTTTTGCCAAAATAGAGGCGGCGCTAATTTCCGCCACAAGTGAATCCCCTTTCACTACCGCTTGAGCGGATAAACCAAGGTTCGGCGGAATACGATTACCATCTACTAACACAAAGTGCGGTTGAATTTTTAAGGCCTTTACTGCTCGCTCCATGGCTAACATAGAGGCATGCAGAATATTCAATTCATCAATCTCGGCTGGCTCTGCTCGGCCCATTGACCAAGCTAAGGCTTTCTCTTTAATTTCTGCTGCGAGTGCAAGACGTTTTTTCTCGCTGAGCTTTTTAGAATCCGCCAAACCAGCAATCGGCTTATTCGGATCTAAGATCACCGCAGCCGTGACAACTGCACCCACTAAAGGCCCCCTTCCAACTTCATCCACCCCGGCAAATAGCTGATAACCTTCAGGATAAACAAAATCAGTCATGTCTTTGCTCCAATAAATCAACCACAGCTTGTGCGGCTTGGCTATCCGCATCACATTGAATTAATTTATGCAATTCTGTAAAACGTTGAATTAAAACACTGCGAGATTTGACCGCACTTTCGTCATCGCCCAAATACTGAGCAAGTTGTTCTGCTAATTTTTGCGGTTCGCAATCTTCTTGAATCATTTCTGGCACAAGCATTTCATCCGCTAATAAATTAGGCAGTGAAACATATTTTGTTTTGACTAATCGTTTTGCCAAGAAATACGTGAAAGGTTTCATTCGATAGCCCACCACCATTGGCGATTTACACAACATCGCTTCAAGTGCAGCAGTACCTGAAGCTAGTAAAGTTGCTTCTGCAGCTATCATCACTTGGCGTGATTTACCATCAATTAAATGCATATCAAGATCAGGAGCAATCTGAGCCTTTATTTCCTCAAATTGCTGGCGACGTTTTTCATTCACCAAAGGAACTAAAAACTGCAAGTCTGGATATTTTTCTTTTAATAACAAAGCAGTTTTTAGAAATGGTTCAGTAAGAAACCCAACTTCGCTACCACGGCTTCCCACTAAAATGGCAAGATAACGTCCTTTTTCATCAATACCTAAGGTCTGGCAAGCTTCCGTTCTATTTGGTTTTAATGGAATCGCATCTGCCATAGTATGGCCAATAAAACGACAAGGCACATTAAAACGATCATAAAAGGCTTTTTCAAAAGGAAGAAAAGCTAATACTTGATGGGTTGCTTTAGCAATTTTATAAATACGATTTTGACGCCAAGCCCATACAGATGGACTCACGTAATGAATGGTTTTAATCCCTTTTTCTTTTAGTTTAAGTTCAACGGTAAGATTGAAATCTGGGGCATCAATGCCAATAAACACATCAGGTTTGATTTCAGCAAGTTGTTCTATAATACTGCTGCGAATTTTGAGTAATCGTGGTAAATGCTTGAGGACCTCGACTAAGCCCATCACTGAAAGCTCTTCCATATCAAAAAAGCTTTCAAAACCTTGAGCAATCATTCTCTCCCCGCCAATCCCGACAAACTTAGCTTGCGGATAGTGGCGTTTAAGCGCTTGAATGAGACCTGCACCAAGAATATCACCAGATACTTCACCGGCAACAATCGCAATAGTCGGATTTTCTTTTATCATTAAATTTATCCTAAAAAACGACCGCACTTTGAACAAATCATCGTGCGGTCTCTTTGTTATTCATCATTTTCTCTTAACGAGAAAAGAAACGTTAATTAACGAATAATGCCACGAGTAGAACGTTTGAAGAATTCCACAAAGAAACTAATTGCAGATTCTGTTTGCGCAATTTGTTCAATTTCAGGCAACACTTCTTCAAGGGTTTTACCACTACGGTAAATCATTTTATAAACATTACGAATAGCATGCATGGTTGGTTTATCAAAACCACGACGTTTTAATCCTTCAAGGTTAACACCAAAAGGCTGTGCATGGTTACCTTGTGCCATCACATAAGGCGGCACATCTTGGCTAACCATAGAACCACCACCTAGCATAACATGTGCCCCTACGATCACAAATTGGTGAATCGCAGACATACCACCTACAATAACAAAATCATCTAATTCAACGTGACCTGCAAGGGTTGCATTGTTTGCCAAAATACAGTTATTTTTAATTTGACAATCGTGAGCAACGTGGACGTTGATCATCAATAAGTTGTTGTTACCAATACGTGTTACACCACCACCTTGGATTGTGCCGCGGTGAATCGTCACATGTTCTCGAATAAGGTTGCCATTACCAATAATGGTTTTAGTTGCTTCGCCTTTATATTTTAAATCTTGGTTGACTTCACCGATGCTGGCGAATTGATAAATCTGGTTATCCTCACCAATCACGGTGTCGCCTTTCACGACAATATGAGAATTTAAAACAGTACGCGCTTTAATCTCAACGCTCCCTTCAATAATACAGAAAGGACCGATAACAACGTCTTCGCCAATAACTGCGCCATCAGCAACAAGCGCGGTTGGGTGAATTTTTGCACTTGGGTGGATCATACTTACCCCTTAATTTTCTTTAATTATCGACGAGCACACATTAATTTGGCTTCACAAGCAACTTCACCGTTTACGGTTGCAATACCTGTGAATGCTGTAATACCACGACGTTCTTTAATCACTTGAACGTTCAATTCCATTTGATCTCCAGGTAATACTGGGCGTTTGAAACGCGCTTCATCAATACCTGCGAAATAGAATAATTCGCCACCTTTTAATTCATGGGTTTTAAATGCAAGGATCCCCATTGATTGCGCCAAAGCTTCAAGAATTAACACACCTGGTAAAATTGGCTCTCCAGGGAAATGACCGGTAAAACAAGGTTCGTTTACGCTGATATTTTTAATTGCTTTTAACCATTCACCTTCTTTGTAGTCTAACACACGATCCACTAATAAAAATGGATAACGATGTGGCAATAAGGTCATAATTTCTTTTGCTTCAATTACTTTACTTACTTGATTCTCTGACACGTCTAATACCTTTAAAATAAATAATAATAAAACACTGGAATTATACGATATTTCTGTATAAAAATAAAACGCACCCTAGGGTACGTTTTAAAAATCTTAGCCAAGTTTTTTCTCAAGGGCTTTCAGTCGTTTATTCATACCATCAATCCCCAAAGTAAGTGCGGCTGTTTTTCGCCACTCTTTATTGGTTTGTAATGGGATACCCGATGAGTAAACGCCTGGTTCAGTAATTGGACGCATTACCATCCCCATGCCAGTCACGGTTACTTTATCGCAGATTTCCATGTGACCATTAATCACACTTGCTCCGCCAATTAAACAATAACGCCCCACTTTTAGACTACCCGCCATAATGACACCGCCAGCGACTGCTGTACCCGTGCCGATATGAACGTTATGCGCAATTTGACAAAGGTTATCAATAATGACGTTATCTTCAATGACTGTCGCATCTAAGGCTCCACGGTCAATACAGGTACAAGCACCGATTTCGACATTATTACCAATAATCACTTGTCCTACTTGTGGAATTTTCACCCAGCGACCACGATCATTCGCATAGCCAAAGCCATCACTACCAATCACAGCACCTGATTGAATTAAGCAATTTTGTCCAATTTCTACTTCATGATAAACGCTTACATTTGCCCAAAGCTGTGTACCTGCACCAATTTTGGTGAATTTACCTACAAAACAACCGGCGCCAATAATTACGTTATCGCCTAATACAACACCTTCTTCAATAACAGCATTTGCACCAATTGATACATTTTCACCCATTGAAGCTTTTTCAGAAATAACCGCACTTGGGTGGATATTTTGAGCTGCTTTCGGGGTAGTATCCATATATTGCGCTAATACTGCATAAGCAACATAAGGATCTTTAACGATAAGTAAATTACTTTCAGGTGAGCAAAATTCCACATCCGCTTCTGACACCACAAGAATACCTGCTTTAGATTCAGCTAATAAAGGGCGAAATTTTGCATTAGAAATGAACGTAAGCTGATTTGTATCTGCTTTTGAAAGAGCAGCAATACTATTAACGACAACATCGGCGTTACCGCGAAAGGTACCGCCGACTTTTGTTGCTAATTCCTGTAAAGAATAGGATTTTTGCATTATGAGAACCTATTATTTTTTCTCTTCAGTTTTTGCTGGAGCGGCTTTCTCAGTTGCAGGAATAGATTTTAATACTTCTTCAGTAATATCTTTACCATCTACCGCAAATACGACAGAGTTTGCATCTAAAACATAAGTATAACCTTTAGCTTTAGCTAAATTATTCGTTGCAACTTGAATGCTTTCCAATAATTTACCACGCTCTTCAGTTTGACGTTTTTCGTTTAACTCTTGGAACTCTGCCACTTTTTTATCTTGCTCTTCCATTAATTTACTTAATGCAGCTTCTTCATCTGAACCGAATTTAGTAATTTCGTCTTGGCGTTTTTGAATTTCAGCTTGACGTAAACGAGGTGCATCTTTTTGTAACGCTGCAATTTTTGCTTCTACTTTTTTACGAGATGCCACGATTTTATCATCAATTTCTTTTTTGCTTGCAGCAAGTTTATCTGCCATTGGTTTAAATTCAGCATCTAATTTATCAGCTACAGCTTGGCGATCTGGGTGATTTTGGAATAAATAACCCGCATTGATGAATGCGATATTTTCATCTGCAGCAGCAAAACCTGATGCAAGTGCAAGACCTAAAGAAAGTGCGGTAACTTTTAGTACGTTTTTCATATTTGAATTTCCTTAAATTAGTTTAGTAAATTTTTCTGTGTCAGCTAACTCACTGACACAGAACAAAGATTTTGACTTAAATAGAATATAAAAGTTCAATTTATTAGAAAGAACCACCAATACTAAATTGGAATTGTTCTACATCATCATTTTCATATTTTTTGATTGGTTTCGCGTAAGAGAATACCAATGGTCCAATTGGTGATTGCCATTGGAAAGCAACACCAGTTGAAGCACGAACTCTACCTGCTTTACTGTAATCAGGTAATGTTGCATAAATCGGAGATGATTTTAAGCCTTCTTTATCTGATTTCCATTTTGTATTCCAAACGCTAGCTGCATCAACGAAAAATGAGGTTCTTACGCTATTTTGACTTTTATCTCCAACAAATGGAGTTGGCACAATAAGTTCCACGCTTGCTGTAGCCATCGCGTTACCACCAACGACATCAGTGCTTTGATACCATTGACCATATTTGTCTTGATAAATCGCATTAGGACCTACCGCACCGTAAGCAAAGCCACGTAATGAACCGATACCACCAGCCGTATAAAGTTGATAAAACGGAACACGTTTACCACCTAAGCCATTTGCATAAGAGGCGGTTGCTTTTCCTGATAACACCCAACGGTGATCACGATCTAATGGGTAGAAACCTTGAAGCTCAGCGCTTAATTTATAATATTTATTGTCAGATCCTGGAATGGTTACGCGACCACCTAGATTTGCTTTCACCCCTTTAGTTGGGAAATAGCCACGATTTAGACTGTTGTAGTTCCAACCAAATGAGAAATCAAAATCATTAGTTTTGATTGAGTTTCCAGTCAAATTCATTGACTTCATGTATAAATCACGATTGTACTCATACGCGAAGTTGCTAATTTTATTGTAAGTATAACCTAATCCCACATAATATGAGTTATTCTCATTGACTGGGAATCCTAATGTTACATTACCGCCATAAGTCGTACGCTTATAGGTTGATGAAGTATCACTTTTCGAGTTGTCATAAGTTTCATAGAATACGTTTCCACCTAAACTTACGCCATCTTTAGTAAAGTATGGTTCTGTATAACCTAAGTTTACACTTGTACCGTAGTCATTACGTGTACCGGCTAAACTTACCGCAGCGCCCGTTCCCAAGAAGTTATCTTGTTTCACACTTGCTTGATAGCTAAGACCGCTTTCTGTACCATAACCGATACCAAAGTTGATACTACCCGTATTACGTTCTCTGACTTTATATACTACATCAACTTCATCGTTAGAACCTTGGATTGGTTCAATACGATTTTCTACGCTTTCAAAGAAGCCTGTTCTATCTAAACGCACTTTACCTAACTCAACTAATTGTGAGTTATACCAAGTCCCTTCTTGCTGACGCATTTCTTGACGTAATGTACTATCCGCGGAAACCGTATTACCTTCAAAACGAACTTGACGTACAGATAGACGACGACCCGCATCCACAACAAATGTTAAAGCCAGTGTTTTATTCGCATCATCAAAAGTTGGTACAGAATTAACTGTTGCGCTACCATAACCTCGCTCGCCTAATTTATCTTTAATTAAGCTTTCTACGTACTGCACATCTGAACGTCTGAATGTTTCGTTCAAGTGAAGCTCGCGCAATAATGGTTGTAACTCATTAGCCATACCACCTAAGTTACCAACAATACGAGCTGAACTTAAATTATATTTTTCACCTTCAGTTACATCAATGGTCACATCCGCTTTTGTATGATCTTCATTTAATTGAACATCTGTTTTAGTTACTTTTGCTTTTGCGTAACCATTATTTTGGTAGTAATCTTGGATAGCTTGAACATCTTTATCAAACTGAGAACCATCAAACTTATTACCCCAAAGTTTCCACCAAGAATCTGGTTGAAGCTCCATTTGTTCTTGTAACTTACTGCTCGAAATCGCTTCATTTCCATTAAAAGTCACTGAACGAAGTTTTGCCGTATCATCTTCATCAATTTGAAGGGTAATTTCTGCACGGTTATTGGGTAAAGTTGTCACAATTGGTTCAACTTTCGCATTATAACGGCCTACACTCTTATAATGTTCTCTTAAGGTTTTCGCAAACTCTTCTAATTTCGCACGATTTAATACATCACCACTTTTGAACCCATTTGCATCAAGATTTTGTTTTAAAGCTTCTGTTGGAATAGATGAATTGCCTTTAATATTCACTTCAGAAATGATTGGTTTCGCGATAACGCTCACAACTAACGCATCACCATCTTGGAAAGCTTTGACATCATCAAACTGTCCACTTACAAACAATGAACGTACAATATTGGCTACGTCTTTATCCGTTACACGCTGACCGCTACGAACAGGAAGGCTTGCTAAAATTTGTTGTTCTAAGTCTCCTTGAGCACCGTCAATACGAATGTCTTTTGCTACAAATGGTGCCGCAAATACACTCGTTGTAGTACCGAATAATAAACTTGCGATTAGAAGTTTTTTCATCGACTTTATCCTATAAAAAATAATAATTATAAACGTAAGAAATCATTAAAAAGCACAAAAATTGTTTCAATTAACAAGATTGTTAGCCCTATACGATAACTTAAATTTTGTACCCGTTCTGAAACAGGTTTTCCTTTGATAGCTTCCGCCGCCAAAAACACGAGATGTCCACCATCTAAAACTGGCAACGGAAATAAATTCATTATGCCTAAATTAACACTAATTAACGCGAGAAAACTTAAGAAATAAATCACGCCTGCATTAGAAGATGCGCCTGCCCCTTGAGCAATTGAAATTGGCCCAGCCAAACTGGAAAATGAAAGTTCACCACTAAGCAATTTCCCGATTGCCTTCACAATAAACCAAGAAATTTGGCCTGTCTTTTCCACACCTTTTTGTAGCGCATCAAGAATACCATATTTTAATTCAGTTCGATACTGTTCGCCAACTTTTAAGAACGTCGGACTTAACCCTACAAACCATTTACCATCTTGATTCTTCTCCGGTTGCAAGGTTTTGTCAAAAATTTCCTGATTTCGTTCAACCTTGATTGTAAAAGGTTGACCTTGTTGTACCTGTGCGACAAAAGCTTTCCAATCAAGTGTGGTCGAATTTTCTGCTAAAATTTTATCGCCAATCAATAGGCCCGCTTTTTTAGCTGGTGAGTTCTCCACCACTTTTGATAAAGTCATCTCCACTTTACTTGAAACTGGATTGATTCCTAATGTTTCAAATGCTGTTTCTTTATCCGGCTCAAATGTCCAATTTTGCAGATTAATGGTTCGTTGATAAGGTCGGTTTTCACCAAAAGGCGTTAATGTGAGCTCAACAGAATCAGAACCTAACTTATCAGTGAGCAATAAATTAATGGTTTCCCAATCAGGGGTATTCTTCCCATCAATTGCCAAAATCTGGGTATTCGGTTCAATTTGAGCTATTGCAGCCGGTGAATTTGACGTGACGTTTTCAATGACCGGTTTAACACTCGGAATCCCTACAGAATAAATCACCCAATATGCCAAAATCGCAAAAATAAAATTAGCAAGCGGGCCTGCAGCAATGACAAAAGCACGTTGAGCGACAGATTTACTTTCAAATGCCTGCGATTTTAATTCTGCTGGAACTTCTTCATTTCGCCCGTCAAGCATTTTGACATAACCGCCAAGCGGAATAGCTGAAATAGCAAATTCGGTGCCCAATTTATCTGTGCGTCGCCAAATCACTTTACCAAAGCCAATCGAAAAACGATGAACTTTAATACCACACTTTCTTGCTGCCCAAAAGTGGCCGTATTCGTGCACGGCAACTAGCACAGCAATTGCAATAATAAATGAGCCAAGCGACCACAAAAATGACATGTTCTATCCTATAACACAAAGAAATAGAAATATGTGAAGAATGGTACTGCGGCTGTTAAGCTATCAATACGATCTAAAATACCGCCATGGCCCGGAATTAATTGACTACTGTCTTTAATGCCTGATTCACGTTTAAACATACTTTCTGCTAAGTCACCTAATACAGAAATAGCCACAGTTGCCACAGAAAGCACAACAAAACCACTCATTGAACGGCTACCTAATAAGGTTTCACCTGAGAAATGGATAAATACAAATGCCAATACCGCCGCGGTGATCATGCCTCCAAATACGCCTTGCCATGTTTTTCCCGGTGAGACTTTCGGCGCAAGCTTGTGCTTACCAAAGGCTCGTCCCGCAAAATAGGCACCAGAGTCAGCCGCCCATACCAATACAAACACATAAAGCAATAAGAATAAACCATGATGAGGATCAGCAGTATAATTATCTAAACGTAAACGTAAGACTGCGGCAACAAAAGGGATCAGCGTAGAGAAAGCAAACAACACTTGTAAAGGGATATTTTTACCCCAAAACTTCGCTGAACTTGGATAAGTCACCACTAATACTAATGCAAGTGCCCACCAACCGACTGAATTTAACAATAAAAGCGGCAAGTAGTTTTCAAATACTCGCCCCGCATCTAAATAATTACCTTCGTTATAAAGCCAAAGGAAGATAAATGCGCCTAAAAATGCCGCGATACAAAGGCGCGCTAAAGGATTTTTAAAACGAGCAAATTGAGCCCACTCCCAAATACCAAGCGTCGCCACAAAGCCTAAGGCTAGGGCAAAATAAAATGGGGTAAATAAGAACAAGGCACACAATACCAAAGCAATCAACACAATGGCTGATAATACACGTTCTTTAAGCATAAGTTCTCCGCTTATTCTGTCCCGCCAAAACGGCGATGACGTTGTTGATAGCAGGCAATTGCCTGATTAAAATCTTTTTCACTAAAATCCGGCCAAAGCACATCTAAAAAACACAATTCCGCATACGCAATTTGCCACAGCAAGAAATTACTAATGCGTTGCTCACCGCTCGTGCGAATTAACAAATCGACTGGCGGCTCATCTTGTGTCACTAAATGTTGCTGGAAAAGTGATTCATTAATATCACTCACCGAAATCTCATTATTTTTTACTTTTTCAGCTAATTGTTGAGTTGCTTGAACAATATCCCAACAACCACCGTAATTCGCCGCAATATTTAAAGTCAGTGCGGTATTATTTCCCGTTAAATTTTCTGCTTTTGCGATCTTCTCTTGCAATTTTTCACTAAAACGAGAAACATCACCGATAATCTTTAAACGAATATTATTTTTATGTAATTTTTTGACTTCTCGATCAAGCGCTTGCATAAAGAGCGACATTAAAGCGCTCACTTCTTGCTCAGGGCGATTCCAGTTTTCGCTGCTAAACGCATATAACGTCAAAAATTTAACACCAGTTTGTCGTGCATAACTCACCGCACGGCGCACGGCTGCCACACCATTTGTATGGCCAAAAATGCGTAGCTTATTTTGTTGCTTCGCCCAGCGCCCATTACCATCCATTATGATGGCAACGTGTTCGGGAATATTATTGTTATCAAGTTCTTTCATTCTAAAATATTCGGATTTTATGACCGCACTTTGGTGTATTCTACATTAACTTTTTAATCAGCGAAGCTGCTAATTCACGTGCTTGCTTATCTACGGCTAATACATCATCAATGCTTGAAATTATAGAAGATGGCATTTGCTCAACTGATACTTGGTTAATTTTCGCAATATCCGTAAATTTAATATAGCCATCTAAAAAGGCTTGTACTGCAATTTCATTTGCTGCATTCATAGCGGTTGTCGCATACTGCCCTTCTACAAAAGCATCGATCGCTAATTTTAAATTTGGATAACGATTAAAATCAGGTTCGATAAATGTCAATTCTTTGATTTTAAAGAAATCTAATGGTTCCACTCCACTGACTGTACGATTTGGATAAGCCATGGTTTCCGCAATGGGAGTTCGCATATCCGGATTACCCATTTGAGCAATGACCGAGCCATCTACATAACGCACCATTGAATGAATAATAGATTGAGGATGAATAATCACTTCCATTTCATCAGCCGATGCATTGAAGAGCCAGCGGGCTTCAATGTACTCTAAACCTTTATTCATCATCGTGGCAGAATCCACGGAGATTTTTTTACCCATTGACCAGTTTGGATGAGCGACGGCTTGTTCTGGCGTAATATGTTCAAACTCATTTAATGGCGTATAACGGAAAGGCCCACCAGAACCAGTTAAGACAATTTTACTGACACCCAATTCTTTCAAAGGACAGAACCCGACTTTTTCTTGCGCTTCAGGCGGTAAAGATTGAAAAATCGCGTTATGCTCACTATCAACAGGCAATAATTTTGCTTTCGACTGCTTCACTGCATCAATAAAGATCTGGCCACACGTCACCAAGGATTCTTTATTTGCAAGCAGGACTTTCTTACTCGCTTTTACTGCTGAAAGAGTTGGTAGTAATCCTGCTGCCCCAACAATGGCGGCCATCACTTGATCCGCATCAGGATGTGCTGCTAGCTCACAAATGGCTTTTTGTCCAGCTAAGACTTCCGTTTTAATGTGGTGTGAAGCTAATTTTTCTCGCAATACCTTTGCCGCATTTTCGTCATCTAGTGCGGCAAAGTGCGGTTGAAATTTCACGCATTGTTCAAACATTGTCTCAACATTTTTGCCCCCCACTAACGCAAAGGCATGGTATTTGTCGGGATTATGTTCGATAACTGAAAGGGTGCTATGACCAATAGAACCTGTTGATCCTAAAATAACAAGATTTTGTTTTTGCATAAAATTTCGACCGCACTTTGTGCTTTTATTTCTTCATCAGAATAGAACAAGGGCAGACACTTGGTCTGCCCCAAAACATGGTTCGACAATTAGAAATCCATTAATTCTTTTTCTTTATCAGCTAAGATCTCATCCACTTTTTTGATATAGCTATCAGTCACTTTTTGAATGATTTCTTCTGCTTTGTGTTGATCGTTTTCGCTGATTTCTTTGTCTTTTAATAATGCTTTGATTTTATCATTTGCATCACGACGTGCGTTACGAATCGCGACTTTACCTTGTTCACCTTCGCTTTTTACGATTTTGATTAAATCACGACGACGTTCTTCAGTTAATGGAGGAAGAGGTACGCGAATTGTTGTGCCTGCTGAAGATGGGTTTAAACCTAAATCAGAAGTTAAAATCGCTTTTTCTACTGCACTGATTAAAGAACGGTCAAATACTGTTACCGCTAAAGTACGCGCATCTTCTGCAACAACGTTAGCTAATTGACGAAGTGGTGTCGCTGCACCATAGTATTCCACTTGGATCGCGTCTAATAAGCTAGGTTGAGCACGACCTGTACGGATTTTTGCAATATGCCCACGCAACGCTTCGAGACTTTTTTCCATACGAGCTTCAGCATCTTGTTTAATTTCATTAATCATTCATCTGTCCTTTTAAATAAATAAAGATAAAACACAGTGATTTTACTGGATTTTTAGGGAGTTTTGAATAAATTTATTCATAAAAAAGGCGAGATACTTTCTCGCCGTTTTATTCGTTTAAAAATTAACTAATCGTTGTACCTTCTTCTGTACCGAGTACAACTTTGCGTAACGCACCTGGTTTACACATATTAAATACACGAATTGGCATACCGTGGTCACGAGCAAGTGTAAACGCAGCTAAATCCATTACTTGTAATTCTTTTTCAATCACTTCTGCATAAGATAAATTACGATATAACACGGCATCAGGATTTTTAGCAGGATCACAGTTATATACGCCATCTACTTTAGTCGCTTTTAATACGATATCCGCTTCAATTTCAATACCACGTAAACAAGCTGCTGAGTCTGTTGTAAAGAATGGGCTACCCGTACCGGCTGAGAAAATCACCACGCGTTTTTCACGTAACATTTTAATTGCTTCAGACCAGTTATACGTATCGCAAATACCATTTAATTGGAACGCAGACATTAATTTCGCATTGACATCTGCACGGTGAAGTGCATCACGCATAGCCAAACCATTCATCACGGTTGCAAGCATCCCCATATGGTCGCCCACTACGCGATTCATCCCCGCTTTAGCTAATTTTGCGCCACGGAATAAATTACCACCGCCGAGCACAACACCAACTTCCACGCCCATTTCAATTAATTCTTTAATCTCTAAAGCCATACGATCGAGGATAGAAGGATCGATACCGAAGCCCTCATCACCTTGCAATGCTTCACCACTTAATTTCAATAAGATTCGTTTGTAAATTGGTTGGCTCATTGTTTTTTCCTTTGTCGGTTACAAAAATTGGCTTATTTTAGCAAAAGAGTGAAAAAGTTAAAAATGGAAATTGGTCAGAAAAGTGCGATAAAATAATGCCATTTTGATTTTATAGGTAAACTTTATGAAGATTTCAAAAACCTCACAAATTTTAACCGCACTTTTTTCTTTGGCTTGTGCCATTGCTGCCGGTTATTTGATTTTACGAGGTTCAGGGATGTTTCCTGAGCCCTCTATCAGTCTGATTTTACTCACCGCTATTTTCATTATTTTATTAAGTAGTAGCCGAAAATCTTTCTATTTTATTTTATTACCCTTAGTTTGCTTACACGCAATTTATACGCCGACAGGCTTAAATTTTGGTGCACCAAGTTACCAATATATTGCATCGGTTCTCGCGACAGATATGTTAGAGACCAAAGAGTTTCTCATGCAAATCCCTGTGAGCAGCTATTTAGCGGCATTGGCTATTCCAGTTTTAGTCTTTTTACATTACAAAAGTGCGGTCAAATTTGGGGTGAAATTTTATCGCAATAAAACATTCATTGCCCTCGCTACCCTGTTGATTGGCTACAACTTACCGATTGCTGCGCCATTAAAAGAAACAATAGATTCGAGTGTAGAAATTGTTAATGAATGGCAAAAATTGAAAAAAATGTCACAGGAAAGCAGCTGGGGACAATCCACATTAGAAAATTCTAAATACCAAGATTATGTGATTATTTTGGGTGAAAGTGCGCGAAAAGACTACTTGCATGCGTATGGATACCCCGTTAATGACACACCATTTATGTCATCAGCAAATGGTACTCTGATTGATGGTATGACATCTGCCGGAACCAACACTGTCGCCTCATTGCGCTTAATGTTAACGTTACCTGATAAAGAAAAATGGGAACCCAACTATGATTTAAGCCTAGTGGATCTCATTAAGTCTGCAGGTCTGAAAACCTACTGGCTGTCTAATCAAGGTTTCTTAGGTGAATATGACACGCCAGTTGCTTCGCTTGCCTCAAAATCTGATGAAACCATTTTCTTGAAAAAAGGCGGGAGCTTTAATTCTACAAACTATAGCGATTTTGATTTAATTCCTAAATTTGCCCAAGTTTTAGAAGATCCAACGCAAGGTAAACGCTTTATTGTATTACACATTTATGGCTCACATCCGCTTGCTTGCGATCGCGTTGAAGATTACCCGAAAATTTTCAATGACAATGACATTGAGAAAAAGAACGAATACTTAAATTGCTATATTACATCCATTAAGAAAACCGATGATTTTATTAAGAAAGTGTATGAAACCCTCAAAGAAAACGAGCAAAAAACACACCGCACTTTCTCGATGATTTATTTTTCAGATCATGGTTTATGTCATCAGGAAGATGATAAACATGGCGTCACCTTGTTTAACCAAAACTGTCACAGCCAATTACATCATAATATTCCGCTCTTTAAGATTTCATCTGATGATACGGCACGTAAAGAATACAAAGCCTTTAAATCTGGTTTGAATTTCTTAGAAGGTATTGCTAATTGGATTGGAATTAAAAATCCGAAGCTCACTTTAGAAGAAGATTTATTCTCTGAGCAATCAGACAAAGATGACTATGGTCTGAAAAAACTGATTGAAGAAAAATATCGTAAAGATGCAGATCCTGCTATCGATATTCGTCCAAAGAAATAGAAAATCTCAAATTTCAGACAACAAAAAAGCCGATATTCAATATCGGCTTTTTTTATATCTCAATGGAGAAAATTAAGCGTTACCGCCAGTGATTTTTGCAACTTCAGCTGCGAAATCTTCTTCTTTTTTCTCGATACCTTCACCCACTTCTAAACGGATGAAGTTAGACACTGAAGTGTTTACTGATTTTAAGAAGTCACCTACAGATACAGAAGGATCCATGACGAATGGTTGACCTGTTAATGAAACTTCACCAGTGAATTTCTTCATACGGCCTTCAACCATTTTCTCTGCGATTTCTTTTGGTTTACCAGAGTTAACTGCGATATCAATTTGAATTTGACGCTCGTGTTCAACAACATCTGCAGGTACATCTTCTGGGTTCACGAATTCTGGTTTAGATGCCGCTACGTGCATTGCCACTTTTTTAAGTTCATCTTCTGAACCTTCACCTGCAACTAATACACCGATTTTTGCACCGTGTAAGTATTGAGCAATAACTTGACCTTCTAAGTAAGCAACACGACGGATGTTCATGTTCTCACCAATTTTAGCCACTAGTGCCGCACGTTTTTCTTCAAATTGTGCTTGTAATGCTTCGATAGTGGTGCCTTTGTGTGCTGCTGCGAAATCAGCCACTTCGTTTGCTAAACCTAAGAAGCCAGCATCTTTTGCTACGAAGTCAGTTTCACAGTTCATTTCAACTAATACACCGAAACCATTTTGTACACGAGCAAGGATAACACCTTCAGCTGCAACACGGCCTGCTTTTTTAGCGGCTTTAGCTTGACCAGATTTACGCATGTTGTCGATTGCTAACTCGATATCACCGTTTGCTTCAACTAATGCTTTTTTACATTCCATCATACCGGCACCGGTACGTTCACGAAGTTCTTTTACTAATGATGCTGTGATTTCAGCCATTTTAAAAATCCTCTGTCGAAAGTACGATTCATTTTGACCGCACTTTTAGATAAAAATATAGGGGCTAAATTTTAGCCCCTATGCCAATTAATCGTTTGATTATTAAGGGCTTCGCCTTATTGCAAAACTTAAATTATTCTGCGTCAGCTGCTAATTCTTCAGCAACTTGCGCTTCGTTACCACGACCTTCTTTAACCGCTGCTGCAGCTGCAGAAACGTAAAGTTGGATAGCACGAGTCGCATCATCGTTACCAGGGATAACGAAATCTACGCCAGCTGGAGTTGAGTTAGTATCAACGATAGCAAATACAGGAATACCTAGGTTGTTTGCTTCTTTAACAGCGATATGTTCGTGGTCTGCACCGATAACGAATAACGCATCTGGTAAGCCGCCCATATCTTTGATACCGCCAAGGCTTAATTCAAGTTTTTCCATCTCACGGGTACGCATTAACGCTTCTTTTTTGGTTAATTTGTCAAAAGTACCGTCTTGAGATTGAGTTTCTAAATCTTTTAAACGTTTAATTGATTGACGAACGGTTTTCCAGTTAGTCAACATACCACCTAACCAACGGTGGTTTACATAATATTGTTGACAGTCTAATGCTGCAGCTTGTACTGCTTCTTGAGCCGCGCGTTTAGTACCAACAAATAATACTTTACCGTTGTTGCTAGCAATACGGGTTAATTCCGCTAAAGCTTCGTTGAATAAAGGTAAAGTTTTTTCTAAGTTGATGATATGAACACCGTTACGAGCACCAAAAATGAAAGGTTTCATTTGTGGATTCCAGTAACGAGTTTGGTGTCCGAAGTGTACGCCCGCGTTGATCATGTCGCGCATTGAAACTTGTGCCATAATATTTTCCTTTTGTTGGGGTTGAGCCTCCACATATCAGCTAATCGACCGTTTGGCACCCCGATTAAGCCTTAATGATATGTGTGTGTTGTTAATAATTAAAAACGCTGCTTTTGAAACCCAAAAACAGCGGTGCGATTTATACCATAAAGTGCGGTCAAAAACCAGTTTATTTTGTTAAATTCATCACTTTTCTTGCTTTAATAAACAATAAAGGGGGACGATGCCGCAAATCTTTAAATTCATCATGCCATTGTGGCTGCTCGGCTAACATTGGTTCAACCATTTGCTCAATTTGAAAACCAGCAGCGATTAAATCATTAATAATCGTTGCCGTCGTACGGTGATACGTTTTAAAAGGTTGTTGAAACCAATTTCGCTCTCTCAATCCTTCATCACGGTAATGATTTAAACGATAAGCGACTTGCTGTTTTTGCTCATTTTTTTCCCAGCGTTCCCCTTCTTTATGACAAGTCGTAATCGGATGCTCTTGGGAAAAAACTAATGTGCCGTTAGGCTTAAGTTTGTTGGCAATAGACGCTAATAAAGCAGGAAAATCTTCAATATAATGAAAAGCAAAAGAGCTGGTAATGACATCAAAATCACTTTCTGACAATTCCGTTAATTTTTCCATCGGTAACTGATATAACGAAAAACACCCTGAAAATTGACCGCACTTTTGCAGATCTTGTTCAGCTTGTTCTAGCATTTTAGCTGAAAGATCTGTTCCTACTACTCTCTCCGCATTGCGTTCTAAATAGAGTTGCAAATGCCCGCCCGTTCCACAACCTAAATCGAGCAATTTTTTCCCTTGTAAATCGGGTAAGAGGGAAAGCATCGTCGGCTTTTCCACTATTTCATTGAGACTGATTGGGTTAGATCGAAGTTTTTGATAAAGCGCAAAGAAGTTTTCTTTATCATAAACGCTCGTTTGGTTACTCATCTCGTTTCCTATGTAAAATTAAAAAGGGCGTATTCGATACGCCCCTACAATATTAACGCGAAAACTTATCCTGCGAAACTTGCAAACCATCCTAAGTTTGCGCCTACTTGTGCCACAATATTTAACACACCGAATAAGATCACAAAACCAATCATAAAATTACCGCCATACACTTTATAAGTCGCATTTGGGAATTTTTGGCGACTGGCTTTAGCAAGCAGTGCTGGCACGATTGCAGCCCAAATTGTTGCAGCTAATCCAGCATAACCAATGGCAATCACGAAACCATAAGGGAATTGTAAACTTAACAATAGTGGAGGTAAGAATGTTACCAATGTGGTTTTTGTTCTGCCTAATACGCTGTCATCAAATTTAAATAAATCGGCAATATAATCAAATAAACCTAACGTTACCCCTAAGAATGAGGTTGCAATAGCCATATAAGCAAAGAAATTCAATACAACCGCAATGTATTCCACTTCAATATATTTGTGTAATGCTTCTAATAATGCCGATACATCGCCGCCTTTTTCAATCACGGGTGCAAATTCTGTACGTGGTAAATTACCTTGCACCGCAAGCTGCCATAAGATGTAAATCACTAAGGCTAAGCCTGTACCAATAAAGATCGATTTCATTACACGACTACCATCGCGATCGTAATATTTTACGAGGCTTGGCACATTTCCGTGGAAACCGAAAGACACTAAACAAACAGGAAGTGCGGTCAATAAGTAAGGTAAATAAGTTTGCTCACCTTCTGCAACAGTATTGAATAACACTTCTGTTTTTACAGAGCTCAATAAACCTGCGGTAGAAAGGAAGAAAGCGACTACCATTCCAACAATCAATACCGTCGTGAAACGGTCTACAGCTTTAGTGGAAAGCCACACGAAAGCCGCAAGAATAAAACAGAAAATTAAGGATCCAGAAGTACGTCCAATATCGACCGCACTTTCAGCGGAACCAAAGGCTTGGTTAAGCAAGTTTTGTGTAATACCACCGCCTGAAGTGATGTAGGCATAAGTCAAAATATACAACACAAAAGCAACTGAAAGACCATTGATAATATTCCAGCCTTTACCTAACAAATCTTTTACGATGGTGTCAAAGCTTGAGCCGGTAGGATAATGTAAGTTGGCTTCTAAGATCATCAAACCTGATGTGGTCATACAGAACCAAGTGTAAACCAAAGCAAGAATAGAGCCGATAAACCATACGCCAGCCGTTGAGGTTGGGTTTGCAAGCATACCTGCACCAATCGCGGTACCTGCAATAATCATGGCGCCGCCTAATAAAGAAGGAGATTTTTTTATTGTCATAGTAAAGTCCTAGAATATAATTTTGCACTATTATAATAGTACAAAATCAAAAGGCAATCTTTTTATATCGACAACAATAAAGAAATTTATATAATATTGATATTTTAACCAAAAAGGGCTTAATTATGAAAAAACAAATTAAAAGCTTTGCTTTCGCCGCGTTAGCGGGTGTCGTATTAACTTCCTGTGCTGATTCTGCCTCTATCAATCAACAGGCTGCAAGTAGCTATACCCAAGAAATGGGTAATATGCGTGCACATGGTGTAATTGATACTTCATCAAAAACTGCAAAACGTGTTCATGCAGTGTTTAATAAAATGGTGCCTTATGCAGACCAAGCGAATGAAACTGGACAACAATTTAACTGGCAAATCAATGTCATTAAATCAAAAGAACTGAATGCTTGGGCAATGCCAGGCGGTAAAATGGCATTCTACACAGGTTTAGTGGATACCTTACAGTTAAACGATAATGAAATTGCTGTTGTAATGGGTCACGAAATGGCACACGCTTTAAAAGAACACGGTAAAGCAAAAGTGAATTTTGGTATGGCTACTAATATTGCAGCAAGTTTAGGTCATGCCGCCCTTTCTACTGTTATTGGCTCAAGCGCAAGTGAATTAGCAGTAGGTTTAACCAAAGACTTTGCGTTAGATAAGCCTTACTCTCGTAGCGCAGAAACTGAAGCGGATGAAGTTGGATTAATGCTAATGGCTCGCTCAGGTTACAATCCTCAAGTCGCACCAGGTTTATGGCAAAAAATGGCAAAAGCCTCTGGTGGTTCTAAAGGTGCACTTGATGTGTTAGCTTCTACTCACCCGAGTGATGAATCCCGTCAAGAAAACTTACAACGCTTATTACCAGAAGCGATGGAGCTTTATAACGCAGCAAAAAATAAAAATGGATAAATAAAACCATCAAAAAATTGACCGCACTTTCATAAAATAAAAAGCGAACATCATGTTCGCTTTTTTTAATATCTAAAAGAAAACCGCACTTGAAAAATCAAAGTGCGGTTTGTTTTTATCGTATTTTCAATTAATGTTGTTCGTTAATGTGACCTTCAATTGGTTTTACATTTTCATCAAACACTGGTAACGGTTTGTGTTCGCTTGCAATGTAAGAATAAATCACTGGCAACACGAACAAGGTAAACAATGTACCGATAGCCAAGCCTGCCACAATAACGATACCAATACTGAAACGAGATACCGCACCCGCACCTGTTGCATAAAGCAACGGTACAAGACCTGCAATCATCGCAGCGGTAGTCATCAAAATTGGACGTAAACGTACTTTAGCCGCTTCAGTGATCGCTTCAATACGCGTTTTACCGTGGTTTAACTGCTCTTCTTTCGCTACTTCACACATCAAAATACCGTGTTTCGTAATAAGA
The DNA here is from genome assembly GCA_018363335.1 of Parahaemophilus parainfluenzae. Lineage (GTDB taxonomy): Bacteria > Pseudomonadota > Gammaproteobacteria > Enterobacterales > Pasteurellaceae > Haemophilus_D > Haemophilus_D parainfluenzae_Y. The sequence continues at coordinate 2,475 of JAGZOA010000014.1, read as the reverse complement.
CCAACCAGGGTAATCAAACCCACTTGTGAGTAGATATTGAGTGTCGTTCCAGCAATCCCTACAAATCCAAAGGCATTTAAGGCTAATAACGCACCACTTACAGCTAACGGCACAGAAATCATAATCACGATTGGATCGCGAATTGATTCAAACTGAATTGCCAAGACTAAGAAAATAATCACTACCGCAAGTAAGAACGTTACTGCAAGTGCATTACCTTCTTGTACTAACTGACGCGCTTCACCTTTAAAGTCATAGTTGTAACCCTGTGGCAAGGTATTTTTCGCGTTATCTTGTAGCCATTGAACAGCATCACCAATTGAAGTACCCGGCATTGGTACTGCACTAATTACCGCTGAGTTTAACTGGCTAAAACGAGGCAATGTACTTGGTTGCGGTTCCAATGTAGCCGTCACCAAGCTGCTTAATGGAATAGAGGTACCATTTGCTGCGGTGATGTAATACTTATTAAAACTTTCCGGCGATAAACGATTGTCACGTTTTACTTGGGAAATAATTTTGTAAGCTCGACCATCAATATCCACACGTTCAATGGTTGCGGCAGATAAGAAACTCCCTAACGTACGGCTGATTTGTTGCATTGTAATGCCATAAGTTCCTGCTTTTTCACGATCGATCTTAATACGTATTTGAGCAGTATCAAATTTAAGATCGAGATTGGTATAAACGAACTTGCTGGATTTTTGCATATCCTCTAAGAATTTACCCGCCACATTTGCTAAATCGCCATAGTCTTGTGATGTGCTGATCACAAAACCAATCGGAGGACCTTGCTCCCCTGTATCAATTTCTGGGAACGAGAAGCCTTGTACAGATACTTCAGGAATAGATTTCGCTTTTTCATTCAACTCATTCATGATAGCTGTTTGGCTTTTTGAGCGTTCTTTCCAATCTTTTAAAGTCACAACGTTTAAAGATTGGTTAGAAGTTGGTGCGCCTGAAATTGTCATAGCAAACTGCACTTCTGGCGTATTTTTTAAAATCTCTTGATAAGGTGCCATCGCATTTTGCACATAATCCACGTTTACGTTAGACGGTGCTGAACCAATCGCTAAAAATGCCCCTTTATCTTCTGCTGGTGTTAATTCACTCGAAAGCGATTTAAACAACACGGGTAAGGTGGCAAAGATAATCGCCGCAAACATCAACATACATTTACGATTAACCATCACCAAATCAAGGACATACGCATAAGCTGCATTCACTTTACTTAATGTATGCTCTACTCGTTGCTCTAATTTACTTGGTTCCGCGTTCGATTTCAGTAATTTACTGGTCATCATCGGTGAAAGTGTTAATGCCACGATACCCGAAATAAATACTGCCCCTGCAAGGGTTAAGGCAAACTCTTTAAACAATGTACCCGTAATACCGCCCATTAACGCCATTGGAGAATATACCGCAATCAAGGCAATGGTCATGGAAATAACCGGAACGGCAATTTCACGCGTACCAATAATCGCCGCACGGAATGGCGTTTCACCTAACTTAATGTGGCGGTCTACGTTTTCCAATACCACAATCGCATCATCCACCACCAAACCGATGGCTAGAACCAATGCTAGCAAAGTCATCAAGTTAATGGAGAAATCAAATGATTGAAGCAACATGATTACCCCAATTAATGAAATCGGAATAGTGATAACCGGGATTAACATCGCGCGGAATGAACCAATAAACATGGTAATCACCACCAACACGATTATCGTTGCCTCAACAATCGTTTTGATTACTTCATTAATTGAGTTATTAATCGCAATTGTACGGTCATATAAGATGTCAGATTCAATAGCATCCGGCAGATTATTTTTGATACTCTCATAAAGTGGACGCACTTTTTCTGCAACGGTTAATGGGTTAGCTGACGAAGTTGGGTTAATCGCTAATACAACAGAATCTGCGCCATTGGCTACCGCACGTGAGCTATCGCTTGATTTATTTAACTCAATATCAGCGATATCGCGTAAACGTACTAACTTATCACCGCTAGACTCTACAATTAAATTACCTAATTCTTCAACCGATTTTGTTGTGGTTTCTACTTTGTTTTTATAGGTTACAAAATAGCCATTATCATTACCAGCCGCCGTTTGAACGTTATTCGCTGATAATGCAGACATCACTTTTGTGGCTGAAAGGTTTTGAGCCGCCATTTTTTCTGGATCTAACCAAATACGAAGTGCGTACTCAGATGCACCAAAGATCTGCACACTCGCCACCCCTTCTACAGTAAAGAACTGAGGTTTGACTACGCGTTGAATATAGTCAGTCACTTGGCTTGCATCAAGCTTGTCAGAACGGAAACTAATATACATAATCCCCGAACCACCGGTTGATGAAGAAATCGTTGGATCTTCAATACCACTTGGTAATTCAGAACGAACGGAGTTAACTTTAGCTAAAACATCTGCCAAGGCCGCATGCGGATCCGTATTTAATTTCATTTTTACGGTG
>JAGZOA010000053.1:0-3334 GCA_018363335.1 Parahaemophilus parainfluenzae | reverse complement strand
GGCATCGTTTGCTTCACATCGTATATGCATGTGCTGAAATCGACAGGAAAGTGAGACCGGGACTCGCAATAAGGGGGTATCGTTACGCTTATGTGGATAATTATCACCGTGGTTCTTATGCTTATCCTGCCGCATATAGCGCAACATACACGCCGATTTCTTTTGCCGATGCAGGCAGTTATTCACTCACTCGCGGCGTCGTATTTAATGATGGTACGGCGAGATCACACACATTAGATAATCACCTAAGCTATGACTTTAAAAATGAGTCTATTAAAAATACCGTTGTTGCTGGTTTTGATTATCGCCACCAACGTGTAAATGCACTTTACACCTTATTTGGTGCAACGTCGGCAACGAATGTCTTTAACTCACATTCAGGCTATAACCAAGCACAAGATGTAAGCAGCGCACCGAATACCCACATCAAATCTCGTCAACTTGGTTTCTATTTACAAGATAGCTTAACGATTAAAGATACCGTGAAATTGGGTATGGGGATTCGTCATGACAAAGCAAGAAATGACGAATATTCCAGTTCACAATCTGTAAAAGCGAATAAAACCTCTTATTCTGCTTCTGCAATGTATTTATCGCCAATCGGACTTAATCCATACTACAGCTATACCGAATCCTTCCGTCTGCCAACTGGGTTAAGCGGCAATCAATCCCTTTATAAACCGAATACCACAAAGCAACATGAAGTGGGCGTGAAATATCTACCAAATTGGCTAGATGGCACGATTTCTATCGCTTATTTCCAAGCGAAAGACAAAGGCGCATTGATTTCTAACGGCACAACTGCAACAGTTAGCAGTGCCGATCCGATTAAACGTCGCGGTGTGGAAGTGCAACTTGATGCCCAATTAACGAAAAACATTTCTGCCATTTTTGCGTACACTTACTTAAAAGCAGAAAGAGAAACGGCAACAGAGAACATTCGTCAGGAATTATTCCCGAAACACAGCTTTTCTGCCGCGGCTAACTATGCTTTCACAGAAGGTACTTTGGAGGGTTTAACCTTGGGTGCGGGCGTGCGTTATATGGGCAGCAGTGTCACCGCTTCACAATATGGCGTGTATAATGGTGCGAAAGTGCCATCAGCCACGGTTGTTGATCTTATGGCAAATTACGCTATTAATAAAAACTGGAGTGCGCAAGTTAACGTGCAGAATGTTGGTGACAGAAAATTCTTATCCGGTTGTGATACGTATTGTTACTACGGAGCGAGTCGCAATATCTTAGCTACTGTCTCTTACAAATGGTAATGTAATCGACAAAAAATGCGCGTTATCCCTAACGCGCATTTTTCTTATGCAGATAGCCTAATGTCTTCCATGGGAAACGGATGGATTTTGTGGGTCAGATCACATTTAACCGCACTTTTTTATTTTTTCCTTTTATTGCTTTCATCAAACATTTTCAATATTCTCTATTGGATTTAAAACGACTAAATACTTACATCTAAAACACAATACTATGTGACGAATAATTACAAAAGTTATTTTGTTTTTTCTTTTATCTATTGTTTAATAAACAAAACTTCTCTCATCAATATTCACTATGGACATCGCATTTTTACTCGGTACTAAAATTATTGAACTAACACTTATTGTGCTTATCGGCTATGGGTTGGTTAAATCAAAATTATTAAAATCTGAAGATAGCAAGCCACTTTCTATTATTGGGCTTTATGTTATCAGTCCATCAGTGATGATTGAGGCATTTCAAATTGATTACACACCTGAAATCCTGCAAGGTTTACAGCTTTCACTGCTTATGGCGGTGTTTCTTCACATTATTTTGATTATCATTGGTAGCCTATTAAAACACCTATTAAAGCTCGATCCTATTGAACACGCCACTTCCATTTATTCTAATTCTGGCAACTTAATTATTCCGATTGTGATGTCGCTATTTGGCAAAGAATGGGTCATTTACGCCAGCTGTTTTATTGTGGTGCAAACCTTTCTGTTTTGGACGCATTGCCGTTTGATTATTGTAGGAAAAGGAAATTTATCCTTGAAGATGATTGCCAAAAACATCAATATTTGGTCAATTCTCGTCGGAGCATTTTTATTTGCTTTTCAAATAAAATTACCAAGTATTATCAATGGTACACTCTCTTCGATTGGCTTGTTTATTGGTCCGAATGCCATGCTTGTTGCGGGTATGCTGATTGCGGCAATTCCTTTACGGAGCATCGTATCATCCAAACGCATTTATTTAGTCACACTTTTGCGCTTGTTACTTATTCCGATTGCATTATTGGTATTAATAAAACTGATTGGCTTTGTACATTGGGTTGAGAAAGGTGAGATTATCGTGTTGATTAGCTTTTTGGCTACCACTAGCCCTTCAGCTTCAACAGTGACACAAATGGCGGTGATTTATAACAACAACCCACAAAAAGCCAGCGCCATTTATGGAATAACGACGCTGCTTTGTATGTTTACTATGCCTCTGGTGATTGCCTTATATCAAATATGGGGGTAAATCGTGGAAAAGTGCAGTCAATTATTTAAGCACTTTTGATGCTGGCTGCTCTTTTTTTAAACGATAAAGTTGATATAAGTTAACGAAAACTAAGAAGGCGTTTAGAAGCGCAACTGGATAAGATTTGATGATCAAACTGTAAACGACAAAAAGTACCGCTCCAATTGCATTAACAACTCTCAAGTGAACAATCGATTTAAATAAAAAAGACGCAGCCACAAAGAATGTTGCCAAATAACCTAATAATTCGATGAAATTAAATTCCATAAATCTCTCCGTCAACAATGATTGAGGCGGCATCATAAAAGATTTTGGAATTGAGGAAAAGAGGCGAAATAAAGGCAACCGATTGCAATATCAAGAAATTTTTATTTCGCTCAAAATTCTCTTAGATAAAGACTTTTTGCACTAAAAACATATAAAAAATTGTGCCTGCCGAGATAGAAAGAAACATGTTCTTTTTCCAGAAATGTAACCCCAATACCAAAGCACCCGCAATGAAATCGGGTAAGCCGTGATAACCACTCAATACATCCACATTTTTATAGCAATACACGACTAACATTCCAAACATCGCGGCAGGTAGTACTTTACCTAGATAACGAACATATTCCGGAATCGGGCGATTTGCGGGAAAGATCCAGAATGGCAATAATCGAGTAAATTGCACGCACACAATACAAATCACAATGGTGATAATTTGTTCCATCAATGTCATTTTAGTGCCTCCAATTTAGATGAAAGTTTAGGACGTCGTACCGTTAATAAAATCCAAATACTAATGAGTGTTGGCACTAAAAAATGCTCTTTCCCAACAATTAATAGCGATGCAAAAGCC
>JAGZOA010000052.1:0-3588 GCA_018363335.1 Parahaemophilus parainfluenzae | reverse complement strand
ACAACACACAATGATTTCGAAACAGAAGATTACGTATAAACAAAAGAAGAAGGAGGTCGTCATACTCCATACTTCAAAGGATACCTTCCACAGATCAATTTCCGTACAACTGACGTAACTGGTACAATCGAATTACCAGAAGGCGTGGAAATGGTAATGCCTGGTGATAACATCAAAATGACAGTAAGCTTAATCCACCCAATCGCGATGGACCAAGGTTTACGTTTCGCAATCCGTGAAGGTGGCCGTACAGTAGGTGCTGGTGTTGTTGCGAAAATCATCAAATAATTGATGTATTAACTGTAACAAGTTAGATAAAGAAGGCGTATCGAAAGATGCGCCTTTTTGTTTGCCTAAAATTCCTCAAAACTCGAATGAAACTCAAATTAAAAATATGAATGTTAGGAAGAGAGAAATATTTGTTGGAGGAAAAAAGTGGCGGAAGGTCATGGGAGTTGAACCCACCCGGGAACGCTGGCGTCCCCAACAGGATTTGAAGTCCTGCCACCTCACCGGAGATGACGACCTTCCATTATTGAAATTGCGGTTACTTTAGCGTAAATTAGTTTGTAATTCAATGCCATTTTGAAATAGGAATTAAAAATGACTGCACTTTTTCAACAACTTCCTTCGGTAGATAAATTTTTAAAAACACCAGAGGGTGAAATACTTTTAACTGAATTTGGTCATTCAGCTGTCGTGCGTGAATTGCGCGAATTATTGTCTGAAGGGCGTGAGTTTATCAAACAACACCAAAATTTACCGCACTTTTTTACCGATCATCTGAGTACATTACATCATTTACAGCATCGCTTGTCTCAACAAAATCATGTACAAATTAAATCAGTCCATAATTTAACGGGCACGGTATTACATACAAATTTGGGGCGAGCATTATGGGCTGAAAGTGCACAACAGGCGGCAATTCATGCGATGAAAGGTAACGTTGCACTGGAATATGATTTGGAAGAAGGCAAACGTAGTCATCGGGATAATTATATTAGTGAGCTACTTGCACAACTCACAGGCGCAGAGGCAGCTTGTATCGTTAACAATAATGCGGCAGCCGTACTCTTGATGTTGGCTACCTTTGCTAAAGATAGAGAAGTCATTATTTCTCGTGGTGAGTTAATTGAAATCGGCGGCGCATTTCGCATTCCGGATATTATGGCTCAAGCAGGCTGTAAACTTGTTGAAGTGGGAACAACAAACCGCACACATTTGAAAGATTATCGTCAAGCAATCAATGAAAACACGGCTTTCTTAATGAAAGTACATTGCAGTAATTATCATATTAGTGGGTTTACAGCTTCGGTTTCAGAACAAGAGTTGGTTGATCTTGGACGAGAATTTGATATTCCAGTGATGACGGATCTTGGTAGTGGGGCATTGATTGATCTAAGCCAATATGATTTACCGAATGAGCCAACGGTGCAAGAAAAGGTCGCACAGGGCGTAAACTTGGTGTCATTCTCGGGTGATAAATTATTGGGTGGAACACAAGCTGGTATTATCGTCGGTAAAAAAGAGTGGATTGCTCAGTTACAAGCTCACCCATTAAAGCGCGTATTGCGTTGTGATAAAGTGATTTTAGCCGGACTTGAGGCAACATTACGTCTTTATCTCCAACCTGAAAAACTTACTGAGACGTTGCCAACTTTACATTTGCTCACCCAATCAATAGATGTATTAAAAGAAAAAGCTGAACAACTTAAAGCCTGTTTAGCAAATCGTTTAAAAGATTACCAGTTTGAGATTGAAGAAAGCTTTGCTCAAATTGGGAGTGGCTCTCAACCGATGGCAACGATTCCTTCTTTTGCGGTGACGATTGCCGAAAAAACAGAGGCAAAATTGACCGCACTTTTAGCAGTATTCAAAGCGGTAGAACAACCAATAATTGGTCGTGTTGAGAAAGGAAAAATTTGGTTAGACTTACGAAGCGTGGCTGACTTTAAGGCATTATTAGATACGGTGGAAAAATTATGATCATAGTAACATCAGGGCACGTCGATCATGGTAAAACAGCCCTTTTAAAAGCGCTGACAGGTACGAATACCGCCCATTTGCCGGAAGAAAAAAAACGAGGCATGACCATTGATTTAGGATATGCCTATTTGCCTTTACAAGAGAAAGTGCTTGGGTTTATTGATGTACCTGGCCATGAAAAGTTTCTCGCCAACATGTTGGCCGGGCTTGGTGGTGTGCATTATGCCATGCTTATTGTTGCAGCCGATGAAGGGATTGCCGCACAAACTAAAGAACACTTAGCGATTTTGCGTCAGCTTCAATTTACTGAAATCATGGTAGTGATTACCAAGGCTGACCGAGCAACAAATGAGCAAATCGAGGCACTAAAAACACAAATTCAGACAGATTATCCATTCTTAGCTGAATCTCATTATTTTATTACATCGGCACAAACAGGCTTAGGCATTGATGCGTTACGTGATTATTTAGCCAATTTACCGGAATTTGCCGAAATAAATAAACCGTTTCGTTATGCTATCGACCGTGTCTTTAGTGTGAAAGGGGCTGGGACAGTAGTAACAGGCACAGCATTTGCAGGAACGGTGGTCATTGATGATGAACTCTTCCTTTCTACGGGACAAAAGGTTCGCGTAAAAAATATTCATGCTCAGAATACACCGAGCGAAAAAGGCTTGGCTGGTCAACGTTTAGCGCTCAATTTAAACGTTGATTTAGATCGTATTCCAATGCAACGCGGCGATTGGTTGTTAGCCTCAGAACCACTTGAGCCAACTGATCGTATTACCATTGAAATTACGCCTGAAGTGAATTTGAAAGATAGTCAGCCTGTGCACATTTATCATGCAGCAAGCCGCACAACTGGTAAGCTTACTTTGCTTGAAAGCAAAAATGCAATGAAAAATGACCGCACTTTGGCGGAAGTCATTTTAGAGCAGCCATTATTTTTGGCCTTCGGGGATAAATTAATTTTACGTAGTGGCGATGCAAAAATATTAATTGGTGGGGCGAAGGTACTCGAAATTCACTCACCAAAACGTTATAAGCGCACGGAGGCTCGTTTAGCGTTCTTGTCTAAACTTAATCAGGCTCAAAACGCTACACAACGCATCGGATTAACCTTACAAAAAGAGGCGGTTTCAGCTCAAGCGCTAATGTGGAGTGAGCAGCTAACTGAAAATCAACTGGCAGAAGCGTTGGCTGAAAACGGTGATATTCGTTTCCAAAATTGGTGTTTTAATCGTGATTATCAACGTGAAAAAACGCAGCAAATTTTGACCGCACTTGCTACCTATCATGAGCAACATAATGATCAGCTAGGTTTGAGTAAAGCCCGCTTATACCGTATTGCGACACTAAACCAACCGGAAAATCTGGTTTATCATTTTATTGAAGAAATGCTTGATGAAGGCCAATTGCAGCAGACTCGTGGTTGGCTACATTTGCCTTCCCACAAAATCCAATTTTCAGATGAAGAGCAAAGCTTATGGCAAGCGGTGTTAGCTGAATTTGAGAAAGCGCATGGTCAAGCCATTTGGGTGCGTGATATGGCAACAGCCTTGGCGCAAGATGAAAGTGTAATGCGTAACTTTATGTATAAAG
>JAGZOA010000013.1:0-48499 GCA_018363335.1 Parahaemophilus parainfluenzae | reverse complement strand
TTGTTTTTTTATTTTATGTTTACTTATTCATCTAATATTGGTGCACAAAAAAATCTTGGTCCAGCAGGGATTACACTTGTGATTATTCGCGATGATTTAATTGGTCATGCTCGCCAAGCGACACCATCAATTTGGAATTACGCCACACAACGTGATGCTGACTCCATGATCAATACTCCACCAACATTTGCTTGGTATCTCTGTTCATTGGTCTTCAAACACATTCAAGCTATCGGTGGCTTAAAAGAAATTGCAAAACGTAATGTAGTGAAAGCGCAAACCCTTTACGATTACATTGATAGCAGCAAACTCTATCGTAACGTCGTGGCTAAAGAAAACCGTTCAACCATGAATGTGACATTCGTAACAGGTAATCCAGAGCTTGATGCTAAATTTGTCGCAGAATCTACAGCTGCGGGTCTTCAGGCTTTAAAAGGTCATAAAGTGCTAGGTGGTATGCGCGCCTCTATCTATAACGCGATGCCATTAGAAGGCGTACAAGCGCTCATTGAATTCATGAAAAAATTTGAAGCTGAAAATAGCTAATTATCTGATTCATTAAACTCAACGTGCGGGCTGAAAGGCCCGCTCGTTTTTATAAGGAAAGCATATGCAATACATCAACGTCGCCAATCAAGGCGTAAAATCTCTTTCACCTTACCAAGCCGGAAAACCAATTGAAGAACTCGAGCGAGAATTAGGCATTACTAATATCGTTAAACTTGCTTCAAATGAAAACCCTTTCGGTTTTCCTGAAAGTGCGAAAAAAGCCATTCAAACCCAACTTGATCATCTAACTCGCTATCCTGATGCGAATGGTTTTGAACTTAAAGCGGCTATTGCAAAAAAATTTGGTGTGCAACCAAACCAAATCACCCTTGGCAATGGTTCTAACGATTTATTAGAGCTCTTTGCCCACACCTTTGCGGGTGAACACGATGAAGTAATTTATTCACAATATGCTTTTATTGTTTACCCTTTAGTGACGAAAGCTATTAATGCTGTCGCAAAAGAAATTCCCACTAAGAATTGGGGACATGATTTAAACGGATTTTTGACCGCACTTTCAGATAAAACCAAGCTGATTTTTATTGCCAATCCAAACAACCCTACCGGGAATTTCTTAACAGAAGCTGAATTGGATGCTTTCTTAGCAAAAGTACCTGAAAATGTGATTGTGGTATTAGATGAAGCTTATACTGAATTTACCCATCCAAGCGAACGGGTTAATTCTTTTGCGTTACTGGAAAAATACCCGAACCTTATCGTTTCACGCTCGTTATCAAAAGCTTATGGATTGGCGGGTTTACGCATTGGCTACGCAGTCTCTAATCCTGAAATCGCAGACTTATTAAACCGAGTTCGTCAACCGTTTAACTGTAATAGTCTTGCTTTGACTAGTGCAATTGCAGTGATGAACGATGATGCCTTTGTCGAAAAAGTGGCGGAGAATAATCGCCAAGAAATGAAACGTTATGAAACCTTCTGTCAACAATATGGCTTAGACTTTATTCCGTCTAAAGGTAACTTTATTACCATTGATTTTAAACAGCCTGCAGCATCAATTTATGATGCATTATTACGTGAAGGCGTCATTGTTCGCCCAATTGCAGGCTATGGCATGCCAAATCACTTACGTATCAGTATTGGCTTACCACAAGAAAATGACAAGTTTTTTACTGCACTTAAAAAAGTGCTTAATTTAGGAAATGAAAAATAGGAGCATTTATGACTCAAGTAACAATGATGGGTAATCCCATTGAAGTAAGCGGCAACTTTCCCAAAAAAGGAGAGAAAGTGACCGCACTTACGCTCACCAATAAAGAACTCGCTGACGTCACGCTTGATACTTATACAGGAAAACGCAAAGTTTTAAATATTTTTCCAAGTATTGATACAGGTGTATGTGCAACTTCGGTTCGCAAATTCAATCAACAAGCGGCTAATTTAAATAATGCCGTGGTGCTTTGTATTTCCGCTGATTTACCTTTTGCACAAGCACGATTCTGCGGTGCGGAAGGTATTGAGAACGTAGAAACGCTTTCTACTTTCCGTCATAAAGAAGTCCATGAAAACTTAGGGGTAAACATCACAACTGGTCCAATCGCGGGTTTGACTGCTCGTTCAGTGATTGTCTTAGATGAAAACAATAACGTGTTACATAGTGAATTGGTGTCTGAAATTAAAGATGAGCCAAATTATGAAGCTGCGCTAGCCACACTATAATAAATAAGGCGCTTTTTCATAAAAAGCGCCTTTTATTTATTCAGGAAAGATTTCATTCAATATCAATGCAATCCCATCATCATTATGCGAAGCGGTGACGCGATTAGCAGCTTGTTTAATTTCATCCGGTGCATTGCCCATTGCAACGCCTAATCCCACGCTTTCTAACATATCTAAATCATTAAAGTTATCGCCGAAAGCAACACATTCTTCCATCTTCACATGAAAGTAATCTTCGAGAAAACGTACTGCATTACCTTTTGTCGCTGACTTATGCATCACTTCAAGGAAATTCGCATGAGAACGGCAAATACTTAAATGCGGGAATTTCTCTTTCAAGATTTGCTCAATAGCAATCACTTCATCTGTTTCACCAATGATTTGAATTTTATGTGGAGAATAGACCGCACTTTCATCATAAGGATCAATCTGAATGCCTGTCACGCTACGTTCATAAATCACCCATGTATTATCCAAATCGCGAGCAACGCAATCATCATAGGTATAATAATTGACACCTAACGCAGGATGATCTGCTAATACTTGGTTAATGGCTTGGATATCAGCAGGATCAATTTGTACCGAATAAATAGGCGTAGCGTTTTTATCTAAAATCAAGGCACCACTGAATGCCACAATGATGTTGTAATTTTCAATAAGTTTCGCATAAGGCCAAATACCAAGCGGCGAACGAGCAGAAATGGGTGTAAATGGAATACCTTGTTTTGTAATGCGTTGAAGTGCATCTAAGGTTTTAGGCGAAATTCGATGATCCGAAGTTAATAAGGTACCATCAAAATCACTGAATACGGCTTTATACATAATTGCTCCAAATCGTCATTATTTTTCGGAAAGATAAGGGTCAGCAAAGCCCAAACACTGCATAATTTCAGTTTCTAAACTTTCCATTTCTTCGGCTTCATCATCTTCAATGTGATCGTACCCCAACAAATGTAAGCTGCCATGCACTATCATATGCGCCCAATGCGCCATTAAAGGCTTTTCTTGCTCGATAGCTTCGCGTTCTACTACCTGGCGACAAATCACCAAATCGCCCAACAGCGGTAATTCCACTTCATCAGGACATTCAAAAGGGAAAGACAATACATTGGTTGGACGATCTTTACCACGATAAGTCAAATTCAAGTCATGACTTTCCGCTTCATCCACAATACGTACTGTCATTTCAACATTATCACTTTCTGGTTGCACTGCAGCGGTTGCCCATTGCAGAATTTGCGCTTCTGATGGCAAGCCTTCTGTATTTTCACAGGCCAGTTGCAAATCGATAATCATATTGCCCATGTTATTCTCCTAAATTCGTTTCATTTTCTGACCGCACTTTTTGCTCACGTTCAGCTCGACGCTGCGCTGCGATTTCTTGACGGCGGATTTCATCTTGGGCTTCCCATTCTTCGTAAGCTTGCACCACTTTTGCCACCACAGGATGTCGCACAATATCTTTACTCTCAAAGTAGTTAAAGCTCAATTCCGACACTTTGCTTAATACTTCCATAGCGTGACGTAAACCCGATTTTGTGCTTCGCGGTAAATCGATTTGAGTCACATCCCCTGTAATCACGGCTTTGGAATTAAAACCAATACGAGTCAAAAACATTTTCATTTGTTCGACCGTCGTATTTTGGCTTTCATCTAGAATGATAAAACTGTCATTGAGTGTGCGACCACGCATATAAGCCAATGGTGCGATTTCAATCACATTACGCTCTATTAATTTTTGTACACGTTCAAAGCCAAGCATTTCAAATAACGCATCATAAAGTGGTCGTAAATAAGGCTCAATTTTCTGTCCTAAATCACCAGGCAGGAAACCTAATTTTTCGCCCGCTTCCACCGCGGGGCGAGTCAGCAAAATGCGACGAATTTCTTGACGTTCTAATGCCTCGACAGCTGCTGCTACGGCTAAAAAGGTTTTCCCTGTGCCAGCGGGTCCAATTCCAAAACTAATATCGTGCGTAAGAATATTATGTAAATACTGAATTTGATTTTCACCACGCGGTTTAATCAAACCTCGCTTGGTTTTAATTGTGGTGCTATAGACGTGATTTTCACTACGTGATTCATTTCCTGCTTGAGATAACATTCTGCTCTCTTGCAAGGCAATATGCACATCTTCCAAATCAAGTTCTTTCACTTTCCCTTTAATTGGTGCAGTCTCCACATATAATATTTGGATTAATTTAGCCGCACGATCAATTAATTGTTCATGGTGAGATTTGGGATTTTCATCATTTGATTTCACCGTGAAAGTAAAATTATTGCGGGAAATATTGAGGTTAAATTCTTTTTCAATCAGTTTGATATTTTCATCGAATGCACCGCAAAGGGATTGCAGACGATCATTTTCTTGAGGTTCTAAGGTAAAAGTTGTCATTAAATTTCATTTTAGAATTGTGAATACTGTTTCCATTTTAGCCTAATTACGATGAATGTAAAACGGGCTTCACCAACTGATGAAGCCCGATAACTAAATTAAGGCAAATCAGGGAAAAGCATCTTAATCACATTCATTGTTAATCGTCGAGATTGTCCACTAAATGGGAAAATATGCATCATCATCATAGGATTAAAGTTTGCCTCAATCACACCCCACGAATGTAAACTCGGTTCTGCCGGCTGTTTCAAATCAGGAATAATCAAATCTACACCACAAACTGCCGCCCCCATTGCCTTGCTAATCCCTACCGCAATTTCTTTGTAACTGACATGCATTTCATCCGTCATATCAATAGAATCACCGCCTGTACTAATATTAGAATTCGCACGTAATTGAATAAGTTGATCTTTTACAGGAATAGAATTCACGGTTAATCCTTGCTCCTTAAGCTGCAACTGCTCAATATCCCCCAATGCTATTTTTTTCAATGGCGTACGACTGCCATCGCCCCGTAAAGGATGATCATTTTTAGCGGCAACTAATTCCGCAACAGTATGCACACCATCTCCAATTACATTTGCTGGAACACGTAATAAGACGGCTAAAGTTTGATCCCCCAGCACAAAGAAGCGATATTCAGTGCCAAGTAGATAATCTTCAACCATGATCTCTTTATCTTCACGGAAAGCAATCTCTACTGCTTTTGCAAAATCATCTCTATCCGTTACACCTTGTTGGAAAATACTGATCCCTAAACCAAAATTCGTTGATTTTGGCTTAATCACGACAGCTCGATTCTCAAAAAGTGGGAAATTTTCGACCGCACTTTTCACATTGGTAAACTCGATGCTTTGCGGTACATTAAATCCTGCTTTAGCTAAGACCTTCTTCGTCACCACTTTATTTTCCATAATGAGCGGGGAAATATAGCTATCGTGAGAAGTCATATTACCGTTTTTCACATATTCCAAATGATCGCCAAATTGAAGACTGATAAATTGATCGCGTTCATCTAAAATCTCAATCTTTAGCCCTTTTTGGATTGCATCAAACAATAACGCTTGTGTGGACAGTTCCATATTATCAAACGCAGTTAATGCATAAAAACGTTCAAAGGCTTTTGCTTTATTAGATTGCGCAATATCGGCCCCTAATTGTTGGTAACTGCCGACCTGTTCAATTGCCGCAACCACTTTTGCACAAAGCGTTTGGCTTGGATCCGCAAATTGTCCTAATTTGTCTTTAACAATCGTTTTAATCTCATCACTCACATTAAGTTGCTCAAGCATTTTGAGCATTTCAAGGAGGACTAATTCGCCTTCTACCGCATAAACGCTTTGCTGTCTTGGGTCTTCCCATGCCACTTCAGCAAGACGTGTTTTTCCTAATTTTATGCCCTCTTGATCAGCGGTATCGTCAAGCCATGCCATTAACAAAATAAAATAATGAATGAATTTCGCATCTGCAAGTTCCATTCCATAAGGTGCAAACGGATTGAGATCAAACAAACGAAATTCTAAATATTGAATTCCTTTTTCAAGTAAATCGCGCGCTTTTTTAGCGCCACGCAAACGTACGCTTGAGTAAAACTCTTTTTCCGCAATCAAATCACCCGATTTCACCCAGTGTTCTAACGTCTCAACATACTCTTGTAAACTGTCATAAGAGACGTGGATCTTCGGATCATTCACATAACCATATTTCCCTGAACGTAAACTCCGCACATATTGATGCGTTTTAAGGGGGGAATTGCCTCTGAAATATTTATCCTCTACCGTCGGTGTTGCAGAAAACAAGTAAAGTAAAATCCATTGATAGCGTAAGAAGTTCTTCGCTATTTTTAGGTAAAAATTATTTTGAAAATCAACCGCACTTTGTGTTTCATTTTGTGCATGAAATAAGGCATCAATAAACTTAGGGTCAATTTGAAAATTGTAATGAATACCACTGACCATTTGCTTATATTTACCGTAAGACTGGACTAAATGCTCCCGATAAGCCACATCTTCCTGATTATCTAATTGTGCAACCTTAATGTGTTCTTCTGGCGGTAATCCTGCAGGCATACTAAAAGGAAAAATAAATTCATCCTCCGGTAAAGTTCGCAAAGTCACTTCATGAATGGCTGAAAGCCAACGTAGTGTATCCTCTAACTTTTTCATAGGGGGAGTCACCAATTCCAACTGACTTTCTGCAAAATCAGTTTGAATATAAGGGTGAAAACGACGATTACCAAAAGCTTTAGGATGCGGTGACGTCACAATTGAACCATCTGCATATACCCGTTGACTTTCCTTTTCAATCCCAAACGACCCTTGCTGGAAGAAGAGCTCTAAATGATGTTGTTTAATGATTTGCTGAATATTCATATCCGTCCTTATTAGAAATTTCTACTAGACATTATGGAGAAAAATCAACATAGGACGAAGTAAAAAAATAGAATGGGATATGAAATTTTGATATAAGAGAAAAATATCTGAGAATTATTTGCATTATCTCTTTTAAATATATTAGAATGAGACGAATTTTATTTTCAGAAAATGGGCGATTTGCCCGATAACATAAAGGAGTTTTCATGAAAATTAAGCACTTCCAAATTGCCGCACTAACTGGCTTAATGGCGTTTGCAGGATTCGCTTCTGCAGATATTACCGTTTACAACGGCCAACACAAAGAAGGTTCTCAAGCTGTTGCTGATGCATTTACAAAAGCAACGGGCATTAAAGTGACCTTAAACAGTGCTAAAAGTGATCAACTTGCAGGTCAATTAAAAGAAGAGGGCGATAAAACCCCTGCAGATGTGTTCTACTCTGAACAAACTGCTCCTTTCGTGGCACTCTCTGATGCAGGGTTATTAGAACCACTTTCCGCAGACACAATTAAACAAACTGCACACAAGGGTGTGCCTGTTGCACCGAAAAAAGACTGGATCGCGCTAAGTGGTCGTTCTCGTGTTGTGGTTTATGATCACACCAAATTATCTGAAAAAGACATGGAAAAATCCGTGTTAGATTATGCAACACCAAAATGGAAAGATAAAATTGGTTACGTTCCAACTTCAGGCGCATTCTTAGAGCAAGTTGTTGCGATTACCAAATTAAAAGGTAAAGATGCCGCTCTTAAATGGTTAAAAGGCTTAAAAGAAAACGGTAAACTTTATGCGAAAAACAGCGTTGCTCTTCAAGCGGTTGAAAATGGTGAAGTACCAGCAGCGTTAATCAACAACTATTACTGGTATACTTTGGCAAAAGAAAAAGGTGCTGATAACCTCAAAACACGTCTTTACTTCATTCGTCATCAAGATCCAGGTGCATTAGTGACCTATTCTGGTGCAGCGGTATTAAAAGGTTCTAAAAATAAAGAAGAAGCGAAAAAATTCGTTGATTTCTTGGCAAGTAAAGAAGGACAACAAGCGTTTGTTTCAGTACGTGCAGAATACCCACTTCGTACCGATGTGGTTTCTCCATTTAACATGGAACCTTATGCGAAATTAGAAGCGCCTGTTGTTTCGGCAACGACTTCTGAAGACAAAGACAACGCCAATAAACTTATTGAAGAAGCTGGTTTGAAATAAGTTTAATTTGCTATGCAATATAGGGCGTGTAATACACGCCCTTCTGTTATTTACTCTACTTATTTTACACTAATATTTTAAAGGATTTTTCTGTGTCTAATCGCCCACCTCGCTGGCTTATAGCCTTAATCGTGCTGATTAGTTTGCCATTATTATTACCTTTTTTATATGTTATTGAGCGTGCTGCAGATGTCGGATTGGCTCGCAGCATTGAATTACTTTGGCGCCCAAGAATGTGGGAATTGCTCAGTAATACCCTACTTTTAATGGTATTTGTTACGCTTTTTGCCATTATTCTCGGCACGTTATGTGCATTTTTATTAGAACGTTATCGCTTTTGGGGAAAAGGCTTTTTCCAAGTAGCCATGACGCTCCCTCTTTGTATTCCGGCTTTTGTCAGCTGTTTTACGTGGATCAGTCTCACCTTCAGA
Source organism: Parahaemophilus parainfluenzae (assembly GCA_018363335.1). GTDB lineage: Bacteria > Pseudomonadota > Gammaproteobacteria > Enterobacterales > Pasteurellaceae > Haemophilus_D > Haemophilus_D parainfluenzae_Y. The sequence goes on along the minus strand of JAGZOA010000013.1, from coordinate 39,870 downwards.
GTAGAAGGCTTGTGGGGAACCATCGGTATTATGACGCTGAGTTCTTTCCCGCTTGCTTATCTCCCTGTCGCGGCGACCTTAAAAAGACTCGACCGCTCTTTAGAAGAAGTGAGCCTTTCATTGGCTAAAAGCCAGGCTTATACATTTTGGCATGCCATTTTTCCACAACTCAAACCCGCTATCGGTAGCAGCGTATTATTAATTGCGCTTCATATGTTGGTAGAGTTTGGCGCCGTGTCTATTTTAAATTATCAAACCTTCACTACAGCGATTTTCCAAGAATATGAAATGGCCTTTAATAACAACACCGCCGCCTTACTTTCTGGCGTGTTAATGGTCATTTGTATCATTGTGGTGATGGGCGAAATTCGTTTTAGAGGTACGCAAACACTCTATCAAAGCGGCAAAGGCGTAATACGTCCGTATCCGTTGAAAACCCTCTCAGCAGGAAAACAAATTTTAGTCGTGAGCTTTTTCTCGACCATTTTTGTGCTCAGTATTGGTGTGCCTATTACTATGCTGATTTATTGGCTAACTGTGGGAAGCTCCATTGAAGGTGCGGTCGATTTTGGGGAATTTTTTACCGCCTTCACAAACTCACTGACTATATCAACACTGGGTGCAACACTTACCGTTATTTGTGCACTACCATTGGTATGGGCCGCGGTGCGCTATCGCAGTAAATTGACGATTTGGCTTGATCGAATCCCTTATCTACTTCATGCTGTGCCAGGGCTTGTTATCGCATTATCATTGGTCTTCTTTACCATCAACTATGCGTATTCGCTTTATCAAACCTTTGCCATGGTTATCGTCGCCTACTTTATGCTTTATCTTCCAATGGCGCAAACGACCTTGCGTAGCTCGCTTGAACAAATGTCTAGTAACATTGAAAAGGTAGGGCAAAGCTTAGGCCGTAGCAACTTTTATATTTTCCGTACCTTAGTTATTCCAGCCATGTTGCCAGGGATTGCAGCCGCCTTTGCTTTAGTGTTCTTAAACTTAATGAAAGAGCTTACGGCAACCCTATTGCTGACCCCAAATGACATTAAAACGCTTTCAACCGCCGTATGGGAATACACCTCTGATGCACAATATGCGGCTGCTACGCCTTATGCCATTATGTTAGTGCTATTTTCTGGCATTCCTGTATTTTTACTGAAACGATACGGTTTTAAATAACGAGAAGATAAAAATGACAACATTACTCGACATTAAAAATTTGAATAAATCCTTTAATGGGCACCAGGTTCTACACAATATCTCTCTGCAATTAGAGAAAGGTGAAATTCTGTTTCTTCTCGGTGCATCCGGTTGTGGAAAAACCACCTTATTGCGTAGTATTGCTGGTTTTGAACAACCAACAAGCGGTGAGATTTGGTTAAAGAATCAACCTATTTTTAAAGAAAATCTCAATGTGCCGACCCAGCAACGCAAATTAGGCTATGTGGTACAAGAAGGCGTGCTATTTCCTCATTTAAATGTTTACCGCAACATTGCTTATGGCTTAGGCGATGGCAAAGGAAAAACAGAAGAGGAAAAACAACGCATACAGGAAGTGATGAAACTGACGGGCATTAGCAGCTTAGCTGACCGTTTCCCTCATCAGCTTTCTGGTGGTCAACAGCAACGTGTTGCACTTGCTCGAGCACTTGCACCAAGCCCTGAATTAATCCTGTTTGATGAGCCATTCAGTGCATTAGATGAGCATCTAAAAAATCAAATTCGTTACGATATGTTACAAGTATTAAGAGAAAGTGGTTCCTCTGCCGTATTCGTGACCCATGATCGTGATGAAGCGCTATGTCATGCAGACAAAATCGCAGTGATTCAAGAAGGAAAAATTCTCCAAATTGCGACACCTAAAACGCTCTATTGGTCACCTCAGTATTTGTCTATTGCCAAATTTATTGGGGAAAGCATTATTCTTCCTGCAACATTAAAAAACGATGGCATCGCGACCTGTCAATTAGGTGAAATTGCCGTCGAAAATAAAGGAATTGGCCATACACAAGGGAAAGTGTTATTCCGCCCTGAGCAATTCTCTCTTGCGAAAAAAATCCAAGATCCGACCGCTTCTTTTAACGGTGAGATTAAACGGATTGAATCAAGAGGACGAGCTATCAATATTTGTATTGATGTTAGCGGTTATGAATTGAATATCAATGAAGATCTCATTAACGAATATCATACTGGCGAACAAGTCACGCTGTATTTATATGGGAAAGGGGTATTCTATAATGACTAAAAAAGGCGGAACACATTGTTCCGCCTTTTTATATGATTTAATGACCAAGTGATTTTCGCATTTTGATGTTGAGCATTTCAACTACTGCTGAGAAGCCCATTGCAAAGTAAATGTAGCCTTTTGGAATATGAATATCCAAGCTTTCAGCCATTAAACTTACTCCAACTAAAATTAAGAATGCTAAGGCTAAAATCTTCAATGTCGGATGGGTATCAACAAAATCACCAATTGGTTTCGCCGCAAACATCATCACACCTACTGCAATCATAATTGCCAAGATCATCACTGGAAGGTGGTTTGCCATCCCTACAGCTGTGATCACTGAGTCTAAAGAAAACACAATATCTAAAATCGCAATTTGGATTAACACGCCTAAATAACTGACTTTCTTCTTGTTATTCTCTTCTTCATGATGTGATTCAGGATGCATCGCTTCTTTAATTTCACCTGTACTTTTCACAATCAGGAATAAGCCCCCCAGGAATAAAATCAAATCGCGGCCTGAAATTTCCTGACCGACTAAAGTGAACAGTGGTTTCGTTAATTTCATCATCCAAGAAAGGGAAACAAGAAGTAAAATACGGGTAATCATCGCTAACCCAAGACCGATAATACGACTAGATTGGCGTTGATTCGCGGGTAAACGTCCCACTAAAATACTAATAAAAATAATATTATCGATACCCAAGACGATTTCAAGTGCGGTCAAAGTGAGCAATGAAATCCATGCTTCAGGATCAACAAGCCATTCAAACATAATATGTTCCTATATAAAATCCGAAAGGTTGAATCATAGACAGTTCGTGTAGAAAATCAAGATTTTTCCTAACTTTTTAAGGTCTCGAAAATCTTTTCTGCTAACGCTTTAGAAATACCAGGTACAGAGGCGATTTCATCCAACGTGGCATTTTTGACACCTTGCAATCCACCTAAATATTTCAACAAGGCTTGACGTCGTTTAGCGCCTACCCCTTCAATGGTTTCCAATCCACTTTGGGTAAAGGCTTTTTGGCGTTTTTGACGGTGACCACTAATCGCATGATTATGGCTTTCATCTCGAATATGTTGGATTAAATGCAGCGCAAGACTATCATCCGGCAAATGGATTTCACGATCTTGTTTGCTGATAATCAACACCTCTTGTCCTGCCCGACGATCTACACCTTTTGCCACACCAATTAAGTGCGGTCGATTTTTATCCCATTTTACGTTGAGGTGATGAAAAACTTCTAAGGCACGATTAAGCTGCCCTTTACCACCATCAATAAAAATAATATCGGGAATTTTATCTTCATCAAGATCGCGGTCGTAACGTTTCTTTAAGGCTTGCTCCATCGCGGCATAATCATCCCCCCCCGTAATGCCTTCAATATTAAAACGGCGATAGTCTGATTTCAGCGGGCCTTCTTGGTTAAAGACCACGCAAGATGCCACAGTTTGATTACCCATCGTATGACTAATATCAAAACATTCCATGCGTTTAATTTCAGGCATATCGAGCAATTCACAAAGCGCCTGATAACGTTCATGCATTCTGGAAGATTGTTTAAGTTGAGTCGCTAAAGCCGCTTTGGCATTAATCTGTGCTAGTTGTAGATATTTACCTTTATCGCCTTTAGCAGATTCTTGTATCACCACTTTTCGACCGGCTTGTTCAGTTAATAAAGCCTCAAGCTCCGCTTTTTCATCTAATTTATGATCCACAATAATACTATTGGGAATACTTCTGCCTTGATGACCTTGCAAATAAAACTGCCCAACAAACGTTGCTGTTAATTCGGATAAATCTGTATTGGCGGGTACTTTCGGAAAATAGCTGCGATTGCCTAATACTTTACCTTGACGAATAAACATCACCTGAACACAAGCTAAACCGTGCTGATACGCAATGGACATAATATCCATATCGTCCAAACGCTCATTGGAAACAAATTGTTTTTCGATAACAGCACGAACCGCTTGAATTTGGTCACGATAACGTGCCGCGCCTTCAAAATCCAAATCTCGGCTCGCCTGCTCCATTTTACCAATCAGATAATCTAATACTTGCTGATCTTTTCCTTGCAAAAATAATCGCGCTAATTCCACTTGTTGGTTATATTCCTCATCAGTCACATAGCCTGGCACACAAGGTGCGGAGCAACGCCCGATTTGATATTGCAAACAAGGGCGGGAACGATTGTTATAAACCGAATTTTCACATTGACGAACAGGGAATAATTTTTGCATTAACGACAAGGTTTCACGCACTGCACCCGCATGAGGATAAGGCCCGAAATACTCGCCTGCTATTTTTTTCGTTCCGCGATAAGAAGTAATACGAGGATGACGTTCTTTCGTCAATAAAATAAAAGGATAGGATTTATCATCTCGCAATAACACATTATAACGAGGTTGATAAAGCTTAATGAAGTTGTGCTCTAGCAATAACGCTTCAGTTTCTGAAGAAGTAATCGTCGTATCAATATGATGAATTGACGACACCAAGGCTTCTGTTTTTTTGCTGCTTAAGTTTTTTCGGAAGTAGCTGGAAAGGCGCTTTTTTAGATCTTTCGCTTTGCCCACATAAATAACCTGATCTTTATCGTCATACATACGATAAACACCAGGTTTATGAGAAACGTCAGAGAGAAACTTTTTAGAATCAAACATCAGTAAAAACTACGCCAAAATTGACCGCACTTTTTCTAAATCTTCTGCTGTATCCACACCAACAGCTGGAACTTCTTTCGCCAATTCCACATGGATACGCTCGCCGTACCACAATACACGGAGTTGCTCTAATTTCTCTAAGTTTTCTAATTGTGTTGGTGCCCATTGCACATATTGTTTAATAAAGCCTGCACGATAAGCATAAATACCAATATGACGGAGATACGCATCAGCCAGTTGCGCCTTTGAGGTATCTTCTAATTGCATAAACTGGTCACGATCATAAGGAATCACTGAACGGGAAAAATATAAAACGTAGCCATCTTTATCCGTAACGACTTTCACGGCATTTGGGTTAAATAACTCTTCCGCTTCGTGAATTTTTACCGCAAGTGTCGCCATATTCACGTTAAATTTCGCTAAATTCTCTGCCACTTGACTCACAATAACGGGTGGAATTAACGGCTCATCCCCTTGGATGTTTACAATAATTTCATCATCAGCAATACCAAGCTTACTTACCACTTCCGCTAAACGCTCAGTACCAGAATTATGTGCTTCTGATGTCATACACACTTCTGCCCCAAAAGCTTTTGCTACCTTTTCAACTTGTTCGTTATCTGTCGCAATAATGACTCGGCTCGCACCTGATTGTTGAGCTTTTTCAAAAACATGTTGAATCATGGGTTTACCGGCAATATCTGCTAAAGGTTTACCTGGTAAGCGGCTCGATGCAAAACGAGCAGGGATAATAACTGTAAATGACATAATCATTCCTTATTCTTTCAATGTTTCGGCTTTTTCTGCCAACAATACCGGCACGCCGTTTTCAATAGGATACGCCACTTGCTCAAAAGGGCAAATGAGCCGTTGATTTTCTTGATCGTATTTCAATCTTGCCAAACATCTCGGACAAGCGATCACTTCTAATAATCGAGGATTGAGTTTCTCACGCATATTTCACTCGAATAGAGTTAAACTAAATGACGAATTTTTTCCCACAATTGTGGAAGTTTTTGGCCTTGGTTTTCAGCCTCAACAATCTCCGCATCAACGGGGACATACCACCAATTCTGTTTAGCAAAAGCTTGGCATTTTACGGCATCCTTTTCGGTCATAAAGAGCGGTTGGTTTTCAGCGAGTTTTTCTAACAATTGTGGCTCAAAATGTTGATGATCTTGAAAAGCTTTTGTATTGGCTAAACGAATATTTAAATTCTCCAACATCGAGAAAAAACGTTGTGGGTTACCAATTCCCGCGATGGCTGAACCTTGAGTAAACTCACTTAGTAAGCGTTTTTCTGCCGTCACTAAATTAATCGCATAATGAGGAACGAGCGTCATAACAGCATCAGAATAAGCGTTTTTTCCACCATTGGTAATCACAAAGTCCACACTTTTTAAGCGACTTGGTAATTCACGCAAAGGCCCTGCGGGCAATACAAAGCCGTTCCCTAAAGCACGTTCTGCGTCCATTACCACAATTTCAATATCACGTTGCAACTTATAATGTTGTAATCCATCATCAGAAATAATGAGATCACAATCCTGTGTTTTCAAGAGTAATTCGATAGCTTGTTGACGATTCGGTGAAATCACCACGGGTACACCTGTTCTTTTGGCGATTAAAACAGGTTCATCGCCCCCTTGAAGAGGATCGGTTTCCGGTGTAACAAGTAAAGGATAGGTTTTAGATTGGCTACCATAGCCACGAGAAATCACGCCTACACGTAATCCTTGTTTTTGTAACTCTTCAACTAACCACACCACAACAGGCGTTTTACCATTTCCGCCCACAGAAAGATTACCAACAATAATGACCGGTTTTGGAGATTTATAAGAGGATAAAATATTCAGGGAAAATAGTGCTCGGCGAATTTGGCTAATCAACCAAAATAGCAGTGAAAAAGGAAGAAGCAACCAAGCAAGTTTTGAATTTGAGTACCAAAAAGACATTTCATTTATCCTATATTGATTTTGGGCGAACACATTGGTTCGCCCTTATTATATTATCCGCTAAACTGCATACTGTGTAATTGTTTATACGCACCATCAAGTGCTAATAAATCTTGATGCGTACCACGTTCTTTAATTTCACCGTGTTCAATAACTAAGATTTCATCGGCATTTTCAATGGTTGATAAACGATGTGCGATAACCAATACCGTACGATCTTTTTTCAGTTCTTCTAATGCAGACTGGATCGCTCGTTCAGATTCAGTATCGAGAGCAGAAGTCGCTTCATCTAAAATTAAAACCGGTGAATTACGTAATAACGCTCGAGCAATGGCTAAACGCTGACGTTGACCACCAGAAAGACTTGCACCATTCTCACCAATAACGGTATCAAAACCTTGTGGAAGTTTCTCGATAAACTCTAGGGCATAAGCCGCTTTTGCTGCTTCGATAATTTGCTCACGACTGTATTTATCTTCTGCCGCATAGGCAATATTATTGGCAATCGTATCATTAAATAAATGCACTTGTTGAGAAACAACAGAACAATTCTCACGCAAATTAGATAGACGATAATCTTGAATTTTCACGCCATCTAATAAAATCTCACCTTCATCGATATCGTAGAAACGCGTTACTAAATTGGCAATCGTTGATTTACCCGAACCTGAACGCCCCACTAAAGCCACGGTTTTGCCTGCGGGTACATAAAAAGAGATATTATTTAAGGCTTTCTCTTCTTTACCCTCATAAGCAAAACTTACGTTTTTAAATTCTAAATCACCTTTTGCGGGTTCTGCTTTATATGTGCCATTATCTTTCTCTGTTTCCAAATCCAAGATCGAAAATAATGTCTGACAGGCCGCCATGCCTCGTTGGAATTGTGAGTTTACATTCGTCAACGATTTTAACGGACGCATCATCGCTAACATGGAAGAAAAGACCACAGTGAAAGAACCCGCAGTTAAATTATGCTCCGCAATTAATGGTGTGGTTGCCAAATAAAGCACTGCCGCTAACGCCAAAGAAGCAATCACTTGCACAACAGGGTCTGAAATGGCATCTGCTGTCACCATTTTCATACCTTTACGACGCATATCATTACTCACTTTATCGAAACGTTCTTCTTCTACTAATTGACCGCCAAAAGAAAGCACCACTTTATGCCCTTTTAGCATTTGTTCCGTCGCAGAGGTTAATTCCCCCATAGAATCTTGCATGTTTTTACTAAGCTTACGGAAGATCTTCGATACAAAGCGAATAAGCACTGCAATAATTGGTCCGATAACGAAAAGAACCAACGTCAATTCCCAACTGGTATAGAACATCACCACGAGCAATGAAATTAAATAGGCACCCTCACGTACAATGGTCACTAATGAATTAGAGGAAGAATTGGCAATCATTTCTGAATCGTAGGTAATACGAGAAAGCAATTTGCCTGTTGAATTACAATCAAAGAAACTTACCGGCATAAACATTAAATGTTTAAACAAGCGGCGACGCATAATCATCACCACTTTGCCAGACACCCAAGCCAAGCAATAGCTGGAAATAAAGTTAGTCACACCACGCAACATAATCATACCAACCACAACAAACGCCATCAGTTTTAGGAAGGAATGATCTGCTTTCCCAAAACCATCATCGAGCAACGGTTTAAGCATATAAATCAGGCCAGAATCAGCCAATGCATTAAAAACGAGAGCGACAGCAGCGACAAATAAACCCGATTTAAAAGGTGAAATCATCGGCCATAAACGCTTAAAAGTTTGCGAGGTTGAAAAATCTTTATCTTGCATAGTTTGTTCTTGCATCACATTGTCTTAATAAAAATTGGCTGCATTGTACCTGTTATTTTGGGGATAATCCAATTACACGGGCAAACCAAGGTGAAAAATCCCCTCTCGCCTTTTCAACTTCAATCCTTTTTTCAATAAAATTTAACCTTATATGACCTGAAATAGCCGTATTTTCGACCGCACTTTGATAACGATTTAATCGTTCAATGACTGTTGGATGAGGAAAATTCCACGCATTCCATCGTCCACTTGAAATTAAGGCGATATCCGGTTTTGTCTGTGCCAATAAAAACTCGCCTGTTGAAGTTTTACTGCCATGGTGCCCTACCTGTAACACATTAATTTTGCCTAGTTTTTCAGCAAAAGATTTTTCTGTCGCCACATCCGCATCACCGGTTAAAAGAATCTGGTACTGTCCATCCGTGAATACAATCACGCAAGATTGGGGATTCTCCGCCCTATCTGTTATTTGCGTTGGTGAAAGAACTTTAAAATCAAGTCCTCGCCACTGCCATTGTTTCCCCTGAAGACAAAAAGTGCGGTGCGTTTCACCATAGTTTTTGCGAGAAGGTGTAATCAGATCAATCTCTGGATATGCGGCTAAAATCGCTTTAGCGCCACCTGAATGATCATTATCATCATGGCTTAAAATCAAGGTTTCAAGTTCAATGCCTTCCCGTTGAAGATAAGGTAATATCTCTAATTCCGCCATAGAAGAGCTACCTATTCCACTCTGCCAAGCAGGCCCCGTGTCATACAACACGCCTTTCCCCTCTTTCACAATTAAGGTTGCTAAACCTTGTCCAACATCTAACGTATCTAACTGCCATTTGGGTTTCGTGAGATATCGATATCCAAACGAACCAATACAAACACCAAAAACAAGAATTACACCCAATAGAGCTTGTTTATACTCTTCTAGCGATAAGATTTTTGTATGATTTAACGTAAAAAATTGACTTGATTTTAGTGGTATATTTTTTGTTTTCCCTTGAGATGCAAAATACAATCCACCTAACATGCCACGAAAAACAAGGCTTAAAAGAGCGATCAGAATGAGGGATAAATTGATCGAAATCGGCATATACGAGCCTTGGAAAACACGGAGGCATTGTGTAATACCTTGAGCAATTGCATTTGAAAAATCCCAAGAAGAAAATGCACCCTGGGTCAACACCGCAAATAGAATCAAGGGCACAAGTAAAAAACTATACAAGGGCACTGCAATTAAATTAGCCAAGAATCCATTTAACGCCAAGCCATTAAAAAAGAAAAGCTGAATGGGTGTAAATAAAATCAACAACCCAAACTGCAAATGAAACAAGCCTAAAATCCACCGCACTTTGCGGGATAATTTTTGATGTCGCCATTCAATGATTGATAAGGGAATATATCGATACCACACAATCAAACAGGTAACAGCACCAACTGAAAGCCAAAAGCTCACCGAAAGTGGCATAAGTGAATCACAAAACAGTAAAAATGCCACCACTAAACAAAGCATTTGCAAAGGCGTGTAATATCGTCGCGAAAATTGAAGGATTGCAATAAAAAGTAATGCCATCATTGCACGAAAGGTCGGTAAACTAAATCCTGCTAAATAAGCGTAACCTAAGGCAATCAACACGCCAAAGCAAAGCGGAAACCAGGGTGAAATAAAGCGTGTAGGCAGTGCGAGTTGCAATAATCGAGCAAAAAAAAAGCCTATCCCCATTGCTAAACCGATATGGAGTCCTGAAATGGCAATTAAATGTGCTGTATTCGTTTGTTGATAAATCAGCCACGTTTTATTATCCAGCCAAGCCCGTTCGCCAAATGCCAATGCGATAAGTAAACCTTGTAAAGAAAACCCTTCCGTCTGTTTGAGGCTATTCTGTAGAAAATGTGTGCGGTAAGAAAAATCGTCCCCAATTTTGACCGCACTTTTCACATTTCCTACGGCAATAATTCTTTTGGAAAAATACCATTGTTGTCGATCAAATCCTCCATGATTTAATCTCGCCGAAATAGGGCGAAGCTTTACATCCGCCCGCCAAACTTCGCCAAGTTGTGGTTTTTCTGGTGCTCTCCAATTAATAAAAATTTGTTGTTCTTTCCCATCAAATAAAGACGTCGTCGCAACTAACGTTTGATAATCTTGCTGATGAAGAATTTCTGAGATGTGAAGATCTAACGTGATTTTATTCGGTAAGCTGGAGATTTTTTCTGCTTGAGTCAATAACGATAAGGCTTGTGAATGCACGTAAGCTAAGGTAAGTAAAAACCAAATGCCGTTAATGCAAAAATTTCTGACTTTAAAATAATTGAACCAATGGAAACAAAATGCGGTCATAACCAACAATAAAATGCTCAGCCCCGCTCGTTGCCAGGTAAACAGTAAAAAATCGGGCACGACAAGCAAAGAAAAGGCTGAAATGATGAGCATGATACACAGTTGAAATAGCGTGAGTTTCATTTGGAGTGTGATTTATAGCGAGAAAATAAGGCAACCTAGCCTTAACCTCATAAATAAACAAATAATTACGCCATTTTTTGCGATCTCGATCGCAAAATTTAAATTTCTAGGCTAAATTTATTTGCTAAATAGATGAAGTTCTGCTATTTATATCGCCCTTAAAATAACTAGGTTCTTATGTCAGCTATTTTTAGCAATAAGAACTAATCACAAAAAACAAGACAGGACGTCATTAAATTCTGTACTATTATTAGGAGTTATCAATGTCTAAGGCATCTCTAAGTTTGCTGGATTTAGCCGGTGTTACACCTTATCAACCAAAGAAAGATGAGGAATACATGAATGAAGATCAAATTCTTCATTTCAGAAAAATTTTAACTGCATGGCACGAGCAAATTGTGGAAGAAGCATCAAGAACTGTTGCTCATATGCAAGATGAAGCTTCAAACTTCCCGGATCCAGCTGACCGTGCGACCCAAGAAGAAGAATTCAGTCTTGAATTACGTAACCGCGATCGCGAGCGTAAACTAATGAAAAAGATTGAATACACATTGAAAAAATTGGACACCGATGATTTCGGTTACTGCGATTCTTGTGGAGAAGAAATTGGCATTCGTCGCTTAGAAGCACGTCCTACTGCTGATCTTTGTATTGATTGCAAAACCCTTGCTGAAATTCGTGAAAAACAAGTCGCAGGTTAATTGATTCAAATAATCCAACGAAAAAGTGCGGTCAAAAACAACCGCACTTTTCGTGTTTTTATCAAATGCGCATTTAACATAGAGAATGGAGTAAATTATTCTTACTTATATAAAAAATTTATTTGGTAAAAAAACTAAAAAAGAAACTGAAACCAATATAAATTCGCCTGTCCCAAAAACAGCGCCAAAAACTGAAAAACCAAACGTTTCAAAAACAGAGCGTTCACAACCCAAGATCGCCCCGCCCTCTTCTCACCACAAAAAAACCAACACCCAAGCGCATCGTCACGATAAACATATCGTTAAAGCCTCTCATTTTGGTATTAACCCACGTATGTTTAGCCGTAATGCCATTACCGTGGTAGAAAAATTGCAACGTCAAGGTTATGACGCTTATATCGTTGGTGGGTGTTTGCGTGATTTATTGTTAGGTAAACACCCAAAAGATTTTGATGTGGCAACAAATGCACGTCCCGACCAAATTCAAGCGGTATTCCAACGTCAATGCCGTTTAGTCGGTCGTCGTTTCCGCCTTGCGCATATTATGTTTGGTCGCGATGTGATTGAAGTGGCAACATTCCGTGCTAGCCATTCGGATGCGCGCAGTGAAAATCAAGCGAAACAAAGTGATGAAGGGATGTTATTACGTGATAACGTGTATGGCACTATTGAACAAGATGCGGAGCGCCGTGACTTCACCGTAAACGCCCTTTACTACAATCCGCAAGATAATACGTTGCGTGATTACTTCAACGGAATTGATGACCTGAAAAACGGGAAATTACGTCTGATTGGCGATCCGGTTACCCGTTATCAAGAAGATCCCGTGCGTATGTTACGCTCTGTGCGCTTTATGGCGAAATTGGATATGTTCTTGGAAAAACCAAGTGAACAGCCAATTCGTGAGCTTGCACCATTGCTGAAAAATATTCCACCGGCGCGTTTATTCGATGAAAGCTTAAAATTATTGCAGTCTGGCAATGGCGTAAAAACTTATAAATTACTTCGCCAATATGGCTTATTTGAACAGCTTTTCCCTAGCTTAACGCCTTATTTCACCGAAAAAGAAGACAGCCTTGCGGAGCGCATGATTTTAACTTCATTAAATTCAACTGATGAACGTATTGCCGACAAATTACGTATCAATCCAGCCTTTTTATTTGCGGCATTCTTCTGGTATCCATTACGCGAAAAAGTGGATGTGCTGAAAAATGAAGGTGGCTTAAACAATCACGATGCCTATGCCCTTGCGGCAAATGAAGTGCTTGATCAATTATGCCGATCATTAGCCGCACCTCGTCGTCATACATCCGTTATTCGTGATATTTGGATGTTGCAATTACAATTGCTTAAACGCACGGGTTCTCACCCTGTTCGCACGATGGAACATCAAAAATTCCGTGCAGCCTTTGATTTATTGGCGATGCGTGCTGAAGTGGAAGGCGGTGAAACCGTTGAACTCGCAAAATGGTGGCATGAGTACCAACTCAGCAATCAAGAACAACGTCGCCAATTGGTTCAAGAGCAACAAAAATTGCATCCTGCACCGAAGAAAAAATATTACCGCAGACGTAAACCTAAGGCGGCTAACTAATGGTTCAAGTGTATATTGCCCTTGGCAGCAATTTAAATACGCCTACAGAACAATTAAATTCGGCATTAGAGGCAATCTCTGCGCTACCTAATACCGAATTAAAATCTGTCAGTGGATTTTATCAAAGCAAACCATTAGGTCCGCAAGATCAACCGGATTATGTAAATGCAGTAGCGATGATCGAAACCACTCGCCCACCTTTAGCTTTACTCGATGAATTGCAACGTATCGAAAATGAACAAGGTCGCGTGCGTTTACGTCGTTGGGGTGAGCGTACACTGGATTTGGACATTCTGCTTTATGGCGATCAAATCATTCAAAATGAACGCTTAACCGTGCCTCATTACGATATGAAAAACCGCGAATTCGTGATTGTGCCGCTTAATGATATCGCGCAAGATTTGGTTTTACCGGAAGGCGAAAAAGTCGCAGATTTGGTGAAAGCCTTTGAAAATCATCAAATGCATAAAATCAAAAATAGCGAGAAAATTGACCGCACTTAACTCAAAATAAAAGGGCTGATATTTACTATCAGCCCTTCTTTTTTACCTATCAAATTAGGCGGCAACGGAAACAAAGATTTCTGTGCCGATAATCACACAAATAAAACCAACCAACATTGGGACTGACATACGTTTTACGATTTTAAATGGTGAGATTTTTCCCATACCAGATACCGCTACAACCACGCCTGAAACCGGTGATAAACCACGCCCTAAGTTAGAGGCTTGTAACATTGGAATAGTTAAGAACGCTGGGTTGACGCCCATTTGGGTTGCTAATTAGTGATTGAATTGGCAGTTGTAAATCAGTTCAATACGAAAATTTGAGGTAGATCACAAAAAGAGTTTTGGGGATAAAGTGCGGTTGGTTTTGATGGAATTTTTGAAGTTGAAAAACTTCTAATAGCTCATGCCCTTTAGCAAAAGCCTTAAAAGGCACATATTAGAAAACATGTGCCATTAAAAGAAATTATAATTAGGTTTTAGAAACATTCCAGTTACTATTATTACTTATAGTATCATTATCAGATATTCGAATATTCTTCAAAGAATATTCGAAAGAATTAGAGTCATTATTTTTATTAATTTTAAATCTACATGACTTATATTTCTTATTACCTTCATATATAACAAACATACCAAGGTCTTTAATTTTTTGTAATGTATAATTACCTTTTTTATTTTTATCAATCTCTCTATATGACCATTTCGAAAAATCAGATTTAAAAATAATACTTCCTAAAAAATTTTCACTTTCAGGAGGCTTATAAAAAAATATTTTAGAATAAAGAAAATTACCCCCATTAAATATCGCTGACTTATTGAAAATTACCGAATCAAATTTAGCTCCCATAAAATTACTATGTGAAAAATCACATTTTTCAAAACTAATACCCTTAAATTCTGAATACCTAAAGTCACACTTTATAAATTTAATAACATCATCAGATTTTCTATTAACATTCCATACACCAACCCACTCAGTACCTAAAAAGTTAGAATTAGAACAATCAACATCATCAAACATACCCCATTTAAATTTACACCCTTGTAATTGCATCCCTGAATATTTTATTTCTTTTTTATTAAAAATCTTTTTTACAATATTATCTGATAAACCAGGCAAATAAAAATTCATACCAGACAAACAAATACTAGAAAAGATTTCAGTATAAGCTAGTAGGTATTTTCCTTCATTACTTAATAATACTCGAGTAATTGCTCTACCTAAAGGACTATTCCCATTTTTTCTTAAAGAATTAATTATAGACTCAGCTTCCTTTGAATCATCAACTGTTTTTAATTTTTCTAATTCATTTTTTTGCATAGACTCCCAAGTAGACAATAAAAGATGTAAAGCTGCCTGTTGAAAACCTAGAGATTGATCTTCATAAAATCTTCTTAAAGAATATATAGCTGAAATCTTTAGATCTTCAGAGCTATCCTTACTCGTAATCCACTCTACAATTTTATGGTATTCCTTAAGATTAGTATCTTTACGAGAATTATTAATTTGATCTGTAGCATTTTTGTCTCTAAAGCTCCAAATCACAAAGGCAACAGGCGATGAAACTATTAAAGACAGTAAAGTCCAAAAGCCGCCCTGTTTAATAATTTCACTGACAGAATAATAATAATAAAATAGAAAACCAAAACTTATAATAAGAATAATAGAAATTAAAGCTGATAAAAATACCTTAGTTTCATTAGCATTCATCCTTAAAATACCATTTCTATCTTTTAAAAAAGTAGATTTTATTCTATTGTTTTCCATTAATATTATCTCCATACTATATACTATTTATTACATTCAAAACCCGTTTATCCGACACCTGATACTTCGTGCCTAATTGCTGCGCAAATAAGCTCACACGCAATTCTTCAATCATATAGCGAATTTCTGCAATTTCATCAGAAATTGGTTTAGATTTCGGCAGTTTAGCCAGTAATTGTTGGTAAGCCTGTTGCACTTGTTCCACGCGTAGCATCGCAGCACGGTCTCGATTTACATCTTGAGCGAGTTTATCGATACGTTTATCAATAGCTTGTAAATAACGTTGTAAATCCGGTAGGCGATCATAACCGCTCTTTTGCACAAAGCCTGGATAAATCAATCCGCTTAATTGCGCCTTAATATCAGAAAAGGCAAAAGCCATGGTGAAATCCATTTTGCCTTTTAAACGTTGATTTAAGGCATGGTTAAGGGAGAGGATTTGCTCTACTTTCTGCGCGATATCCACAGTCACTTCGTTAAGGTTTTCCCGCACGAAATCACGCAATTTTTCAAAGCCAGATTCATCCCAAACAAATCCGCCAAAATCGCTAATCAGTTTATCCACCGCACAAGCGATACAGTCATCAATCAAATCCAACACGCGACCAAACGGGGTAAAATACAGCCCCAATTTAGCTTTATTCGGCAATTTTTCATGCAGATATTTAATCGGTGACGGCACATTGAGTAGCAATAAGCGACGTAAACCTTGTTGCATTGCGACCGCTTGCTCAAACTCTGTTTCAAACAGTTTGATACCTACCGCATCTTTTTCATCCACAAGGGCTGGAAAAGCTTTGACGCTAAAACCACGTTGTTTTTGTTCGTAACATTGTGGTAAATCTGCAAAACTCCAAATATGCAGCCCGCTTTGCTCAATGCCATCATCTGCCACAGCAGAAATACTTTCCTGAACACGATCTTTTAAGTTGAATTTCAGCTCATCCAAATTCATGGATTCGGCAATTTTCTTGCCGTTTTCATCCACCACACGGAACGTCATTTTCAAATAGCTTGGAATTTGTTCCCAGTTCCAATGCTCCGCTTCTACGGTGACGCCCGTCATACGACGCAATTCATAAATTAGCGTATCCAATAATGGCTTTTCCAACGGTACGGCACGACTTAAAAAAGCTTGAGCATAATTAGGTGCAGGCACGAAGTTACGGCGATAAGATTTCGGCAGAGATTTAATCAACGCGATCACCAGCTCTTCACGCAAGCCTGGAATTTGCCAATCAAAACCTGTCATTTCCACTTGGTTGAGCAATGGCAACGGAATATGCACGGTCACACCGTCTGCGTCAGTACCCGGTTCAAATTGATACGTCAATTTGAATTTCAAATTGCCTTGATGCCAGAAATTTGGGAAGTCTAACTTGCTCACCTGTTCCGCATCATCATTAATCAAGAATGAGCGTTCAAAATTAAGCAATTCAGGATCTTTTTGCTGCGCCTTTTTCCACCAGGTATCAAAATGTTTTTGAGAAACCACTTCCGTGCCAATACGCTGATCGTAAAATTCAAAAAGCGTGCGATCATCCACCAAAATATCGCGGCGGCGGCTTTTGTGTTCCAACTCCTCTACTTCTCGAACAAGTCGTTGATTTTCTTTAAAGAACTTATGTTTGGTATTCCAATCCCCTTCCACTAAGGCTGATTGAATGAAGATCTCACGGCTTACCGTTGGATCAATTGAACCGTAATTCACTGGTCGTGCAGCCACAATCGGCACACCGTAAAGCGTGACTTTTTCATCGGCAATCACGGCGCCACGGGATTTAGACCAACGCGGCTCTGAATAGGATTTTTTAATTAGATGCTCGGCAAGTGGCTCGATCCATTCTGGCTCGATTTCCGCCACCATACGCCCCCAAAGTTTGGAGGTTTCCACTAGCTCTGCTGCCATCACCCATTTCGGTTGTTTTTTGAAAAGCACAGAATTGGGGAAAATCGCAAAATGGGCATTACGCGCGCCAAGATATTGTTGTTTTTCCGCCTCTTTTAAGCCGATATGAGAAAGCAAGCCGCTTAAAAGTGCGGTATGAATTTGCTGATATTCGGCTTTTTCAGAATTAATCGGCAAGCCCATTTCACGCACGGTTAAACGAATTTGATGATAAATATCCTGCCATTCTCGAATGCGTAAATAATTTAAGAAATCCTTTTGGCATTGACGACGGAATTGGTTTTTACTTAATTCTTTTTGTTGTTCTTGTAGGTAACGCCAAAGATTGAGGAAAGCCAAGAAATCCGATTTTTTATCAGCAAAACGACGATGTTTTTCATCGGAAGCTTGTTGTTTTTCTTGTGGACGCTCACGAGGGTCTTGAATAGATAACGCTGCAACAATAATCATCACTTCATGCAACGCACCTTGTGAGACAGCGGTCAGCAACATCTTCGCCAAACGTGGATCCACAGGGAGTTGAGCTAATTGACGACCTACTGCCGTTAATTGACGTTTCTCGCCCGCTTTAGTGCGAACCATTTCAAACGCACCCAATTCTTCCAACAGTTTTATCCCATCTTGAATATGGCGTTTATCTGGTGCATCAACAAACGGGAACGCTTCAATATCATCCAAACCCAATGCCGTCATTTGCAAAATAACAGAGGCTAAATTAGTGCGTAGAATTTCAGGATCGGTAAACTCTGGACGAGAATTAAAATCCTCTTCCGAATATAAACGAATACAAATCCCTTCACTGACACGACCACAACGGCCTTTACGTTGATTAGCGGATGCCTGTGAAATGGGTTCAATTGGTAAACGTTGTACTTTGGTGCGATAGCTATAACGGGAAATGCGTGCGGTACCTGGGTCAATCACATATTTAATGCCCGGCACGGTCAATGAGGTTTCTGCGACGTTTGTCGCCAACACGATGCGATTTAATCCGCTCGGATGGAAAATTTTATTCTGTTCTTGCGCAGACAAGCGTGCAAAGAGCGGTAGAATTTCCGTGTGTTTTAGATTTTGTTTTTGTAAAGCTTCGGCGGTATCGCGAATTTCACGCTCACCGTTCATAAAGATCAAAATATCGCCCCGACCTTCCGCTTGCAGTTCATCCACCGCATTGAGAATGCCTTGTAGCTGATCTTGATCGTCCTCTTCCACTACGGGACGATAACGCACTTCAACGGGATAGGTTCTGCCTGAGACTTCGATAATCGGGGCATTGTTGAAATGTTTGGAAAAACGTTCCACATCAATGGTTGCGGAAGTGATGATAAGTTTTAAATCACGACGGCGTGGTAAAAGCTGTTTCAGATAACCGAGAATAAAATCATTGTTCAGGCTGCGTTCGTGGGCTTCATCAATAATCAAACAAGAATATTGATTGAGGAAACGATCGTTTTGAATTTCCGCTAACAGGATCCCGTCAGTCATCAATTTGATTTGTGTATCATCACTGATTTGATCGTTAAAACGAACCTTATAACCAACTAAACCGCCAAGTTCCGTTTCCAGTTCTTCAGCAATACGTGCAGCCACCGAACGAGCGGCAATACGGCGTGGTTGAGTATGACCAATCATGCCCAAATTTCCGAAACCTAATTCCAAACACATTTTCGGCAATTGGGTGGTTTTACCTGAACCGGTTTCCCCTGCCACCACAATGACCTGATGTTCAGAAAGCAGTTTTTGAATTTCTGCTTTACGTTGGCTAACCGGCAAACTCTCAGGAAAAACAATCGGATGTTTAACCGCACTTTTACGATTTTCTACACGTAATTGAGCCTGTTCAATCTGCAGCTGGATTTCTGCAGCAACAGCTTGTTGAGCATCTTGGCTTTTAATTTTTCCAATACCATGAATGCGGGCGGATAAACGACGTTGATCCACCAGCATGATATCCTTGAGTTTCGAAAAGAGAGATTGTTGTATCGGATTTAATTCACGTTTGACTGATTTGTTCTTCATACCGATTTACTTTTAAAACCACCGTAAGCCAAACAAAGCCAACCAATTAAAAATAACGTGCCTCCAATCGGTGTCACCCAAACGAGGAATTTGCCTGCACCAAGCGCAAGTGCATAAAGGCTGCCACTAAAAAGAAGAATGCCGTACGCCCAAGTCCCTGCAGCAAGATTAACTATTTTGTTTGCAATCAATGATTCACGGCATAATTGCAAAATGCCAATCGCTAAAATCGCAATGGTGTGGAACATTTGATATTTCACACCCGTTTCAATCCACGCTAATTCTTTAGGTTCTAAAACCTTACTTAATCCATGTGCCGCAAAAGCACCAATCGCCACACATAAAAAGCCGCTTAATCCCGCGATAAATAACCATTTGTTTTTCATTTAAAATTTTCCTATTAATACCGCTAAAATCCCTGCGGCGATTAGAGGTCCCACCGGAATACCGCCTAAGAAAGACACACCAATAATCGTACCAATTAATAATCCTGTCACCAAAACAGGTTGTTCACTCATTAATGGCACCCCTTTCCCCGCAAGCCATGCGACGAATACCCCTGTTAAAATAGAAACGCCCATTTTCCAGTTTAAAAATGAACTGAGATCGGGCAGTTGGATTTTTCCGGACACTAACGGCGCTAGGACACCAATCGTTAAAATGATGATCCCGATTTTGACACCGTATTGTTCAAGTATAGGAATGTATTTGGATAATAAGGTCTGTTGCATGATTAACAGCACGGCGGCTGAGATGGTAATCGCGCTATTTTGGCTAATTAAACCTAAAACAATTAAGAAAACCAATAGCAACGCGACCATATTGAATTGTAATGTCATAATACCTCTGAAGTGCGGTCAAAAAACTGACCATTTTTATGCGTGTAAAGTTTTTGTAAATTATACCAATTTCTTGCTTTTCTGTGTTTTTTATTTAGTGAAAAAAGGCTAGAATACAAGTCAACTTTCTTCTCATACTCCCTGTTTTTACTAAGGTTTCTTTGCCCTATGTCGAATGCTGTCAGCCCTGAATTAATTAAAACTGTTGTCCTACTTGCTACCAGTGTCACTATCGTGCCGCTTTTTAAGCGCATTGGCTTAGGTAGCGTATTAGGTTATTTAGTGGCCGGCTGTTTAATTGGTCCTTCGGTGTTCGGCGTAGTAAAAGATGCAGAATCGGTTCTCCACATGGCGGAACTGGGCGTGGTGATGTTCTTATTCATTATCGGTTTGGAGATGCATCCAGAACGTTTATGGGCCATGCGAAAAGCGATCTTTGGACGGGGATTTCTACAAGTCGGGCTATGTGGTGCACTGCTGACCTTTGCCGGTATCTATATATTAAATCTTCCTAAAGAAGTCGCGTTTATCGCGGGTATGGGCTTTACCCTTTCTTCCACCGCGATTGTAATGCAGGTATTAGAAGAACGCGGGATTACGAACACACCAAAAGGCCAACGGGTGATTTCTACCTTAATTTTTGAAGATTTATCCATTGTGCCATTATTGGCTTCTATTGCCTTTTTAACACCTGAAACAAAACACATTGAACATCAAACCAACTGGACATCTATTGCTGTTGCACTTGGTGCCGTTGTGGGATTAGTGGTTGCAGGTAAATGGTTAATGAACCCTATTTTCCGTTTGATTTCCAAAGCCCATATTCGCGAAATGATGACAGCCGCCGCGTTGCTTGTGGTATTAGGGGCTGCATTAGCGATGGAAGCGAGTGGCCTTTCAATGGCGATGGGTGCATTCGTCGCCGGTGTGATGCTTTCAGAATCTGCATTCCGTCACCAACTCGAAGCGGATATTGAACCGTTCCGTGGTCTATTGCTCGGTCTTTTCTTTATGGGCGTAGGGATGTCACTTGATTTAACCTTGGTGTTCGACAATGCACTTTGGTTATTAGGTATCGTGTGCCTTTATATCATTGGCAAAGCCTTAGCCGTTTATACTGTTGCGCGTATTACAAAACTTGACCGAAAAGAATCCGTTGGACGAATGACCATTATGGCGCACGGTGGTGAATTTGCATTCGTACTCTTCTCTGCTGCAACTACGGCAGGTGTAATGACAAAAGATCAAAATGCAACTTTTACCGCTGCAGTGATTATCTCAATGTTATTCTCACCATTGATTGGCTTACTAATGCGTAAAATTAACCAACGTAAATCAGCAAATCAAGAGGAAAAAGTCGATACTAGCGATCTTGATCCAATTGTGGATTTAGAAGATAGCGTGCTCGTGATTGGTTTTGGTCGTTTCAGCCAAATCGTGTGTCAATCGCTTCTTGTTCGAGGTATTAACGTCTCGGTGATTGACCGCAACATTGAAAACATTCGTGCAGCAGCGAAATTCGGTTTTAAAGTCTATTACGGTGACGGTATTCGTCTTGATGTATTACGCGCTGCCGGTATTGAAAAAGCTAAATGTGTCGTCATCGGGATTAACGATACCCAACGTATTGAAAATATTGTTGAGAATCTGAAAGATGCTTATCCGAAACTCCCAATTTTGGCTCGAACTTATGACCGTAAAACAACCGTGAGTCTTATTAAGAAAGATGTGGACTTTATTGTACGTGAGACCTTTGAGTCTGCCCTCACTCTCAGTCATGCAACCTTAGTGCAATTAGGTGTAAATAAAATTGAAGCAGATGAAATCATTGCGGAAGTTCGTTATTTAGATCAAGAACGCTTGAATGAAGAAGTTTTACATGGTTTCTCAACGGACATCATCCGAAAATATTGGATGCCTAAACCCTTCATCAAACCACATTCTGATGCTGAAGCATTAAATGAAGAAACGGCTGAAATCTTAGAAAAAGAAGATGATATCAATGAGGAAGCCGCAGTTGAAACCCTTCTTCATGATGATTCTGAAGCCGAAAAACAAAAAGAAGTCGAATAATAAAAAAGCCCGATAATCATTATCGGGCTTTTTGTTAGGCTTTCATTGTTACAATCCAGCAATTGTGGATTTGTTTATTACGCTCAAAATCAAGTGGTAAGGTTTTCGCTGAAATTTCGACCGCACTTAATCCCAATTCATCTAACGCCTCAAAATCCATTTTAAAACCTCGTTTATTGTTCGAGAACACGATGGTGCCGTTAGGGCGTAAAATACGTTTGAGATTACGCATTAATTTGATGTGGTCACGTTGAACATCCCAACTGTCTTCCATACGTTTAGAATTCGAGAATGTTGGCGGATCCACGAAAATCAAATCAAACTGGCGATCACATTTCTCTAACCACTGCAAACAATCTGCCTGAATGAGCTTGTGCTGCTTGCCTTCAATATCATTTAAAATCAGGTTTTGCTCTGCCCAGTTTAAATAGGTGTTAGACATATCCACGGTTGTTGTCGATTTTGCCCCACCTAATGCTGCGTGAACCGTTGCTGAACCGGTATAAGCAAAAAGATTGAGGAAATCTTTGCCTTTTGACATTTCACCAACCATTTTACGGGTTAAGCGATGATCTAAGAATAATCCTGTATCCAAGTAATCCGTTAGATTCACCCAAAGCCGTGCACCGTATTCATTCACATAGAAATATTCGCCTTTATTGGCTAATTTTTCATATTGATTTGTGCCTTTTTGTTTTTGACGGACTTTCAAAATCAGTTTATTGGTTTCAATACCGGTGACTTGCAAGGTTGCTGTCACTGCATCCAATAAACGTTGACGGGCTTTGTTTTCATCAATATTTTTCGGTGCAGCGTACTCTTGCACCACAATATGATCACCATAACGATCCACCGCCACGTTATATTCTGGTAAATCAGCATCATATAAACGATAAGCATCAATACCTTGCTGTTTCGCCCATTTTTCAATTTTCTTGATATTTTTCTGTAAGCGATTCGCAAAATCTACCGCTACCGTTGAAGTGCGGTCAACTTCAACCGGATTTTCAGCCGCACTTTCTTTGCGTTCAGAAATTTGATAATTCTTCTGAACACAATCTAACGGACCGTTTTTCGCTTTAAATTGACGATGTGAACGCATACGCAAGCAATCAAGCAACGTAGATTCACTACTAAAAATCGACGCATTCCAACCACCAAATTCATTTTTAAGACGTTGTCCAAAGACTGAATATAGTGCAATCAAAGCAGGCGTTGTGCCTAAACGCTCACCATAAGGCGGGTTACAAATCACCGTTCCCACTTCATCTGGACTTGGATTTTTTAATGCGGCGACATCACCTTGTTTCCACTGAATTAAGTGTGCTACGCCTGCATTTTGTGCATTCTTTTGTGCTTTTTTAAGTACGCGATGATCGAGATCGAAGCCATAAAAATGCGGTTTTGGATTTTGATTAAAATAAGTTTCAGCTTGCTGTACCGCCTCTGCTTTCACCTTATCCCAAGCATCTTGATTATGCCCTTTCCAGCAATCAAAGCCCCAATGTAAACGATGTAATTGCGGTGCAATTTGTGCTTCCATCTGCGCGGCTTCAATTAGCAAAGTGCCCGAACCGCACATTGGATCTACTAACGGTGTTCCTTTTTTCCAACCTGAACGAAGCACAATCGCAGCAGCTAAAGTTTCACGTAAAGGCGCTTGCCCTGTATCCTCACGATAACCACGTAAATGTAATGCTTCGCCACTTAAATCAAGTGAAACGACGAGTTCTTCTTTATTCAAATAAGCATGAATTCGCACATCCGGATAGTCTTTATCCACATTTGGACGCGCTTTCCCTTGGCGTTCAAAATAATCCACAATGGCATCTTTCACACGCATCGCACCAAATTGAGTGTGGCGAATCTCTTGGTTTGTCCCGTTAAAATCAACAAAAAATGTGGCTTTTTCATCAAAATAACTTAACCAATCCTGCCCTGTCACAATTGAATACAAGTCTAAATCACTATATACCTTGCCATTTACAATAGGTAACAAAATACGTGAAGCTAAACGTGACCATAATAAGCTGCGATAAAGTGTTTCATCATCAGCCTGAAAATGTACACCGCCTTGTGCAATTTTACATTCCGTTGCACCAAGCTCTGTCAGTTCGACTTTTAAGAGTTCTTCAAAACCACGGGCAGTTGTGGCAAATAATTGTTTCATGCGTTTTCTCGATAGGGAAAAATTGGGCGAATTATAGCACGAAAGTGCGGTTAAATTTGGGGGATATTTCAAGAATATTCCCCCCTCTTTTGTAAAGAGGGGGCGAGGGGGAGATTTTAATTATTTACTTAAACATTGAGCATAGCTATCAGCGGTGGCTTGAAGGAAATTCACATAAGAATTTGGACCAAGCTGTACATTATCGCCAATAGGATCTAAACGACCAACATTAACTTTTGTACTTTGTGCAAGCGAATCAATCACTTTTGGTGTGAATTGAGGCTCAGCAAAAAGACAGTTCACATGGTGTTCTTCAATCTCTTCTTTGATGTGAGCAATGGTTTTTGCACCTGGTGCCACTAATGGATTAATGGTGAAATAACCGGTTTGATTTAAACCATAAGCCTCATTGAAATAGCTATAAGCATCATGGAACACAAAGAAGCCTTTATCTTTGAGTGGAGCTAATTGTGCTTTGATTTTCTCGCTTTGCTCAGTCAAAGTGCGGTTAAAATCGGCTAAGTTTTTCGCAATGAGCTCTTTTTTATCTGGGTGTTGTTCTGTTAATTTATCCGCGACTTTCTGTGCCACAATTTGGCTGATGGCTGGTGAATACCATAAATGCCAGTTCACGCTTAATCCATTTTCATCCACATCGTGGTGATGATGCTCATGATCATGACCATGTTCGTGCTTATGATCGTGTCCATGTTTATGATCATGACCGTGCTCGTGTTCATCGCCTTCATGGTAATGTTCATGATGTACTTTGCTTAAAAGCGGTTTAATTTCTGGAATATCAGAAATATTGATGACTTTTTTACTATCAATTTGGCTAATCGGTTTTGCTAAGAAAGCGTCAATATCTTCACCAACCCAAAGCACTAAATCTGCAGATTTCACTTTTTGTACATCTGAAAGTTTTAAGCTGTAATCATGTGGAGAAGCACCTGCTGGTACTAAAACCTGTGTATCCGTCACACCGTTTGCAATAGACGATGTAATAAAACCAAGCGGTTTCACGGAGGCCAATACATCAGCATTTGCTATCATTGGAAGGGTTAAAAGTGCGGTAGAAATTGCACTCATTTTTAATACTTGTTTCATGTTTGTTTCCTTACTTTTATTGGGAATTATTCTCAAAGCCAACATAGACTACGCCTTTTTGATAAAATTGCAACATTTCAAATTAAAAAAATGAAGTGATATTTCTTCATCTTATTAAATACTTTTATTCATAAAGAAAAAGCAACGTTTTCACGTTGCTTCATTTCTTTATTTTAATAACTTGTCTATTACCCTAGAAACGGCAAAGAATCCAAAGGTTGCGGTGATCATGGTTGCTGCACCAAAGCCATTTGCACAATTCATGGTGGCTGATACTTCACAGCCCTCGCCCATTTTAGGGAAAATCAGAGGCTGACTGGAAAACACCGCATCAACTGCGAACTTACGTTGTGGATTTTGAGTAAAATTAAAATCCTTACGTAAAACTGACCGCACTTTCGCCAATAATGGATCTTGGATCGTTTTGCTTAAATCAGCAATTTGGATTTTGGATGGATCTGTCTGACCACCTGCACCACCAATAGTAATAATCTTGATTTTATTACGTTTGCAATAGGCAATCATCGACGCTTTGGTTTTCACATTATCAATGGCATCAATGACATAATCATAGCCACGATTTAAGTATTCGGCTTGATTATCCGGTGAAATGAAATCATCAATAATATTCACCACACATTCTGGATTAATCAGCTTAACGCGCTCCGCCATCACTTCCGTTTTTAGCTTGCCTATATTGCCGCTTAATGCAGGAAGTTGACGATTAATATTGGTGACACAAATATCATCCATATCAATCATGGTGATCTGCCCTACGCCGCTTCGCGCAAGTGCCTCCACCACCCACGAACCTACGCCGCCAATACCAATGACGCACACATGAGCCTGACGTAAACGCGCCAAGCCTTCTGGTGTGTAAAGGCGACCAATGCCGCCAAAACGTTGTTCGTAGTTATCGACTCGAGCCATTATTGTAGTACCCAAACGCGTCCATAGTGTTTTGATAACCCCGCAATATGACCCGCTTGATCGCCAATACCACGGTATAAGTCAAAGTGGTGACCATTTACCGCACCGCCCACATCAAGCGCCACCATTAAGTGTAATTTGTGTGTGCCCATCCAGTTACCATTGTTATCAATATCTGGCACTTCAACCAATAATACGGTTCCAGAAGGAATGACATTGCGATCAGAAGCAACCGCCGCCATTGGCACTAAAGGCACACCGGCAGAACCTTTCACTTTACCTGTCGGATCGTTTTTAAAGAAAACATAAGATGGATTACGCTCTAACAATTCTTGTACTCGAGATGGGTTTGCTTTGCCCCATTCACGAATCGCTTGAATAGACATTTTTTCTTTTGGAATTTCACCATCTTCTACTAACAAACGACCAACTGCTTGATATTTATAACCATTTTGACCTGCGTAGGCTAAATAATTTAAATTGCCATCGCCGTAATCAACATAACCACTACCCTGTACGCCAAGTAAGAAGTTATCCATCATTGAATCACTATAAGCAAGCTCTAAGCCTTTTCCTGCCAATGCACCATTGTAAATTTCCGCACGGCTATAACGTTTATAACTTGGCATTGCATAAATTGGGTATTGGTATTTGCCTTGTGCAGTACGGCGAGCATGAATAACTGGTGAATAATAACCCGTCATCAAGACGTTTTGATAACCATCAAAACCTTTCATAATTTGAGGATTAATGCCGTATTGTGCTAATTCATTTACATTCGCTCCTGCAAGCACCCAGTTTGTGATTTTGCCATAATTCGCAGCAAAGCGATTGGTAATTGAGCTTGAGTAGCCACGCACGTTAGAGAGCTGTGTTAAAAAATCACCTTGGTTTACAACCGCACTTTTGTTATCCACAGAAGCCACTGGGCTTAAAATAGCGTGTTGATAATTACGTCCGCTATACTTTGCCCCAAATTTTTGTGGATCATCGCCCGTTGCTGTACGCGGCAAGCTAGAATTATTTTTAGAAGAGACTTTACTTGGTGCTGAACCACATGACGCAAGCACTGAAACTGCCACCATTACAGAGAGCATTTTTACAGCGAGATTTTGACGAAATTTCATTCTTATTTTCCTAAATTAAACTAACTAATACAAAGTTGCATACGCTATCAAAAATTCCCTTTTAGGACTAGCACTATTTCATAAAATGATTAATTAATATTCACATTGTTTATTTTCTTAACAAACAGAAAGTCAAATTCAGTTTAAATCTTGCAATAATTTTTGAAACGAGTATATTACGCGCCATCAGACGCGGGGTGGAGCAGCTTGGTAGCTCGTCGGGCTCATAACCCGAAGGCCGTCGGTTCAAATCCGGCCCCCGCAACCAAATTATAAAGCACCGAAATTTCGGTGCTTTTTTCGTTTTTAGATAAAGATAAAATTGAATCGAAATAAAAAGGCACATGTCGTGAAACATTATGCCCTTATCCATCAATCTTAGTTAGATTTGATACTTTGTCTTATCGCCGATATCAAAATGTAATGGCATTCGCCATTTTTGAACCGCAAGAATCAATAATAACCCGCCGACAATCAACGATAAAATTCGGGAAATCCAACCACCTTCAAATACCCAAGCAAACCAAAGTGCAGCGACAAATGCGGGTTGTAAATTTAACAATGGTACTCTAAAACAGAAGTATTCTTTAAAACATAAACCGCCCAGTGTGACCAATGCGCCACCTAACGCTAATTCATGCCAACCTAAAAGCGCACATAAAAGTGCAAGCCAGGTGGCAAATTGGAATGTTAAGCGGAAATGTTTTAAATAAATATGAAGGGATGACGCACAACAAGTTGCCGCAATCAACACGGCAATTTGAGCCTGTTGAGGATACCAAGTTAAAGCCAAGATGCTAAATGCCGCAATCACAAAGCCTGTGCGATAAATAATGACGGTGAGTTTATCCCAAACATCCATTGGAGATTGAATATGTGGATCAGCCATGCTATTTCCTTATTTTTGATGATAAAAAGTGCGGTCAAAAACACCCTCATTTTTGACCGCACTTTACATTGAGATTATTTTAATCGATCTAAAATCTTTTGATGAATACCACCAAAGCTACCGTTTGACATCACAAGAATATGATCCGTTGGTTTCGCTTCAGCCACAATCATATCGACTAATTTATCAACGCTTCCAGTGTAATGTGCCGGTTGAACACATTGTCCCGCAATTTCAGCCACATCCCATGGAATATTATCTGGTTGTAGCATAAACACGACATCAGCACGTCCAAGTGCTGGCGCAATTTCATCTTTATGCACGCCCATTTTCATGGTGTTTGAACGAGGCTCTAATACGGCAAGAATACGTACGCCACCGCCTACTTTATCACGCAACGCAGTAAGTGTCGCCAAAATGGCTTCTGGATGGTGAGCAAAGTCATCATAAACTGTAATACCGTTTACTTCACCCTTCACTTCTAAACGACGTTTTGCATTGATAAAGCTGCCTAATGCCTGACATGCATCTTCAATTTTCACACCTGCATGGTAAGCCGCTGCAATCGCCATTAAAGCATTGTGCATATTGTGCTGTCCGACAATGTTCCATTTCACTTCAGCCACTTTTTTACCATGATGGAATACGGCAAATTCAGAACAATCATTAGTAATACGTTCTGCGAACCATTCTTTATCTTTACCGATAAATTGCTGTTCTGACCAACAGCCCATATTAAGTGTTTCTTTCACGCTTTGTTCATCTGCAAAAGAAAGAACGCGTCCTGTAGAAGGAATGGTGCGGATCATATGATGGAATTGACGCTGGATCGCGTGAAGATCATCGAAGATGTCAGCATGATCGAAGCTAATGTTATTAATGATCAAGGTTTTCGGATTGTAATGTACAAATTTAGAACGTTTATCAAAGAACGCCGTATCGTACTCATCCGCTTCAATCACGAAGAACTCACTTTCCCCTAAACGAGCAGAGGTACCAAAATTCCCTGCAATACCACCGATTAGGAAACCGGGTTTTAATCCATTTTGTTCTAAAATCCAAGTCAACATGCCCGTTGTTGTGGTTTTACCATGTGTACCCGAAACCGCCAATACCCAACGATTACGCAACAAATGGTCGTGTAACCATTGCGGACCTGATGTGTAAGGCAAGGCATTATCTAAAACATATTCCACGCAAGGATTACCACGTTTCATGGCATTGCCAACAATCACCATATCGGGTTCAGGCTGAAGTTGAGCCACATCATAATTAGGAATAATTTCAATACCCTGCTCTTGTAAAAAAGTGCTCATTGGCGGGTAAACATTGGTATCGGAGCCTGTGACTTTATAACCCATTTGTTTGGCAATCATCGCGACACCGCCCATAAAGGTCCCGCAGATGCCTAAAATATGAATATGTTTCATTGTTCTTCTCTAGTTGCTAAAAATGCTGACTATGATAAATCAACTCAAAGATTGAGTAAATAAGGGCTGTTTACATAAACAGCCCTCTTTCTTATTTGATTCGGTCAAAGCCTGCTTGAAGATCGGCTATTAATTCATCCGTGTCTTCAAATCCAATATGCAGACGAATTAATGAGCCTGTTAATTTACGTTCAATACCTGGGCGAATTTTCGCAATTTCTTCTGGTTGATTGCATAAAATGAGCGATTCAAACCCGCCCCAAGAATAAGCCATCGTAAAAAGCTCAAAGTGATCCATAAAGGCGGCCAGCTCTTCATCATTTAAACGTTTATGTAATTCAAAAGAAAATAAACCGCTTGCGCCAGTAAAGTCACGTTTAAAGTTTTCATGACCTGGGCAACTTGGTAACGCTGGATGATACACCGCTTTCACTTGTGGTTGTTCACTTAACCATTTGGCCACTTTTAAACTACTTTCATGATGTTGTTTTAATCGTACGCCTAAGGTGCGAATACCACGTGCTGTCGTATAAGCGGAATCAGCGTCAACCATTTGTCCCATTAAATAAGAATGTTCACGCAATTTATCCCAAGTACGTGCATTAGCCACTGCGGTACCGATCATAATATCTGAATGCCCCACTAAATATTTGGTTCCTGCTTGAATAGAGATATCAATACCGTGTTCTAACGCTTTGAATAGTACGCCCCCCGCCCATGTATTATCGATCATAATGACAATTTCTGGGCTTACAGCTCTAACCGCTTTAACAATCGCGGGGATATCAGGCACTTCCATCGTTAAAGAGCTTGGCGACTCTAAAAATAAGACTTTCGTGTTTGGTTGCACGAGTTTGGCAACATCAGCACCTATCATGGGATCATAATAGGTTGTATCAATATGCATTTTTTTCAAAATCACATTGCAAAAATCTTGTGTCGGCTCATACGCCGCACCTGTCATTAAGACATGATCGCCTGTTTCCACAAAGGATAAAATAGCATTGGTTACTGCTGCGGCACCACAAGGATAAAGATAACAGCCAGCGCCCCCTTCCATTTCACACATTAAATCTTGAAGAGCAAAATGCGTTAACGTGCCACGGCGTCCATAGAAAAGCTCTCCCTTGTAACGATTTTTTGTACAATGTTTTTTATCTGCAATAGTGTCAAACACTAAAGAAGAGGCACGTTGGACCACCGGGTTTACCGCCCCTTGAGTAAAACGTTTTTTACGTCCGGCATGAACCAGTGTGGTTGATAAAGTATGATGTTCTGACATATATTTCACCTGTAACTTAGACAATATTAATTAATTCAATAGATAAAAACAGCTGTTAAAGTGCGGTCAATTTTTTTAGAATACTACCGAGTTTTTGCGTTAGCAAAATTTTTATTAACATTTATATAGGAATTATGACTATGGTATTAGTAACTCGTCAAGCTCCAGATTTTACTTCCTCTGCAGTTTTAGGCAATGGTGAAATCGTTAACAACTTCAATTTCAAAAAACACGTTAATGGTAAAGCTGCGGTATTATTCTTCTACCCATTAGACTTTACTTTCGTTTGCCCATCTGAATTAATCGCATTCGACCACCGTTATGAAGAATTCAAAAAACGTGGTGTTGAAGTTGTTGGTGTATCTATCGACTCAGAATTCACTCACAATGCATGGCGTAATACCCCAACTGAAAACGGCGGTATCGGTGCAGTTAAATATGCATTAGCAGCTGACGTTAAACACGAAATCGCTAAAGCATACGGTATTGAACATCCCGAAGAAGGTGTGGCATTACGTGCTTCATTCTTAATCGACAAAAACGGTGTTGTTCGTCACCAAATCGTAAATGACTTACCATTAGGTCGTAACATCGATGAAATGTTACGTATGGTAGATGCGTTACAATTCCACGAAGAACACGGTGAAGTTTGCCCAGCTCAATGGGAAAAAGGCAAAGAAGGTATGAAAGACAGCCCTGAAGGTGTTGCTAAATACTTGAAACAAAACGCTGACAAACTTTAATTTTTAAGAAAAAGCCACGTTAAGTGGCTTTTTTTATTTTTGTAGATCCTTTAGAATGAGCGTATCTTTAACCAAAGTGCGGTTATTTTTTTATGAAATATAATATTCCTATTTTTCTGACGATTCTCCGAGTGATTTTAATCCCATTCTTCGTCTTGGCGTTTTATTTGCCTATCCCTTCTGCGCCTTTTATTACCACTCTTATTTTCTTTATCGCGGGCGTCACCGACTGGTTTGATGGCTATCTTGCTCGAAAATTAAAACAAACAACCCGTTTTGGTGCTTTCCTTGATCCTGTAGCTGATAAAGTAATGGTTATTACTGCGCTTGTATTAATTGTGGAATATCAACATTCTTTCTGGATTACCATCCCTGCGATTATTATGATTTCGCGCGAAATCATTATCTCTGCTTTACGTGAATGGATGGCTGAGTTGGGTGAACGTAATAAAGTGGCTGTTTCATGGCTGGGAAAAGTAAAAACCACCTCTCAAATGCTAGCTTTAGGTGGATTACTCTGGCGATATAACGTTTATATGGAAACATTGGCAATCATACTACTCTACTTGGCGGCGATTTTAACAGTGTGGTCAATGCTCCAATACTTGAAAGCAGCGAAAGGTAGCTTGTTAGATAACATTGAATTATAGAATTGATTAAATTTTAAATAAAAGGTGCGGTTATTTTAATCGCACCTTTTGTTTTTGAATTATTTTTAACCAATCAAAAAAATTTTTTACGAATTTTATTTGACACAATAAGATAAATCCGTAAAATACGCCCCGTTGTTTGGCAACAAGCAAACGCGGGAATAGCTCAGTTGGTAGAGCACGACCTTGCCAAGGTCGGGGTCGCGAGTTCGAGCCTCGTTTCCCGCTCCAATTTGCCCGAGTGGTGGAATCGGTAGACACAAGGGATTTAAAATCCCTCGCCTTTCGAGGCGTGCCAGTTCAAGTCTGGCTTCGGGCACCATTTCAAAATCATACCAGTGGGTCGTTAGCTCAGTCGGTAGAGCAGCGGACTTTTAATCCGTTGGTCGAAGGTTCGAATCCTTCACGACCCACCACTTTAAATCAGCACCTTAATGGGTGTTTTTTTATGCCTAAAATTTAGGATAAAGACTTTCCTACTCTCTTTTCTAAAAAACACATAAAAAATAACCGCACTTTCGTACGGTTACTTATCCATATTCATTTTAAATAATTAGCCGTGATAACGTCCTACGCCTAATTCATCTTCCTTACGAGTACGGTTCATCACTTCTTGCGGAGATTGTGCAATACGTAATCCCATTTGATCTTCAGTACGTACCACATCGCCACGCAGAGAGTTAGTATAAACATCCGTAATTTTGATATCGACAAACTTACCAATCATATCTGGTGAGCCTTGGAAATTCACAATACGGTTGTTTTCCGTACGTCCTGTTAATTCCATAATATCTTTCTTAGACGGCCCTTCTACCAGTACACGTTGCTCTGTGCCAAGCATGCGACGGCTATATTGTGCCGCTTGTTGATTGATACGCTCCTGTAAAAGATAGAGACGTTGTTTCTTCTCTTCTTCAGTGACATCATCTGGCATGTCTGCTGCAGGTGTACCTGGACGCGCGGAATAGATAAAGCTAAAGCTCATATCAAAATTCACTTGTGCGATTAGGTTCATTGTTTGTTCAAACTCTTCATTTGTTTCACCTGGGAAGCCAACAATGAAATCTGAGCTGATTTGAATATTTGGACGCACCGCACGTAATTTACGAATGATCGATTTATATTCTAACGCGGTATGACCACGTTTCATCATAGTTAAAATACGGTCCGAACCAGCTTGTACCGGCAAGTGTACGAAGTCCACCAACTCAGGCGTGTCGCGATATACATCAATAATATCGTCTGTAAATTCGATTGGGTGGCTGGTGGTAAAACGTAAACGGTCGATACCATCAATAGATGCCACTAAACGTAATAATTCCGCAAATGTACAAATACCGCCATCAAATGTCGGGCCACGATATGCGTTTACGTTTTGGCCTAATAAATTAATTTCACGTACACCCTGCTCTGCCAACTGCGCAATTTCAAATAAGACATCATCAACAGGACGGCTCACTTCTTCACCACGGGTATAAGGCACCACGCAGTAAGTACAATATTTATTACAGCCTTCCATAATCGACACAAACGCAGTTGGACCTTCTGCACGAGGTTCCGGTAAACGGTCAAATTTCTCAATCTCAGGGAAACTGACATCCACCACCGAACTTTTACCGCCACGGATTTGATTAATCATTTCAGGCAAACGATGTAAAGTTTGCGGACCAAATACGATATCCACATAAGGCGCACGATGACGAATATGCTCGCCTTCTTGTGATGCTACACAACCGCCCACACCAATCACTAAGTTTGGATTTTGTTTTTTTAATTCTTTCCAACGACCTAACTGATGGAACACTTTTTCTTGTGCTTTTTCACGGATAGAACAGGTATTTAGAAGTAACACATCGGCTTCTTCTGGAATATCAGTTAATTCCAAACCATGTGTATTTAAGAGAAGATCGGCCATTTTTGATGAATCGTATTCATTCATCTGACAGCCCCATGTTTTAATATGTAATTTTTGCGTCATATTGCTTAAAAATAAAGATTAGTAAAAAGATAAAATCGGTCGGCTATTGTACAGATTTGTGGCAATTCTGGCTAGTGTAAAATGGACTTTTACCCATTTCGGTATAGAAAAAGTGCGGTTAAAATCACCTGAATTTTAACCGCACTTTGTTTAGTATCCTTCTTCCTCCATATTTGGCAGGAATGTTTTTTGTTTGATTCTCTTCACCCTTGTTTCAATTCGTCCATCTGGATGCAGCTCAATTTCACGCCAACCTGGTTGTAAGGTATCTAAAGCAAAATGATTGCTGTCCGGCTTAAATTGAATACAAGTCGCCGGTGTTGCCATGGTTTGATAACCTTGCCAATAGTTATCAACCTGCTGATGAATATGCCCGTATAAGATCCCTTTTACATTGTTGAATTGAGTAAGAACGGCTAAAAAATCATGCGCATTACGTAAGTTATGCTGATCAAGCCATGCTGAATTCGTCGGCAATAGGTGGTGGTGTAAGACAACTAAGCTATGACGCGCTGGATTTTCAGCTAATTTTGTTTTTAACCAATCTAACTGATAAGCGCTCAATTCACCATGAGGCACACCAGATACTTGGCTATCTAACAAAATCACTTGCCAATGTTTACCTAAAAGTAAATGCTTTGATGCGTTAATCGGCGATTGGCTTAAATGCTCGACCATTTTAGGCTGAAAATCATGGTTACCCGGAAGCCAAAACACTGATTTATTTAACGGCTTAACCATTTCAACAAATCGCAGATAGCCTTCGTCGCTACTATCTTGTACCAAATCCCCCGTTGCAAGTACGATATCGAACTCAAAAGACTCCAACTGAATTTCTTTTAACACCTGAGAAAAACTTTCGTGCGTGTTGATACCTAATAATTCTTTATTTGTATCTTTAAACAAATGAGGATCGGTAATTTGTAATAATTTGACGATTTCATTTGCGGGTTCGTATTCAAATCTATTGTTCATGGGACTCCTATTGCCAGCGTTGCTGCAATTTGGCGTAATTTAATTGAAGCCATTGCAAGCCCATTACTGCAATGCCATTATCAATTTTGCCTTCACACATCCATTGATAGGCTTGCTCACGTTTCACCACATGAACACGGATGTCTTCATTCTCTTCAGCTAAACCATGAAGTCCCTTGGCTTGCGAGCTATCTACTCGTCCGACAAACAAATGAATACGTTCGACGACACCACCCGGGCTATCCCACACGCTTAAACAATGAGTGAGATCTTGAACGGATACACCTGCTTCCTCTTCACTTTCACGCAAAGCGACTTCTTCAGGTTGTTCACCCTCTTCGACCATGCCGGCGATCAATTCTAATAACCAAGGGGAACGAGCTGATTCAGGCTGATATGCACCAATACGTACTTGCTCAACTAAAACCACTGCATCTTCTTCCGGATCGTAAGCAATCACTGCAGAAGCGGCACCTTTGACCAACAACTCCCTTGTCACAACACCACTTTCTCCACCGGCAAAAAGCTTATGTTTAAACTGTACTTTCTTAAGTGTAAAAAAACCTTTATAAACAGTTTCTTCATTAAGAACTTCTATATCATGCTGACTAAACTGTTGAATTTCTGACATCATTACTCTCCTAGTATCGAGGTCGCATAATACTCCCATAAAAAAATAAAAAAAACTGACCCCTCTATTTTTTTGTCGAAACTTTGAAGCTGGTCACAAAAAAAGAAAACCTATGATGATTTCTTATTCATCATAGGTTTACATTAAAAATTTATTTAAATTAACAAACGCGGCTGGTTATTTCCCCATCTGCCACCTTTGTTTTAATGGTGTCGCCTGTTTTGACTTGCTTCACACTCACAATAGCATGTCCTTTGTCATCCTCTGCAATGGAATATCCTCGTGCCAATACTTTTAATGGGCTTAATCCATCTAACTTGCCACACAATGTTGCCAATTTATTTTGACGTTCTGTAACTTGACGATTCACCCCTAAATTTAACCGCACTTGTAACTGGGCTAAATACTGCGATTGTTTTTGCAAGCGATAAGGCAACGGATTTTGTTTTAAGCGCGCTGAAAGTGCGGTCAATTTTTGCTGCGTTTTATCCATTTGGCGCTGCATCGCTAACACGAGACGATGATGTAATTGCGCCGTTCGGGCTTTCTGCATTAATAATTGATTTTGCGGATGTTGATTTTGCAAGCGTAAACGTAACTGTTGTAAACGTTGTTGTTGATGACTAAAAATACGATCCAACGCCATCTCTAAACGCTGTTGTTTATAGGATAACTGTTGAAGTAATTCCTGCTGATTGCGACTTACTAACTCCGCCGCTGCAGAGGGGGTTGGTGCTCGTAAATCAGCCACAAAATCGGCAATGGTGACATCCGTTTCGTGACCAACTGCACTGATAATCGGTAAATTAGAACGGAAAATAGCACGCGCCACTTCTTCTTCATTAAAGCACCAAAGATCTTCTAAAGAACCTCCACCACGGCCGACGATCAATACATCCACTTCTTGACGCGCATTAGCGAGATCTATCATTTGGACGATTTCAGCCGTTGCTTCCTTGCCTTGTACTGCCGTTGGATAAATCACTACTTTTAAACTGGGATCTCGGCGAGCCAAAATATGCAGAATATCTTGTAAAGCTGCGCCAGTCGAAGAGGTCACAATACCTACGGCTTTAGCAAAATCCGGTAAGCTTTTCTTCAAGTTTTGTGCAAACAACCCTTCAGCCGCCAATTTCATTTTTAGTGCTTCAAATTGCTGTTGCAATAATCCTTCGCCAGCAGGGTGCATGGATTCAATAATCAGCTGATAATCACCGCGAGGTTCATATAAACTGACATTCGCCCGCACCAAGACCTGCATGCCGTTTTGCGGACGAAATCCCACCCGCAAATTTTTCATGCGGAACATCGCACCGCGAACTTGGGCATTTTCATCTTTCAGCGTTAAATACCAATGCCCTGACACCGGTTGAGTGAAATTAGAAATCTCCCCTGTAAGCCAAATCTGTGAAAAATTCCCTTCTAGCATTTGGCGGGCTGCGCTGTTCAGTTGGGAAACGGAGTAGATGTTTTCAGACATTATTCAATCAACACCCAACCGTCGTCCAGCCAGTTACAAATCGAATCGAGCAATAATTCCATTGTACTTTCAGGATCTTCCGTATCATTTACTAAGTTGTTTAAGAATGCCCAATCTAGCGCTTCACCATCGGAAAGACGTTTCAACACTTCCGCCTCAATGACATTCACTTCATCTAACCATTCGCCATTAGCATAAATGCGGAGCGGATTTTCGGTGTAAAGCAATTTGCAGTTATTGTCCTGCATTAATACACCTTGTTCCTCTTCTAAAATTGACCGCACTTCGTCAGGATCGGATATCTCATCGGATACTAACATTTCATAGCGACGTGAGCTCACTGTACTGGCTACTGCTTGTTTGAACAAGGTATCAAAGGCTTCAGACTCTGCCAATTTCGCCAAGAATTGTTTTTTCATTGCCTGGATATTTTCATCAGCCAATTTTCCTGTACGCTGCTCTTCTTGCGTTAAGCGTAACGGTAATTGGAATTCGCTTAAATTCAATTCAGGATCTTGATGACAAAACGCTTTATTCACGTTATCGAAAATGTCTGCTAAATTCGGGTAACGCAAACCAAAAGAAAAGGTCAAACAATTATCTTCAGCCACACCATAATGCGACATGCGAGCAGGAATATAAAGAATATCGCCTGGATTCATCACTTCATCAATCACCAATTCGCCCATATCATCAAAAATACGAATCGGCTGATTCGGTTTAAATTCTGTGGAAGAATCACACCATTTACCTAACTGCCAACGACGGTGGCCATAGCCTTGTACCAAGAACACATCATATTCGTCATAATGCTTACCAACGGAACCGCCTTTAGGTGCATAGGACACCATAATATCGTCGCGTTGCCATTGTGGAATAAATCCAAACCTATTCCAAAGCTGACCGAGTTCTGTGCTCCATTGTTCTAGATTTTGTACAAGCACCGACCATTTCTCCGGTACATCTGCAAAATCTTCTTCGGATAACGGACTGAAAAACACTTTCCAATTATCATCTGAAAAGGTTTTTACTAAACGCGCCGTCACATCTTCGCCTTGTGCTAATTCGATAATATCGTCAGGCTCGAATTGGCCAACAATTTCAGGCAAGCCATTACGAATAATCAATGGTTTTTTCTGCCAATAATCACGCAGGAAAATTTCAGGGGTAATGCCATCAGGCAGACAATATTGGTTGGAAAGTGCGGTCATTTTTTTACTCCTTTTCCTGTTTTTCTTGTTGGGCTTTTTCTTGTGCTGCTTTGGCTTGCTCTGCTGCACGTTTACGACGAATTTCTTTAGGATCGGCTAATAATGGGCGGTAAATTTCAATACGATCGCCGTCTTTTAATTGATCGTTTAGTTTTGCTGGACGGGAATAAATCCCCACTTTATTTTCACGCAAATCGATCTCGGTAAACTGTTGTAAAATGCCCGATTGTAAAATAGCCGTTTGAATCATCGTGCCTTCATCCACTTTAAAGGACTTCAAATAATAACGATCAGGCAAGGCATAGGCGATTTCAATATTAATTTGGTTCATGTCTTATTCTGTCTTGATGAGTTTTCCGTTATTATAGCGGAAAAGTGCGGTCAATATTAACGATAAAATCAGGAGTTCATCATGAATTGGGTATTTTTTGCCATTGGTTCAGCCTTTTTCGCTGGGCTTACCGCTATTTTAGGAAAATTAGGGGTTGAAGGCATTAACAGCAATCTCGCGACCTTTATCCGCACAATTGTGGTGTTACTCGTTACAGCAGGCATCATTAGCGCACGTAACGAATGGCAACTGCCACAACATATTGCGGCAAAACCACTCACTTTTTTAATTCTTTCAGGTGTTGCTACGGGCTTATCTTGGCTTTGTTATTATCGTGCGTTGCAAATGGCGCCCGCCTCTTGGGTTGCCCCTATAGATAAACTCAGTGTCGTGATTGCCATTATTTTAGGCG
>JAGZOA010000012.1:0-50099 GCA_018363335.1 Parahaemophilus parainfluenzae | reverse complement strand
CTTGTTCAGTCACTTCTTGCACATCGACATTTGCAGCTTGAAGAATAGAAAGTGCGGTCGATTTTGCATGGAATTTCACTTTTTTCTCAGCTAAATATTTCGCGAGTTTTGGTAGGAAGGTTTCTGCAATCGAGCGTTGAACTAAAAGCGTTTCCAACGTATTACATGTGCTTGGACGTTGGCATTTTGCATTAGCAATCACTGCAAGGGCTTTTTCTTGGTCAGCACTTTCTTCCACAAAAAGATGGCAAACGCCCACACCACCGACAATCACCGGAATAGTAGAATGTTGTTTACAAAGCTCATGTAAACCGGCGCCCCCGCGAGGAATAATCATATCCACATAGCGATCCAATTTAAGCAGTTGCATCACAAGTTCACGATTCGGATCCGTAATGGCTTGGACTGCATGGCGTGGTAATCCTGCTTGTTCAAGGGCATTTTGTACCACTTCTACTAAAATTTGGTTGGAATGTTGTGTTTCCTTTCCGCCCCGTAAAATCACGGCATTACCGGTTTTTAAGCAAAGGCTTGCTACATCAATGGTGACATTGGGACGTGCTTCGTAAATGGTTCCAATTACACCAAGCGGAGTACGAACTCGTTCGATCTTTAATCCGCTATCCAAGGTGCACCCATCAATGATTTTACCCACTGGATCGGCGAGCGAAATCACATGGCGCACATCATTCGCAATGCCTTTTAGACGATCTTCGGTTAATAAAAGGCGATCAATTAAGGCTTCAGATAAGCCATTTTGTTTTGCGACTTCAATATCTTTTTGGTTTGCAGCAAGAATACGCTCCGCTTGTTGTTCTAATTGATCCGCAATAATACTGAGTGCATGATTTTTTTCAGTGGTGTTTAACTGCGCTAAAATAAAGGCTGCATCTTTGGCCTGCTTGCCCATTTGTTCTAACATATCGAATCCCTTGTTATTGCAACAAAATATGGTGTAGCTTATCGTAAAAATGAGCACGGTGAAATGATTAAATTTAAGGATTTTGTGAATTCGGTGTGAATGGGTTATGATTTGCCCGACTTTATGACGTAGGGAAGTATTTAAAATTTACAGGTTCTACAGATAGTACTATTTACAGTTGTAAAATAGACAACAATAAAACTTTTGAAAAAACATGACGAATAGTTTGGGAGATAAAATATGAAAAAACTATCAAAATTGCCAATAAATAATTCATTATGTTTTAGAAATATCGACTTTAATGGATTTTCGAGAAGTAACAAATGGGTGGGTTACTTTGGAGCAAATGATTTAGGTGATACGGCTAACATAAAAAGAGCTTCTAAATTGCTTGAAAGATTTTTTTCTGAAGATTTGGACGGTTTTTTCCTTATTAGTGCTCTAGTATATGATGATAATTCAGAGGTAGATGATGAATTAAAACAATCTGGCTATTTAGAAGAATACTTGAGTTTATATGAAGAAGCCAAGAAGAGTAATTTCTTAAATGAGTATACTGGTGTTTATGAAGATTATTTTGAATCAATCGATTTGAAAAATGAGCCACAACCTCCAATAAGTATATTTAACATGCATTTTGATTCCAATAAGATCTTCTTGTATTGTGAGTTGGTCATTGCTTTTTATTTTGGAAAAGTTTGTGGTGGTATTTGTTTTTTAATTAATCCTAAGTTAGGAATTGCACTTTATCCACATGATGATATTGGTTATGGCTGTATCTCTCTTACAGATGACACATCTTTAGCGGAGCGTTTCCTCGAATTTTGTAATGAAGATAAATATTTCTATTCTATTCTTGATGAAGAACTTAAGAGTTAATTTTTCTTAAACAATAAAATAAAGGCTAGTATGACATTATTTGATGAGTGTATAGAAGCTCTTTCAGACGATTTTAGTCTCCTGACAGAGGAAGAAGAGAAAGAGGTTCTAAATATTTTTTATAAATATCCATTTGAGTATGGAAATATAGATAAATTAAAGGAAGGTGTTGTTACTTTAAAATTTGATAAATTGATTAAATTGGTTGAAGAAAAACTTAAATCTTCAGAAGTTTATGTTTTAGCCGATATAAATGGAGTACCTATCTTTAAAACTAATTTATTCTTAGCTTTAGAAAAAATAGATGATATATCTGCATTATCAACAAAAGTGTTTTTGCTTGGGGATGGTTATTTGGCTCAGATAGTGCCCCAAACACCTCCATTAGATATTGTAGCCTTGAATTCTTAGTAGTTCGTGAGTCTGGGGTTTTAGCATTGTGCAATCAAAGTGTTAGAACATAAAATGTGTTTGGTTTTTAAGAAATTTTTAAATGCTTTTATCTTATGACCCATCATACTATCTCTTTAATTAGAGAAATCTAAATTTACATCTTATCCATTATTTCTATTTCGTTTTCTTCGGTAATTTATCATTTGTTTCCTCTTCTTGCTCTTGGAAATCGAAAACAGGTAATCCCCAACCAAATCGAACTGCAAGTAAGCGTAATGCAAAACCACTGAATAACGTGAGTAAAATTGAAAGCGTGTGTTCTACTTGAAGGTGTTGTAATGCCATATACATAGCGGCAGAGAAGAATGACACGCTGGCGTAAAGTTCTTTTTGGAATACAAGGGGAATGCGGTTACAGAGTAAATCACGCAACACACCACCAAATGCACCTGTCACGGTTGCAGCAATAGATGTCACAGTAAAACCATAACCCATATCAATGGCAATCTGCGCACCGATAATGGAATACACGATTAATCCTAAGGCATCTAATACCAAGAAAATTGTGCGGAAGTAGCGCATGAAATGTTTGATGAAAGGTGCGATAAAAACCGTTAATACCGCTGCACCAGCCACCATAATGAAATATTCAGGATGTTTAACCCAGCCAAGCGGGTAGTGTCCAAGTAATACATCGCGTACCGAACCGCCACCAATCGCCGTCACACAGGCAATAATAATTACCCCAAAAATATCCATTTTTTCTCGTCCAGCAGCTAATGCGCCGGTAATTCCTTCGGCAGTTATTCCAATAATATAAAGTACGCTTAATAGCATTTTTTTGTGGTTCCTAAAGTGCGGTTATAATTTTGCTTATTTTAAAAGGGAATGAGTCAAAATGCACGAAAGCCATTAAAAAAAGCTGTAAATTTTGGCATAATGACGCCTTCTTTTTCTAATCGAGAATCTTATGTCAGAAGAACAATCCAAACCCTTAGCCGCATTTCTTGCTCTCTTGCCAATTGGGTTGCTATTAATCGTTGAGTTTTTTTCAGAGTCTTTGCAATCTGCTGAAAAATTGATTCCTCATTTAGCCTTTGGTGTGCTGATTGCTCAGCTACTTTGTTTGGTTGCCTTTATTAAAGGCGAAATTTGTCCAGGACAACGCGGGCGTTTAATCAAAGCAAATGTCTGTTTTGCACTTTATTGGTTAGTTTTGCTTGGAATGAGCTTAGCCTCATCACATCAATACGTGATGACTGATATTGTCAGCTTATGCGGATTATCTGCTGTATATGCAGTATGGAAACAACCTAAAGATGAATCGGCTCGCCGTGGTTTTCTCTTAATGGCATCGTTGGTGAGTGGATTGGGTGTCATTGCCTATTTGATGATTTTCTTCGGCAATCCAACACCCAATTTCATGCAATATAATCCATTGGCACAAGCGGTGATGGGCGTATTATTAGCGAATTTATGTTTGTCTGTTTCTCGTAATCGTCTGCAAGGTTTCATTGCGTTACTGCCATTATTGATGATTTTACTGCTTGCACTGAATGCGTTAGCAGTACTGATCTTTATTATTTATCAAGATGTAAGTGCGGTCAGTTTTGATGGTGTTTTCGCATACGGTATTTATTTTGTTCTTCATTTAGTAATAGCAGGGGTATTGCTTTTGCACAGTGTTAATAAATGGAAACTCAGTTATAACAGCTTACTCATTTTGTTCTTTATGGCGGAGAGTTTGGCTATCTGGGCAATGTTTATTTAATGGATAAAATAAAATCTTATGCCGCCCCGATGTTAGTCGTGGGCTGCGTGCTATTTGGTTTAGGAAGCCTGATTGTTAAGTTTGTGCCAGTGGGTGGTTATGCCATTGCATTTTGGCGTTTACTTATTGCCTCTTTTATTTTCTGGTTCTTAATGAAATTAAAAAGACAGCGTTTCCCGAAAAGCCGTAAAGCGATGATGTATGCCGCATTAGCCGGCATCTTTTTAGCTTTTGATTTATCTTTTTGGCATGAAAGTGTATATGCGGTAGGGCCGGGTATTTCAACGTTGCTGAATAGTTTACAGATTTTCTTTTTGGTCGCAATTGGCTATCTCTTCTTTGGTGAACGCCAAACGAAATTACAAATGTTAAGCCTTTTTCTAGCGGTTGCGGGTGTAGTCTTAATCTCA
This sequence comes from Parahaemophilus parainfluenzae, assembly GCA_018363335.1. Classification (GTDB taxonomy): domain Bacteria; phylum Pseudomonadota; class Gammaproteobacteria; order Enterobacterales; family Pasteurellaceae; genus Haemophilus_D; species Haemophilus_D parainfluenzae_Y. The sequence goes on along the minus strand of JAGZOA010000012.1, from coordinate 45,724 downwards.
GGGGAAGAGTTACAACATAATTTTGATGGTATGTACGGCATTATCATTGGGCTCATTTCGGCAGGCATGCTTGCCGCTTCAATGATTATGATTAAAAAAGTGCACGAAGAAGAATCCACCGCTTTATTTTCGTTAATGTTTATTTTGAGTTTAAGTGGGGCGCTTGTCTTAATTGTCCCTTCGCTAATTTTTAATCCTGATAATCTTTATCCCACCACTTTCACTGATTGGGGATTGGTGTTTATTTATGGTGCAGTGATGCAATGTGTCGCCTGGGGTATGATTGCTTATACCATTCCTTATTTATCGTTAGGTTTAACGGGTTTGTTGCTTCTTTCCGAACCGGTGGTGGCGCTTGTGATTGATTATTGGGGATTAGATAAGCCCATCAATCATTGGCAATGGGCGGGGGCAGTGCTGACATTAGTCGCGATTTATCTGGGCTCTCAAAAAAGCAAAACCGCTTAAAACAAAAAAGTGCGGTAAACCTAACCGCACTTTGTCTTTACATTAAACCAATTACTCAGCTACTTTCTTTTTCAAGTATTGATAGAGCTCGTCTTTAATCCGTAATTTTTCTTTTTTCAAGTTCTCAATTTCCGTATGAGTTGCGAGTTCTATGTTATCGATCTTATTTTTGATCTCTTGGTCTAATGTATTGTGTTTTTCAAACAAGCGATCGAAATAAGCATCTTTGTTTTTAAGCTTAGTGATTAAATCGCGAAATTCAGGAAACATAGGTTACTCCTCTTGGTTAACGTTCATTTTCATTATAGAACTTTTTTTTTCTGTTTCTAGTGTCTCATTCTCAGAATTTGACAGAGATCACAAAATTAAATCATGGCTAAGTGCGGTCATAAAATTTGATGTTTTTGAAAGAGTTAATAAAAGAAAAATCAGGCTTTTAACTGGTTTATTTGGCGAAAGCGCGCTAGAATAAAGGTATCTGTTTCATAATGAAAAATAGGGAATTCCAATGATCGATCCAAATTTACTCCGTAATAATCTGGCTGAAGTAGCAGAAAAATTAAAAGTAAAACGTAACTTTATTCTTGATACGGAAAAACTTACCGCATTAGAAGAACAACGCAAAGATTTACAAGTCAAAACTGAAACATTACAAGCAGAGCGTAACGCGCGTTCTAAAGCCATTGGTGCGGCAAAAGCACGTGGTGAAGACATTGCACCATTATTGGCTGAAGTAGATAACATGGGCGAACAGCTTAACGAAGCGAAAACTCAACTTGATGCCGTGTTAGCAGAAATCAATCAAATCGCGTTAAGTATTCCAAACATCCCCGCGGATGAAGTGCCATTAGGTAAAGATGACACTGAAAATAAAGAAATTTTACGTTGGGGTACACCACGTACATTTGATTTTGAGATCAAAGATCACGTGTCATTAGGTGAAGATGCAAATGGTTTAGATTTTGCAGCAGGGGCTAAATTAGCAGGTGCGCGCTTTGCGGTCATGAAAGGTCAAATTGCTAAAATGCACCGTGCATTAGCGCAATTTATGTTAGATCTTCATACCGAACAACATGGTTATTTAGAAACTTACGTACCTTATTTAGTTAACCATGCGACCCTTTATGGTACAGGTCAATTACCAAAATTCGGTGAAGATTTATTCCATACTTTAGCGCTAGAAGGCGAACAACCTTACGCATTAATTCCAACAGCGGAAGTGCCGGTTACTAACCTTGTACGTGATGTGATTGTTGATGAAGCAGATTTGCCAATCAAAATGACTGCACATACACCATGTTTCCGTTCTGAAGCGGGATCTTATGGTCGCGATACCCGTGGTTTAATTCGTATGCACCAATTCGATAAAGTGGAAATGGTACAAATCGTCGATCCAGATAAATCTATGGAAGCGCTTGAAGAATTGACAGGCCATGCAGAAAAAGTATTACAACTTTTAAATCTACCATATCGTAAAGTCTTACTTTGTACCGGTGATATGGGCTTTGGTTCTTGCAAAACTTACGACTTAGAAGTGTGGGTGCCTGCACAAGATACTTACCGTGAAATTTCTTCTTGTTCAAACATGTGGGATTTCCAAGCACGTCGTATGCAAGCACGTTGCAAAGCGAAAGGTGATAAGAAAACTCGCTTAGTGCATACATTAAACGGTTCTGGTCTAGCGGTAGGTCGTACATTAGTGGCCGTGCTTGAGAACTATCAAAATGCAGACGGCTCGATTACTGTGCCAGAAGTATTACGTCCTTACATGGGCGGATTAGAAGTGATCTGCAAATAATTAATAATATATTAATTCAATTTAGGGCTAATTTTTATTAGCCCTTTCTTTCATTTAGAGCAATGAGATTTTTATTCTAGTCTTTGAGATAAATCCACATCAATATTCGTGCTTTTATAGGTAATCTTATAAGGTATCAATTTTAGGAGAATAATAATGACTGATAAACGACCTTTTCCTTTGCCAACTGGGTATTTCGCGATCCCATTAGGCTTGGGAGCCTTGTCTTTAGCCTGGCTGCATATGGGCGATACGCTCTCTTTTTCTCGGAATGTGAGTGATATTATTGGATTAACTTCTGTTTCAGTATGGGCACTTTTCGTCTTGCTCTATATTTATAAAATGATTTATTTCTCTCACGAAGTGCGAGATGAATATTGTTGTCCGATACGTTTTTCTTTTCTCGCCTTAATACCGATTACAACCATGTTAAGCGGGGATGTTCTATATCGTTGGTATCCTCTCATCGGTGAGGGATTAATTTGGATTGGGACGATTGGACAATTGTTATTTGCTTCTGTGCGTATTAGTGCATTATGGAAAGATGGCACATTTGAGCAGAAATCGACACTACCACCATTTTATTTACCCTCTGTAGCCACTAACTTTACCAGTGCGGCTTCATTGGGCTTGCTAGGCTATCAAGATTTAGGCTATTTGTTCTTAGGTGCGGGGATGATTGCGTGGATTATTTATGAGCCGGCATTATTACAGCGTTTACGTGTGTTGCAGATTGAACCTCAATTTCGTCCAACCATGGGGATCATTTTAGCGCCAGCATTCGTCGGATCGTCGGCTTACTTATCACTTAATGGAGGAGAGATTGATCTTTTCGTTAAGCTCTTATGGGGATACGGCTTTTTACAAATGTTCTTTTTAATTCGCCTTTTTCCTTGGATTAGTGAAAAAGGGCTGAATATTGGTTTTTGGTCTTTTTCATTCGGATTAGCTTCTTTGGCGAATGGGGCTGTTTCTTTTGTTCATCATAACGTACTGAGCGGGTTGGCAAACGGTGCGTTTATCTTTGCTAATTTGATGATTGGTGGTTTAGTACTGATGACGCTAGTAAAGCTCTTAAAAGGACAATTTTGGTTAAAGTAGTGTAAACAAAAAGTGCGGTTAAAAATGACCGCACTTTTTTTATGAATTTTTTAAATCACAACCTATCATTTACAAAAAACTAGACATGTCGTTTTGCCGTTGATGTAAATGCAATTTTATCTGGTCGATAGCTAATACTCCCATATTGAAACGGTCGACCATCCGCCAAATAAGTGGTGCTTGTCACATTCACAACCATGTCATATTCACCAAGATCGATCGCATTTTTTTCTTCTTCGTTCGCATAGCGAAAGACAATTTTTCGTTGTGAGTGACTAATTTTTAATTTTAATTCGTTTTCTAAATAGTGATAAATAGAGTGTTCAGCGATTTCTCGGCTAATAAAAGGCACGATGCGGCGATCAAAATAAGAAACCTCGTATTCAACGGCTTCACCATCAATTTCACGGAGACGAGCAATACGGTAGAAATCGATCTGATCATCGACATTAAAAATATGCATCAGCTGTTCTTCACCTTGCACAATATACAAGCTGGTTAATGTGGTTTTTACTTGGTGCGTTGAGGCACTATTTAATTCGCTGACGGTTTTAATTTCAGAAAGCATTTGTGGTTTAGATAAGTCATGCTCTAAAACAATCGAATTTCGGCCTTGTTGCTTTTGAATATAGCCATCAATTTCAAGTAAGGAAAGCGCTTTTCGAATAGTATCCTTGGAAAAACCATAGCTTTGCATGAGTTCATTTTCACTCGGAAGTTCTTGCAATGGCGCTAAATTACCATGGTTAATTTGGGTCTTTATCTCATTATAGACCTGCTTGTACTTGCTCATTTTTAATCCTTTTATCAACCGTTCGTTCCATAGGTATAGCCATAGCATATCATAAAATCATAAAGGTTATACGTATAAAATGTAATAAAAGTCACTCTTTTACGAAAAAGTTAGTGACTTTTACGTATAAGTTGTTGCATAAAAATACGTTTAGGTTAGAATGAGCCAAAATGATAACTTCCTAGAGGAAATATTATGCTTACTCGTTCAAGTGGTGTTCTTATGCACATTACCTCACTACCAAATGCATTCGGGATTGGTAGCTTTGGGCAATCGGCTTATGATTTTGTCGATTTTTTAGTTGAAACTAAACAAACTTATTGGCAAATTCTTCCACTTACCACCACCAGTTATGGTGATTCTCCGTATCAATCTTTCTCTGCAATCGCAGGTAATACTCACCTTATTGATTTTGACTTATTAACTCAAATGGGTTTGTTGAAAGAAGCGGATTATGCATCGGTTAATTTTGGTGATGATCCAACTAATGTGGATTATGAACGCGTCTTCTATGCGCGCCGTCCGATTTTAGAAACAGCCGTGAAAAATTTTTTAGCGAATCAAGCATTCCAAGCGGATTTCCAAAATTTTGAAAAAAACAACCGCTTGTGGTTAGACGATTTTGCTGAATTTATGGCAATTAAAGAACATTTCGGTAATCAAGCATTACAAAAATGGGATGATAAAAAAGCTGTGGCTCGTGATCCAAGTGCATTGGAAAAATATCGCAGCATGTTGGCGGAGCAAATTCAGTACTTTAAAGTAACGCAATATTTCTTCTTCAAACAATGGACTGAATTAAAAAATTACGCAAATCAAAAAGGCATTCAGATTATCGGTGATATGCCGATTTACGTAGCCGCAGATAGCGTAGAGGTTTGGACAAAACCAGAACTCTTCCAATTAGATAAAGAACGTAATCCTCTTTTTGTTGCGGGGGTTCCAGCGGATCAATTCAGTGCAACTGGACAGCTTTGGGGCAACCCGCTTTACGCTTGGGAAGAGCATAAAAAACAAGGCTACGCTTGGTGGATTCACCGTATTGAAGAAAGCTTCAAGATTTATGATGTACTGCGTATCGACCATTTCAAAGGTTTCTCTGATTATTGGCAAGTGGACGGAAAAGCAGAGGTTGCTAAAGATGGTAGCTGGCAGCCAGGCCCAGGTTATGACTTATTTAAAGCCGTTAAAGAGCAATTAGGTGATTTACCGATTATTGCCGAAGATTTAGGTAATATTGATGATAAAGCCAGAAAACTGCTTGTAGATTGTAATTACCCAGGCATGAAGATTCTGCAATTTGGCTTTGAAGATGTTAGCGGAAAAAGCTTAGATAGCCCGCACTATTGCATTCCGCACTCCATTGTTTATACCGGCACACATGATAATGATGTGACCAATGGTTGGTATAACAGCTTAACTGAACAACAGCAGCAATATATCAATGATTATACCCACCGCCGTGAGAATGAATCCATTTGCCAAGCAATGATTCGTCAGCTTTTTGCGACGGTCAGCAATACTGCGATTGCAATAATGCAAGATATTTTAGATTTACCTGCGAGTTCAAGAATAAATGTTCCTTCAACAATTGGTGGAAACTGGCAATGGAGAATGCAGCAATCTGATTTAACGCAAGATAAAAAAGACTTTTTAGCAAAAATGACCACGTTATATCAACGTGCGAATTAGGAAAAGCATAATGATGAAATTTAGTACATTTGTAAAAAACGAAACTAATAAATCGCTTGAACAATTAAGCGATAAAGAAACTTATATTCAATTATTAAATTACGTAAAAATACTCTCAGCAGATAAACCTAAAAACACAGGTAAACGTAAGGTTTATTATATTTCTGCAGAATTCTTAATTGGTAAATTACTTTCTAATAACCTGATTAACCTTGGTGTGTATCAAGATATCAAAACAGAATTAGAAAGTGCGGGTAAATCATTAAGCCATATTGAAGATATTGAGCCAGAACCGTCTTTAGGAAATGGTGGGTTAGGTCGTTTGGCTTCTTGTTTTATTGATTCAATGTCTACCCTTGGCTTAAATGCTGAGGGAGTAGGTTTAAATTATCATTATGGTTTGTTCAAACAAGTCTTCAAAAAGAATGAACAACATGCGGAGCCTAATGATTGGATTGAAGATAATTCTTGGTTAATTCCAACGGATATTAGCTATGAGGTGCCATTTAAGAAATTTACGTTAACCTCTAAACTAGATCGTATTGATATTCTAGGTTATAAGAAAGACACGAAAAACTATCTCAATTTATTTGATATTCAATCAGTGAATCCTAAACTGATTAAAAAAGGTATTGAGTTTGATAAAACTGCGATTGAAGAAAATCTGACTTTATTCCTTTATCCAGATGATTCAGATAAAAATGGGGAATTACTGCGTATTTATCAACAATACTTTATGGTATCAAATGCTGCACAATTATTAATTGATGAAGCGATTGCGCGCGGAAGTAATTTACATGATTTAGCCGATTATGCGTATGTACAGATCAATGATACACACCCTTCAATGGTGATTCCTGAATTAATTCGCTTATTAACAGAAAAACATAAAATTAAGTTTGCTGAAGCCGTTGAAATCGTACGTAATATGGTGGGCTATACCAACCATACAATTTTGGCTGAAGCGCTAGAAAAATGGCCGCTCGATTATCTAGATGAAGTGGTGCCGCATTTAGTGGTGATCATTAAAAAATTAGATAAATTAGTGCGTGCAGAATATAAAGATCCAGCCGTACAAATCATTGATAAACAAAAACGTGTACATATGGCGCACATGGACATCCACTTTTCAAATTCTGTAAATGGTGTGGCGGCATTACATACAGAAATTTTGAAAAATTCAGAACTTAAAGCGTTCTATGCGTTATATCCTGAAAAATTCAATAATAAGACAAACGGCATTACCTTCCGTCGTTGGTTAGAGTTTTCTAACCAAGCATTAGCGGCTTACATTAAAGAATTGATTGGTGATGAGTATTTGCATGATGCAACGAAATTAGAAAAATTGTTAGCCTTTAAAGATGATAAAAAGGTTCATCAACAATTAGCGAAAATTAAGTTTGAAAACAAATTAGCACTAAAAGCGTACCTTAAAGAAAATAAAGGTATTGATTTAGATGAAAATTCAATCATTGATACGCAAATTAAGCGTTTCCATGAATATAAACGCCAACAAATGAATGCGCTTTATGTGATTCATAAATACTTAGAAATTAAAGCTGGGAAATTACCAAAACGTAAAATTACCGTGATTTTCGGTGGAAAAGCTGCACCTGCTTATATTATTGCTCAGGATATTATTCACTTAATTCTTTGTTTATCTGAGTTAATCAATAATGATCCTGAAGTGAACAAGTATTTAAACGTGCATTTAGTGGAAAACTATAATGTGAGCGTGGCGGAAAAACTGATTCCTGCAACCGATATTTCAGAACAAATTTCACTTGCCTCTAAAGAAGCTTCTGGTACAGGGAATATGAAATTTATGCTTAATGGGGCGTTAACACTAGGCACAATGGATGGCGCTAATGTTGAAATTGCAGAATTAGCTGGTGCTGAAAATATCTATACATTCGGTAAAGATTCAGAAAGCATTATTAAACTTTATGAAACAGCGGGTTATGTTTCAAAAGAATATTATGAAAACGACAAAGATATTAAAAGAGCGGTTGATTTTATTCTAAATCCTGCCGTGGTGAAATTAGGGAACAAAACACGTTTAGAACGTCTTTATAATGAATTATTAAATAAAGACTGGTTTATGACGTTAATTGACTTTAATGCTTATGTCGAAGCAAAAGAACAAATCTTAGCTGATTATGAAGATCAAGATAGTTGGAATGAGAAAGTCGTTCACAATATCGCAAAAGCGGGCTTCTTCTCATCTGACCGCACTATCGCTCAATATAATGCAGACATTTGGCATTGTGAGGGCTAAGGGGAAGCAATGAAACTACTTACCCTGAATGTACATGCTTGGTTAGAAGCTAACCAAGCGGAAAAAATAGAGATTCTTGCTGAGACTATTGTGGAAAAGGGCTATGACATCATTGCCTTACAAGAGGTTAATCAATTGATGTCGGCTCCTGCTATTTCGCCAACGTTAAAGCAAGATAACTATGGTGTCATTCTGTTGAATAAAATCAATCAACGCGTTGCACAAAAATATTCGCTTTTTTGGAGCAATTCGCATATTGGTTACGATAAATATGATGAAGGCATTGCGTTTTTAACCCGTTTGCCTGTTTATGATGTTGATGCGTTTTATTGTAGCCAACACCAACGTCTTGACTCGATTCTCTCGCGTAAAATCATTGGTTTGACGGTAGAATATCAAGACCAGTTAATTGAATGTTATTCTTGCCACATCAATTTGCCAAATTGTGATGGGGAAAGCCAACTCGATAATGTTCGTTATATTGTAGAGCGGAGCCAAAGTGCGAATCTTAAAATCTTGATGGGCGATTTCAATACCGATGCAATAAGCGACCAACAAGCTTATCAACAAATTAAATCCTTAGGCTTATTCGATACCTTTGAAATGGCAGAGCAAAAGGATAGCGGCATCACTGTAGAGAAAGCGATTGACGGCTGGAAAGGCCATAGTCAAGAAAAACGATTAGATTATATTTTTTTAAACCAAGCAAAAAGGGTTTTATCCAGTCAGGTTATTTTTAATGGAAAAAATAAACCGATTGTTTCCGACCATTTTGGCGTAGAAGTAGATCTCATCTTGTAGGAGGATTGATATGAAAAAACTACTCAGTTTTGAGTTTTGGCAAAAATTCGGTAAATGCCTAATGGTTGTGATTGCCGTTATGCCAGCCGCGGGTTTAATGGTGAGTATTGGTAACTCACTGCCTTTGATTAGCGATGCGGAATGGCTAGCGCTTGTCGGAAATATAATCGCTCAAATTGGTTGGGGGATTATCGGTAATCTTCATTTATTATTTGCTTTAGCGATTGGTGGTAGCTGGGCAAATGAGCGTGCAGGGGGGGCATTTGCAGCCGGTCTTGCTTTCATTTTAATTAACTTAATTACCGGTAACTTTTTCGGTGTGAAACTTGAAATGCTAGCGGATCCAAATGCACATGTAAGTACAGTATTGGCCGGTGAAATTCCTGTGGCGAATTACTTTGTGAATGTGCTTGGGCAACCTGCGTTAAATATGGGTGTGTTCGTTGGTATTATCGCCGGTTTTGTGGGTGCGACAACTTTTAACCGTTACTACAATTTCCGTAAATTACCTGAAGTACTGACATTCTTTAATGGTAAACGCTTTGTTCCTTTCGTTGTCATTTATCGCTCTGTATTAGTCGCGATTATCTTATCGCTATTCTGGCCTTTAGTTCAAACAGGCATTAACCATTTTGGTCAATGGATTGCGAACTCACAAAACTCAGCGCCAATTTTGGCACCATTTATTTATGGTACCTTAGAGCGTCTATTACTTCCGTTTGGTTTACACCACATGTTGACTATCCCAATGAACTACACTTCATTAGGCGGTACTTATGAATTCTTAACCGGTGCGCAACAAGGTAAACAAGTATTTGGTCAAGACCCACTATGGCTTGCATGGGTGACTGACTTAATTAACCTTAAAGATGCAGGTAACTTAACGCAATATAATGATCTTCTTTCAACCGTGACACCTGCTCGCTTTAAAGTTGGACAAATGATTGGGTCAAGCGGTATCTTAATGGGTTTGACACTTGCGATGTATATCAACGTAGATGAAGACAAGAAAAAACTCTATAAAGGTATTTTCCTTTCATCAGCACTTGCGGTGTTCTTAACAGGCGTAACTGAGCCAATCGAATACATGTTTATGTTTGTCGCATTACCGCTTTATATTGTTTATGCGTTAGTACAAGGTTGTGCTTTTGCCATGGCAGATATTGTGGACTTACGTGTGCATTCATTCGGTAACATTGAGTTCTTAACACGTACACCAATGGCGATTAAAGCCGGCATCGGTATGGATGTGATCAACTTTATTTGGGTATCTATCCTCTTTGCCGTTGCCATGTTCTTTATCGCGAACTTTATGATTAAGAAATTTAACCTTGCCACAGCAGGCCGTAATGGTAACTACGATGCGAAAGGTTCAGATGAAGCTTCTAGCGATGAACCAAAAGTCGCGAATGCTAGCACGCAAGTTATTCAAATCATTAACTTGCTTGGTGGACGTAATAATATTGCAGATGTGGATGCTTGTATGACACGTTTACGTATCACCGTACATAATCCAGATTTAGTGGGTGATGAAGCAAGCTGGAAACAAGCAGGCGCAATGGGCTTTATCGTGAAAGGCTCTGGTATCCAAGCGATTTATGGACCAAAAGCAGATGTCTTAAAATCCGATATTCAAGACGTGCTTTCATCGGGCGTAGAAATTCCTAAAATGTAATTCTACCTAAATATCTACTTTATCCCCGCCTTCAAGGCGGGGATATTATATCAATAACTCATTTCTATATTGCTCATCTTCAATCTACCCTAAAAATCTTTTTATTTGATACTATCAACGTAGAAAAAATTTCCACAATTTTAGCTCTATAAAAAAATACCGTCCGTTATATAACGAGCGGTATTTCTAGTGTTAGAATGGAAGTGGTCATTAAATGATTAATTGGCCGATAATACTACGAGTTTCTTCTCGTACTTCGGTAAGTTTCACTTTCACCAAATCACCGATTTTGTAACGGCGTTCCCCTTGAATATACAGTGCTAATTCATCAGCATTCACTTGCATTTCATCTTTATTTGGATGCAACGTGGAAGCTGGTACGAACATGGATGCACCATTTTCTAATAATTGAACACGTAAACCGCCACGCATCACATCTTGCACTTCTGCATCAAATTCAGCATTTTCAGCGACTTTGTCAGCAAGATAGCGACAATATAACCAATCTGCAATATCACGTTCAACTAGGCGATTTTGACGACGGGCTTCTTGCAAGCGAGCAAGGACTTCATCTTGTGGTTTTTCACAAGCTTGCTGTGTGAGCACGGCTTTAATTAAACGATGGTTTACCATATCAGAATATTTACGGATAGGCGATGTCCAAGTCGCATAACCTTCTAATCCAAGTCCAAAATGTGGAGCGAGTTCGGATTTAAACTCCGCAAAGGTTAAATAACGACGTAAACGGAATTCTAAATAGTCACCTTCAATTGGTTCAATATCATGACGCATTTGGCAATAACCTTTTAAGGTTGCCAAATTTTCCACTGAATAACGTTCAGCAAGTTCAGCTTGATTTTCTTCATTGGCTAAATTTGCCATTAAGAAATTATGGGCATTTTCTAAGAATTTCTTATCAAAACCAGTGTGTGTATTAAAAATACCGGTTTGTGCTTGTTCAGCTAAGAAGTGTGCAGCACAGATATTGGCAATAATCATGGATTCTTCCACGATTTGATTTGCAATACGACGATATTCCGCTTTAATTTCTTTCACTTTGCCATTTTCAGCGAGAATAAAGGAGTAATCCGGTTTCTCTTTAAATAAAAGAGAATGCGTTTTACGCCATTGAATACGCGCTTGAGTAAATTGATGTAACCAATCAATTTGCTGTGCCACTTCCGCGGTTTCTGGCTGCCATGCATCAGGTACTTGTTCTAAATAATCTGAGATTTTGTTATAGACTAATTTCGCTTTAGATTGCACATAAGCAGACACAAAATGCGGTTTAGCTGTGATGTTACCTGCAAGATCCGTTTCAATGTAACACACTAATGCAGGGCGAGTTTCATTTTCCATTAATGAGCATAATTCATCAGATAATTCACGAGGCAACATTGGAATGTTAAAGCCTGGCAAATAATTGGTGAAACAACGCTGTTTGGCATCTTTTTCAATTTGTGAATCTAAGGCAATGTAAGCTGTTGGATCGGCAATGGCAACGACTAATCGCCAACCGGTTTGCGTACCATTTTGCTCGATAGGTTCAATATAAAGAGCATCATCCATATCCTGAGTGCTTTCAGAGTCAATAGTGACAAAATGAAGTGCGGTCAGATCTTCACGTGTTTGTTGATCTAACATTTCATAACTTTCTGCACCTTGCACAGGATGACGAGATTGTTCATGACGTGCCAATGTCACCCACCAAGGGGCTAATTCATCATCAGGACGGCAGATAAATTGATTGATAGTCGCATAGAAAAAGCGATCATCACGTAATGGGTGTGTTTTCAAATTTGCAACGACCCAGTCGCCTTCTTGTAATTCTTCTTTGACGGATTTAGCTTGTTGCGCACCAATGGGTTGGTTGATACTTGGATGATCAACCAAAACTTGCAATTTCTTGTCTTTATTGAACCGCACTTTGGCAATAAAGCGCGTGAGCATTGGCTCAATTAATTCTTCAGGTTCAGCTTGCTCTTTATCGCCTTGTTTTTCAATGGTGGCTTTGATTTTGTCACCGTGCATGACTTTTTTCATTGCAGGCGGGGTAATAAAGTAGCTTTTTTTATCGCACTCTAAAAACCCATAAGCTTTATCAGTACTTTTTACCACGCCTTCAACGTGTTCTTTACTATCGTGGATTTGTTGCTTAAGTTGTGCGAGTAATGGATTATCTTGGAACATAGTTATATTTAAAAAAAGAGAAAAGGCAGACTGAAAAGCCTGCCTAAAAATAGATTGTACGAAAAATTATTCTTCGCCTAATTCGCCCATTGCAGTGATGCTGAAACCTGCATCTACGTGAACAATTTCACCAGTGATACCCGATGCTAAATCAGAGCATAAGAATGCTGCTGAGTTACCCACATCTTCGATAGTAACAGTGCGGCGTAATGCTGCGGTTTTCTCAAATGCAGAAAACATTTTCTTGAAGTTTTTAATGCCTGATGCCGCTAAGGTACGGATTGGACCAGCAGAAATCGCATTCACACGAATACCTTCTTTACCTAAATCCGCAGCCATCACGCGAGTAGCCGCTTCAAGAGACGCTTTCGCTAAACACATCACGTTGTAGTTAGGAATTGCGCGCTCTGCACCTAAGTAAGAAAGGGTTAATAACGCTGCATTTGGATTTAAGTAAGGACGTGCCGCTTGTGCCATTGCAACAAAGCTGAATGCACTGATGTCGTGAGCGATACGGTAGCCTTCACGAGTTGCTGCGTTTACGTAATCACCATCTAATTGGTCGCCTGGTGCGAATGCGATAGCGTGTACGAAACCATCAAATTTTTCCCAACGTTTGCTTAATTCTGCAAAGCAGTTTTGGATGCTTTCATCGGTCGCTACGTCTAAAGGAAGGACGATGTCAGAACCAAATTCTTTTGCAAATTCTTCTACGCGTGGTTGTAATTTATCGTTTAAATAAGTGAAAGCAAGTTCAGCGCCTTGTTCTTTCATTGCTTTTGCAATCCCGTAAGCGATAGAACGGTTGCTTGCAAGACCTGTTACTAAAATACGTTTACCAGTTAAGAAACCCATATTTTTTCCTATGTTTGAGTTAAAAAAATCGACGAGATTATACTTGTTTTGTGTGCTTTTGGCAATCAATCACACTTTGTACCAGTTAGGCCGGATTATCAATATCTTTAAATTCTACATCCAAGCCATATTCAGCCGCTAGCCATTCACCTAATGCCTTAATGCCGTAGCGTTCTGTTGCATGGTGACCAGCCGCAAAGAAATGAATACCTTGCTCACGAGCAGAGTGAATTGTTTGCTCCGAAACCTCGCCGGTAATAAAGGCATCACAACCTTGTGCTGCCGCTAAATCAATATAGCCTTGTCCGCCACCGGTACAAATGCCTACTTTACGGATTAAGTGCGGTCCGTTTTCTGTGCAAATTAACGGTTTACGGTGAAGCACTTGTTCAATATGTTGTGCGAATTCTTCAGCGGTAACAGGATCTTTTAACGTTCCCCAAACAGGAATGCTAGTTGAGCTATTTTCTAAAGGTTGAAGATCGCTAATCCCCAATAACTGAGCAAGTTTGGCGTTGTTGCCTAATTCAGGGTGAATATCTAAAGGTAAATGGTAGCCATATAAATTGATATCATTCACAAGTAAGGTTTTGATGCGTTTGCCTTTCATGCCACGAATACACGGATTTTCGCTTTTCCAAAAATAGCCATGGTGGACAAGAATCGCATCAGCTTGTTGTGCAACGGCATAATCAATCAAAGCTTGGCTTGCGGTGACACCCGTAATGATCTTTTTGATCTCTGATTTGCCTTCTACTTGCAAACCGTTAGGGGCGTAATCATTTATTCTGTCTGTGCTAAGTTTTTCGTTTAGTAAACGTTCAAGTTCTAGATTGTTCATCATTTTTGAGAAAAAAGAAGAGGGTGAGATATGGTAAGGGATTTAAAAAAAAATGGCTAGTGCAAAAGGAGTGGGGGGAATGCACTAGCCAGTAGAGTGTCTGTCATAACACAAGTTTACTATCTAAAACGAGATCCATTATATACTTAATTATATAAAGATCAAGGGGGATTTTAGATATTTTTAAAAATAGAATTATTGACAGATTTACCAGCCCTCAATAATAGTATTTTTACAAAATTTTATAGGCAGAACTCGCTGAGTTAGTCGCATAATAGAGCAATTAACTCAAGATATAATTAAGTGTGTAACAAATTGTTTTAATTATATTTTATTCCAAGAAGTATACTTCTTTTAGTTGGTATTGACATACCAACTAAACAAACACTGATAAAAATATTTTTAATTAACATTTAACATAAGGAATCGGAGTAAAACATGCCAAAAATTGAATTATCAAGTAAATGGTCTTGTGATGGACGTGAGTTAAAACCTAAAGTTGGAGCAAACCAAAGTGATATTTGGATATATGATGGACGTGAGCTAAAACCTAAAATCGGAGCAAAACAAAGTGATATTTGGGTATATGATGGACGTGAGTTAAAACCTAAGGTTGGAGCAAAACAAAGTGATATTTGGGTGACAGAAGGGAATAAGATTAAGCCTAAAATTTCAGCAAACTATAATACTACTTATGAATTAAATGGTAACCCGATTTTAGTTGCCTTTGGTCAAGTTGTTTTAAAACTTTGGTAAGAGAGAGGTAATTATGTCTAAAAAAATTAGAAATTCTGCAATTTATAAAGATTTAATTATTGAATCTGCTGAAGATTATACCGTTACTATCAGATGCCGTGACAGAAAAACACGAAACATGTTAAGAGAAATTTCTGAAGATCTTGGTTTTGAATATTCTGACGAATGGAATACTCGTTATTTTGGCCATCGATTAATTAATTTCATTAACGGCGTTGATACCCGTAGAGAAACTACAAAACTCGCAGAGGATAAATTCCCAGAAGAACTTATCTCAGATACTGATACTACAGAGTATATTTCTGATGAGGATTGGGAATGGTGGTGTGGATTATCAGATACACTAAAATATATTGTGTTATGGAATATTAAAGATGAATTTCTTGATGAAGACTATGGCCTAACTCCTGAATATGATGATTTAAGTCAGGAAATTTCTACAGAGCTAGATCTTTATGACAGAAATGGTGCAATCGCTTTCTATTTGAAAGATTATATTGTAGGTGTGCATTTCTCAGATGGTAATTTTGAACCTGGAATAACTCATAAATTTGTCATTCCGGATAATGTGTATAATATTAGAGAGTTGCCTAAATTGTCACATATTAAGCAATTGTCTTCATTATCGTTCCATGGTTGGGGTGGCGGTTTTGGTTCGGAGGAAATTGATTTGCTTGCTCAAATTCCTCAACTGAAAGAACTGGATCTTACTACTAATAGTGTTTCTGGAGATGCTCTAGAAAAATTATCCTCGTTGACTAATTTAAGAACTCTTTCTTTACCATATTCGGGGGATTGGAGTGCTGATGAGTGTAGTATGTTAGCCGCATTAGGTGATAAATTACCAAATTGTGTAATTAATCTACATGTTGGTACTTATGAGGATATTAGTAATCTTGCTGCATTAAAAAACCTTAATGTATCATCACTTTCATTCAGAGATTGGGATGAGTCTGTAAAGGAAGATGTAATAGATTTGATAATTTCATTCTCTAGTATTAAAGAATTAGACCTTTCTGGTAATAAAGTAGATATTCAATTATTAGCTAAATTAGCGTCTTTGCCTAATTTAAGCACCCTTTATTTAGAAGATACTAAGAATTTTGATTACTACAGCATAGAACCTGATAGTGATGAGTGTAATCAACTTCAAAGTGCATTACCAAATTGTAAAATTCGGTATAGCATATAATAAGTTGGATTTACGATTGACTGACTTTATAAATAACACCGTGTGTAATACATGCGGTGTTTATTATTTTTATTGTGGAATGGCAAGTATATAGAAAGAAATATTACTTATTCGTTTTGGTGTTCCCATATTTAAATAAATTTCAAGTATTGGAGAAAATGTGGAAAAATCTTTACCTCCTAAACCCAGTGTTTCAGAAGTTAATAAATATCTAAATGAATGGGAAAATCTTGAAGGTTATACTTCACAAGAAAGGGCATTAAATAAACTTTTTCTAGAGTTATTACCTGGAAATTCTGAAATAACTGATATTTTATTAAAGGCATCATGTTTAAATGATTTTTATAGCACAAGAATATTTGCTATTTATCCTGTGGCAAAACGTATTTTAAGTATTAAAGATCTAGATAAACGTTTAAAGGCTGGTGATATCAAATTAGTTCGTGAATTAGGAAACGTAAAAATTGGTGATAACAAAAGGTATTTTTATTCTTTTGCGACTAAATATTGTAGTCATCATAATCCAATTGCTTTTCCAATTTATGATAGCTATGTGGAGAAAGTTCTCGTTTATTTTAATAAAGTAGATAAATTTTCATCTTTTAAAATAAAAGATTTAAAAGATTACAGAAAATTTAAAGGGATTTTATTAGATTTTCAAAGATATTATAAATTAAAGAGATTCGATTTAAAAGAGATTGACCGATATCTTTGGTTATTAGGTAAGGAGTTTTTTCCAAAAAAAATAATAACCTATTCTTAATATAAAATAAAAGGCTAGATTCTTTATAGTATCTAGCCTTTTCAGATTTTTTAGTAGGACCATCTTTTTTATAAATACAAACTTGGCTCGTCTTCCGTTGGACGTGTTTTAAATCGGCGGTGTAACCACATGTATTGTTCTACACCTTTTAAGATTTCTTTTTCCACGACTTTATTCATTCTTGCCGCGATAGCCGTTTCATCTGAAAGATCGGAAAAATCCACTGGAGGAGAAATACTGACCGTATAGCCTGAACCATCTTTATTACGCAATGGGGCAAAAGGCACAACTTTACAATTTGGCGCGGACTTAAGTAGATAATAACTGCCCGTAGTAGTTGCCGCTTCTTTTACAGCAAAGAAAGGCACAAATACGGCATTTTTTCGCCCGTAGTCATGATCGGGCGCATACCAAATGGTTTCACCTTTGCGTAAAGCTTTGAACATTCCACGTAGATCTTTTCGGTTCAGCATATCTTTATTTGAACGTAAGCGACCTTTAATTTGTAACCAATCCAATACAGGATTGTCATTGGGACGATAAACACCTATGCCAGGATGATGTAAGCCCACAATACGCGCGCCTAACTCAAGCGTAAGAAAATGGACGCCTACAAATATGATGCCGTCTTGGGCGTTCTCTTTTAAATAATGTAACCCTTCAATTTTTGACCATTTTTTTATGCGAGCATCAGACCAAAACCACGCCATGCCGGTTTCAATAATCGCCATACCAACGGCACGCAAGTTTTCTTGCAAAATGGCTTCGCGTTCTTGCTCAGGCATTTTTGGAAAGCAGAGTTCAAGGTTTCGGCGGGCAATCGCTGCACGGCGTTTTCCCACTTTTAATTTTGAGAAAAGCCAACCTAAGCCGTTGCCGATGTGACGTAAAATTGGGTAGGGAAGTAACAAAAGGCTTCGCCAAATCGCCACACCAAGCCAAAAGCCCCAGTATTTAGGGGCAAGAAAGTGCGGTTGAAATTGAGGGAGTTTTTCGTTTTTCATAATTCTTTTCTGGTTAGTTCGGTGTCTAGTTTATCGCAAATTTGAGTTGTGGTAAAATTGCACCAAATTTTTATTATTCCAACAGAGAGATTTCAAAATGGCTCAATATTCTGCCAATTTTAATCAAGCGAAAGTATTAGTGTTAGGCGATGTCATGCTTGACCGTTACTGGTTTGGTGCAACTAATCGTATTTCGCCAGAAGCACCGGTTCCTGTGGTTCGCGTGCAAAATAACGAAGAACGAGCAGGTGGTGCAGCAAACGTGGCGATGAATATTGCTTCTCTTAATGTGCCCGTGCAAATTTTGGGTTTAATTGGTCAGGATGAAACAGGTTCAGCCTTAACGAATTTATTACAGCATCAAAAAATTGATTGTAATTTTGTAGCATTGGATACTCACCCAACCATTACGAAATTGCGTATTTTATCTCGCCATCAACAGTTACTTCGTTTAGATTTTGAAGAAGATTTCCAAAACGTAGAATGCCAAGAGTTGCTAGCGAAATTGGAAGCTGAAGTGAAAGATTTTGGTGCGTTAGTGCTGTCGGATTATGGTAAAGGTACGTTAAAAGATGTGCAAAAAATGATTCAAATTGCACGCAAAGCAAACGTACCCGTATTGATCGATCCAAAAGGTACAGATTTTGAGCGTTATCGTGGTGCGACTTTACTCACACCAAATATGTCAGAGTTTGAAGCGGTGGTAGGTAAGTGTGATTCTGAAGAAGAGATCATTGAAAAGGGCCTAAAATTAATTTCAGACATTGAATTGACCGCACTTTTAGTGACGCGCTCTGAAAAAGGCATGACATTACTTCGTCCAAATCAAGAGCCGTTCCATTTACCAACCGTTGCCAAAGAAGTATTTGATGTAACAGGTGCGGGCGATACGGTAATCAGTGTTCTAGCAACTGCACTTGCAGATGGTCGTTCTTTTGAAGAATCTTGCTATTTAGCCAATGTGGCGGCAGGTATTGTGGTCGGTAAATTGGGTACATCAACGGTTTCTACCGTAGAATTAGAAAATGCGATCCATGGTCGTTCTGAAACAGGCTTCGGTATTATGTCAGAAAGCCAATTAAAAATTGCCGTAGCTCATGCTAAAGCGCGCGGTGAGAAAATCGTGATGACAAACGGTTGTTTCGATATTCTTCATCCAGGACATGTGTCTTACTTAGAAAATGCTCGCAAACTTGGCGATCGTTTAATTGTTGCGGTGAATACAGATGATTCAGTTAAACGCTTAAAAGGTGAAAACCGTCCAATTAATAATCTGAATGCACGTATGGCAGTATTGGCTGGTTTAGCATCAGTGGATTGGGTGGTTTCTTTTGATGAAGATACACCACAACGTTTAATCGGTGAGATTTTACCGGATTTATTGGTGAAAGGCGGTGATTACAAACCTGAAGAGATTGCAGGCAGCAAAGAAGTGTGGGCGAATGGTGGCGATGTTCGTGTATTGAATTTCGAAAATGGCTGTTCAACTACAAATGTGATTGAAAAAATCAAAGCGCTGAAAGATTAATAACTTTATAAAAAACGGGCAACCTTTTTTACAAGTTGCCCGTTTTTTATTTTAGAATTTATATCGGATATTGCCGAAATAAACACGTCCTTCTTCTGGGTAACCAGCTTGGTAAGCGTAGTTTTTATCAAAGAGGTTTGATACCCCAGCTTCTACACTTAATCCTGAAACCGGTTCATAGATCAATTTCGCATTGCTGTTTCCAAAACCAGAGAGCTTCACGGTTTCACCGCCATCTAAATAATAACGGCCATGTTCCGCTTCTTGGCTCACATAAAGTGAAAGGTTTGGTAATATTTTCCAATCAACAAATGCAAAGAATTTATGTTTTGGCACATTCTTCACAATGGTATCTTGGGTTTTATTTTTTGCATGAGTATAGGTGTAATTTGCCCCTAACGTTAAATTATCTGTTGCAAAAAGATTCACGGCTAATTCAGCACCTTTAAAGGCTTCTTTGCCTACATTTTGATATTGATTGAGTTTTTTGCTAATCGCGACTTCTTCAATGGCATCTTTTACTTCAGAATAGAAAAGTGCGCTATCCACTCTTAACCAATCGCTAAAGGTATGCATATAACTAGCTTCGTAATGGTAAGCGGTTTCTGGGCTTAAGAATGGATTCGGCTCAGTACGACCAAATCGGCGAGAATAACGTTCTTTCATGGTGGCAAAACGAGTTTTCTTCGCAAAACTCAGTGCAAATTCATCATGTTCAGTGAAATGATGGGCAAGTTTGATTTGGTAATTAAAGGCATGTTTATTACCGATATCAAACGGACAAATCGCATTTTTTTGATGAGTTGATGCGCATTGTTTTTCAAATTTCTCTGCACGGTGTGAATCACGTTTGTCGTAGCTGATACCTGTAATCAGAGAGGTTTTCTCATTAAAACGATGAGTATTTTCTAAACCAAAGCTGTAGGTACGATCTTTATCTACTGCGGTAGGTTCATCATCATTATGTTCGCGATGAACATCATATTTAATGAGAGTAGAGAATTTTAAGTGGTCTTTGGAGGTTAAATAGCCACCTAAATCAAAACCCGCACCGTAGGAATAATCACGGTAATAGCTATTAAAGCTCGATTTTTTCTTTTGAGTACTGAATGTAGCGTCATCAAAAGCACGTAAGTCATTTTTAAAGGTGTCGTAAAATGCTTTCGTGTTCAACGTGAGATGATGGGGGCCAAATTCAGTATGTGAAAGGAAATAGATACTGTCTTTATCCCACATCGGCCAGCGCCAGTAGCGTTCAAAGCTATCCGCGCCAGAATAGAATGGTGATTCTTTGGTGCCTTTTTGTGTGGAGAACGCAAGTGCGTATTCATCATGCTCATTTGGTGTATAAGCGACTTTCAAACTTAATTTTTTGTCACGTTGTTTAGAATTTTCTGCTCGGCCACCATCATCCCCTTTGGGATTGATTTGTTGATAATGATGAGAAAGTTGTAAGCCTTGTTTTTCAACAAAAGAACCACTTACTTGCGCATAAAATAATTCTTGTTTAGTGCCTAAATTAAAATCTGTTTTATTGGTTGCTGTGCCACCACTTTTACCGTGTGAAAAGCCATAGCCAATAGAACCTTCGAAAGGTTGAGTTGGTTTTTTAGAAATTAAATTTACGGCACCACCCATCGTATTTGCGCCATAAAGCACAGAGCTTGCGCCCTTAGAAATATCAATACGAGATAAATCAAAGGTGGTAAAACGCCCCAAGTCCATTTCACCATCATAAGGAACATAAACCGGAATACCATCCATATATACGGGTACGCGACGAGCATTAAAACCACGTACTAATAAGTTGTATTCGTTACGTGCGCCGCCATGTTCGACAAACACACCCGGTGTGCTTTTTGCTACATCAGACACTCGATCTTGGTTATTTTTTTGTAATTCAGCCTGATCAATACGCGCGGTGCTGAGATCACTCGATTTTTCACCGATGACTTCAATTTGGCCAAGGGTAAATACATTTTCGGCATAAGCAGGCAAGCAAGCCAAACTAATGGCGATGCAAAGCAGTTTCTTTTCCATTGGAACATCCTTTTAGGTTAGGGTTGAAGCGTAACTTCAATGCAATGGTGATCGCGGCGAAAATTTTTTCATCATTATGAGGGAAATTTTCTCGCAAAGTGCGGTTAGCATCGCTGAAGTTTATTTTTCCGTTAGCTAATTCGGAGAATAAAATCGAAGGGTTGAGCTGAAGTTGCTCTGCAATTTGCAGAATTGAAAAGTGTTCAAACGTCATAATCAAACGATCTAAATTGCAATAGGTGGGATAGCGATTATGTGTTACTAAATCGGTAAATTGTTGCACAATTTTGACCGCTTTATTTTTTCGATTGAAGAAGTGTAAAGCCACGCCCAAAATAAGCAGTAACGCCGAACCTAAATGCCACTGAAAGATGCCTTGAATGGGCCACTGAAAGTAGATCCCTAAGCCGCTGAACAATATGCCAGCCAATCCCGTAATGAGCATGCAAAGCAAGCAAAACTTATAAATCACATCCCATTTCATTTTTTCACCTTTAGCTATGAATAATAAATGCTATATAATAAAAAACATAACGATGTCATTCTAACAAAATTTATTTGCTATGTTAAAAGATATATAGCGTTAAAATAAAGTCATCTCATTTTAAATCGCTAAAAGAGGGAAGAATATGAAAAAATGGATAGGTATTGCACTTGTGCTTTGTGTATCAACCAGTGCATTTTCAACAGAAGAAATCGCTTATTTGGCAGGGGAATTACCTCCGCCAGCTAAAATTGAAAAAGTATTAAGTGCGGGTAATCCGGCTGATGTATTGCTACTTTCAAGCGCGCCTAATAAATTGCTAGGATTAGCGGGATTTAATATGGAAAAACGCGGAAAACTGTTCCCTGCAGCACAACAATCTTTACCAACCTTAGGAAAAATTGCCGGAAAAGGCAGCACGCTCTCGCCAGAGAAAATTGTGGCATTACAACCGAATTTAATTATTGATGTAGGTAATGTCACCCCAAATTATATCGATCAAGCAAAACGTACTTTTGAACAAACGGGCGTGCCTTATTTGTTGCTAGATGGCAAACTTAGCGAAACACCGACGACTTTGCGTTACTTGGGGAAAGTACTAGGCGTAGAAAGCCTCACAGAACCTCAAGCGAAGTATGCCGAAGAAACCCTTAAACAAGCGGTCGAAAATGCCTCTAAATTGACCAAAACCTTCTATTTAGCTCGTAGTGCAGATGGCCTACAAACAGGGCAAAAAGGCTCTATTCATACAGAAGCCATTGAAATCGTGGGTTTAAAAAATGTGGTAGAAGGCGATCATAAAGGACTTACGCAGGTTTCGATGGAGCAGCTTTTATTATGGAATCCTGATGTAATTTTTAGCCAATACCCAGAGTTTTTGCAAACCTTAAAAGATAATCCGCAATGGCAACAGTTAAGTGCGGTTAAAAATGAACAGGTTTTTTTAATCCCAAATAATCCATTTGGTTGGTTAGATTCGCCACCTAGTGTGAACCGTTTGCTTGGCGTACGTTGGGTCTCTCATTTAGTTAGCGGTAAACCTATTGCTGAATTTGCAAAAGAAGTACAAACATTTTATCACTTGTTCTATCAGATTGAATTAACCCAAGATCAAGCAACTCAATTGCTGCATGATGTGAAATAGTTATGCCGTATTTTGTTCAACGTAATCCCAAACTCTTTTTCACTTCGTTAGTGATTTTATTAGTCGGCACCATTTTGCTTTCGTTGAATGTGGGGCGATTTCCGATTTCTCCCCTTCAACTAGGACAAGCGATTCGTTGTCTATTTGAAACGGAATGTCAAACGCCTTCTTCCGTTGAAACGGTGCTTTGGCATATTCGTACACCACGTATTTTGGTCGCCTGTTTAGTAGGTGCCGCATTAGCCGCCGCAGGCGCGACTTATCAAGGGATGTTTAAAAATCCGTTGGTTTCTCCTGATATCTTAGGTGTTTCAAGCGGTGCTGGGCTTGGTGCGTCATTGGCGATTTTTTACAATTTACCGATGTTTTACGTGCAGCTTTTTGCCTTTAGTGGCGGTATCTTGGCGGTGCTGTGTGTTTCGATGGTCGCATCCAGAAGCCGTAATCAAGATCCCATTTTGGTCTTAGTACTTTCAGGGATTGCTATCGGTTCATTACTTGGCGCAGGTATTTCACTGTTAAAAATTCTAGCCGATCCTTTTACCCAATTACCTTCGATTACCTTTTGGTTATTAGGCAGTTTCACGGCTGTTGGCGTAAAAGAATTAAGTCAACTTACCCCTATTTTAATACTCGGTATTCTGCCGCTTTTCTTATTGCGCTGGCGCTTAAATCTACTTGCTTTAGAAGAAGATGAAGCCAAAAGTCTCGGTATTCCTATTCAACGCACACGCTATATTTTGATCATTTTCACCACGCTTTGTACGGCAAGTGCGGTCTCAATTACAGGCATTATTGGCTGGGTAGGTTTGCTTGTTCCCCATATTGCGCGATTATTGGTGGGAGCCAATTTTATTTTGTTATTACCCACCTCATTATTGCTTGGCGCGAGTTTCTTACTTTTAACCGACACGCTTGCTCGCACGGTTGCGAGCATTGAACTCCCAATAGGGATTTTAACCTCTGCTTGTGGTGCACCGTTTTTCCTCTATTTATTGTTGAGAAGGAGAAAATGAATTTAATTGAAACTCAACAATTGACGATTGGTTATGGCAATAAGCCTCTGCTAGATAAGATCAATTTTGCACTGAAACCTCACCAAATTTGCTGTTTACTTGGCGCCAATGGAGCTGGGAAAAGTACTTTCTTAAAAACCTTGCTTGGTTTGCAGCCTGTTCTCAATGGGCAAGTTTTCTTTCAAAATCGACCGCTTGCCACATATTCTGCCGCTGAATTAGCACGCGAAATTGCTTATGTACCGCAAGCGCATGCACAGCTTTTTCCTTTTCTGGTGCAAGATATGGTGTTAATGGGGCGTTCTGCATATCTAAAATGGTATCAAACCCCAAGAGCCGAAGATAAAGATCTTGCCCTTGCGGCTTTAGCGGAATTACAAATTTCCCATCTTGCTAAACGCTATTATCATGAACTCAGTGGTGGCGAAAAACAACTCGTGCTCATCGCCCGAGCCATTGCACAACAGGCGAAATTGTTGATTATGGACGAACCGACAGCCAGTCTTGATTTTGGTAACCAAATTAGAGTGTTGGAAAAAATTAAACAGTTACAACATCAAAATATCGCCTTACTGATTACGACTCACAATCCTCAACAAGCGGTCTATTTAGCTGAAAATATTGCGATGCTCGATCAAGAATTTGGTTTCCAGCAAGGTGAAAAAAGTGAACTGATGACCTTTGAAAACCTCGCCAAAATTTACCGCACTTCAGTTCAGGAATTGCAAAAACATCTCAACATTTAAGGATAAACTATGATTTATTTCTCAGACAAAGAACTGGATGATTTTTTATTGGAAGATATTTATCGCGGCGACTTAACCACGCACGCATTAGGGCTAGAAAAAGTCCCTGCAAAAATTGAATTCAAACGTAAAAATGCCGGAGTAGTGGCGGGGATTTCGGTGGCAGAACGGTTACTGAAAAAATTAGGCATTACGCCTCAGGTTTATGTGAATGAAGGGGAGACTGTTGAAGCCGGTGCTTTATTGCTAAGTGCGGTCGATTCTGCGGATAAATTACAGCAGGCATGGAAAGTGGTGCAGCTTGTACTGGAATGGTCTTGTGGCGTGGCACAATACACGGCGGAGATGATTGCTAATGCCAAAGCCATTAACCCGAATGCGGTGGTAGCGTGTACCCGTAAAAGTATCCCGAATACCCGTAAACTGGCGACCAATGCAGTGCTGGCTGCTGGCGGACATATTCACCGTCAAGGCGTGAGTGAAACCTTACTGGTTTTCACAAATCATCGTAATTTATTGGCTGAACCGAATAACTGGACGCATATCGTGGAAACTTTAAAGCGTGAAGCACCAGAAAATAAGGTCACCCTTGAAGCAGACAATTTTGCACAATTTGAACAAATGATTAGTGCCTCTCCCGATATTATTCAGTTAGATAAATGGTCAGTTGAAGATGTGAAAGCGGCTTTAGATCTCATCAAAGCACAAGGTAGAAATATTACGCTTTCTGTTGCAGGTGGGGTGAATAAAAATAATGTGGCAGATTATGCCAAGTTAGGTATTCATTTGTTTATTACTTCTGCGCCTTATTATGCGGCACCAGAAGATATTAAGGTGGTAATTACTAAGGCATAGAATTTAAAGTGCTTCTTTACAATAATTCCTTGCTTTTATTGGCTTCAATCGTTAAAATTCAGGCTCCTTGTCATCGCTGAGTTAGAGATCGGCGAATGATGTATTAATAACACTACCTTTTAGGAGTAAAAAATGTCTCTAAGTACTGAAAAAAAAGCAGCAATCGTTGCTGAATTTGGTCGCGATGCGAAAGATACTGGTTCTTCTGAAGTTCAAATCGCATTATTAACTGCACAAATCAACCACTTACAAGCTCACTTCGCTGAGCACAAAAAAGACCACCATGGTCGTCGTGGTTTATTACGTATGGTTTCTCGTCGTCGTAAACTTTTAGACTACTTAAAACGTACTGATCTTGCTTTATACCAAAGCACTATCGCTCGTTTAGGTTTACGTCGCTAATTTTTATTACGATAGTAAAAATAAAAGCCTTCGGATTACCGAGGGCTTTTTTATTTTCTGCATATTGGAAAATAAAAAAACGGTCAAAAATTTGACCGCTCTTTTTTTAGTTATTAGTTCGCAATGCCTTTATGGCGGAGCAATGCGTCTAATTGAGGTTCACGTCCACGGAAGCGTTTGAATAAGACCATTGGTTCTTCAGAGCCACCACGAGTGAGAATTTCATCCAAGAAAGATTTACCGGTAACCGGATTAAAAATCCCTTCTTCTTCAAAGCGAGAGAAGGCATCTGCAGATAGTACTTCAGCCCATAAATAGCTGTAATAACCTGCTGCGTAACCGCCAGCAAAAATGTGGCTAAAGCTATGTGGCGTTCTTGCCCATTCAACGCCTTTAATCACGGCAACTTTATCTTTCACTGTTTTTAAGGTATCAAGCACTTGATTAGCTTTACCCACTTCAAAAGTATGATGAAGGGTAAAATCAAACAAGCCAAATTCAAGCTGACGTAGCACAAACATCGCTGCTTGGTAGTTTTTTGCTTTGAGAAGTTGATTTAATTTTTCTTCTGGCAATGGTTCGTGCGTTTCAAAGTGACCAGAAATAAAATCAAGCGCTTCTTTTTCCCAACACCAGTTTTCCATAAATTGACTTGGAAGCTCTACCGCATCCCAAGGTACGCCATTGATGCCCGCGACATCTGGAACATCAACTTTGGTGAGCATGTGATGAATACCATGACCAAACTCGTGGAAGAGAGTCGTGACTTCATCATGGGTGAATAGCGCAGGTTTATCACCAATAGGCGCATTGAAGTTACAAGTTAAATAGGCAACAGGTTTTTGAATTGAACCGTCGGCATTGCGTTTTCTGCCGATACAATCATCCATCCATGCGCCACCACGTTTATTTTCGCGTGCATAAAGATCGAGATAGAAACTACCGCGTACTTCATCAGTTTCATCAATTAAATCAAAGAAACGCACATCTTTATGCCAAGTATCTACGCCAAAACGTTCAACTGCACGAATATTAAAAATACGCTTAATTAATTCAAATAAACCCGAAATAACGCGATCTTCAGGGAAATAAGGACGAAGTTCTTCATCATTGATCGCATATAAATGTTGTTTTTGTTTTTCGGAATAGAAACTGATATCCCAAGGCGCAAGTTCAGTGACGCCAAATCCTTTTTCACAATAAGCTTTGAGTTCCGCTAATTCTTTCTCACCTTGTGCTTTTGAACGATCCGCAAGGTTATTTAAGAAGTCTAACACTTGTTGTGGATTTTCTGCCATTTTGGTCGCAAGTGAGCGTTCAGTATAGGTATTAAAACCTAGCAATTTAGCTAATTCCACGCGTAACGTCATGATTTCTTCAATAATCGTCGTATTATCCCATTTACCGGCATTTGGACCTTGATCAGAAGCGCGAGTCGCATAAGCACGATACATTTCTTCGCGTAATGCTGCATTTTCACAATAGGTCATGATTGGCAAATAACTTGGGATTTCTAACGTAAAGCGATAGCCTTTTAAGCCTTTACTTTCGGCAGATTGTTTTGCCGCAAGTAATGCAGATTCAGGAAGACCCGCTAATTCACTTTCATCTTCAATGACTTTTTCCCAGCCCATGGTGGCATCGAGTACATTATTACTAAATTGTGAGCTTAATTCAGATAAACGCGCGACAATCTCACCATAACGTTTTTGTTTTTCTTCGGATAAACCGATACCTGAAAGCTCAAAATCACGTAGTGCATTTTCAATAGCTTTCTTTTGTGCAACGGAATAAGTCGCGAATTCAGGGCTATTTTTTAAGGATAAATAGGCATTGTATAACCCTTCGTGTTGGCCAACCCAGGTGCTGTATTCAGAAAGTAGTGGTAAGCAAGCTTGGTACGCATCACGTAATTCAGGGCTGTTTTTAACTGAATTTAAATGGGAGATCGGTGACCAAGCACGACTTAAGTGCTCGCCTGCTTCAGAAAGCGGTTCAATAAAGTTTTCCCAAGTAAAGTGCGGTTGTTTTAAAACTTGTTCAATGGCTTGACAATTTTCTTCGATGAGTTTTTGGATTGCTGGTTGAATATGCTCCGGTTTGATTTGAGAAAACGGAGGTAAGCCTTCAATATGAAGTAATGGATTAGACATAAATATTCCTTTTGCTAATAGTTCCTTTAATAAATTGAGGCAAATTCTATAATATCAAGGTTGAAAAATCTAAAAAATCAGTGATAATTGCGTATCACTTTTATTTAGGATTTATGATGGACGGCACTTCCTTTTTTTCTATTATCATTTTTTCTGGCATCATTGCTCTTGCGATCGTTGTAGGTGTTGTTTCACTTAAGTTTTTCCCAAAAACTTCTTTAACCAAGGTTATGTATGTTGCTCTTGGATGCATTTCTTTAATATTAGGTGTTATTGGTATTTTTTTACCTATTCTTCCGACCACACCTTTTTTACTGCTTACACTTTATTCTTTTGCGAAAGGTTCTTCTCGTTTAGAGCAATGGTTTTTAGGGACGAAGCTTTATCAAAAGCACCTAAAATCCTTTAATGAACGTCGTGCATTGACGAAAAAAGCAAAAATTTCTATTCTAACGTTTTCAACCACAATGCTTTTAATTGGCTTTTACTTTACCCCAAGCGTTGTGGGTCGAACGATCATTGCCATTTTAATTGCGGTAAAATACTGGTTCTTTTTCTTTTGGATTAAAACAGAAGACGTTGAAAATGGATAATTCTTTCCTTACTTGGCTTAAAAGTGCGGTTATTTTCGGTGTCATTTTGGGATTGAGTGGTTGTGATAAATTAAACAGTCCTAAATCTACAAACACAGCAGCAGAAGAGCAACCAACACAAAGTCAGTCTATTGAACAAGAAAATACATCAAAACCGAGTAGAACTCTACTGACTCGGGCGTTTACTCATCCCCCTTCTTTTGAGCCTTGGTTTGTTCGTTATCCAGAACAAGAGGGCTTATTGCGTGATTTGTATGAAGGCTTAACGGCTTATGATCCAGAAGGGAAAATTGTGCCGGGTATCGCAGAAAGTTGGCAAACAAAAGACAACAAAACTTGGATCTTTACCTTGCGCGAAGGGCTTCGTTGGTCAAATGGTGCTCCTTTAGTCGCCCAAGATGTCATGCTTTCTTGGCAAGCACTATCTCAATCAAATAGTCCATTAAGATCTTATTTGGCTTATCTCAATTTAAAAAATGCGAAAGGTGTTTTAGAGAAAAATAAACCTTTTAAGAGCTTAGGAATTTATGCGGAAAATGACCACACTTTACGCATTGAGCTCGATAAAGCGACGCCTTATTTACCAGAAATGTTGGCGCATATCAGCCTTGTGCCTCAATATAGCGATCCTGATTACCCGGTGACAAACGGGGCTTATATGATCGAAAGCGAAAATGTGAAAAGTATACACTTAGTTAAAAACCCCTATTATTGGCAGAAAAATAATGTGGCTTTTGAGCGTGTAGAATATTTGCCTTTTATCGCCACTAAATTATCTGACTTTGATGTGGTAGTTGATGTACCAGAAGTGAACGCGGACCTTCAACATTTTCCGCAGCTTTGTGGATATTTTTATGAATTTAATCTGAAAGATCCTAAAGTTGCTAAGGCAGATGTGCGTAAGGCGATTGCTTCGTTGGTTTCGGTTACGAATATTGTGAATAATGAGATTCCAGCGGCAATTCCGAGTTCGTATTTTTTACCGAAAGCCATGTTAAATGGACAAGATTCAAGATGGGAGCCTGTTGTTGCCGAGCAGTTATTGGCTCAAAATAAAATTGATGAAAAACATCCGCTACATTTAAATGTGCTCTATGATGATGCACCATTGCATGTAAATATCGCGCAGCGCTTAGTGGGCCAATTAACACAATCAGATATGTTGCGCGTGGATGCTCAACCTGTTAATTGGCAAACATTACAGACTAAGCGCGAAAAAGGAGATTTCCAAGTCATTCGTTCTGGCTGGTGTGCAGACTTTAATCATCCGATGGCATTTTTAGGCTTGTTCTATTCTAAAAGCCCCGATAATAAAAATGGCTATGCTAATGCAGAATACGATCAACTTTTTGAGCAAGCACTGAGAAGCTTAAATGAAAAAGAGCGGTCAGAAATTTACTTAAAATTAAGTGAGAAGATCCAACAGGAAAACCTTGCTTTACCGCTTTTCCAATACACTACACCGGTTTATATTTCTCCAACTATTATGGGGGCGAAGAAAAATCCAGTAGGGGTCATTTATAGCAAAGATCTATGGCGAAAAGTGGAAAGCTAAAGCTGATTAAGAAAGTTGTTTATCATGCGATAAACAACTTTTTTATTAAATTTAATTAAAAGTGTAAAGTAACACTATTTACTTTTTGTTTTTATCCGCTACAATACACAACAAATCAACTTAGAGGGAAATCCTGATGTTAAAAATGAATGATTTAGTTAAGCTTAGTCAGACACCAAAATCCACGGTGCTGTACTATGTGAAAGAAGGTTTGTTGCCTGAGCCGGTGAAAGATAAACCGAATTTTCATCTCTATGATGAACATTGTGTGAAGTTACTCAGCTTTATTAAATATCTACAAAGCAATTTCAATGCGACGATTTCACAAATTAAAGCACTTTTTGCACATCCTCATTTTGATTGGAATAATCCTTATGAAAGTCTTATTGGATTATTAGATATCATCATGGGCGCTGAAAATGAAGTATTTTCAGTGGAGCAACTCTCTGCAGAATTTCATCTTTCTACTCAGCAAATCGAAGAGATGGTAGCGGAAGGATTATTGAATCCTCGTGAAGGCATTTTTACCGCAAAAGAACGAGATATTTTGGCAATCTTGGCGCGTTGTGATGAAGCCGAAATGGATGTAGTGAAAGCTTATTTGGCTGCAGCAAGAATGTTAGCGGAAAAAGAGGTGAATGTGACTTTAGCAGCATTAACTAATAGCGAACAAAAAGATGAAAAATTAAAACACTTATTTGATTTATTGTTGGTGTTAAAACCTTATCTCTTGAATATGAAAACCTTTAATCTTTACCAAGCGGAGAGTGCGAAATGAAACTCTTAAAATATGCTGGCTTTGTGCCTTATTTAGCCATTGCCTTTATTAATGCCAGTGTGGATTTGGCTCATAAAATTACCATTCAAAATGTGTTGTTGAAAAGTTTTTCAGGCGAGAGTTTGGTGGTTTTAACGGCATTAATTAATGCGATGATTTTATTACCGTTTATTTTCTTATTTTCCCCTTCGGCATTTATTAACGATAAGTTTTCTCGCACCAATGTGATTCGTTATAGCAGTTTAGCGGCAGTGGCGATCAGTGCGGGGATTTTATTGAGTTATATGACGGGCATGTTTGCGCTTTCCTTTGTACTGACATTGATTTTAGCGGCGCAAAGTGCGGTCTATTCTCCGGCTAAATATAGCATTATTAAATCGATTGTGGGCACCGAAAATATCGGTATGGCAAACGGTATCATTCAAGCGCTCACCATTGTGGCCATTCTATTTAGTTCTTTTGCCTTTTCTTTCTTCTTTGAAGCGCATTATGTGGCATCAGATGACCCGAATGAAGTATTACAAAGTGTTTGGGTGATAGGTGTAGCATTAGTATTACTGAGTGCACTAGAAGCCTATTTTGCTTTTAAAATTCCATTCTTTAAACAAGAAGCTGAAAATACAGAAGGTCAGTTTGATATGAGAAAATACCTTTCTTTAGGGTATTTAAAAGATAACGTTCGCACATTAAAAGCAGATCAAAATATTTGGTTGAGTGTCATTGGACTAAGCCTATTTTGGGGCGTGTCACAAATTATTGTGGCAGCGTTCCCTGCACATTATAAAGCGATGTTCAATGAAGATAATGCTGTTGTCATTCAAGCAATTTTAGCGGTAAGTGGCGTCGGACTAGTGCTTGGTTCATATCTTGCTGGACGTGCTTCTCGTTTGCATATTGAGTTAGGTATTGTGCCGCTTGGTGCGTTGGGTATTTGTGTGTCGTTATTCTTCTTAACTCTAGCCCAAAGTGGAGTGGTATTAGCACTTTGTTCTTTTGTCTTTGGTTTTTCTGGCGGTTTATTGATCGTGCCATTAAATGCAACTATTCAGTATTTCGCACCTGAGAAAATCAGTGGCAAAATTATGGCAGGTAACAACTTTGTGCAAAACGTGTTCATGGTGGTCTTTTTGCTATTAAGCATTGTTTTTGTACAACTTAATGTTTCGACTCAAGGTTTATTCTTAGTGACTTCTGCTGCATGTTTTGCTGCAAGTTTATATACCATGTCGAAAGTGCCCCATTTATTTACGCGTTTATTCTTACTCTTTGCGTTAAAAGCAAATTACCGTTTTCATGTGGAGGGGTTAAAAAATCTTCCACAAAGTGGTGGCGTGTTGTTATTAGGTAACCATATTAGCTGGATTGACTGGTTAGTATTACAAGCGGCTAGCCCTCGTGCGATTAAATTTGTCATGTATCGTCCAATTTACAACAAATGGTATCTCACTTGGTTCTTCCGTATTTTCAAAGTCATCCCAATTGGTGGAGGCTCAAGTCGTGAATCTATTGAAACCATTCGTGAATATTTAGCACGTGGTGAAGTGGTGGCGTTATTCCCTGAAGGCCATATCAGCTATAACGGTCAAATCAATGAGTTCCAAAAAGGCTTTGAGCACGTATTAAAAGATTTAGAGAATGTGACGACTGTTCCTTTCTATTTACGTGGATTATGGGGTAGCAGCTTCTCTCGTGCCGATTCTTTCTATAAGAATTTAACTAAACGCCAAGGTAAACGTGAAATTTTAGTAGCATTTGGTAAACCCATTCATGGCTTTATTGATGCGACAGCGATGAAGCAAAAAGTACTCGAACTTTCTTTCTCCGTATGGGAAAAAGTCATGAGTAAACGTAAACCGCTGATGCACCATTGGTTGAATTCGGCAAAATCGAATTTATTCAAAGAAGCCGCGGTGGATGCACAAGGTACCAAACTGAATAACCTGAAATTTATTGCTGCAGTATTGATGTTTGTGAAAACCTTGAAAGTCGCTTTAGGGAATGAAAAAAATGTCGGTGTGTTATTACCAAGTTCATCAATCGGGGCAATTATCAATATGACCTTAATGGTGATGGGCAAAGTACCAGTAAATTTAAACTATACGTTAAGCCCTGAAGTGATGGAAAAAGCGTTGAAAAAAGCCAACATTTCGCAAGTCATTACCTCTGAAAAATTCTTGGATAAATTGAACGCAAAAGGTTTTGACTTTAGCCAAGTGGTGGCTGATAAAGCCCTCTTTATGGAAAATTTAGGGAAATCGATCACTAAAGCGAATAAAGTGCGGTCATTTTTAACGGCGTTTTTAGCGCCACAATGGTGGATTAAATTACGTTACTTTGCAGACGTAAGCTTGGACGATAATGCAACCATCTTATTCAGTAGTGGTAGTGAAGGTGATCCAAAAGGCATTGAATTAAGCCATAAAAACTTACTAACAAACATTAAACAGATTGGTGAATTATTAAATTTCCACAAAGATGATGTGATTTTGAATTCCTTACCAATTTTCCACTCATTTGGCTTAACCGTGACAACCTTATTGCCATTGTGTGAAGGGATTAAAATGGTGAGTGTGGCGGATCCAACTGATGGGGCGACAGTAGGGAAAATGTGTGCTCGACATCGGGTGAGTATTTTATTTGGTACTTCAACTTTCTTTAGATTATATGTACGCAATAAGAAATTCCATCCGTTGATGCTACAAAACGTGCGTATGGTTATTGCGGGCGCCGAAAAATTGAAAGCAGATGTAAAAGAAGCCTTCAAACTTAAATTTGGCTTGGAAATTTACGAAGGTTATGGCGCAACTGAAACAGCACCTGTAGCTAGTGTCAATATGCCTAATTTACTTGATCCAGAAACCTTACAAGAATTTACCTTCAATCAAGCCGGTACAGTTGGTATGCCATTACCGGGTACCATTATCAAAATTGTGGCTCCAGAAAGCTTGCAAGAATTACCAGTCGGTGAAGACGGTTTGATCTTGATTGGTGGTGGACAAGTCATGAAAGGTTATTTGGGTGCCCCTGAAAAAACAGCAGAAGTGATTGTTGAAATTGACGGTGTACGTTATTACAAAACCGGCGATAAAGGCCATATCGATCATAACGGCTTTATTACCATTGTGGATCGTTATTCTCGATTTGCTAAAGTCGGCGGCGAAATGATCAGCCTCGGCAGCGTGGAAGAGAAACTTTCACAAGTATTTGATGAAGAAACTCAATGTGTTGCCGTTGCTTTGAGCGATGATAAAAAAGGCGAGAGCATTGTGCTTTTAATCAAGTCTGCGCTTTCTTTAGATGAGATCAATGAACGTATTAAAGGATTAAATGTACCGCCGATTATGCTACCAAGCCAAGTCTTCTTAGTGGATGAAATTCCGATGTTAGGAAGTGGTAAAGTAGATTTCAAAGGTGCGAAGAATCTGGCGATGAGTCTGGTTAAGTAAAGAACATCGTAATAAATAAAAGAGCGGTCAATTTGACCGCTCTTTTTGTTATTTAATGAACCTCATTTAGGTGTTTTTCAGCTTCCTTAACCTTACATCAACGTGCCGACATATTTTAACATGACCCCAGCGGCAATCGCCGAGCCAATTACACCGGCAACATTCGGTCCCATGGCGTGCATGAGTAGGAAGTTTTGATTATCCGCTTCCAATCCGATTTTGTTAGAAACACGAGCTGCCATAGGAACGGCAGACACACCCGCAGAACCAATAAGCGGGTTAATTTTGTTTTTGCTGAATTTGTTCATCAATTTTGCCATTAATACACCGCTACCTGTACCGATTCCGAAAGCAATTACACCAAGAATTAAAATGCCTAACGTTTGCGGTTGTAAGAATTTATCGGCGATAAGTTTAGATCCCACAGACAAGCCAAGCACAATGGTTACAATGTTAATCAAGGCATTTTGTGTTGTGTCACTTAAACGTTCTACTACGCCGCTGACGCGCATGAGATTACCGAAACAGAACATCCCGAGTAATGGGGCAGCATCCGGTAGGAGTAAACCAACGAGCAACAGCAAAATCACCGGGAATAACACTTTTTCACGATTACTTACATGGCGCATTTGCGTCATGCGGATTTTGCGTTCTTCTTCGGTGGTTAATGCTTTCATAATCGGTGGTTGAATCAACGGCACTAACGCCATATAAGAATAAGCCGCCACCGCAATAGCACCAAGCAATTCAGGCGCGAGCTTACTCGTAAGATAAATCGCAGTCGGACCATCCGCACCACCGATAATACCGATAGAGGCAGCTTGAGGCAGTGTGAATTCGATAATACCGAAATAATTTAACGCTAACGCACCAAGCACGGTAGCGAAAATGCCGAATTGTGCAGCCGCACCAAGTAGCAATGTTTTTGGATTGGCTAATAACGGACCAAAGTCTGTCATAGCACCCACGCCCATAAAAATAACCAATGGTGCAATGCCGTATCCAATCGCAACTTTATAGAACAATGCTAGAATACCGGCGCTATAACCCATGTCCACAGATAAAGCTTCTAATTGATTTATCATCGATATCGGCGCAGAATTTAGCGCTGTTTTAATCGCAGCAAGATCGGGTGAAACACCCAGCTGCGCAGCGATTACCGCAATTTGCTCCGGTGAGCCGAGATGAAGCAAATTTTCCAATGCTGTCATGGCTAGCCCTGCTTCAGGGATATTTGACAATAATCCTCCGAAACCAATTGGTAGCAACAGCAAAGGTTCAAATTTGCGTGAGATGGCAAGCCACAGCAACAGTAGGCTCACAGCGATCATCACTGCTTGCCCCCATTGCAGATGGAATATGCCCATCCCTTTAATTAACGCAATAATACTCTCCATAGACTATTCCTTATGCCAAGGTCATCACGGTGTCACCTACCGCGACAGCATCACCAGCTTTGACGCAAATGCCGCGTACGGTACCAGCCTGTGCAGCTTTCACTTCAGTTTCCATTTTCATGGCTTCTAGAATGAATAATACATCACCAGCTGCTACGGTTTGGCCTTCTGTTGCAACAACTTTCCAAATATTACCTGCCATCGGCGCCGTAACTGGTGTGCCACTAGTTGCTGGAGCAGGAGCCGCTTGCGATGCAGCTTGCGGAGCAGTAGTCGCCACATGAGAGATGTCACCGCCTTCGCTTACTTTCACCACAAAGGCTTTGCCTTCTAATTCCACGGTATAAACAGCAGAGCCTGAAGCAGCTGGTTCAGCTTTAGAAACAGGTTTATTTTCCACCGCACTTTCATTGCCGGTAGGGGCTGGCTCAAAGGCGGCTGGGTTGTTGCGGTTTTCTAAGAATTTCCACGCAATTTGAGGGAAGAGCGCCACGATTAAAGCATCATCCACAGCATTGTCTGCTAATTTCACGCCTTTCGCTTTAGCTTGTTCTGCAACTTCAGCTTCAATTTTCGCCATTTCAGGCACAATGTGATCGGCAGGGCGGTCTGTTACTGGCGCAGCGCCTTCTAATACTCGAGCTTGCAACGCACTATCTACTGGTGCAGGCGTTTTACCGTATTCACCTTTTAAAATACCGGCGGTTTCTTTCGCAATGGTTTTGTAGCGTTCACCAGTGAGAACGTTAATAACCGACTGTGTACCAACAATTTGAGAGGTTGGTGTAACGAGCGGAATGTAGCCCAAGTCTTTGCGTACACGTGGGATTTCTTCTAACACTAAATCTAATTTGTCAGACGCATTTTGTTGTTTTAATTGGTTTTCCAAGTTAGTGAGCATGCCGCCTGGCACTTGTGCCACTAAAATACGGCTATCGACACCACGTAATTGGCCTTCAAATTTAGCGTATTTTTTACGTACATTGCGGAAATAGGCCGAGATTTTTTCCAAGCGAGGAATATCCAAACCGGTGTCATACTCAGTGCCTTGCAAGGTGGCAACTAGGGATTCAGTTGCAGGGTGACCATAAGTACCTGACATAGAAGAAATTGCCGTATCAATACCATCTACACCAGCTTCAACTGCTTTTAATAACGCCATTTCTGCCATACCAGTGGTGGAGTGGCAGTGTAAATGCAATTCTACGTCGAAACGTTTTTTGATTTCGCGTACTAAGTCTGCCGCCGCCATTGGATTTAAAATGCCAGACATGTCTTTGATGACCAAGCTGTCGATACCGATTTCAAGTAATTGTTCTGTGGTGTCGAGCCAGGTTTGCATCGTATGAACTGGGCTTGTGGTATAACTTAATGTCCCTTGAGCATGACCACCAAATTTACGTACTGCTTGCAACGCTGCTTTCATGTTACGCGGGTCATTGAGTGCATCGAATACGCGGAAAATATCCATACCATTCGCTACACAACGTTCTACGAAACGTTCTACCACGTCATCAGCATAGTGACGATAGCCTAATAGGTTTTGACCGCGTAATAACATTTGTAATGGGGTTTTTGGACAGGCTTTTTTCAATTCACGCAAACGAACCCACGGATCTTCACCCAAGAAGCGAATACAGCTATCAAATGTTGCACCGCCCCAAGCTTCCAATGACCAATAACCAATATCGTCTAATTCATGGGCAATTGGTAACATATCATCAAGACGCAAGCGAGTTGCGAAAAGTGATTGGTGGGCATCACGAAGCACCAGTTCTGTCATTTTAATTTTTTTAGTCATAGTAAAATCCTTATGTTATTTGAACTGTTGGGTACGGCGATGGTGTGCGATAGCCGCTGCAATCACAGGACGTAAACGCTCAAAATCGTCAGTTGGTGCCGCAGAAAGTGCGGTTGAATTTGGGGAAGTTTTTGGTTCGGGTTGTGGTTCAGGAAAGAATCGATTGATAAGTTTAGACATCACTCCAATTGCCCAAATTAAAATGAGCAAAAAGACCAACACAAAACCCATCCCTGAAAACATCAGATTAATTCCTTCGCCTATAAGCTCTGAGGGAGTCATCATTTTCTTCCTTATTTGTTTGAAAAAATGGACAATTTTATTCTAATCGTTCTGTTTAAATAAAACTGTGATGAAGATCATAATTTGAACGATAGGCACACAAGAAAAGGGGAAAAGTGCGGTCAATTTGGAAGATATTTTTGTTGAGTCAAAATATTATTAATAAGGGATATCTCTACGCGTAAAACTAAAAGGACTAAGCTCTGTAGATGACAGAACTCAGTCCTTAAATTACGTGAGTCTCACTTTTTTATAGAAAGGAAGAGATTATTCTACTTTTACAATCCAGCCTTCTGGCGCTTCAACATCACCGAATTGAATACCGGTTAATTCATTGTAAAGTTTACGTGTAACAGGGCCCACTTCAGTTTCTGAATAGAACACATGGAATTTACCTTTGTGTTGAATACCGCCTACTGGCGTAATCACAGCGGCAGTACCACAAGCTCCCGCTTCGGCAAATTGATCAAGTTGATCGATATACACATCACCTTCGATAGCTTCCATACCTAAACGCTCTTTTGCAATGTAAAGCAAAGAGTATTTGGTGATACTTGGTAAAATGGATTCAGATGCAGGAGTGATAAATTTATTATCTTTGGTAATACCAAAGAAGTTTGCAGCACCCACTTCTTCAATTTTCGTGTGAGTTTTTGGATCAAGATAAATCGCATCTGCAAATTTACGCTCTGGTGTGCCAGCTTCTGCCGCTAATTCATGTGGAAGTAAGCTTGCAGCATAGTTACCACCCACTTTTACGCCACCCGTACCCATAGGGGCTGCACGGTCGTAATCAGTAGTAATGAAGTTAGATGGTGCTAAGCCACCTTTGAAGTATGCGCCAACAGGGCAGCAGAACACAGAGAAAATAAATTCAGGTGCAGTTTTCACACCGATATTTTCACCAGTACCAAATAGGAAAGGACGTAAATATAACGTTGCACCAGAACCGTAAGGGCCTAACCATTCTTGGTTTGCTTTCACCACTTCTTTACAAGCGCGGATAAATAATTCGGTTGGTACTCGTGGCATTAATAAGCGATCAGATGTGTGTTGCATGCGTTTTGCATTTTGATCTGGACGGAATAAGTTGATTGAACCGTCTTTACAACGATAGGCTTTTAAGCCTTCAAAGCATTGTTGACCGTAGTGAATTGCAGTTGAGCCTTCATGGATATGTAGCATATTATCAGTGGTCAGTTTACCTTCATCCCATTTACCATCTTTCCAATGTGCGATGAAACGGTAATCTGTTTTGATATAACTAAATCCAAGGTTGTTCCAGTCTAAGTCTTTCATTTTGCTTCCTTAATACGTTTTTGTATAAATAAATTATGAATGAAAATGTTAATTAATCTACACCATAATGGGGAGCATGAAAACATTTAAGCGTAAAAATATTGTGATTTTTCAAAAATTTTGTGTGGATTTTCAAATTTGTGAACTCGGTTAGGAAATAAAATTTTGCTTATGCTAGAATGACAGGAATAAAAAAACGCCGCTCGAAATGAGCAGCGTTTAACCAGAATGGTTTAATATATACAGGAAGTAAATGAGTAACTTAACTGTTACTCCAGTTCGGAGAACCGAACTATATGCAAACACAACATCATACTTAAGTCTGAAACTCATTAACTTGTAAGGAATTACCAATCATTAAGTATGGGGGTATTGTAGGTAGAAGGTCGTGAAAGGACAAATGATGTTTTTTTATTTGATGCATAAAAAAAACTAATCCGATATAAATCTTAATCATTATAAACTAAAAATTAGCCGTTGGGAAGAATTATGTATAAACGTTTGCCTCCCCTTAATTCATTGAAGTCTTTTGAGTCTGCCGCGCGACATTTAAGCTTCACAAAAGCAGCGGATGAACTTTTTGTGACACAAGCTGCTGTGAGCCATCAAATAAAATTATTAGAAGATTTTTTAGGTGTCGATCTTTTTATACGTAAAAATCGTTCGCTCGAATTGACTGAATTTGGGAAAGCCTACTTTGTTGATATTAACAAAGTTTTACGAAAATTAAATGAAGCGACTGAACGTTTATTAACGCTTAAAGCTGAACCACATTTGGCAATTAGCGTGCCACAAACCTTTGGTATTCAATGGCTTGTGCCTCATTTGAGTGATTTTAATAAACAACACCCTGAAATTGAAGTGCGCTTGAAGGGCGTGGATCAAGACGAAGGTTTATTGAATAAAGAAATTGATATTGCCATTTATTATGGCAAAGGTGATTGGGAAAATTTACAAGTCGATCGTTTAGGTGAAGAAAACCTCGTGATTTTGGCCGCGCCTTCATTGCTTGAGAAAATACCAGTAAGTTGTCCTAATGATTTGAAAAAGCATACGCTGATTCATACGCATACCCGAGATAACTGGCAAGCGATGGCGGATTATCTCAAATTAGATGATTTGAATATTCAGCAAGGTCCGTTATTTAGCCACACCTTTATGGCATTGCAAGCAGCCGTTCATGGGCAGGGTATTGCGCTAGCAAATCGTATTTTGGCTCAGCAAGAAATTGAAAACGGTCATTTGCAAATTGTGTTACCAACCGAATTGCGGGATCCAAAATCATTCTATGTGGTCAATCATTTAGATCGTTTAGATGATGAACAAATTCAAGCCTTTAGAACATGGATTAAAGATTCAATTAAATTAGGAAAACATGAATAAATTAGCTTTATATTGTCGAATTGGCTTTGAAAAAGAAGTCGCTGCAGAAATTACCGACCGAGCTTCTGAGCGTGGTGTATTTGGTTTTGCTCGCGTAGAAGAAAACAGCGGCTATGTCATTTTTGAATGTTATCAACCGGGTGATGCGGATCGTTTAGCGCGAGAAATCCCTTTTAATCGCTTGATTTTTGCGCGTCAAATGATCGTTGTGTCAGATCTCTTAGAGAATCTCGATCCTCAAGATCGTATCTCACCAATTCTTGCTCAATATAAACGCATTGCAGAAGACATTAATCTTAAGCAAGCGGTAGAATTATTTGTTGAAACAGCTGATACCAATGAAGCCAAAGAGCTTTCGACATTTTGCCGAAAATTTACCGTGCCGTTACGCCAAACGTTGAAAAAACAAGGTTGGTTACAAGGTAAGCCGAATGCAAAACGCGGTCAGATTTTACATTGTTTTTTCACTCAGTCGAATTGCTGCTATGTAGGGTATTCCTATCTTGGCAATAACTCTATGCATTTTATGGGTATCCCACGTTTAAAATTTCCTGCGGATGCACCAAGCCGTTCAACTTTAAAATTGGAAGAAGCGATTTTAACTTTTATTCCTCGAAATGAAGAAAGTAAACGCTTGAATGAAAATATGGTTGGCGTCGATCTCGGGGCTTGTCCTGGTGGCTGGACCTATCAATTAGTGAAACGTGGTTTATTTGTGTATGCGGTCGATCACGGTAAAATGGCGGCCAGTTTGCATGATACTGGCAGAATAGAACATTGCTCGGAAGATGGATTTAAATTCCAACCACCAAAACGTAAGCATATCGATTGGCTTGTATGTGACATGGTGGAGCAACCAAGTCGAATTGCGAATTTAATTGGAAAATGGTTGATTAACGGCTGGTGCCGAGAAACTATTTTCAATTTAAAATTACCAATGAAAAAACGCTATCAAGAAGTGATGTTGTGCTTAGAAAATCTTGCGGTGATGTTGGCAGAAAAAGAACTGGAATTTGATATTCAGGCGAAGCATTTGTATCACGATCGCGAAGAGATTACGGTGCATATTGCCTTAAAATAGAAGAGACTGTCCTAGATATTTAGGACAGTCTCCGTTTAATATTGAGTTTAATGCTATCTATGATATTTATAACTTTTTAGTAAGCTCATTATTTCCTTAGATCTTTTTTTATCATGATGTTCTTCTGTTGCATAATGGTACGCATCATATCCGAATTCATTTTTTATATTTGGCTTGGCGCCATTCTCTAAAAGAACTTCAATAATATCAAGATTTCCATAAAAACAGGCATTTTGAATTGGAGTAAAATTCAGCTCACCTTGTTGATTCACATTTGCACCATTTTCTATTAATAAGATAACATCTTTTTTATTTTGAGAGTTAACTGCTAAGTTTAATAATGTTTCACCCATGCATCCTAAATCATGTACGGAAGTAATAGGCGAGTAACTGAAAAAAGTTGGGTGATCTTGATATTTTAAAAAAAGTTTTGTTAAATCGTCATTCATAATTGTTCTCTAAATTATCTAATCAGGTCAAAGTAGGATAAATCCGGCTTTACCCATCGTTTTAATGTCAATGCTATTCATAATTTTGATAGTTTGTTGAGGTCACAACTAATTAATGATTATTCAAATTTTTCTAGCATCATTTTTCTTAATTTTGTAAGATTTTTTGATGAATTATTTTTAAGCGCTAGATAAATTTCATTGTCAACGCTATTTTGAGTTAATAGCATGTTTTCAATATAAGGTATAACTTTCACAGAGTTAATTGAAATCAAGAATGCAATTATCTCATTGTATATGTAAGAATTTATATTGGTTTGATTTAGTCTGTTAATTAATAGTAACTCAATTGATTTTGATTTATAGTGTTTTTCTCTTAATGAATATAAAATCCATGAAATAATTTTTGATTTTTTGCTATTTAAGTTTCTTATTAGGTATTTTTTTATATAGTCTCTGTGGGGGAAATATGCAGAACTAAATGCAATGGCTAAGATAATAGAATATCTGTTTATATCCCAAATTAAGTTAATATCCTTTTCTATTTCGTAAAACTCTTTTTCACCTAAATTATAATGTCGAAATAGATGCCCCAAGGAAAATATTGCTGATGACTTTACACTTATACTTTTATCATGACAAATAAAATAAACTAATATAGATAAAATCTCATTTAGTTCAACATCATTAAGCTGTACCTGTATTTGCCCCAAAATAAAAACTGCTATTTCTCTGTGTCGGCTATATCGACTGGTTAAAAGAATATTCTTAATTATATCTCTAATTTCATTATACTGAAAAAATTGTAGTTTTCGGGCTGCTTCATATTGAAAAACCGAATTAGAATTTAGTACTTTGTTCCATAACTCTGTCTTTGATAAATTTTTACATGCTAAAAAAGCATCAAAATTTGAAAATTTTTCGCTTACCATGTCATTTCCTAGTACATTTATCTTTATTATTACTTAGAGTAACAGCCTTAAATAGAAAAGCAAAGAGCGGTCAAAAAAACATTGAATTTTTTGACCGCTCTTTTTTTTAAACAATTATTTATTGGCTAAAATCACTGCGCGAGTTGGGGCTTGATAGCCTTCGAT
The DNA here is from genome assembly GCA_018363335.1 of Parahaemophilus parainfluenzae. Lineage (GTDB taxonomy): Bacteria > Pseudomonadota > Gammaproteobacteria > Enterobacterales > Pasteurellaceae > Haemophilus_D > Haemophilus_D parainfluenzae_Y. Next base: position 1,988 of record JAGZOA010000012.1, on the reverse strand, counting down.
GGTTTTACTGTGATCGTTTGGATCTAAGAAATCAATCAAACTTTCATTTTCTAACCAATCCGTTTTACGCTGTTCTTCTAATGTTGTGGTGGCGACATCCACACAACGCACATTAGTAAAGCCGACTTTTTCCAACCAATTAATGAGCGCAGCAACGGAAGGAATAAAATACACGTTCTTCATTTTTGCATAGCGATCTGATGGCACTAATACCGTATTCACATCGCCATCAACTACTAAGGTTTCTAAGACGAGCTCGCCACCTTTTACCAATTGATTTTTTAGTTGAGTGAGATGATCGAGTGGGGATTTACGATGATAAAGTACACCCATTGAGAATACGGTATCAAATGCCGCAAGTGGTTGCATTTCTTCAATACCTAATGGGATTAAATTAGCTCGACGATCGTTATTTAGTAATTTTCGAACCGCTTCAAATTGGCAAAGGAAAAGCTCGGTAGGATCAATACCAACCACCATTTTTGCGCCTTCACCAACCATTCGCCACATATGGTAGCCGCTACCGCAGCCCACATCTAAAATGGTACGATCTTTTAATGGTGCAAGATGAGGCAAAACACGATCCCATTTGAAATCAGAACGCCATTCGCAATCCACGTGAATATCAAATAAATGATAAGGTCCTTTTCGCCATGGCATTAATTGTTTCAAATGATGGACAATGCGTTGTTTTTCGCCCTCTGAAAGTGGGGAAGTGCGGTCAGATTTCACCGCATTTTTTAAATCGATAGTATCTGCCTGCAAATCAGGGAGAAAGTCCACGATTTTTGACCATTTTGCATAATCGCCATGGGTTTGTTTTTCCCATTCCTTTAACTGCAAAGGCAACGTTTCTAGCCAAGCAGATAAATTTGTAGTAGCGATTTGCTGATAAAAAGGACGAAAATCAATCATTATTTTGCTTCCTTATAGGCTTTTTCTGCTTTCTCAAAGGTTTCTTTGACTTCATTTTCCGGTTCTGCAGAAAGGAGAGAAACCGCAATAATTGCAAGACTAGCAAGAGCAAATCCTGGGATCATCTCATACACATTAAACCATTCACTGGTTTGAGGAATCACGGATTTCCAAGCAAAGACAACCACTGCGCCGACAACCATCCCAGCCATCGCTGCTGATGAGGTCATGCGTTTCCAGAATAAGGAGAAAAGCACGACCGGACCAAATGCAGAACCAAAGCCAGCCCAGGCAAATTCAACGAGTTTTAATACTTTGCTGTTTTCATCTTGTGCAATCCAAATTGCAATGCCAGCGATAACTAAAACCATCATACGACCTAACAAGACTAATTCTTTTTCAGCGGCTTTTGGACGAATAAAACCTTTATAAAAATCTTCAGTAATAGAGCTTGAAGAAATTAATAATTGTGCTGAAAGTGTACTCATTACTGCCGCTAAAATCGCAGAAAGTAGAATACCAGCAATCCATGGATTAAAGAGCAATTTAGCCAGTTCAATAAACACTTGTTCCGGTTCATTATTTACTACGCTCGCAACACCAGGATTGGCAAAGAAATAAGGTATACCGAAGAAACCAATACCAATTGCACCTGCGAGGCAAATCATCATCCATGTCATACTGATGCGGCGTGCTTTAATGAGAGATTTCACCGAGTAAGCTGCCATAAAACGGGCTAGGATATGCGGTTGACCAAAATAACCTAAGCCCCAAGCGGCTAAACTTAATAAACCTAATGGCGTGGTTGCCGTGAATAAATCGGTGAAGTCTTTACTTGCAGCAATTTCAGCTTGATGGAGTACTTCCGTAAATTGTGATGTATCGCCCAAACTTAAAAAGATGAATAACGGCGTTAAGATTAAGGCAAAAATCATCAATGTAGCTTGAATGGTATCAGTCCAACTCACCGCTAAAAATCCACCGATAAAGGTATAAATAATCGTTGCTAATGCACCGTACCAAATCGCCGTAGAGTATTCAACGGAAAATAAGTTTTGGAATAATTTAGCACC
>JAGZOA010000051.1:0-4435 GCA_018363335.1 Parahaemophilus parainfluenzae | reverse complement strand
TAGCGGTTTACGAACTTCAATTTGAGCCAGATGTACCGTATAAAGTGGCGATTAATGAGGCAATTGAAGTGGCGAAAGTGTTTGGTGCAGATGAGAGCCATAAATACATTAACGGTGTATTGGATAAAGTCGCTCCTGCATTAGGTCGCAAATAATTATTCAAATGTAGGGTAGACAAATGTCTGCCCTTTGTTTTTTGGTGCGCAGATAAAATGAGTACGGGTGAATTTGATCTTATAGGGCGATACTTCTCAATACAAAAAGGCAATCAACACTTTGTTGATTTCAGTATTGGGGATGATTGTGCGATCACTCATATTCCAGAAGGCTATCAGCTTGCCATTACCACTGATACAATGGTCGAGGGCACGCATTTTTTATCTTCCATTTCTCCAAAAGATTTAGCTTATAAAGTTATCGCGACAAATCTAAGTGATTTAGCTGCTATGGGCGCGAAACCTGCTTGGATTTCTCTTGCACTCACATTACCTAAAGTTGATGAAAACTGGCTAAGCCAATTTAGTCAAAGTCTGTTTGATGTATTAAATCAATATGATGTGACGTTAATTGGTGGCGATACAACGAAAGGCCCACTTTCTGTCACCATTACGGCACAAGGTTTCGTACCAAAAGGAAAGGCTTTATTCCGACATAACGCGAAGGTTGGAGATTTAATTTATGTATCGGGCACGTTAGGTGATAGTGCGGCGGGTTTAAATTGGATCTTACAGGGTAAAAGTGCGGTCGATTTTGATACGGAATTTTTAGTCAAACGCCATTTTCACCCGACGCCACGGGTTGAATTAGGTCAAGCCTTGATAGATGTAGCGCATTCATGCATTGATATTTCAGATGGTCTTGTCGCTGATTTAGGACATATTTTAACGAGAAGCCAATGTTCTGCGGAGATTGATTTATCCTTCTTGTCGTTATCTACATCACTCAAAAAAACATATCGCTTAGAAAAAGCAGAAGCGTTTGCATTAAGTGGCGGGGAAGATTATGAGCTTTGCTTTACGATTTCCGCAAATAAAAAATCTGAGATTGAGACGTTATCTCAATCGTTGAATGTACCTTGTACCTGTATCGGAAAAATTGTTCAGCAAAATAACAATCAGATTACTTTTTTAAAAGATGGACGTGTAATCCATTATCAAGCGCCGTCTGGTTTCGATCATTTTAAGGATAAATAATGAATAGTTCACCTCTTGATGGAGTTAGCTTAAAAAATCCAGTTCATTTACTTGCATTAGGTTTCGGTTCAGGGCTCATTCATCCTGCACCGGGCACATGGGGAAGTTTAGCCGGAACAATTTTAGGCTCCGCATTATTAGCCTGTGTCGGACTAAAAATCTTCTTAATTTTGACCGCACTTTGCTTTGCACTTGGCTGTTATTTATGTCAAAAAACGGCTGATGATATGGGCGTTCATGATCACGGCTCCATTGTTTGGGATGAATTTGTTGGGGTATTTATTGTGCTAGCTGCAATTCCAACTTTATCTTTGCCTTGGATTGTCATTGCCTTTGTACTGTTCCGTTTCTTCGATATCTTAAAACCTTATCCTATCCGTTATTTTGATCAAAAACTGGAAAGTGGTTTTGGGATTATGGTAGATGATGTTTTAGCAGCAATCTATGCTGTTATCGTGATTGTGATATTACGTATTGTAGGCTTGCCATGCTAAATTTGATGATTATTCATCTTGTTGGTTTACTTTCGCCTGGCCCAGATTTTTTCTATGTCAGCCGAATTTCTGCCATGAGCTCTCGTCGAGAAGCCATTGGTGGCGTGATTGGGATTACCATTGGTGTATTAATTTGGGCTACGGCTGCCGTTTTAGGACTTGCCATTATTTTTGCCACTATGCCAATTATTCAAGGTATTGTGATGATGCTTGGCGGATCGTATTTAGTTTATCTCGGCATTAAAATGGCAAAAGTAAAAACCAATGCGGTTTTTGATGAAAAGCAGAATGCAAATACATCAAATCAATCGACTTTAACGAGCATTATGAAAGGCTTATTGGTCAATTTGTCTAATGCTAAAGTGGTGATTTATTTCAGCAGTGTGATGTCATTGGTTTTAGTGAATATTACCGAAACATCACAAATTTTGACCGCACTTGCCGTGATTACCGTAGAAACCTTTTTATATTTCTACGTCATTTCGGTGCTTTTTTCGCGTTCTGTTGCAAAACAGTTTTATAGCCAATATAGTCGCTATATTGATAATACGGCAGGGCTGATTTTTATTTTATTCGGAATCTATTTAATTTATAGTGGTGTTCAACACGCTTTAATTTGATAAAAAAAGGACAAAACATGACATTAAAAATTGCGATCGCCGGTGCAGGCGGAAGAATGGGGCGTCAATTAATTCAAGCTGTACATAATGCAGAAGGCGCTGAATTAGGTGCGGCTTTTGAACGTAAAGGTTCCTCTTTAGTCGGTGCAGATGCTGGCGAGCTTGCGGGTATTGGTGCATTAGGTGTCAAAGTATCAGATGATTTAAATGCAGAAAAAGACAACTTTGATTTGCTGATTGATTTCACGCGTCCGGAAGGCACGCTTGAGCATATCGCATTTTGTGTCGCTAATAACAAAAAGATGGTAATTGGTACCACAGGTTTTGATGACGCAGGTAAAGCCGCAATTCAAGCTGCATCGGAAAAAATCGCCATTGTATTTGCCTCAAACTTTAGCGTAGGCGTTAATTTGGTGTTTAAACTATTAGAAAAAGCTGCCAAAGTGATGGGTGATTATTGCGATATCGAAATCATTGAAGCACACCATCGTTACAAAGTGGATGCACCATCTGGTACCGCACTTTCTATGGGTGAACACATTGCGAAAACTCTTGGGCGTGATTTGAAAACACATGGCGTATTTTGTCGCGAAGGCATTACAGGCGAACGCAAACGTGATGAAATTGGTTTCTCTACCATTCGTGCTTCAGATGTAGTGGGGGAACATAGTGTCTGGTTTGCGGATATTGGAGAGCGCGTTGAAATTGCTCACAAAGCATCAAGCCGTATGACCTTTGCTAATGGCGCAGTGCGTGCAGGTAAATGGTTGGAAAAACAATCTCACGGATTGTTCGATATGACAGATGTGTTGGATTTGAATAATTTATAGAGTAGACTTAATTTTAAAATTCGCCTATCAAATAACGATCTATTCATTTGTGTAGATCGTTATGTTTTTATTTGTGCATGGAAGTATCCCTTCCCCCTGAGCTTGGTACATCAGATAAATTAAAATAGAGATAAATAATGACAATAAATAAAATTATTAGAATAGCTATTGCTTCTATTTTGTCCATTATCATGATTTATTTGACTCTTTTACTTAGTGGGAAAATTGAATTTAGTACAGAAAAATTTTTTCATTATTTTGTGGTGTGGGGGGCTTTTTTATTTTTTTCAGCTCTTTTAATTTCTTATTACTCACCTCTCATTATGGAGATGATAAAAAAATGATGTTAAAAAAGCTAGAGCCCAAAAGAAGAAACGAAAGAAAGGAAAATAATGAAATATATAATAGTTGCATTCAGAAACTCATTTTTCATGCTAATTGGATTGCAATTAATAGTCTTTATAGATAGATTCTTTTTTACTGGTGAAATAGATCAATTTGAATTGTTTACCAATAAAGATTACTTGATTCTTTCTTTAAGAATATGGGGGGCTTTATTTATTACCTACTTTTGTGGATATTTCATTGTAGGTGAGAAAACAAAATAGAAAACAAGGGCGTGAGAGCTTTTTTGAAAGTATACTACTACAATTAGTAAAATCTTTAGCTATATAAAATTTATATCTTATAGTTCTATTTCTAAATCACTTTCGACTCGACAACAACATAGCAAAATTTCATCGGGTTGGATAAAGGCAAGGGGGGCTTCAGCGTAAGACACCTTGCCTTTTTTAATCTTCACGCGGCAAGAACCACAATAGCCAGAACGACATTGATATTCATGGTGAATTTGATGTTGTTCTAAAAAGTTAAGCAGAGAAGTTTGGTTATCGAAATCTAAGGTGATTTGGCGCTGAATAAGATGGATTTTCATGAAACAAAATAAAACAAAATTTTGTTCATTATAGAAGAAAGAGAAGTAAAACTCACGGCTCTTTTGTTGTAATATAGCGAGCTAATATTCATCATAAGGGAAGATCATGCGAACCTTTCTAAAATTAACGTGGATTTCAACTGCACTTTTATTAACGGCTTGTAGCACCATTTCAAAAGAGCCGGTTAAGCATATTGATATGTATGTAAAGCCTTATTACGATGCCAGAGATGGGCGACTTGAACAGATTAATGTGAACAAAGATATTGATGCGTTATTACTGAAAAATACACAAAAAGATTTTAAAAGTGCGGTCAATATTATTGAGAAAAAAGTGGATTTTGTTTCTCCGATGACAATGTTT
>JAGZOA010000050.1:0-4451 GCA_018363335.1 Parahaemophilus parainfluenzae | reverse complement strand
CAAGGACAAATGGGGTAATATCTTCCCGATGAAGATTTTGGTGCTGAGCAAAGAGTCTTTGTGGATTTCTTTGCTACTTATAAGGCGACGCTTCCTGGGTTGAACAAAATGGCAAAATTAGCGAAAGCGGTGGTTATTCCAATGTTTCCACGCTATAACGCCAAGAGTGGGAAGTATGAAATGGAAATTCGCCCACCGATGCAATTAAGCGAAGACCCTGAGCAATCAGCCCGTGCGATGAACGAGGAAATTGAATATTTCGTTACACCAACCCCCGAACAATATGTCTGGATTTTACAGCTTCTTCGCACCCGAAAAGACGGCGAAGATATTTACCCAGATTAATTCATTTTATTTACAAAAGTGCGGTCAAAATTCACCGCACTTTTGTATTTTTCTATGCTAGAATGCGAGCCTAAAAACAGGATTTTTTCTTACTCTTTTTTGAGCAATTATTTATGAACAAACAACTTGAATTAATCAAATCTTCTATCAAATCTATCCCAAATCATCCAAAAGAAGGCATTATTTTCCGTGATATCACGAGCTTGCTTGAAGTGCCTGCGGCTTTCAAAGCCACAATCGATTTGATCGTTGAAAAGTATAAAGATCAAGGTCTCACAAAAGTTATTGGTACCGAGTCTCGTGGATTTATTTTTGGTGCGCCAGTTGCATTAGCATTAGGCTTGCCATTTATCCCCGTTCGTAAACCGGGCAAATTACCGCGTGAAGTGATTGCACAGTCTTATCAATTAGAATACGGTCAAGACACCCTTGAATTGCACACTGATGCGATTTCACAAGGTGATAATGTGTTAATCATTGATGACTTGTTAGCAACGGGTGGAACAGTTGAAGCTACCGTGAAATTAGTTCAACGTTTAGGTGGTGAAGTGAAACATGCTGCCTTTGTGATTAATTTGCCAGAATTAGGGGGCGAAAAACGCTTACGTGATTTAGGCATTGATTGCTATACCTTAGTGAATTTTGAAGGCCATTAATTTTTAAAGAGATGCGATGAGCTACCAAGTTTTAGCCAGAAAATGGCGACCAAAAAACTTTTCTGAAGTAGTGGGGCAAAGTCATGTCCTCACTGCTTTGGAAAACGGTTTAAAAGAAAACCGTTTACATCATGCTTATTTATTTTCCGGCACCCGTGGCGTGGGTAAAACCTCTATTGCTCGTTTATTTGCGAAGGGCTTGAACTGCGTAAATGGTATTACTGCCGATCCTTGTGGTGAATGTGAAAACTGCAAAGCGATCGAAGCGGGCAACTTTATTGATTTAATTGAAATTGATGCGGCTTCTCGTACTAAAGTAGAAGATACGCGTGAGCTATTAGACAATGTGCAATATAAGCCGGTAGTGGGGCGTTATAAAGTCTATCTCATCGATGAAGTCCATATGCTTTCCCGCCATTCTTTCAATGCGTTGTTAAAAACCTTGGAAGAACCACCTGAATATGTGAAATTCTTATTGGCTACAACGGATCCACAAAAATTGCCAATTACGATTTTATCCCGTTGCATGCAATTTCATCTTAAAGCATTAGATGAACCGCAAATTTCAGCACATCTTAATCGCGTGCTTACTGCCGAAAATATTCCTTTTGATGCACCAGCATTAGATAAATTAGCCAAAGCGGCACAAGGTAGTATTCGTGATAGTTTAAGTTTAACGGATCAAGCGATTGCCATGGGTAACGGTAAAGTGTCCACCGATGTGGTGAATACCATGCTTGGGCTATTAGATGAAGACCAACCGATTGAAATCATTTACGCCTTACATCAAGGTAACGGTGAGCGTTTAATGAAAACAATCCAAACAGTGGCTGAAAAAGCGGGCGATTGGGATGAGTTATTGGCAGAAACAGCAGAGAAATTGCATCAAATTGCCTTAATGCAGTTGCTCGCTAAAAATGCTACGGACGAAAACGATCATCTCGGTTTTCTGGCTAAACATATTTCACCGGAAGACGTACAATTTTTCTATCAAGTGATTGTATCGGGTCGAAAAGAATTGGCCTCCGCACCAAATCGTCGAATTGGTGCAGAAATGACATTATTGAGGGCATTGGCATTCCACCCAAAGTTCCTTACGGCAGCACAAACGCCTAAACAAGGCGGGCTATCCCCTGAACAAAATACACAGAAAAGTGCGGTTGAAAGTCAGCCTGTTTCTGGGTATGTGGATATGCCGGTGCTGTCGCAAAACATCAAAGCAAATTATTCTGCACAAGCGCAAAAGCCGATGGCTCAATCAGCAGTTGTGCATTCTTCACCTTCTCAACCGGTTTCCACGCAAACCACATCTTCATTGAATTTAGCTAGCCTTGCTGCACTAGAGGCATTGAATCAATTAACGAAAATTGAGCAATCAGAGCGCCAGCATCATCATGATGAACAGCAAGCTGCAGTGGAAGAAACCTTACATCATCTTCAAGCGTTAGATGAGCAAAAAAATTCGCCAAAAATGACCGCACTTCCTGTGCGAGAGATGACACCACCGAAAGCGACGCAAACGAAAGCCGCGGTGTCAAATCCAATGACTCAACAAGCTGATGAGTTAAAGCAAGGTATTGAGACGGTTGAAAATACTATTGATGACAACGCTGAAATGGATGCCGAAGAGCAAGAAATTCTGGATGCGGAAACCTATCGTTGGGAGTGGAGCAATCCGGATTTAGCCAAAGTAGATAGTGGTGTGCGTCCTTCTGATATTAAACAGGCGATGTTGAAAGATGTGACACCAGAATTACGGGAGAAAATTATTCAAATTACGCAAAAACAAGATCCTTGGACGGATATCGTCGAACGCTCTGGCGTGATTGGCTTTTCAAAAGAATTGGCATTAAATTGCTTTATTAAGTCGCAAACAGAAGATGAAATTCAACTCGGGCTTCATTCTGAAAAAGCCCATTTAAAACAAGATCGAAATATTAAAAATTTACTGGAGCATCTTGAACGTTTATATGAAAAGCCAGTCAAATTGTCGATTTTTGTTGAAGATTCCGATGTTTTAACCCCGATGGATTATCGCAAAAAAGTTTATCAAGACTTGCGTGAACAGGCGCGTACGGATTTACAGCAAGATAAAAAACTGCTTTTATTACAAAAAGAGTTTGATGCGAAGTTGGATGTTGAAAGCATTCGACCAGTTTAAAACTCGTTTCTCTAAATTTTAACTTTATAAAGGAAAAAATATGGCGTTTAGCTCTCTTTTTACTCTTATTGATGACATTGCATCGATTCTTGATGATGTCGCCTTGATGACCAAAATAGCAGCCAAGAAAACCGTTGGTGTAGTAGGTGATGACTTAGCCTTAAATGCTAATCAGGTAACAGGGGCATCTTCCGATCGTGAATTACCCATTGTTTGGGCAGTAACCAAAGGATCCTTAGTCAATAAAGTCATTTTAATTCCAATTGCTTTACTGCTTTCTGCATTTTTACCTTGGTTGATCGTGCCACTTCTGATGATTGGTGGGGCATATTTATGTTTTGAAGGTGTAGAGAAAATTCTACATAAATTTATTGCTCATGAAGAGCACGAAGAAAAAACAACCTTTAATGAAGCCGCTAAAATTAAAGGGGCAATTCGTACCGATTTTATTCTTTCCGCTGAAATTATTATTATTGCATTGGGCGAATTAACAGAAGCGAGCTTGCTCACTCGCATCATTTCTCTTTCAATAGTGGGTATCGGAATTACTATTTTTGTTTATGGCTTGGTCGCATTGATTGTTAGAGCGGATGATTTCGGTTTATACCTTATCAAAAAAGGTGGTGTGGCGAAGTCAATCGGTAATGCAATTTTAGTGATTATGCCAAAATTTATGCGTTCACTTAGTTTTATCGGTACGCTTGCGATGTTCTTAGTCGGTGGCGGTATTTTCGTACATAATGTGGATTTCATTCATCATTTGCTCGCTGATTATCAATTAGCTGATGGCTTATTAGGTAATGTAGCGACGTTAGTCGTGGGTGTGATCGTAGGCGCGATTGCTTGTGCGATTGTATTACCCGCGATGAAATTATTTGGCAAACACTAAAAACGAGATAAAAAATAACCGCACTTTGATTGTTTCAAGGTGCGGTTTTTTTATGGGCGAAATAGATTATTTACGAGAAGTGTAATCGCCGACACAGACCCATTTATAACTGGTTAAGGCTTCTAATCCCATTGGGCCACGAGCATGAAGTTTTTGGGTACTTACCGCCACTTCTGCACCTAAACCAAATTGTCCGCCATCGGTGAATCGAGTACTTGCATTAACATACACGGCTGCCGCATCTACTTGATTGATAAATTGAGTGGCTAGTCGTTGATTTTCCGTCAAGATACTTTCTGAATGTTGCGTGCCATATTCACGAATATGAGCAATTGCCGCATCCATATCTTCAACGACCACAACATTGAGATCCAATGAGCCCCATTCTTGGCGTAGTGCT
>JAGZOA010000049.1:0-4514 GCA_018363335.1 Parahaemophilus parainfluenzae | reverse complement strand
CTGAATTTGAGAAAGCGCATGGTCAAGCCATTTGGGTGCGTGATATGGCAACAGCCTTGGCGCAAGATGAAAGTGTAATGCGTAACTTTATGTATAAAGCGGGTAAATTGGGCTATCTTACGCCAATCGTAAAAGACCGTTTTTTCCTGACTGAAAGCATTTATGCTTATGCTCGCTTAATTAAGGAAATGGCAGGCGAAGAAGGTAAAGTTGCCGTAAATGAATTACGTGATAAACTGAACTTTGGTCGAAAACTGACAGTGCAATTAATGGAATATTTTGACCGTACCGGCTTTTTACGCCGTAAAGGCAATGATCACATTCTACGTGATAAAGATACATTTGATTTATAGGATAACATATGAAAAAAACACTTATTTCAGCCCTAATTTTAACCGCACTTTTTACTGCAACAGGTTGCGAAGATAAAGAAGCGAAGGCAACCACTGCGCAACAAACGCAGACAATTGCACAACTAACAGCAGAAAATACGCAATTAAAAGCTGAAAAAGAAAAGGCGGAGAAGGTTATTCCTGCTATTTTTGCGGAAAAAGATGTTATTTTTGAAAAAGTAGAAAAAATTAAATATTCAAAATCACAGGAGCGTTTGTTTAGCAGTGATGAGGTAGAAATTGATATTAGCCTATTGGGATTAAAAACGAATATAGATTGGTTAGACGAACTGTTATGGACTGAATTGGTAAAAAATGAATTTGGAGAAGATGCACCTAAAACACGAGAGCAGGTGCTGACTGAATACAAAACAATTTGGAATGATGTAAAGGAATCTTTAGAAAAAGAACCTGAGCTAGGTTTCTCTCGTAATTCTTGGATGCTATTTGTTGGTCAAAAAGAAAAATTAGCGACTTTTGCTGTGAGGTATTATAGCTATACTGGAGGACCACACGGTGTAGGTGGTAACGTATATTTAACTGTAGATATGACTACACATAAAGTTCTAACGCTTTCCGATATTATTGATCAGAAAAAACTCCCAGAAGTTAAAGAATTATTATGGAATTTTTATACGCGCTCTGGTCGCATAAAAGATGAAGATGCGTTTACGCAAAAAACAGATTTTGATGTTTCTAAGAATTTCTATCTTGCACACGATGGTATTCATTTTATTTATCATGTATATGAAATTGCTTCGTATGCCGAGGGCGAGCAAGATTTAGTGATATCGTGGGGGCAGCTACAACTTGGAAATTTATTAATGCCAGATTTTGTAAAACAGAAGTATTATGACTTCGGATATATAGCACCATACACAATACCAGTAGAAGAGTAATCAAAGTGCGGTCAATAATGGCCGCATTTTTATTGGCCTTTTTTCACCCAGTATTTAAAAGGTGCATCTTGGGTTTCACTCGCTAAAAGAGTATGTTCCATAAATTGGCAGAAACTGGGAATATCGCGAGTCGTGGCAGGGTCGTCCGCCAAAATAAGCAATACTTCACCTTCATTCATGTGGCGAATGTTTTTTCTCACGAGCATCACAGGTTCAGGACAACGTAAACCAACGGTATCAAGGGTTTTATCGACAGTAATTTCAGTCATGGTTTTTTATTAATTTTATTGAAATTGAGCTACATCATACAATAATTATGGGGAAATTTCGATAAATCCGCTATCAATGATAAACTACGCAAAAAATTTACTTGAATAATATTCCATGGCTGAATACCTTATCCCCAAAAGTGCGGTCGTTTTTGAAGAAGAAATTAAGAAAAGTCGATTTATCACGTATTTGCAACATACGGAAGGACTTGAACAAGCCAAAGCTTTTTGGGTAGAAATTAAATCGCAGCATCCCAATGCACGTCATCATTGTTGGGCCGCAGTGGCCGGCAAGCCAACGGATTCTCAACAATTAGGCTTTTCTGATGACGGTGAACCAGCAGGCACTGCAGGAAAACCGATGCTATCTGCTTTGCAAGGTAGCCAAGTTGGTGAAATCAGTGCCGTTGTTGTTCGTTATTATGGCGGCATTTTATTAGGCACTGGCGGTTTAGTTCGTGCTTATGGAAATGGTGTTCAGCAAGCTTTAAAATTATTAGAAACTGAACGAAAAGTAGAACGTCAGTTATTCCAAGTTCATTGTGATTATGCACAATTAAATTGGATCCAAATTTTATGTGAACAGCATCAAATTGAAATTTATCAGCAAGATTTTCAAGTGCAGATTACATTACAGTTAGGCATTAGTGAAGATCAAATTAAACCTTTTGAACAAGCATTAATTGAGCGTTCGGCAGGAACGTTGAAATTAGAAGAAATGAATTAAGCGAGATATTGTGCATATTTTATCCATTATTCGGATTATCGGCATTTTGGTTATGTGCTTTTCCGGCACGATGCTGATTCCAGCCTTTGTGGCGCTTATTTATGGCGATGGCGGCGGTAAAGCGTTTATGCAAGCTTTTGCATTGAGCTTAACTGTGGGCATGTTGCTTTGGTGGCCTTGCCATCACCACAAACAAGAATTACGGTCTCGTGATGGTTTTTTAATTGTGGTGGCATTTTGGTTTGTTTTAGGCGGTCTAGCAACCTTGCCATTGCTATTATTTGATTCACCTCATTTAACGGTGGCTTCTGCCGTATTTGAGGCGTTTTCCGGGTTAACAACCACGGGCGCCACAGTCATGACTGGGTTAGATAATTTACCGAAAGCCATTCTGTTTTATCGTCAATTCCTACAATGGTTAGGCGGGATGGGGATCATCGTACTTGCGATTGCGATTATTCCTTTATTGGGTATTGGCGGAATGCAGTTATACCGTGCTGAAATGTCTGGTCCAATGAAAGATCAGAAAATTCAGCCAAGGATAGCAGAAACGGCAAAGGCATTGTGGTTTGTTTATTTCTTTTTAACCATGTCTTGTACCTTGGCTTATTGGCTAGCAGGTATGACACCGTTTGATGCACTTACACATAGTTTCTCGACGGTATCCATTGGCGGCTTTTCTACACACGATGCCAGCATCGGTTATTTTAATAGCTCGGCGATTAATTTTATCACAGTCATTTTCTTGTGGATTTCGGCTTGTAACTTTGCATTGCACTTCAGAGCATTTTCGACTTTAGGACGAGAAAATATTTTGAAGATTTATACAAAAGATCCAGAATTCCGCTTCTTTATGAGTATTCAAATTTTGCTTATCGTGGTTTGTACATTGGTGATGATAAGCCATCAATATTTTGATTCCTCATGGCAAGATTTTGAGCAAGTCGTATTCCAAGCCGTATCGATTTCAACGACGACTGGTTACACCACATCAAATTTTGCTGAGTGGCCTTCTTTTGTGCCAATGTTATTAATTATTGCTTCTTTTATTGGAGGCTGTGCGGGTTCAGTTGGTGGCGGTTTGCGTGTTGCTCGGATTTTAGTGTTATACCTTCAAGGTGCGAGAGAGCTAAAACGATTTGTTCACCCTAATTTAGTGTATCCCATTAAATGGGGTAAAAATGTCCTTGATGAACGTGTGATTGGGAGTATTTGGGCCTTTTTCTCTGCATATCTATTGGTATTCACCATTTGTTTATTAAGTGTGATTGCCTGTGGTGTCGAACCTTTTGATGCATTTAATGCGGTATTAGCAAGTATTAATAACCTTGGACCGGGATTAGGTTCAGTAAGCAGTAATATGACGGCGATGCCAGATAGTGCTAAATGGGTACTCACCATTGCGATGGTATGCGGTCGTTTAGAAATTTTCACATTATTGGCGCTCTTCACACCGGCGTTTTGGAAGGCATAATGAAAACATTAATTTTATATTCAAGCCGTGATGGACAAACTAAAAAGATTGCTGAATTTATGGCTCAGTATCTTGAAGGCGAAGTGGTGGTTTCACCGTTAACAGAGGAACTGGATCTTCAATTTTTTGATCGGGTGATTATTGGAGCATCCATTCGCTATGGTCATTTTAATAAACAGTTATACCATTTTGTGGAACGCCATCATGAATTGCTGAATGCAAAAAGTGCGGTCTTTTTTGGCGTAAATTTGACCGCGAGAAAAGAAGGAAAAGATACGCCGGAGGGAAATGCCTATGTGCGTAAGTTCCTTCAACGCATAAAATGGACGCCAGCAAAAGTCGGTGTGTTTGCGGGCGCATTGTTATATCCACGCTATAAATGGATTGATCGTGTCATGATCCAATTAATTATGAAAATTACAGGTGGTGAAACAGATTCGACCAAAGAAATTGAATATACCGATTGGGGAAAAGTAAAGGCATTTGCAGAAAGTCTGAATTCGTAGAATAAAACACCATAAAAATAGTGTTTTTTAGACGATTTGATTAAAAGATCTTCAACTAATAAAAAATTTACATTTTTTTACAAAAAGATCTTGCAAAGGCATCTGAAATGCCTATAATACGCCCCACACAACGACGCGCTGTTGTGAATCTTAAGAAAAACCAGTGCGTCGTTCTTTTTTGCTCTTTAACAATATATCAGACAATCTGTGTGGGCACTTGTTGATTGACTTGTTTTAAAAATATTTT
>JAGZOA010000048.1:0-5368 GCA_018363335.1 Parahaemophilus parainfluenzae | reverse complement strand
TGCGCCGATGGTAGTGTGGGGCTTCCCCATGTGAGAGTAGGACACCGCCAGGTACTGAATGTAGAACCCCGAGCTGAATGGCTTGGGGTTTTTTGTTTTATATAAAATATTAGAATTCATACATAAATGAGCCTAATAATGATAAAATCTTCGCCTATTTCTAGATAGCAATAATTATGAAAAAACAGATAAGTAAGATCTTTTCCAGTGATGGCGAATTGAGTAAGAATATTAAAGGATTTAAGCCACGAGCAGAACAACTCGAAATGGCTCAATCTGTAGGATATGCTATTCAACATAAGCGACCGCTTGTTGTAGAAGCTGGAACAGGTACTGGAAAGACTTTTGCTTATTTGGCGCCGGCACTCATTGCTGGAAAGAAAACGATTATTTCAACCGGCTCTAAAAATCTACAAGATCAACTCTTTTCAAGAGATCTACCTGCCATAAAAAAAGCCTTAAATTATTCTGGAAAAATTGCGTTATTGAAAGGACGAGCCAATTATTTGTGTTTGGAGCGTCTGGATCAAGTTATTGCTCAAGGTGTGCTTGGGGATAAATCTGTTTTAGCCGATTTAAGTAAAGTAAGAAAATGGAATAATGCGACGAAAACAGGTGATTTGACAGAATGTATTGAATTGGCTGAAGATAGCCCAATTTTGCCTCAATTGACGAGCACGGCAGAAAGTTGTTTGGGAACGGATTGTCCCAACTACGCTGAATGCTATGTTGCACAAGCTCGTAAAAAAGCGCTAAATGCGGATCTTGTAGTAGTAAATCACCATCTTTTCTTTGCTGATATGGCGGTAAAAGAAAGTGGCTTTGGTGAGCTTATCCCTAATGCAGAAGTTATTATTTTTGATGAAGCACATCAGCTTCCCGATATTGCAAGCCAGTATTTTGGTCAATCATTAACCTCTCGCCAGCTATTTGATTTATGTAAAGATATCAATATTGTTTATCGAACGGAATTGAAAGATATGCCACAGCTTGGTACAACGGCAGATACTTTGCTTAAAGTCATTCAGGATTTCCGTCTTCTACTTGGTGAAGGAAATCAGCGAGGAAATTGGCGTGAGCTATTTAAGCAAAGTGCGGTCAAAAAATCGGTTGAATTATTACAAGAAAAACTTGAGTTTCTTTCTGAAGTTATCAAGATTGCATTAGGTCGCTCTCAGACTTTGGATAGTATTTTTGAACGCACTGAAAGTATCAAGAATCAATTAACGCGTCTTTGTGATACGGCCATTGTTGGCTATTGTTATTGGTACGAAAGTATGGGACGACAATTTGGTTTACATATTACGCCACTTACTGTCGCAGATAAATTTGGTGAACAGTTAAATAATAAAGAAGCCGCTTGGATTTTCACCTCGGCAACGCTTGAAGTCGGCGGCACTTTTAATCATTTCTGTCAGCGACTTGGTATTGAGCAAGCAGAACAAAAAATTCTTCACAGTCCTTTTGATTATCCTAATCAATCGTTACTTTGCGTGCCACGTTATTTACCGGCAACGAATCAAAATAATACGTTACAATCTCTTGGTGAAATGTTGTTGCCTATCATTGAAGCGAATAAAGGTCGATGCTTTGTGCTTTGTACTTCTTATTTAATGATGAGAGGCTTGGCAGAGTATTTTAGAGAAAATAGTGAGCTTTCTATCTTATTGCAAGGTGAAATGCCTAAAGCAAAATTACTCGAACAGTTTATTCAGGAAACTCATAGTGTACTAGTTGCTACTTCTAGCTTTTGGGAAGGTGTGGATGTCCGTGGTGATGCCCTTTCCTTAGTCATTATTGATAAATTGCCTTTTACCGCACCAGATGAACCTTTACTAAAAGCACGTATTGAAGATTGCCGATTACAAGGTGGCGATCCATTTAATGATATACAGATCCCTGAAGCGGTTATTACGCTGAAACAAGGCGTAGGACGCCTAATTCGAGATGTGACTGATCGTGGTGCGGTAATTATTTGTGATAATCGTCTTGTTATGCGAAATTACGGCGAAACCTTTCTAAAAAGTTTACCTAATTCAACCCGTACCCGAGATCTCAACAAAGTGGTACAATTCTTACAAAATGAGAAAATGGATTAATAATGAAAAATATCACCTTATTAGCACTTGATACTTCAACAGAAGCCTGTTCTGTTGCACTTTGGCATAAAGGCGAAAAAACATATTTAGATGAATTAGCACAGCGTACACATACAAAACGTATTCTTCCAATGGTTGATGAGTTACTTGCTAATTCAGGTATCAATTTAAAACAAGTGAATGCGTTAGCCTTTGGACGCGGTCCGGGTAGTTTTACTGGTGTTCGTGTCGGTGCTGGGATTGCTCAGGGGCTTGCATTAGGGGCTGATTTACCTGTTATTGCGGTATCAAATTTAACTGCAATGGCTCAGGCTGCATTTGAATTACATCAAGCCGAAAATGTGGCAGCTACCATTGATGCGAGAATGAATGAAGTTTATTTTTCTCAAGTAAAACGAGAAAAAGTGCGGTCAGAATTGGGGGAGTTTTTCCAATGGAACCCTGTCATTGAAGAACAAGTTTGCCAACCAGAAAAAGTGCTTGAACAGTTTTCAGATTTATCTGCATACAGAGTCGGAACAGGTTGGGCAGCGTACTCGCAATTTAAAGAAAGTCGCTTAGAAGGGAGTGATATTATTTTACCTTCTGCACAATATATGCTTGAGCTTGCTTTAACAGATTATGCTCAGAATAAAGTCATATCCGCCTTAGAAATTGAACCTGTTTATTTGCGTAATGAAGTAACTTGGAAAAAATTACCTGGGCGTGAATAATTTTCAAAAAGGAGTTGAAGATGAATAAAAAAACGATCTTAGTTTTGACCGCACTTTCGGCCACATTAGTGGGATGTGTCAATGCACCGAAAGGGCTGGAAAAAGAGCAGTTTACTTTAAAATCATTGTCTTCAATTCAACCGAGTGATTATAGCTGTCAGTGCAAATCAATTCGTTTAGGTGGAAAAGTATTAACTGCACAAGCCTTGCCGAATAAAACTAAAATTGAAGCATTAAGCTATCCAGTTTATTCAACCTCAGCAAAACCGATGATTGATGAACAACCTAATGGACGTTTTATCACTTATCTTGATGGCTTTGTAGAACCTGAAAGCTTAAAAGATCAATTTATTACAATTGGCGGTACTTTGCTGAAAACAGAACAAGGCAAGGTTGATCAAGCCAACTATATTTATCCGGTTATTAAAACCAATCATTATCGTGTCTGGAAGCTTTCACAAAGTTATTATTATCCAGATGATATGTGGGATGATTGGGGCTTTTTCGGTAGACGACCGTATTATTGGTATGGTGAGCCTGAAATTCGCTATTATCTCTATTAACTACATGATAAAATTAAGAAAATTTTCCAAAGAATAAGGATAAAAAATGGAAAAAGTTTGGTTTCAAAATTATCCAGAAGGTTCACCTACCACGCTGGATACCTCAAAATATGATTCGATTCTCGATATTTTAGATAAAGCAATTCGTGAGCACCCAGACCGTCCCGCCTATATCAACATGGGGCAGGTTTTAACATTCCGTAAATTAGAAGAGCGCAGCCGTGCATTTGCCGCTTATTTACAAAATGAATTAAAGTTAGAACGTGGTGAGCGTGTTGCATTGATGATGCCGAATCTATTGCAATATCCTATTGCGCTTTTCGGTATTTTACGTGCGGGTTTAGTTGTGGTAAACGTAAATCCACTTTATACCCCACGTGAATTAGAACATCAATTACAAGATAGCGGCGCAACAGCCATTGTTGTGGTTTCAAACTTTGCTTCAACCTTAGAAAAAATTGTATTTAACACTAAAGTGAAGCACGTTATTTTAACAAGAATGGGCGATCAGCTTTCTTTTGGTAAGCGTAATTTGGTCAATTTTGTGGTGAAATACGTCAAAAAGTTAGTGCCAAAATATAAATTACCGAATGCCGTCACTTTCCGTGAAGTATTGAGTATTGGTAAATTTCGCCAATATGTTCGTCCTCAAGTAGATCGTGAAGATCTAGCCTTCTTACAATATACAGGCGGAACGACAGGTGTTGCTAAGGGCGCTATGCTGACACATGGCAATATTATTACCAATATTTTCCAAGCGAAGTGGATTGCAGAGCCATTTATTGGCGATCATGCGAAGCAACGCATTGCTGTACTGGCTTTACCGCTTTATCATGTTTTTGCCTTAACGGTAAATTGTTTACTCTTCTTAGAACTCGGCGTTACCGCGCTCTTAATTACGAACCCTCGTGATATTGATGGTTTTGTTAAAGAGCTTAAAAAATACCGCTTTGAAGCGATTACAGGGGTAAATACCTTGTTTAATGCGCTACTTAATAATGAAAATTTCAAAGAAGTGGATTTTTCACGATTAAAACTTTCTGTTGGCGGCGGTATGGCGATCCAACAATCGGTCGCAACGCGTTGGCATGATTTAACCGGCTGTAACATCATCGAAGGTTACGGCATGACAGAATGTTCACCGCTAATTGCCGCTTGTCCGATTAATGTGGTGAAACACAATGGTACAATCGGTGTACCAGTGCCAAATACTGATATTAAAATTATCAAAGATGATGGCTCAGAAGCACAGCTAGGCGAAGCTGGAGAGCTTTGGGTTAAAGGTGAACAAGTCATGCGTGGGTATTGGCAACGTCCTGAAGCGACAGCTGAAGTACTTAAAGATGGCTGGATGGCAACGGGTGACATCGTCATTATGGACGAGAGCTATAGCCTCCGTATTGTTGACCGCAAAAAAGACATGATCTTGGTTTCAGGGTTTAACGTTTATCCAAATGAAATCGAAGATGTGGTGATGCTAAATTACAAAGTCGCTGAAGTCGTCGCTATCGGTGTACCACATGAGGTGTCGGGAGAAACTATTAAAATCTTCGTTGTGAAGAAAGATGATAGCCTCACGCGTGATGAATTACGTCAGCACTGCAGACAACATCTCACAGGTTATAAAGTCCCGAAAGATATTGAGTTTCGCGATGAATTGCCGAAAAGTAATGTAGGCAAAATTTTAAGACGCATACTGCGTGATGAAGAAATAGCAAAACGCGCGCAACATTAATTAAATCAGGGATATGTGTTCATATCCCTGTTTAGTCTGTACCTCTATTTGAAAATACATCCTATTACAATGATAAAAGAATGCCAAAATCAACCGCACTTTACGTTAATTCAAAATAATGAAGAACTGGCTCAGGTTTGTCAGTTAGCACGTCAGCAAAGTGCGGTCGCTTTAGATACCGAATTTATGCGGGTATCGACCTATTATCCTAAATTAGGATTAATTCAACTTTATGATGGTGAACGTGTTTCATTGATC
>JAGZOA010000011.1:0-59085 GCA_018363335.1 Parahaemophilus parainfluenzae | reverse complement strand
AGTGTGAGATTTAAGATGACTTTCGGTGCCAATGAGAAAAATACCAAGGGTTCGCCACTCAGTGAGAAAGAGGCTTTAACCGCTTGGGATGCAATATTGTCGACATTGAAAACACGACTTTAAGCAATGGATTACCACTGCTAAATTGAAGTAAAAATACAAGCGGTCAAGTTTTGAAGAGTATTTGCAAAAACACCTCAAAACTTGACCGCTCTTTTAAATCAAAAGCCTTCAAAACTTAGCGCATTGAGATTTTTATTATTAGTATTAAATTAAAAAAATCTAATGTGGCTTGCCTTGTAAATAATTGTAGAGATTCAATTGAAGAATGGATAAACTGAAATCATCAGCAATTTTCGAAAATCTTCAGTTAGAGATGTAAAAGACCTGTCTCAATTTAGTCGCAAATCAACCTTATTTTAAATACTCGCCAAATAGCATGCTCAAAGAGGAAAGTTACAATGGCTATTTTTAACAAATTTCAACGTGCCAAGCAGGTTGCAGAAATCTTATTACGTTATGGTTTAGATGAGTTTTTTGAACGCAGTAATTTAGAGAAGTGGTTACCGGAATCCCTTTCAAATAAGTTAGCCAATGAATCAAGTGGAAGCGTGTCTGTATATGAACGTATCCGTCGAGCGATGGAAGAGCTGGGCACAACTTACGTTAAATTAGGGCAGATGTTAAGTGATCGCCGCGATTTGCTACCAGTTGAAATGATTACTGAACTACAAAAATTGCAAGATAAAGTAGAAGTTCAGCCCATTGATATTGCAGAGAAATTTCAGCGTGAATTAGGCATAGATATTCAGGAACATTTCGAAACGCTTGCTTCAGAGCCTATGGCATCAGCTTCTATCGGTCAAGTATTCAAAGGGCGGTTGAAAAACGGACAAGATGTTGCGGTAAAAATCAAGCGAGAAGGCATTGATGAAGTCATTAAGGCAGATTTACTTATCTTACAGGATCTCGTGAATTTTCTAGAACAACGCAACGACATTATTTCTAACCTTCAACCTAAAGCGTTATTAAATACCTTCAAAGAATCCATTACAACAGAACTCTCCCTTGAAAGTGAGCGTCGTAGCATTGAGCGTTTTGCTAATAATTTTAAGCAAGATTCACGTATTTTAGTCCCACAAACCTATTCGAATTTATCAAACAATAACATTCTTTGTATGGATTTTGTGTATGGCTCAAAAGTGACCAATAAAGCACAGATTGAACAACAAGGTTTACTGGCTAAAGATGTTGCTTTACTTGGATTAGATCTCTATATGAAACAAGTATTTGAGTTTGGCTTCTTTCATGCTGATCCCCACCCTGGCAACATTCTATTAACACCTGACGGGCGGATTGCTTTTATTGACTTGGGGGCAATGGGTAAACTCAGCCCTAAAGAACGCGAATTACTTGGAAATTGTTTGTACTATGCCTCTCAAAAAAATGTGCGAAAAATCATCGAGACCATTAAGCAACTTGCCGTCAGTTATAATGTGCCAAATGAAAAAGCACTAGAAAATGATCTTTCTGAGATTTTCATGCTCCTCACTGAAAGCAATTTGGCAGGATTAGATATCAGTGAATTGATAAATCGTTTTACCAAAATTATGAGCGAAAATAGCATTATTATGCCTGAGGGCGTTTATTTGCTAGCAAAAGGTTTTGCCCAGATTGAGGGGATCGGACGTTATCTCTATCCTGAATTAGATATTGCAGCCGTACTTAAACCTTATGTTACACAAATGCTCAAGAAACGATTTTCACCTAAACGCGTGATGAGTGAAAATTTCGAAAAAATTGCTGACAGCTACAACAACTGGCTTTCGCTTCCGGAAGAAGTCAAAATTTTCTTACAAAAAATCAGCAATAAGGAAATTCGTCTTGAACATGAAATCCACGGATTAGAGCGTTTTCGTAAGACTGTCGAACGAGTGGGCATTATGTTGATTATTGCCGCACTCATTATTGCAGCGTCTATTTTATCGTTGAACGAAAATCTCCCTCAGCTCAATGGTATCCCAATACCAAGCTTGATTTGCGGTGCGATTGCATTAGTACTGGCGGTCTTTTTATTGATTAAGCGAATAGATAAGAATTAGTGTAATGAGGACAATACAAGCGGTCTAATTTTTAAGATGATTTGCAAAAACACCTCAAAATTTGAGCGCTCTTTGGAATGAAAAAATCCCCTAGCGCTTTATGCTAGGGGATTTTTGTTTTTAATGATGTGAGATTTATTTCAAACCTTTTTTCACCAAATCTTCATAACCACCATGGTTGGTTACATTGGTGTAGCCTGCATTTTTCAGCTCTGTTAGTGCGGCTTCGGCACGACGGCCACTACGACAATAAAGGTTGATTGGTGCATCTTTATCTGAGCCAATCGCTTTAACGCCTTCAACAATTTTATCGTGTGGAATATTCACCGCATCTTGCAAATGACCTGCGTTAAATTCCTCGGCTGAACGTACATCAATCCAAACGCCTTTTGCTTTTTCCGGTTGTACTGCACTTTGTTCTGTTTGTGGTGCAGTATTCGCAGAAGCAAAAAAAGGTACAGCAATGGCTGCCGCAGAAAGTACCGCTGTGAATAATTTTTTCATTATTCAATCTCCTATTAAATAGAAATAATATATTTACCTAAATAAATTTAGGGGTTATGTAAAACTAATAGTCATCATACGCCTAAATATAAAGATAATAAACTGTGAATGAAGTAAAAATTAAGTAAAATTTTCGTGAAATTTAACCGCGCTTTGTAATATTTCCCCCTATTTAATACGCCCATATCTCTAAACCTTACTATTAATTATTTCCGATTAGTAAAAAATGTTGTTCATAAACGGGTATTTTTCACACAAAGATTTAACCGTACAATCCTCCCCATCAAATATTGAGGAGAAAATAATGAAAAAAATGCCTGTATTGTTTGTTGGGCATGGTAGCCCGATGAACGTGTTAGATAAAGAAAACCCGTTCAATCAGAATTTCAGCCTAATTACACAAAACTTTCCAAAACCAAAAGCCATTTTGATGATTTCAGCGCATTGGTACAGCAGCCGTTTGCAGGTGACATCAGGTGAACACCCTGAAATGATTTACGATTTCTATGGTTTTCCTGAAGAACTCAGCCAAGTGCAATATCCCGCACCCGGTTCGCCTGAGTTGGCGGAGCAAGTGCGATCATTATTACAGCCAGAAAATGTCGAACTAAATCCAACGCGTGGTTTTGATCATGGTGCATGGGCGGTGTTGAAATATCTCTATCCCAATACCGATATTCCTGTGGTGCAACTTAGCCTTAACCGTTTGCAATCGGCAGAATGGCATTTCAATTTGGCGAAAAAATTATCTGCTTTGCGAGAACAAGGTGTGTTGATTATTGGGAGCGGCAACATTGTGCATAATCTGAGAGCGATAAGCTGGGAACATATTGATCAAATCGGCGCGGGGTATGACTGGGCGTTTGCTTTCCGTGAAACAGTCAATCAGGCGATTGCGACGCAAGATGATGAAACTTTGGTGCATTATGACCAGTTAGGTGAAAAAGCCGAGCTTTCTGTGCCTACGCCAGATCATTATTTGCCGTTGTTGTACATCATGGCATTACGTGAACCACAAGACGATATTACGTTTTTCAACGATAACCTGATTGCAGGATCGCTCAGCATGACGTCGGTTTTAGCGGGGTAAAACTCTGGATTAGGATGAGTAGTCTTGGGAAAAAAATCAACGTATCGCGAGCTTACGGGCTTGCTATTTTGCGAAAATTATTACCAAAAAATGCTGTAATAGAACCACTGGTTAAGCAACGCATTGCTAAAAGCAACAATATTGCGCAAGTCAGCGATGCTCCGTGTTATAGCATAAACTGTATAAGTTGGATGCAAATTAATTCAGCAAGTTTACTATATAATAATTGGGGATAAGGATAGTATAAGCTATTAGATTATTGAATAATAATTTACAAAATAACCGAACTTT
This sequence comes from Parahaemophilus parainfluenzae, assembly GCA_018363335.1. Lineage (GTDB taxonomy): Bacteria > Pseudomonadota > Gammaproteobacteria > Enterobacterales > Pasteurellaceae > Haemophilus_D > Haemophilus_D parainfluenzae_Y. The sequence continues at coordinate 55,098 of JAGZOA010000011.1, read as the reverse complement.
TAAAGGAAAGAAAAAAGCTATCTGAAATTCATTTTATGTGTTCTATTAAGACCACCTTTTTATCTATGTGCCATCACTAGCTTTATCCACCACTGAAAAAATTTCTTGAACTTTCGTAAAGTTAAAAGTAAAGCTAACTAAGTATTTCTATAAAGTATTTCAAATTTTTTAGAGTGAGTTGAAAGATATTGGCACGATTTTGCTTAAACTAACATTAATTAACGTTTGACCAAAATTAATTTTGGTGCTATTTTTGGAAAAATTTTCCAAAAATATGATTGAGATTAGGTGTTAATATGTTTGTTGAGATGAATGTGACTAATTTTCGCTCTTTCCGTGATACCCAGACATTTACTTTGGTGAAAGGAAAAGGTGATGAATTACCGGAAAATACGTTTAATATTGAAGGTGTAAAGGATTTAAGCCTATTAAATTCGGCTGTCATTTATGGAGCTAATGCGAGTGGTAAGTCTAATTTATTAAGATCCTTACGTACAATGAAGAAAGTTGTAACGCAAACTTCACAGCGTGGGGACAAATTACCAGTTGTACCATTTAAATTGGACCCAACAATTTTAAATCAACCTAGTGAGTTTGAGGTAATCTTTATTATTGATGGAATTCGTTACCAATATGGATTTTCAGCAACTGAGGATAAAATTTTTGAAGAATGGTTATTTGCATATCCTAAAGGGAGAGCTCAAAAATGGTTTAAACGAATTTTCAATTTTGAAACACAAAATTATGATTGGAGTTTTAGTTCATTACTAGGAGGGACTAAGCAATTATGGAAAGAGGCTACACGAGAAAATGCACTATTTTTATCTACAGCAGTACAATTAAATAGTGAACAATTGAAACCTTTATTTGATTGGTTTGATAAAAAACTCAAATTTGGTGATATTGGAGGTTTTTCCCCAGAATATAGTATTTCTCTATGTGTTGAAAATAAAAAAAACGATATCATGAAATTCTTACGAGCCGCAGATTTAAATATTAATGATATTGAAATTAAAAAAGAAGAGTTTAATCCTTCTGCATTGCCTTCAGATATGCCAGCTTTTTTAAAAGAATTACTAATTAATAATATGAAAGGTGGACAGGTTGTAGATGTTAGAACAGCTCATTTAAATAATCATAATGAGGCAGTATTTTTTGATTTCGAAGATGAGTCTGACGGAACAAAAAAATTATTTGCTTTTGCTGGCCCTTGGATGGATGTATTAAAAAATGGCTATGTTTTATTTATTGATGAATTACATGATAATTTACATCCTAAGTTAGTTCAGTTTCTTGTTAAGCTATTTCATAATAAAGAAACAAATCCTAAAAATGCTCAATTAATTTTTACAACACATGAAACTTCGATCTTAAGTCAAGATGTCTTCCGTAGAGATCAAATTTGGTTCTGTGAGCGAAATAAAATGCAATCCACATCATTGTATCCACTTTCTGATTTTAGCCCTAAAAAAGGAAAGGAAAATTTAGAAAGATCTTATTTATCGGGAAGATACGGAGCTTTACCATTTATTCGTTCTTTTAATATGGAGTAAAAAATGGGGAGTGATGATTTATTCAAAAAGCGAAAAGCCAAAAAACTTAAGGACCATCAACGTAAAGTAGCAATGCGAAAGCCTTATGATAGGGTACTAATCGTTTGCGAAGGAGAGAAAACTGAACCGTCATATTTTATGGAATTGCGTGAATATTATGGATTGCATACAGCAAATATAGAAATAACTGGTGAGTGCGGTTCATCTCCTACAACAATTCTAGCCAAAGCAAAAGAATTATTTAATAAAGCTAAGCAAGATGGAAATCCTTTTGATAGAGTTTACTGTATTTTTGATAAGGATGAGCATACAACATATGAGCAAACTATTCTTGAAATAGAAAATATAACTCCTAAAGGAGTTTTCTTTTCAATTACTTCCGTACCATGTTTTGAGTATTGGATACTGTTACATTTTACATACAGTTGCAAACCATTTACTTCTTCAGGAAATAAAAGTGCAGCAGAATATGTAATTAGCGAACTAAAAAATTTTTACCCAGATTACGAAAAGAATAAAGAAGGTATTTTTATTGATTTGATAGATAAGCTTGATACAGCTATAGCTTATGCTAAACAGATTAGTAAATCTAACCAAAAGACAGTGACTGATAATCCATCAACATCAATTGGGGAATTAGTTGAGTATTTAAGAAACCTAAAATTATGAAATATTAATATCAAAAGGCCATCTAAAAATTGATACGGCCTTTTTACTTGACTCTCTTATCTCCACGCAGGTTCCACTTCTCCCACTGCTTTCTGAGATTTTTCATCCATTTCCACTTTAATATTGTGGTCCACCACCACATTCATGTTAATGGTGATGCCTTCCTTTGGTGTGTCCAATTGAATGGTCGGTGTGCAAGCCGTAAGTGTAAACATAGCCGCAAAAATAAAAAAGTGCGGTTGAAATTTAAGGTGTTTTATCATTTGTCTTTGTCTAATTGCTTATAAAGTTTATATTGCAGATTTTGTTCAAATTGCGAGCCGTAGTCAATCATATTCCACAATTCAAACATATTTTCTTGGTGCGTATAATTTAACGTTATCGGATTATTGGTTCGCTTGGTTGGATTAAATCCGCTGATACTCGCCCGCAACGTCATTTGCCCTTTAGGATCGAGCGTCACCGCTGCATGGGAATTTTGCAGTTCCATTTCTTTTAATAAATCCACCAAGATATTCTCTGTCCACCCGCCTTTTTTCAATCCTTTCACCATTTCATCGGTTAATTTGATGGACACATTCCCCACTTGTTCCAATGTGCCATTACAAATCAAACATTCCTTATGCCCAAGCCAAAATGGCATCACTGCATTGGCGCGGCCGGTTAAGGTTACTTGATTATATTGTGCCAAAGCTAACACTTGGGCTAAATCGATATTGGTAAAAGAAAGTGTCGCCATTTTACTTTGTGGAAAAGTGAGCTGAGGTACCGTCAATTCACCATCAAATAAGGAAACTTTCACATTTTTTAAGATAAGTGGATTTTTCATGGTATTCGGATAACGACCGAATAAATCTAATTCCCCATTTGCGACAGAAAGCGCGCCATAGCGAATATTTTTAGTCGAAATATGAATGGGTTTGCCCGAAGCCACTTGTAATGCCTCGTTTTCATAATTCATCGGGAAGCGAATGTTCAAGCCATAAATCTCGCCATCTGGCATGGTGATTTTACCGTTTTTCAGGTTCAGCTCTCCCCCCATTTTCACACCATTGGTATTAATCACAAATTTGCTCTGTCCTTTGATGCTTCCCTCATGAATTAACCAGTTCCATTTTTGTGGGAAGAGCGATTGGAATACTTTTGCGGATTGTTCTTTCCAGCTGATTTCACCTGATAGTGCACTATTCTGATATACGCCTAAGACATCTAATGGCCCAAGCGAGCCCGCCTTTAAATCACCTGCAAAATTGAAATTACCGATACTCTTACCATCAATGCCTAAGCCAAAAACTGGCGAAACAAAACGACCGCCATAAGCAAATTCAATCCAATCAGTTTTCGCTTGCAACAAGCCGCGAATATGCTCTTCTTCATAATCCCAGCGGAGTCGATCTTTAAGTTCCAACGAAAGCGGTGCCATTTTTACCTCTTTCATTTTGACTTCTTTTGAATGGGCAGAAAGTTGATTTAATTCAATATGATCCGCTTCCCAAAAGCCTTTACCTTCCATTTTGACTGGCGTATTTAAGGATTTCCAGTTTGCACTGCCATTAATAATCCAATCCCAACGGTTTGTCGCTTGTTTTTCCACCGACTGCAACTTATGTTCTTCATCTCGGAAGTCAAACACGGTTTTAATACCCGCAATAAACTCGTGGGCGTTTCCGTCTAATTTTAAATTGAGATTTTCAAACTGCGGGGTTGTGCCATTCAACGTTGCTTGCAAACGCCCTTCTAAGCCATAACGACCGATAATAATGTCATCTAACGGTAAACGAACATGTAATTTGGTATCGGGTTGCACAGTATCCATTTTAAAGACGGAGCCCGGATAAAAATACACCACGGGATGCGTAAAAATCCCGCCAAAATGATAAGTTAAATTGGTGAGAGCCACAGTCGAGTTATAACGTAAATCCCCGCGGGTTTTCAGCTCAAAATCCAATTCATTATTGTCATCGCCACCACCGATTTCACCATTTTTACCTGAAATCACGATCTCCCCTTTGCCCATTTCACCAAAGGTTTGCAAGATCACGTTCATATCAATGCTTAATGGCAACAAGCCTTCTGCCGCACGGTGAATAGATAAGCCAAGGAAGCCTTTAATCGGTTGATAGCTGTCAAAGGTCCAATAAAATTTCCCCCATGAAATATCCAAACCGTCTTTGGTGAACACAAAAGGCACATCCAACAATGGTGAATTAGTTGTTAAATCTTGGGCATTTAACTGGCCATCCGCCCCTTGCCACGACACTTTTGCCTCGCCTTTTGTGACGGCTAGCTCTGGGTTATTCCAGTTAAGTAAGACATTGCCTTGTTGAGGCAGTTGAGAAAGATCAGGATCAAAATTCGCAGAGAAATGAAGATCGTAGGTTTTATCTTCCGCTTGTTTAATGTCGGTACTGCCCGCCCATTGGAAAATGCCATCTTGTGGCGTGACAGTCGATTGATGATGCAGCTCAAGCTCGTCATTATTGGCTTGAGCTTCGAGTGCTAATTGGTTGCCGTTATAGTTTGCGTCTAACGCCCAATCAGCCGATAAGAAAGGTTTTAAAGCCCCTTGTGTCAAGGCTTCGGCATTCGTTAATTGAAAGTGTTTAACGTTAACATGAGAAATAGGCAATGCTGCCCAAAGTGCGGTCAAATTTGGCGGTGTTTTTTCAGCATTATCACTGGGTAAATGGGTTAAACAATCATAATTCAAGCTCGCCTTTTCAACATCAAGACTATGCGTATTCCACCAAGTCACCTGAGTATTATTCAGGTTCACTAGCGTACATTGGTCAGTTTTCACTTTTAGCTCTGGCAGTGTTAAACCTGTGGTTTCCCATTGCCAGTCATCGGCTAATTCAATGTGATAATGCGGTGCTAAAAAATGATTAGTTAGTTGCGCTACACGTTTTGGGGTCGCAAAAACGCGTACTAAGCCAACGCTTACTACAATTAACAGCAACAAAATAATCAACGCCCACAGGCAACGCTTTCGCATAGTTTCCCCAATTACGCGATTAATCAATAAATAGAGGCGTATTCTATCCTATCTTGCCCCAAATAGCTCAACCAACTTATCCCCAAAGAAATAAAATACCAATCCAAAGGCGACAATGATTAATCCGATAAATTTTGTGATATTTACTTCTCGGATCGGCATACCGATAAGACCAAAATGATCGATAGTTGTTGCCGTAATTAATTGTCCGACGATGATAAAAAATAACATCGCAGTAATGCCTAATTTAGGTGCAAGCAAAACGGTTGTGAACACGACAACTGCACCGAGTACCCCACCAATTAATTTCCACCAAGGTTGTGATGGAATCGTAGATAGATTGCCCCATAAATCGGTTTTAGCTAGTGCGATAAAAAAGAGAAAAATCGTGCCTACCGCAAAAGAAATGAAGGTAGCAATTACCGCTTCGCCACTCATGGCTTTCGCTAATTGCGTATTAATCGCTGATTGCGTGGCGAGTGCGACACCTGCCGCTAAGGCGATAATGAGATAAACAAAAAACATTGAAACTCCCAACAGAAAATTTGGCTTATTTTAACCTTTTCCTATTTGTCTTGTCGCGAAATGCTTTCCATTCTGAAAAAATAATCAAAAATCTACCGCACTTTGCATTTCATTCATAAATACCTCAAAAGTTGTAAGTCATCTTACCTGTTTATTTGATCTTGATCACCATTTGACTATTCTTTATTTGACGGTAATCTTCAAATCCATACACTAAACTCCATTCGGAGCAATCGTTTGCGCAGTGCGTATTGAAAGCAAAATAGACTGATTTTATCAACTCAATGGGAGGAATATCCATGACCCACATTATCGTTGCAACGCACGGTAAGTTTTCTGAAGAAATCGTCAATTCCGCCGCTATGGTGTATGGCGAAGATGAAAACTGCCATGTCGTGACTTTCTTACCGGGTGAAGGCGGTGAGCATTTAATCGAAAAATACAATGCGATTATTGCCACGCTGCCTGAAAATGAACCGGTGCTCTTTCTGGTCGATTTATTTGGTGGCAGCCCCTATAACGCGGCAAGCCGAGTCGCCAGTGAAAGGGATAATACCGATATCGTCACCGGCATTAATCTACCGATGTTGCTAGAAGTGCTTGATGCCAAAGATGGCGCCAGCTTAGATGAATTGGTAGAAACCGCGAAAGAAGTCGGGGTCGCTGCTGTGAAATCCTTCCGTCAACCTAAAGAAAGCAAGCCTACTCCAACGCCAACTGCTAAACCAGCTGAAGCACCAAAAACCTCTCCAAATCCAACCGCACTTTCTGGCAATATGAACATTTCCTTATTGCGTATTGATAGCCGTTTAATCCATGGTCAAGTAGCGACCTCTTGGGCGAAAGCAGTGAAATGTGAAGCGATTTTTGCGATAAATGATGATGTGGCGAATGATGCGCTTCGTCGTGATTTATTACTCCAAATCGCGCCTGAACATTTAAAAGCTTATGTGATTCCAGTAGAAAAAGCCATTAAGGTGTATCACAACCCGAAATATGCAGGTAAAAACATTCTTTGGTTGGTAACCAACCCAACAGATATCCTGCGTTTAATCGAGGGTGGCGTGAAAATTGATAAGGTCAATGTGGGCGGTATGACCTATCGCGAAGGCGATAAACTTATTTCTCAAGCTGTTGCCGTCAACCCAACAGATGTAGCGGCATTTAAACAGCTTTTAGATAAAGGTGTGGAATTAAGCTTACAACAAGTGGCGAGCAGCCCAAAATCAATGCTCACGCACAAAGAGCTTGATGCGATTCAATTTTAATTACGAGGACAATTCATTATGACAACAATGGAAATTATTTTAGTCACGCTCGTTGCCGCCATTTGCGGTATGGGTAGTGTATTGGACGAACGTCAAACTCATCGTCCTTTAGTTGCTTGTACCCTAATCGGCTTAGTATTAGGTGATTTAGAAACCGGTATTATTGTCGGTGGTACTCTTGAATTAGTGGCATTAGGCTGGATGAACGTGGGTGCGGCAATGGCACCGGATGCGGCATTAGCCAGTGTGATTGCAACGATTCTCGTCATCAAAGGTGGGCAAGATAAAGGGAGCGCATTAGCGATTGCGATTCCGGTAGCGGCAGCAGGTCAAGTATTAACCATCTTCGTGCGTACTTTAACCATCTTCCTTCAACACAAAGCCGATGATTTTGCCGCAAAAGCCAACTTCCGCGGTATTGAATTCTGTCACTTCAGCGGTCTTGCATTACAAGCGTTACGTGTGGCAATTCCAACCTTCTTCGTTGCGTTAGTAGCAGGTACTGATACGGTGACTGAAGCATTGAATGCCATTCCAGAAGTGGTCACTCGTGGTTTACAAATCGCCGGTGGCTTTATCGTGGTCGTCGGTTATGCAATGGTAATCAACATGATGCGTGCAGGCGCATTAATGCCATTCTTCTTCCTAGGCTTCGTGATCGCCTCTTTCACCAATTACAACCTTGTCGGTCTCGGTATTTTAGGCACATGCTTAGCGATGATTTACATTCAATTGAACCCACGTTTCCATCAATCTACTGCACCACAAACAGTTGCAAAACGTGAATTAGCTGATGATGAACTTGAAGGACTATAAGGAAGAAATTATGACTGAACAAACTAAAAAATCATTAACAAAAGGCGATATTCGTAGCACTTACTGGCGTTCAACTTTCTTGCTAGGTTCCTTCAACTTTGAACGTATGCAAGCAATGGGTTTCTGTGTATCTATGATCCCAGCCATTAAACGTCTTTACAGCAAAAAAGAAGATCAAGCAGCGGCATTAAAACGCCACTTAGAATTCTTCAACACCCAACCTTGGGTAGCATCATCTATCATTGGTGTTACTGCGGCGATGGAACAAGAACGTGCGAACGGTAACGATATTGATGACTCAGCAATCAGCGGGGTGAAAGTCGGTTTAATGGGCCCATTAGCCGGTGTGGGTGACCCAATTTTCTGGGGAACATTACGTCCTGTATTGGCCGCACTTGGTGCAGGTTTAGCCATTACCGGTAGCCTTTTAGGACCATTACTTTTCTTCATCGGTATCAACCTTTGCCGTGCGTTAACTCGTTGGTATGGTTTCAAATACGGTTATGAAAAAGGTACTACCATCGTTAACGATATGGGCGGCGGCCGCTTACAAAAATTGACGCAGGGGGCGTCTATCCTTGGTCTCTTTGTCATGGGCTCACTGGTATCGAAATGGACAAGTATTAATATTCCATTAGAACTTTCCCGCTATAAAAACCAAATGGGCGAAGAAGTGGTGACCACCGTACAAAGCGTGTTAAACGATCTTCTCCCGGGCCTTGCGGCGTTAGGTTTAACTTTCTTATGTATGTATTTATTACGTAAAAAAATCAACGCCATGTACATCATCTTCGCCTTATTCGGCGTGGGTATTTTAGGCTATCATTTTGGTGTGTTAGCCTAATACATTATGATATTGCCTTCCCTCTTTCTCTTGTGGGAAGGCAAATTTTTTAGCATGACATATAAATCCTATGAACTGGAAAGATCTCATCAAGCCACCACCAGCTGAAGGCTATATCAAAAATTCATCCAATTTAGTGACCGCACTTTTTGTTCTGGCGGGCATGCTTTATTATCCCACTCACGGCTACGGTGCCGTCATCGCATTAATTGCGGCGCTGATTGTGTTAATCGGTCAAAAAATGCTGATTGCTCAAACCAATAAAGACTTCACTGAAATGCAATTAGCCGAAAAGCAATTCCAAGAAACCCAAAACAGCGATTACCTTCACTTTATTGAAGCACGTGCCACCCAAATGTTTCGCGACAATAAAGTCCTTTCCGAAAAAGGCAAAAAAGAGTTGGAGAGATTACTGTCTGTCGTCAAAACACATTTAAAGGTATAATGCTGCCAAATTTATATTTGGAAAATATCCTTTAAAGATGAGACATACAAAGAAACTCATTACTCTTGCGGGAATTGCCGCATTTGTCACCTATTGGTTTTATCTGCCAACTTATCCGGTATATCCGAAGAGTGATCATTATGATCCTGATACACAAACTTTCTATAATGCAGAACCTCAACGCGCACCAATAAATGTTGCAAGTGCACTTTGGGAAATGACATTTCATGAAAAAGATTTTCACCCCAAAAAACCATTGCCAACGGTCAAACCAAATTGGACCGAGTTATTAGCGCCAGCTGAACAGAGTCGATTTATGTGGTTTGGACATTCGACGTTACTTATGCGTATTGGCAATCAAACCATCATTACCGATCCACTTTTTGGAAATAGTGCGTCTCCAGTGCCAATAATGATGCACCGTTTTCAACCACCTGTGGCAGAAATTGAAGAATTACCGCCTATAGATGTCGTGCTGCTTTCACATAGTCATTACGATCACTTAGAACAAGAAAGCATCGAGAAATTAATGAAAACACAAAGTCATTTTGTGGTTTCTTTAGGAATGGGCGTAATTTTACAAAAATGGGGAATAGATGCGGCTAGAATTACGGAGTTAGACTGGTGGCAAAGCACTGAACGCAATGGCGTAAAATATACTGCATTACCTGCAAGACATGATTCTAGCCGTGGCTTGTTTGATCATAACAAAGCGTTGTGGTCTGGTTTTTTAATAGAGCATAAGCGCGGTCAAAATGAAGAACGTTTTTACTTCCATGGTGATTCCGCCCAAGGTAAACATTTTGATGAAATTGCTAGTCGTGTTGGCAAAATAGATATTGCGTTTATCGAGAACGGACAATATGACGAAAGATGGCCCAATAACCATCTTTTCCCTGAGCAAACCGCACAACTTGCGGCAAAACTACAACCAACAAGATTTATGCCCATTCACTGGGGCGCTTATCCGCTTGCCTTGCATACGTGGAATGAGCCTGTGCTTAAAAGCGTACCAATGGCAAGAGCACTGGGCGTGAATACACTTACACCATTGTTAGGACAAGTATTTGACGTAAATACAAAAACAGAAGATTGGTTTACCCAAGAATAATCATAACTTTTAGCTATATGAAATAAGCTTTTCTTCTTTTTCTTACTTAAGTTAGAAAGGTATTATCAAGCGGAAATTTATGATTTATCCCTTAGGAGTAGTTTATGTCTCAATTTAAAATTCACACCATTGAATCAGCACCTGAAGCGGCACAAGAAGCCTTAAAAGCCGTACAAAATGCCAATGGTTTTATTCCAAATTTAATTGGTGTTCTCGCGAATGCCCCTACTGCACTTGAAACTTATCGCACCGTGGGCGGTATTAATGGTCGTAACAGCTTAACGGCAACAGAACGCGAAGTGGTACAAATTACCGCTGCGGTAGTCAATGGCTGTGGTTTCTGTGTAGCAGGCCACACGAAGATCGCTTTAAAAGTGTTAAAACTTGAAGAAGAGCTTGTAAACCAAATTCGTGCAACTGCTCGTATTGAAAGTGATAAAAAACTCGATACTTTAGCGCGTTTCACTCTTGCTGTTATTTTGCAAAAAGCAAAATTAACGGAAGCGCAACTTAAAGCATTCTTTGATGCGGGTTATACCCAAGAAAATGCCATTGATGTGATTTTAGGTGTTAGCCTCGCCACATTATGTAACTATGTGAACAACATCGCTGAAACCCCAATCAATCCTGAATTACAGGCATTTGCATAATCAAGCCAATAATAAAAGTGCGGTCAAAAATGACCGCACTTTTTTATTCCTTCACAAATTGTTTAATTTGATCTGAATTCAAATGACCTGGCTGGACTTTGATAAGATTTAAATCCTTATCCAACAGCAAATTAAACGGATAGCCTAATACATTAGCTCGTTTAATGATTTCACCGTTTTCATCCAATAATACGGTGATATTTTTATAGTCCAAGCCTTTATACCAATTGATAAATTTTTGGCTATTTTGTTCGTTCTTTTGTCCTGGTGAGGCAATCGTAACCACATTAAAATCAAGATTCTTTTCAGCACTGAGATCGTCAATTTCCGCTAAACCTGCCAAGCAAATTGGACACCAAGATGCCCACATTTTGATATAAAGCGGTTTGCCTTGATATTGTGATAAAGAGACAGTTTGATTATCCAACCTCTTCAACGGAACATCAGCCAAAGACACATTCTCTTGTGCAAAACTCAATGGACTCAAAAACAATAAAAGTGCGGTCAATATTTTTCTCATTTTTTCCTCTTATTTCACAAAGGGAATCAAATCGCCATAACCTTGTTTTTCCATTTCATCTAATGGAATAAACTTAATCGATGCGCTGTTGATGCAATAACGTAAACCGCCTTTATCGCGTGGGCCATCGTCAAACACATGGCCTAAATGGGCATGGCCACTGCGACTTAATACCTCAATACGAGTCATATTAAAGCTATTATCTCTTTGATACTCCGCCACTTCAGCGGCAATCGGTTTGGTAAAACTTGGCCAGCCGCAACCTGATTCAAATTTATCTTTAGAAGAAAATAACGGTTCTCCCGTGGTGATATCTACATAAATACCCGGCGCGAAATTATCCCAATATTCGTTACTAAAAGAGCGTTCGGTATGTTTGCCTTGTGTCACGTCATATTGAAGTGCGGTCAATTTTTGCTTTAATTCTGCATCACTTGGTTTTGGGTATTTCTTATCATCAATTAATGGCTCATCGGCTTTTTTGATGTCAATATGGCAATAACCATTCGGATTTTTCTTGAGATAATCCTGATGATACTCTTCCGCCTCTACATAATTTTTCAGCGGTTCTACTTCAATTTGAAGCGGCGCTTGATATTTACTTTGTAAGGTTTTCAATGCTGCATCAATAACCGCTTTATCTTGTTCATTTTGATAATAAATGCCCGTGCGATATTGTCTGCCACGATCATTACCTTGCTTGTTAATACTGGTTGGATCAATCACGCGGAAATAATATTGCAGTAATTTATCTAACGAAATTTTATTTGGATCGTAAGTGACTTTCACCGTTTCCGCATGATCTGTCGCATGCAATAATTGGTAGTTAGTGGTATCACCTTTTCCATTGGCATAACCAGAAACGGCATCAGTCACGCCTTGAATTCTTTCCATATAAGCTTCTAGTCCCCAAAAACAACCACCGGCAAGATAAATAATTTGTTGTTCTTGTTTACTTTCCATTGTCATTTTTTGCTCCTTTGATGATTCTGTGTGATCAGCATACGTTAAACTACTTTGCAAACCGCCAAAAAGTGCGGTCAATATGAGAAATGTTTTTGTATATTTCATTTTCTTTCCTTATTATAGAAAAATCTTCAGCTTGCATTTCATTAGACGAAGACAAGCCCATTTTCTTACAAAATAAGGCAATTTTTTACCGCACTTTGTGCAAGGGACCCCTTATGCCAAACATACATCTCCGCAATAATTATCAAAAAGCTGTTATTTGTATGGTGTTAGCTTACATCAGCATTGCCTTAATGGGCGTCTTTGTAAAATACGCCTCCGATGAATTACCGTCCAGTGAAATTTTATTTTCTCGTTTCTTTATTGGTTTTGTTTTTCTCCTACCTTTTTTGATTAAAGATGGGGATTTCAAAGTCGATATGTCGCAATGGAAATTTCTCATTTTGCGCAACCTCGCCGGCATTGCCAGTATGTTGTTAACCTTTTACGCCATTAAATATTTGCCGATTTCCATTGCGATTTTATTGATGAATACGTCCGCACTTTTTGTGCCTTTATTGCTGTTTTTCTTTAAAGTCAGAACGCCATTAAAAGTATTAGCTTGCAGTTTTATGGGGTTTATTGGTGTATCCATCATTATGCTGACCAACGGCTCAATGAATATCAACCCTATCCATGTAGGCTATGCCTTAGGTGCTGCCGTCTTGGCTGCGATGGCGTTTATCAGTTTACAAGAACTCAATAAACACAACTCACCTAAAAATATCGTGTTTTACTTTCACTTATTAGGCTCGATTTTGTTGCCGCTCTTTTTTATTGCTCAATGGGAAATACCAACACTACATGGATTCACATTACTGCTTTTAGTGGGTGGATTCGGTCTTATTTTCCAATTATTACTCACTCGCGCCTTTAAATACGCGCCTGCCAATGTCATTACGCCTTTTGCTTTTACCGGTGTCATTTTTTCCAGTATCTGTGACTGGTTATTCTGGGATAACGTACCAAGCCTAAATTTCTGGATCGGTTCATTAGTTATTATTATTGCCGTCAGTTTACTTGCTAGAATGCGGGCAAAATAGAGAAATCCGACCAAATAGCTAAAATACAACTATTCTCAATAACATTGTTTGAGTGTATAATCCAAATGCTTTTTATTATTGAGGACACAACATGAAAAAATTATTCAAAACTACTTTAGCTTCCGCATTGTTAATGGCATCTGCATTTGCTAGTGCCGTGACGATTAAAGATGCAAAAGGCGAATTCACCCTTGATAAAACCCCAAGCCGTGTTGTGGCATTGGAATATTCCTTTGTAGACGCCTTAGCTCAAGTCAGTGTAAGCCCAGTAGGTGTGGCTGACGATAACAAAGTCGATCGTATTCTACCGCAAGTACGCGAAAAAATTACTGCGTGGCAATCTGTTGGCACACGTTCTCAACCGAGTCTTGAAGTAATTGCTTCTCTCAAACCTGACTTAATTATTGCTGATCCATCTCGCCATACTGCAGTATTTGAAGAATTGAAAAAAATTGCACCAACGGTGATGTTTGATTCCCGTCATGAAAGCTACCAAGAAAATCTTGAAACCGCGCAAAAAATTGGTGATTTAGTCGGTAAAAGTAGCGAAATGAAAGCGAAGATCAATGAGCATAATGATTACATTGCCAACATTGCAAAAAATCTAGGTGTACAAGGCAAAAAAGCCTCATTTGGTACTTCCCGAGAAGATAAATTTAATATCCAAAATGACAATGGCTATGTGGGTAGTTTCTTAACGACATTAGGTTTTGCGCCAACTAAACTCAATAGCGATCAGGCTTTCGTGGAAATCAACCTTGAACAATTAGTAATGGAAAAACCGGAATACTTGTTCATTGCCCATTATCGTGATGAAAGTATTGCGCGCAAATGGGAAGCTGAGCCACTTTGGAAAGCCATTCCTGCGGTAAAAGCGAACCATGTTTACAGTGTTGACTCCGACATGTGGGCGCGTGGTCGCGGTTTAGAAGCAAGCAAAATTATGGCAAAACAAATTGAAGATTTCGTGAAGCAAAAATAATGATGAAGTCTGCTTTCCGTTGGGGACTTCCCCTTATCATTCTGGCTTTCCTATTATGGGGAAGCCTGTTTTTGTATTATCCCATCGAAATTCGACCGCTTGCAGCGTTACAAGCGTTCCTCCCCGATGGCGATGAAATTGCCAAAATTACGGTAACCGATTTACGCCTACCGCGCGCATTAGTTGGCATGATTTTAGGCGCCAATCTTGCGGTGGCAGGAGCGTTGCTACAAACCATTACGCGCAATCCACTTGCCTCCCCTACATTACTCAGCGTGAACTCAGGCGCTAGTCTTGCGATGGTAACCGCCAGTGCGTTTAGCCCCTTGATTCTTTCTGGTTATAGCATTGCCTTAGTGGCTAGTATCGGCGGCGGTCTGAGTTGGTTTGTGGTGATGCTGATCAGCAACGGGTGGAAAGATAATAGTGGAGATCGTAGCCGAGTGATTTTAGCGGGGATTGCCGTATCACTACTTTGTGCCGCGCTCACAAAATTAGTGCTCATTATCGCGGAAGATCATGCCTTCGGTATTATGAGTTGGCTGGCTGGCGGCATTGCACATGCTCGTTGGAATGAATTATTGACATTATTTCCGTTCTTTATTTTGACCGCACTTTTCTGCCTGCTTTTTGCCAGTCGTTTGAATTTACTCAATTTAAGCGATGAATCTGCGCGTTCGTTAGGCATCAATCTCTTCCGTTTACGTTGGTACGCTAACATCATGGCGTTATTGATTGTAGGTTCAAGCGTGAGTGTTGCTGGCCCAGTTGCCTTTATTGGCTTACTCGTGCCCCATCTTGCTCGCTATTGGATTGGTTATGACTTGCGAAAATCGCTCCCTATGGCGATGTTACTCGGTGCAATTTTAATGCTCGCTGCAGATACCATTGCCCGTGCGGTTAATTTCCCTAGTGAAGTGCCTGCTGGTGCGGTACTTGCCTTAATCGGTGCCCCAGTCTTTGTATTATTTGCCAGAGGAAGACACTAATGCGAACCTCTCATGTATCTTTTCGCGCTATCGGCTTTTATGTCATCACGCTCAGTATGATGGTACTACTCTTTGGATTGAGTATTCGCCTTGGCACTTATACGCTTTCTTTTGAGGAAATTTGGGCGGCCTTTCAGCCTGATGATAAAAACTATTTTACCTTGATGGAATATCGCCTCCCCCGTGCAGTATTAGCGATTTTATTAGGCGGAGCCTTAGCAATTTCTGGTGTGTTAGTGCAAAGCGTGGTGCGCAATCCACTTGCCTCTCCCGACATTTTAGGGATTAACAATGCGGCTGGGTTAGTTGCTGTTTCGGTATTGATGTTCTTGCCAAACTTAGCATTTTACTGGATGCCAATTTTTGCCTTTTTAGGCGGCGTGCTCTCTTTTGTCATTTTATGGATCGTGTGCGGTTTTAACTTCCGCCCTATCAAAATGGCAATCATTGGGGTCGCACTTTCCGCATTGTGGGCAGCCATTAGTCATTATCTGATGCTTACCAATCCGGTCGAGATAAACACGGCAATGTTATGGCTTACTGGTAGCTTATGGGGGCGCAGCTGGTCTTATTTGAATGTGGTATTGCCATGGTTAATCGTATTACTGCCCTTGCCATTTATTTTCTGTCGCGATCTCGACACCCTTGGTTTAGGTGAAAACAAAGCCTCCACCTTGGGCGTGACCGTAAATAAAGTGCAAATAAGCGTTTTAGTGCTAGCGGTAGCCCTTTCCACTACAGCCGTGGCAATTTGTGGTCCGATTGCCTTTTTAGGCTTAGTTGCGCCGCATCTTGCCCGTCGTTTAGTCGGCGGCAGACATCGCACCCTATTACCGGCAGCCTTGATTATTGGCGCCCTCTTATTACAACTTTCGGATATTTTGGCGCGGGTGATTGACCCACCAACGGAGCTGCCGGCAGGTATTCTGACCGCGATTATCGGTGCGCCATATTTCTTCTATTTATTGATGAGAACTAAATAATGAGCATTGAAATCAATAATTTATCTTTAGGTTATCAAGATAAACTCGTGGTTAAAAATCTGTCGCTAAAATTCCCGAAAAATAAAGTGATTGCGTTAATCGGCCCAAATGGCTGCTGTAAATCCACCACATTAAAAGCG
This sequence comes from Parahaemophilus parainfluenzae, assembly GCA_018363335.1. GTDB lineage: Bacteria > Pseudomonadota > Gammaproteobacteria > Enterobacterales > Pasteurellaceae > Haemophilus_D > Haemophilus_D parainfluenzae_Y. Next base: position 38,557 of record JAGZOA010000011.1, on the reverse strand, counting down.
GTGGCGCGATTGCTTAAGCCAAAGCAAGGCTCAATCACCCATAAAGGTCAGGATATTTGGCAAAAAAGCCCTAAAGAATATGCCCAAGAATTGGCTTTTCTCCCGCAGCAACACCTGGTACCAGAAGGCATTAAAGTGCGCGAATTGATCGCTTACGGGCGTTCGCCTTACTTAAACCTCTGGGGTAAACTCAGCCAAAAAGATGAAGAATTGGTCACTTGGGCGATGGAACAAACACAAACTGCCGAACTCGCCGAACAGTTGGTTTCTGATTTATCCGGTGGTCAGCAACAACGCGTCTTCTTAGCTATGACACTTGCGCAGGATGCTGAATTAGTGCTACTCGATGAGCCTACCACTTATCTGGATTTAAACCGCCAAGCAGAACTCATGGGCATGATGCGACAAATGCAACAAAACGGCAAAACTGTGATTACGGTGTTGCATGATCTCAACCAAGCCTGCCGCTATTGCGATTACTTAATCGTCATGAAAAAAGGTGCCGTAATGGCGCAAGGCACACCTGATGAGGTCATGACCGAAGAGTTACTTAAGGATGTGTTTGATTTGGATGTCATCATTCATCGTGATCCTATCAGTAACACACCGATGTTTATTTTGAAATAACTTTCAATCACTTCTCTAAATATCAAATAGGCGTTTTATTTTACTAAAACGCCTATTTTTTTACCTAAAATCCCCGCTGTTATACATAACTAATGTTTTTTATCGCTCAACTTGAGGTCGGACCACTTTACGAAACTTACGCTTTCTTTACATTGTCATAAATATGGAGTCCACAATAAATAATTATAATTAAACATCGTAGAAGTTAATATGAAGTCTCTATCCCATGTCTTTAAGGCTGTGCTATTAGTAGGTGTCAGTACCTCAGTAGTACAGGTTGCCTATGCCCAAAATTCCTCTATTGATACCGAACGAGAAAATATCATCATTTTCTCTCGTCAAGGAGAGGCTCAATTAAATCAAGCTATTCCAAAACTTGAGGCCTTATTTAAGAGGACGCTCGATATTAAAGTGCGCGATGATTTAATTACACTCTATCTGAGGACGAATCAATCCGCTAAAGCACTTTCACTTTGCGAAAGCTGCGCACCAGCGCAATTTTCTCAAAATGAACTGGAAAATTTAGGCAAAGCCGCTCGAAATGAAAAACAATACGACCGTGCCGTTGCATTCTATTCCCAATTGCAAAAGCAATTCCCTGATAATCCAAATGGATGGCTTGGTGGCGCATTAGCCTCCACTGAAACTAAAAACTACACTGCGGCAAAAAATGCACTGAATGTTTATAAACAACGTTTTGGACAAGATAATGCTTATCTTGATGCAGAAAGTTATTTGCTTGATTTCACCGAACCCGACATGGCTAAACTTGGCCGTTGGCAACGTCAGTTAGAACAAAATCCGAAAAATATCACCTTAATGAGAGAGTTGTATCGTTTAGCATCGAAATACAACCTTCAACCATTACAAGAGAAACTACAAAAAGCCTATCCTGATCAATTCAATCAAAAAGATATGATGTGGTTTGAGCATGGTAAGACGATTACCTCCTCAAAAAATGCGACAACGCCTACACAACAAGAAAAATCATTTGAAGAATTGACCGCACTTTTAGCCAAAATTAACCCTGAACATCCTTTGTATCAACAAGCATTGCAAGACCGTTTTGTGATGGGTGTCCGATTGAATAAATTTGATGAAATAGAGGACAACTTCAGTACATTACAGGCTCAATCTAATGTGCCTGCGTATTTAGAAGAAGCCTTTGGTGATTATTGGGCAGCAAAAGGCTCACCACACAAAGCATTAGCGATTTATCAATCAGTTGAACAACAAGCCTTAAACCATAAACTCGCTGTGAGTGATGGTTTACTTCATAAACTTTCTCTGACTGCAAGCGATGCGGGAAAATTTGAATTGGCGCAACAATATTTGGAGCGTATGAATTCAAATGTTTATATCCATGACTATACCCGAACATCAAAAATTCTGAATCCAGGCTACGATTCTCGCTATTTTGGTTTGGCACGTTTAGCGTTATGGCGTGGTAACAGCAAATTGGCTCAGCAACTTATTGATGATCGTCTATTTAACAAAACGCCTGGTGATCCATGGGCTATGTTGCAAAAAGCAGAACTTGAGCGAAATCGTGGTAACTATGATGATGCCAAATTATGGGCTGAAAAAGCCGGTTATTTTTTGAGTAAAAATGATCAGCAAGAAGCACGCAATAACCTGGCAGAAACTGCTTTAAGTCAAAATGATTTACCAACAGTTTCAAAAACAATTGATGCAATGAATGAAGAACAACGTCAGTCAGCACAATCCCTCATAAACCATTACGAACAAGCACGTTCTGGCAAAATTGTAGGAAGTATCGGCTTACAGCATCGTACCTCACCAATCAGTTATAGCAATGAAAGTAGCCAAGATTATGCGATTTACACACCGAAAACAGCAAATGGTCACGATCTCTACGTTCATTACTTAGAAACTCGTTCCCCTTATGACAAAGAAAGTCTCATTTCTCGCCGAATTGGCGTAGGAACAGAGCTCAATTTCTATCCACTCCAAGTGAAAATGGAAAGCGGGAAAGGCGTTAAGCTTAATGATAAAGCCTATTTCTCTACAGAGGCAAATTATACCCTCAATCAACATTGGTCATTTAATTTAAACGCCAATATTAATGGTAGTGGTACTCCAGTTAAAGCCATCAATAAAGGTGTGTATACCAAAGATATTGGTTTCTCTACCACATATTCCTATTCCGATATTTTCCAAGCTGGGCTAGGTGGTGGAGTCATGAAATTTGATGACGGCAACTTAAGAAAAGAAGCCAATTTCTGGTTGAATCTCAATACATTCAAACATGACCGTTGGACGCTAACCAACAATTTCAGAGTCGATTACAGCAAAAATAAAACCATTGATTCTGCTGAATATTACAACCCACTAAAAGCGACAAGCTTGGGATTCGGTGCGGATTTAAGTTACTACCAACCACTTAATTATGGCTTAGTCTTAAATCACCACCTGAAAGCCAGCATAGGTGCTTATAAACAGGCAGAACTCAGTCGAGAAAAGATGTGGTCGATTAGCTACGGGCATCAATGGCGTATTGGTAAAAAATTTGGCGTGTCTTATGAAATCGGGCGTAAAAAGAATATTTACGACGGCAGTGCTGAATTCAACAATTTCGGGAATTTAAACTTTTCTATTTATTATTAAATACTTAAGCGGTATAACCTTATGAGATCTCTAAAACATTTTGCAAAAATCATTATTTGCACGCTTTCCCTTTTTTCGACTTTTGCCTTTGCGCAAGATCGTTATGGCGTATTAGCCTATCACTCTGTGGTAGATGAAAGTGCGGCTGAAAATCAAAAACAGTATTTTCCTCAAACAATTTCTGCCCAAATGTTAATTAAACATTTTAATTGGCTAAAAGAAAACGGATACAACGTGATCAGTTGGCAGCAAGTTATCGATGCTGAAAATGGTAAAGGTACATTACCTGATAATGCGGTATTACTAAGCTTTGATGATGGCTATGAGACCATGTATAACGTGGTCTTCCCTCTATTAAAGGCCTATAACTACCCTGCTGTTTTTGCGCCTGTGACAGGCTGGTTAGATACGCCAGCAGATCAAAAAATCGCTTATGCCGATAAAATGCTGGATCGTTCTGTTTTTGCCACTTGGTCGCAAGTCAAAGAAATGGAACAAAGTAGGCTCGTTGAAGTTGCCTCACATACTCATAATCTTCATAACGGTATAAATGCCAACCCATCTGGTGGTCAATTACCCGCTGTGATTGCGCCTGAATATAAAAACGGAAAATATGAAACTGAAGATGCCTACAAAAACAGATTGAAATCTGATTTCACTCGTTCTGTTCAAACGTTAGTCAATCATATCGGTAAGAAACCACGTGTAATGGTGTGGCCTTATGGACAATTTAATGATGTTGCTGTGCAACTTGCACGACAAGCAGGAATGTCACACTATTTCTCATTAGGTGAAAAAATCATCAATAAAGTTGGCGATAAACATATTGGACGCTTATTACTTAATGCAGAAACCGATCTAAATACCGTTAAAAACTATCTTGATGGCATTGATGAAAGCAAACAAATTCAACGAGTACTGCATGTCGATTTAGATTATGTCTATGATGCGGATAAAGCTCAGCAAGCCAAAAACCTTGATAAGTTAATCGACCGCATCTATCGCTATGGTGTGACAACAGTTTATCTTCAAGCCTTCTCTGATCCCGATGGGGATGGTGTAGCGGATGCCTTGTATTTCCCAAATAAATACCTTCCTGTACGAGATGATATTTTTGGCCGAATTGCCTGGCAATTACAAACGCGCGCAGGCGTAAAAGTTTATGCCTGGATGCCTGTACTGGCCTTTGATTTACGAAAAAGCGTAAAAGAGGCGGAATATGTCATTGATAGCCGCACGGGCAAGCCTTCAACAAAGGCTTATTTACGCCTTTCACCTTATAACAAACAGAATGTTGAAATCATTAAATCTATTTATAACGATTTGTCATTCTATGCCAAATTTAATGGCATTTTATTCCACGATGATGCGTTCCTAACCGATTTTGAGGGCGCAGAAGGTGATCATGCTGAAGGTATGGTTAGCCCACAAGCAAAACAAAAAACACAAGATTTAATCCAATTAACCCATCAGCTCACTGATGCGTTAAAACCTTATTTCTTACGTGGTTCATATTCTCTTAAAACGGCTCGTAATCTTTATGCATCAGTGATCACAAATCCAAATGCAGAAGAATGGTTGGCGCAAAACTTAAAAACGCTCACTAACAATTACGACACGACGGCCATTATGGCGATGCCATACATGGAAAATGAGCAACCTATTTCACAAGAAGAAGCCTATCAATGGTTTGCCTCTCTCATTGAAAATGTGAAAGCTCAAGCACCATTAGATAAAGTCTTGTTTGAATTCCAAGCGGTGAATTGGCGAACTCAAAAACCAATTCCTGAATCCGAGTTGATTGATTGGATGAAGCTATTGCAAAAAAATCATATTTATAGCTATGGCTACTATCCGGATAACTTTTTAACTAATCAACCGGATCTGAACAAAATGAAACCGTATTTTTCGGTAAATACTAATGTGGGAAAACCTTAAGGATTGACTATGAACCAACAATTCTTAGAGGCAATTAGTATCTTCGTATTTATGTATCCTGCTGGAATGGCAATATATTGGGTCAGTGCAAGTCTCTGCTATTACCTTTTTATGGAAGGAAAACTTGGGCAACCAACTTTCCAACAAATGCCAAAAGAGCGGGTGCCGATGGTTAGCATTATGGTGCCTTGCTATAACGAAGGCGACAACTTAGATGAAGCTATTCCTTACTTGCTTCAACTCAGATATCCAAACTATGAGCTCATCTTTATCAATGATGGGAGTAAAGATAACACTGGCGAAATTATTGAACGTTGGGCAAAAGAAGATGAGCGAATCGTAGCTCTTCATCAAGAAAATCAAGGTAAAGCCAGCGCATTAAACCATGGCTTATTGGTCGCTAAAGGAGAATATGTAGCCTGTATTGATGGCGATGCGGTATTAGATTTTGATGCGATCGACTATATGGTGCAATCCCTTGAATTAAACCGCACTTATGGTGGTGTTACAGGCAACCCACGCGTACGTAACCGCAGTACGATTTTAGGTCGCTTACAAGTGTCTGAATTTAGTTCCATTATCGGTTTAATCAAACGCGCTCAAAGCCTAATGGGAACCATTTTCACCGTATCCGGCGTATGTTGTCTATTCCGCAAAGATGTGATGGAAGAAATTGGTGGCTGGAGCACCAATATGATCACGGAAGACATTGATGTCAGTTGGAAAATTCAAACAGCCGGTTACAACATCATGTATGAACCCCGTGCTTTATGTTGGGTATTAATGCCTGAACGTCTATATGGTTTATACAAACAACGTTTACGCTGGGCACAAGGTGGCGCTGAAACCATCATCAAATATTTTCCTCAGGTCTGGCGCTGGAAAAACCGCCGTCTATGGCCAATGTATGCCGAATATTTTGTTACCGCTACTTGGGCAATCTTATTGGTTGCACTGGTTGCTCTTGCACTATACCGCAAGATTACTTTGGGTATAGGCATTCAAAACATGGAATTGTTTGAAACAAATATCTCGCTCATGTTTTTTTCCTTCTTCTTACAGTGTCTCTTGAGCTTATACATCGACTCTCGTTATGAAAAAGGATTGATCCAATATGGAATTTCTTGCATTTGGTATCCCTACGTTTATTGGTTACTCAATACGGTAACGTTACTCGTTGGAATCCCAAAAGCGATTTTTAGAAACAAGTCCAAGCTAGCTGTATGGACAAGCCCTGACAGAGGAGTTTAAATAATGGCAACCGCCACTTTACAACAATTGATGGTTATTAATAAAGGTAGCAGCCTTCCCTTGCTGATTAAAGCCAAAAGCTTTGTACTAGATATAGTCACCTGGGCTTTATGGGCTTATATCATCACTTTTGTCGCGAGATATGCGGAACGTATCTTCACTAAACCGATTCTGGAAAGTTTCTTTTTCGTTGATGTGATAAGCATAATGTTTTCTGTGTCTGCGGTATTGGTTATATTGGCTTATATTTGGTCTATTCTTACCGTAGCAAAAGAATAACTCGCAAAAACTTAATATAAAAAAACCGCACTTTAGTTTTCAAATCAAAGTGCGGTTATTTTTATGGATGTTTTCACTCAGCTGATTCAAAATCGCAAACTCATCTTTACAGTATCAGTCATATTAATGATATTCGATTATATGCACTCGCCCCTCATCATTGTGAAAAGATAAGTCACAGCAAAATTTAAAGATAAAGAAAACCGCACTTTGATTTAAAAACCAAAGTGCGGTTATTTTTAGAGATGTTTAATTAGATGCTGTTTATCTAATTAAGCTTTTGGACCTGCTGCGATAAGCGCTTTACCTTCTGCGTTAGTTGCATATTTTTCGAAGTTTTTCACAAAACGTCCAGCAAGATCTTTCGCTTTCGCTTCCCATTGTGCTTTATCTGCATAAGTATCACGTGGGTCTAAGATCGCAGAATCTACACCTGGTAATGCTTTTGGAATCGCTAAATCAAAGATTGGTAACTTGCCCATTTCTGCTTTTTCGATAGAACCATCTAGGATTGCATCGATAATACCACGAGTATCTTTGATTGAGATACGTTTACCTGTACCGTTCCAACCAGTATTAACTAAGTAAGCTTCTGCACCAGCAGCTTGCATACGTTTAACTAACACTTGAGCATATTGTGTTGGGTGAAGAGTTAAGAACGCCGCACCGAAACATGCTGAGAAGGTTGGAGTTGGCTCAGTAATACCACGCTCTGTACCAGCTAATTTAGCGGTGAAACCAGATAAGAAGTAGTATTTGGTTTGCTCTGGTGTCAATTTAGACACAGGAGGTAATACACCGAATGCATCCGCAGTTAAGAAAATTACTTTCGTTGCGTGACCAGCACGAGATACTGGTTTAACAATATTATCAATGTGATAAATTGGGTAAGACACACGAGTATTTTCAGTTTTAGAACCATCATCGAAATCAACTGAACCATCAGCACGAACCACTACGTTTTCTAATAACGCATCGCGACGGATTGCACGATAGATATCTGGCTCATTTTCTTCAGAAAGATGGATAGTTTTCGCGTAGCAACCACCTTCGAAGTTGAAGATACCTACATCATCCCAACCGTGCTCATCGTCACCGATTAATTCACGTTTTGGATCGGTGGAAAGGGTGGTTTTACCTGTACCTGATAAACCGAAGAAGATTGCTACATCACCGTCTTTACCTACGTTAGCAGAACAGTGCATTGCACCTACACCTTTAAGCGGTAGGAAGTAGTTCATCATTGAGAACATACCTTTCTTCATTTCGCCGCCGTACCAAGTACCACCGATTAATTGGATACGCTCAGTTAAGTTGAATGCAACGAAGTTTTCAGAGTTCAAACCTTGTTCTTTCCAGTTCGGGTTGGTGCATTTAGAACCATTCATTACCACGAAATCAGGTTTAAAGGTTTTTAATTGTTCTTCTGTCGGACGAATGAACATATTTTTCACAAAGTGTGCTTGCCATGCTACTTCAGTCACAATACGTACTGCGATACGGTCTTGTTCACTTGCGCCACAGAAACCATCAACCACGAATAAACGTTTACCAGAAAGTTGTTTAGTCACAAGACCTTTCAAGCTTGACCAAGTTTCTTGAGTCATTGGTTTGTTATCGTTTTTCGCCACATCAGAAGTCCACCACACAGTATCTTTTGTGGTATCATCTAAAACGATGTATTTATCTTTCGGCGAACGACCGGTAAAGATCCCTGTATCAACAGCCACCGCTCCAGTTGTGGTAAGTGTACCTTTTTCAAAGCCTTCTAAGCCAGGTTTGGTTTCTTCTTCAAAAAGTTGTTCATAGCTTGGGTTATAAACCACTTCTTTTACGTCATGAATACCAATGGCTTCAAGTTCTTTAATTACATTTTTAATGTCAGTCATAGTTCACCTCTTGATTAAAGTTTAAAAATTTTTCCTGTGGTTATTGTAGGGGAATTGCCAGAAAAAAAATGTTAACTAGATCAAATTTTTGAACATTCATTGAAAATTTCTACCTATTTTTAGGGTGTTTTGGGGAGCCAAGATGAAGTGCGGTTGATTTCACCTTTACTTTTACTATATAGTGATAACCATTCTCAAATTAAGACCGGATAACCATGTTCTCATTTCTGCGTTTACCCTTTTTATTTTTCCTGCTGATGTGTACGCAAAGCGCGCAAGCAGAACCCAACTTTAAGATTCCTCCTATTCAAGAAAGCATGAAAAAAATGTATCAAATTCAACAAAAAGATTTTACTTTTGAAGGCAAGCATTATCGTTTGTTTATTGCTATTCCACCGAAAACGTCGAAAAAACTGACCGCACTTTATACGCTAGATGGTAACGCTCAATTTCCAATAGCAGTGAATGCTGTCAATCCTCATAAACCACTCCCCCTTATTGTTGGTATCGGTTATGTATCTGATAAAGCTTACGTCATTGAGGAACGAATGAGAGATTACACTTTTCCAGTAGAAGGCGCTGAATTTGCCAAAGGAGGGAAAGCCGCTGATTTTCTACGTTTTATTCAACAAGATGTAAAGCCTTATATTGAACAGCATTTCGATATCAATAAGGAAAAACAATATTTCTTTGGCCATTCTTTTGGTGGGTTGTTTGGATTATACGTGCTCTTCCATCAACCGGATTTATTTCAACATTACACATTGGCAAGCCCTTCTCTTTGGTGGGGGAATGGTTCATTTTTGCCTCAAAATGAGCCATGGATTAGCCAAAAACCATCACATATTCTGATTACATTAGGCTCTTATGAAGAACATCCTGAACAGGATCCGAATATCACTGAAGAGCAATTACAGCGTATTAATCAACGGAAACAAATGCGAACAATCAATGCGCATCAACTGGCGGAAATATTAACCAAACAAGGAAATTCCGTGGCGTTTATTTCCATTCCCAATAAAAACCACGGTGGCTCAATTCCTGACGCAATCAAACATAGCTTGGAACAAGTGCAACAATAAAACGTCCAAAAAAATCCCCGTTATCATGATGATCTGCCCCAAGAAATTTGACCGCTTATTTTCTCTTCATTTTCCGTGGTTCGAAACTTTCCCACGGTTAGTCAATATTTGACGAGAAAACAAAACTAAGGATGTTTATGCAACAAAATAAAAAGCCCTTGTGATTTTTTCAGGCGGCCAAGACTCCACAACTTGCCTATTTCAGGTCATCGCAGAATTCGGCAAAGAAAATGTCGAAGTAGTGACCTTTCAATACGGACAACGTCATGCAATTGAGCTAGAAAAAGGGCTTAACGAATACTTAATAGTTTAAAAACAACTGGTGTTTAAATTGGATTTTCTGGTGGGATGTTAGGATAATCAATAGTATTATATAAAAGTATCAATCACATACGAGTGATACTTTGGAAAAAAAATAAAATAGTCCAATTTACTTGACCGTGTACTATGGTACATGGTTTATAATATTCAGGGGGTGAAATAAGATGATTTATCGCATTAGTGAGTTTGCAGATAAATGTGGAGTTAATAAAGAAACGATCAGATATTACGAGCGAAAAAATTTATTACAAGAACCTCACCGAACGGAAGCTGGTTATCGGATATATTCATATGATGACGTTAAGCGTGTTGGGTTTATTAAACGAATACAGGAACTTGGTTTCTCTTTAAGCGAGATTTATAAATTACTTGGTGTTGTAGATAAAGATGAAGTTCGTTGTCAAGATATGTTCGAATTTGTTTCTAAAAAACAAAAGGAAGTGCAAAAACAAATAGAGGATTTAAAACGAATTGAAACTATGTTAGACGACTTAAAACAACGATGTCCAGCTGAAAAGCAATTACATTCGTGTCCAATAATAGAAACATTAACATGAGAGATTAATTAACGAAAGGAGCTTTTTTATGAATAAATTTAAGGTAAACATTTCAGGAATGACCTGTACGGGTTGTGAAAAACACGTAGAATCAGCACTTGAAAAGATAGGTGCTAAAAATATTGAGTCTAGTTATCGTCGTGGTGAAGCAGTATTTGAACTGCCCGATGATATTGAGGTTGAAAGTGCAATAAAGGCGATTGATGAAGCAAATTACCAAGCCGGAGAAATTGAAGAAGTATCATCACTAGAAAACGTGGCGTTAATTAATGAAGACAATTATGACCTTCTTATTATTGGTTCTGGTGCTGCTGCCTTTTCTTCGGCAATTAAAGCTATAGAATACGGTGCAAAAGTTGGAATGATTGAGCGTGGAACGGTTGGGGGAACCTGTGTGAATATTGGCTGTGTTCCGTCAAAAACTCTTCTTAGGGCAGGGGAAATCAATCATTTATCAAAAGACAATCCGTTTATAGGTTTACAAACATCCGCTGGAGAAGTGGATTTAGCTAGTTTAATCACGCAAAAGGATAAATTGGTGAGCGAACTTCGGAATCAAAAATATATGGATTTAATTGATGAATATAATTTTGATTTAATTAAAGGTGAAGCAAAATTCGTTGATGCTAGTACGGTTGAGGTCAATGGGGCAAAGTTATCTGCAAAACGCTTTTTAATTGCAACAGGTGCATCGCCTTCGTTGCCCCAAATTTCAGGACTTGAAAAAATGGACTATTTAACTAGTACAACACTTCTTGAGTTAAAGAAAATACCAAAACGATTAACTGTAATTGGTTCAGGATACATTGGAATGGAGCTTGGACAACTATTTCATCATTTAGGTTCAGAAATAACGCTTATGCAAAGAAGTGAGCGACTTTTAAAGGAGTATGATCCTGAGATTTCAGAGTCAGTTGAAAAAGCGTTAATTGAACAGGGTATAAACCTTGTCAAAGGGGCAACTTTTGAGCGTGTTGAACAAAGTGGAGAGATAAAAAGGGTTTACGTAACAGTAAATGGCAGTAGAGAAGTCATTGAATCAGATCAGTTACTTGTTGCCACTGGAAGAAAACCAAATACGGATTCTTTAAATTTAAGTGCAGCAGGTGTTGAAACTGGAAAAAATAATGAAATCCTGATCAATGATTTTGGTCAAACAAGTAATGAAAAGATTTATGCAGCAGGAGATGTGACTTTAGGACCACAATTTGTATATGTAGCAGCCTATGAAGGTGGAATTATTACTGATAATGCTATTGGTGGATTAAACAAAAAAATAGATTTATCGGTAGTTCCTGCTGTTACGTTTACGAATCCGACGGTTGCAACGGTTGGTTTAACAGAAGAACAAGCAAAAGAGAAAGGGTATGATGTGAAGACATCTGTATTACCTTTAGATGCTGTTCCAAGAGCAATTGTAAACCGTGAAACAACCGGTGTATTTAAACTAGTAGCAGATGCAGAAACACTAAAAGTATTAGGGGTTCATATTGTATCTGAAAATGCAGGAGATGTCATCTATGCAGCATCATTAGCTGTTAAATTTGGCTTAACGATAGAAGATTTAACAGAAACCCTAGCACCATATTTAACAATGGCTGAAGGGCTAAAATTAGTTGCACTTACGTTCGATAAAGATATTTCGAAATTATCTTGTTGTGCAGGCTAAGGGAACTTTTTTAGGATATAAAGAAAATTATTGAAGAATGGTTAAGAAATACTGAAAACGATACCCCTCTTAATAGAGCTAACTTATTAGAAGAAATTGTAAGAACTTTTTATGATTTCTCTAAATTTGAGCGTCCAGGTGGAGCAGGAATTGATGGCCGAAATGGCCCTGAACGACAAGGATTGGCTAGAGTTCTTGAAGCAGCTATTGAACACTACGATAAAATGAAGAATTAATTATATAAGAAGCCTAATAATTCAAAATTATTAGGCTTTTTCTCTACAATTAAGTATTTCCCTATTATAAATACCTTTTATTCTTGCCACCGTTGATTTAGATAAATCATATCGTTTCATTACTGTTGAAATAGAATCACCAGCTTTAAAATCCGCATAAATCTTTTTGCGTATTTTATCTGTTACTTTCGGTGGACGGTCGCCTAAAGCATTTTTATGACCCGAAGCAAGTTTTGTTCGCTTCCCTTCCTGAGTACGCTCAACAATAAAACTCCTTTCCAATTCAGCAAAAATACCTAACAATTGAATTAGTGCCATCCCCATAGGATTGTTTTGGGTTCGAGTATCTATTCCTTGTTGAATTGCAACAAAGCCAATATTTTTATTCTTAAATAGTTCAAGTGTATTCAAACACTGAGCAAGGCTCCTTCCTAAGCGATCAAGCTTAGTTACTGCAACAACATCACCCTCTCGAACATAATCCAGTAGTTCATCCAATTGTGCTTTATTTTTCTCAGCTTTACCGGAATGTTTCCCTGAGAAAATTTTTTTGCAGCCGTATTCTTTTAATGCTTGAATCTGTTCACTCAAATCCTGCTGTTGAGTTGATACTCTAGCGAAGCCTATTAATGCCATCTTTTCTCTTAAAATTACTTAAAAATGTTATTAAATGACTGTTGGTTATTTCTTTTAGCTAAATTTATACCAGCTTTTAATCCCTCTCTAAATGGAGTGCTTCCAAGTGGTGTTAATGGTTGAATAGGGGCTAGAGATAGCAATGCGGATGCCCCCATAATCATTCTATAACCTTCTTCAAAGCCTTTTTGATAATCATAATCCATAATTAACTCCTATGTTCAAAATTCAACAGAAAAAGGACTAGCAAATGTTTAAAATTGCAAAAGAATTCATTTTTGATATGGCACATATGCTTAATGGGCATGATGGCAAAATGAATTTATTAGAAACTATCACTCAATTAGGTCAATTAAATCTTCGTGCTACTAAACCTAAATGGCAGTTAAGCCTTCAAACTCATAAGATTATTGGTATCGAGTAATATCTTATTAACATCTTTCTGAGAAGAATCAGGCGATTCTTCTCAAATTTGCTTTTCTATTTTCTTCAAAAACTAAAAAATATCGCTATTTATTCAGTATTTTCGTGAATTTTGCATTATTTTCACACAATTCTGTGAAGTGATTCACAAATTCGAGAAAAAAGCATTTACTTTTCCCTCTGTTGATTTTATGTTCATTAACAATCTTGTAACAAAGTAACAAGGGGTGATTACTATGTCCTTCCAACTTTCTAAAACCTACCGTCCTGAACGCCAACTCATCACCGAAAACTATCGCTTAGATGAGAAAACGGCAGTAGATAACTTGCTTAAAACCTTAGATTTTACCCAAGAACAAGAAAAACGCATTACTGACAATGCGATCAAACTTATTAACAAACTTCGCCATCTTAAACAAAAACAATATGGCGCAGATGCCTTAATGCAAGAATTCTCATTAAGCAGTGAAGAAGGTGTCGCACTAATGTGCTTAGCTGAAGCGCTATTACGTATTCCTGATGCAGAAACCCGCGATGATTTGATTTATGAAAAATTACGTGATGGTAACTGGAAATCTCACATTGGTAACGCTAACTCATTTTTTATCAACGCAGCTAGTTATGGCTTAGTTTTCGGTAAAAAAATTAGTGAAAATTTAGACGAAAAAAGCCTCGCAAATGCGTTAAGCCGTAGCTTTGCTCGCTTCTCCGCCCCGATTATGCGTACGCTCATTGTAAAATCCATGCAAATCTTAGGGAAACAATTCGTAGCTGGCGTTACCATGCAAGAAGCGCTAACGAACATTAAACCTCGTTATGAAAAAGGCTTTACCTTCTCTTTTGATATGCTTGGTGAAGCAGCCATGACCCAAGCGGATGCAGATCGTTATTTTAATGATTATCTCCATGCCATTGAAAGTGTGGGGAAAGATGCTGCAGGTCGCACTATCTATAATGGTAACAGTGTTTCCGTTAAACTTTCTGCTATCCATCCAAAATATTGGCGTGCGAAATATGATCGTGTTATCGACGAGCTTTATCCGCGCGTAAAAGAACTTTTCTTACTCGCCAAAAAATATAACATCAGTGTAAACATTGATGCAGAAGAAGCTAGCCGCTTAGAGCTATCTCTGGATTTAGTAGAAAAATTACTAGATGAGCCAGAACTCAAAGGTTATAAAGGTATTGGCTATGTTGTTCAAGCCTACTCTAAACGTTGCCCATTTGTGTTGGATTACTTAATCAATCTTGTCCGAGAAAAAGACGGTTACTTAATGATTCGCCTTGTAAAAGGAGCTTACTGGGATAGCGAAGTAAAATGGGCGCAAGCGGATGGCTTAGATGGTTTCCCGCTTTATACTCGTAAAAATCATACCGATATCTCTTATATTGCCTGTGCGAAAAAATTACTTGCTGCTCAAGATGTGATCTACCCACAATTTGCGACTCATAACGTACAAACCATGTGTACGATCCACGAATTAGGTCAAGGCAAACAATTTGAATTCCAATGCTTACATGGCATGGGTGAAAGCTTATACGACAACATTGTTGGCAAAGAGAATTTTAATCGCCAAGTCCGTGTTTACGCCCCCGTAGGCACGCACGAGACCTTATTAGCTTACTTAGTTCGCCGTTTATTAGAAAACGGGGCAAACTCATCATTTGTTCATCAATTGGTCGATGAAAATATTCCGGTAGAACAATTAGTGATTCCGCCTTGGAAACTCTATGAGAAATCTAATGGTGAACCGAATAAATTAGTACGCAATCCACTTGAGCTATTTAATGATCGTAGAAACTCTGCAGGTTTTGATTTAAGCAACGAATTTGAGTTAGCTAAATTAGAACAAGCATTAAACGAAGCACCTATCGAAAATGCGCAATCACTCACGGTGCTGGCTAATGCAGAAAACTTAGCTGCACATACCATCGTCAATCCAGCTAATCTGAAAGAGAGCTTAGCGGAAGTTGCTTTCTTAAACCCAACTGAAGCACAAGCTGTGTTTAATGCGGCAAATAATGAGACATGGGCAGCACAAAGCGCAACTGAACGAGCAAATGTATTACGAAAAGCCGCAGATTTATATGAAGAAAACTTCGGCTTATTGATGAAACTTGCCATTGTTGAAGCTGGTAAAACATTACCAAATGCAATTGCAGAGCTACGAGAAGCGGTCGATTTTCTCAGATATTATGCAAATCAGCTTGAATATCTCGCAAAAGATCAACACTTGGGTGCACCACGCGGAAAAGTTCTCTGTATTTCGCCTTGGAACTTCCCTTTAGCTATCTTTACTGGACAAGTCGCTGCAAGCCTTGCAGCAGGAAATGCGGTAATTGCCAAACCTGCAGAACAAACTTCTCTTATTGCATATGCAGCAGTAAAACTTTTACACCAAGCAGGCGTACCAAAAGAGGCATTACAATTGGTGCTTGGGGCAGGCGATTTAGGGGCGGCATTAGTACAACAAGCTTTTGATGGCGTTGTGTTCACTGGCTCAACTGAAGTTGCAAAATTGATTGAAAAACGAATTGCACAAGCGGATAACGATCCTGTTTTAATTGCTGAAACTGGTGGACAAAACGTATTAGTATCTGACTCCTCTGCATTACCAGAACAAGTTGTTGCAGACGTTTTAAGCTCTGCATTTGACTCTGCTGGTCAACGCTGTTCTGCACTACGTATCTTGTTATTACAAGAAGATGTTGCAGATCATTACTATAAAATGATTACAGAAGCGATTAACGAATTTAGTCTTGGTGATCCTCGTTTACTCTCAACAGACATTGGCCCTGTAATTGATCAAGAAGCGAAACAAAATCTAGAAAATCATAAAGCGAATATGCGGAAAGTCGCTCGTGCTTATGTCGAATTAGAGGCACCAACCAATGGTCATTTTGTCGCACCAGCAGTCTATCTTTTAGATAATCTTAATCAATTACAACGTGAAGTGTTTGGCCCAATCTTACACATCGTGCGTTATAAAAAAGAGAACTTAGTTAACGTACTCAATGAAGTTAATGCGAAAGGTTATGCGCTAACTGGTGGTTGCCATAGCCGTATCCGTAAACAGATGGACTTAGTTGAAAAACACCTCCACTGCGGTAACTTCTATATTAACCGTAATATTGTTGGTGCAGTTGTGGGCGTACAACCATTTGGTGGTCATGGTCTATCTGGTACAGGCCCGAAAGCCGGTGGCGAATTCTATTTGCAACGTTTAACAAAAACAGACCGCTACTACAGCCAATTCGGCGACGAAAACAGTCTGGGTAATGCACAACCTGTTTTAGACAGTATTACTGGTGAACGCAACTCATTAGCTTACTTGCCTTCTGAAATAGCAATTTTAAATGGCGATTTAGCTGCATCAGAAAAAGCTGCAAATAAACTATTGGCAAAAGGCTTTACAATTTTAGTTGAGCCAAGTCATCCATTAGCTAAATCTGGTAAAGCGGGCGTACGAGTTGATACGAAATTAGGACACTGCCAAAAAGGTATCTACTTAGCGGAATTAAGTAAAGAACGACGCCAATGGTTAGCTGAAAACAGCTCAGCTATTTTTAAATGCTATGATTGGCAAACTACCCAAGATATTTTACCGTTATACGATGAGTTCTCTCGCAGTTACAACACCACAGCTGCTGGTGGGAACACCTCGTTAATGTCTTCTGAAGAACATTAAGAAGGAGTAATTTATGCAAATCTACATTACCTTTGGGCTCTATTTGCTCGTTATTTTAGGCATTGGATTATATGCCTACCGTTCCACGCAGAATTTTGACGACTATATTCTAGGTGGTCGCAAAATGGGTAGTTTTGTTACTGCCATGTCTGCTGGTGCATCAGATATGTCAGGCTGGTTATTAATGGGATTACCTGGAGCAATTTTCCTCTCTGGTTTATCCGAAGCTTGGATTGTTGTTGGGTTAACTATTGGGGCTTATTTGAACTATCGTGTTGTTGCTGGCCGCTTGCGTATTTTTACTGAAAAATATAGCAACGCCTTAACGTTACCGGAGTTCTTTGCACAACGTTTTCCACGTCAGAAAAAAGCACTGAAAATCATCTCTTCAGGTATTATCTTGTTCTTCTTTACCATCTATTGTGCCTCTGGAGTAGTGGCTGGTGCGAAATTATTCCAAAGCCTATTAGGCATGGATTACACTACCGCGCTTTGGTTTGGTGCGATTGCGACCATTAGCTACACCTTTATTGGTGGGTACTTAGCAGTTTCTTGGAGTGATACCATTCAGGCTTCATTGATGATTTTTGCTCTAATTCTTGCTCCTGTGATGGTTATTCTCTCGATCAGTTGGGATGATCTCACAATGGCACTTGAAGCAAAATCTGCTGTAACAGGTATTCCTTATAGTAACTGGTTGCACAACGTTTCTGGTATTGGTGTAGTGTCTGCCTTGGCATGGGGTTTAGGCTACTTCGGTCAACCACATATTTTGGCTCGCTTTATGGCTGCAGACTCTGTTGCTTCTTTAAATAAAGCACGCAAAATCGGTATTACTTGGATGATCCTTTGCTTAAGTGGTGCAGTTGCTGTCGGTTATTTTGGACTAGCTTATTTCACTGAAAGAAACATTGACCTTGCGAATGCAGAATCTGTATTCATTGAATTATCCAAAGTCATGTTTAACCCTTGGATTGTCGGCATCATATTATCTGCAATTCTTGCCGCAATTATGAGTACCTTATCTGCGCAATTATTGATGTGTTCTGCGGCTATTACAGAAGATTTCTATAAAGGTTTTTTCCGTAAAAATGCCTCTAGCACAGAATTAGTTTGGGTTGGTCGCTTAATGGTGTTACTCATCTCTGTCATTGCTATCGTTATCGCACATGACCCTAACTCAAAAGTGATGGGATTAGTTTCGTACGCTTGGGCTGGCTTTGGTGCTGCATTTGGACCAGTTGTGATTCTTTCTCTCTTTAACCGTAACATTAGCTCAAAAGCTGCATTATGGGGAATGCTATCTGGCGCTATCACCGTCGTTGCATGGAGCCCACTCATGCGCTATCTAGGCTGGGACGATTTATCCAAACTTTATGAGATTATTCCCGGTTTCTTAGTTTGCTCATTTATTACTTTAACATCATCTGTCTTTGCACCGGTTCATCCGAAAGTGCAACAACAATTTGATGAAGCCCTAGCAGAATTTGAAACAAGATGCTAACTTTATTTAACAAAAAACCTAAAACAAAATGATCTGACCCAAAAAAGTTAGACTGTTATTTAAAGGACTGCTTTCGATATTGTATCGGACTCAGTCCTTTTAATTTTAATTGGATTCGTTCTTTATTATAGTACCGGACATAATCATTGATAACCTTTTCAAGTTTATCAATGCCAGTAAACGATTTTCCGTGAAAACACTCCGTTTTCATTCGCCCCAAAAAGCTTTCCATTGCTGCATTATCCAAACAATTTCCTTTTCGTGACATACTTTGAGAAATCCAATATCTAACGGTTTTTGCCGCTAAGTTGAAATGCTTTAATGTTAAAGCAAGATTTTCGTGATGTTCGAAATAGAAATTCACGACTTGTTGTTTGAAAAGTTGATTATATTTAATCATAAAAAATCTGCACCTTAATCAGTTAGAAGTTTAGTCTAACTTTTGGGGTGCAGATCATAAACGGGGATTTTTCTTATTGTGCTTGTTTGAGTTTATTGATGGCTTCTTTATTGAAGAAATAATGCGTGCCACAACATTCACACTGCATATCAATACTGCCTTTATGCTCTTCTAAGATTTCATCAATTTCAGCTTCTGGAATCAGCAACAATGCTGCACCAGAACGTTCAGGTGAGCAACCGCAGAAGAAAGAAACAGCTTGTGGTTCAAAAACTTCCACTACTTCTTCATGATATAAACGATACAGCAATTCTTCTGCGGGTAATCCAAATAACTCCTCATCTTTTACGGTTGATGCCAACGTGGTTAAATGCTCAAAATCCTCTGGGGTACCTTGCCCATCAGGCATAATTTGTAGCAACATACCCGCAGCAACTGGTTTACCTTCATATTCACCTGTGCGAATAATAAGTTGGGTTTGTAATTGCTCTGAACGAACAAAATAGTCTTCTAAACATTCCGTAATCGTTGGTTTATCTAAACCGATAACACCTTGATAACGCTCGCCTTCAGTCGGCGCAATCGTAATCACTAACACGCCTTTGCCGATCATATCATGCAAGCTCATGCCATCTTGAATATCACCTTGCACACGAGCTAATGCGCGAATTTGTTGCTGATCATTGCCGTTTACCAAAGCTAATTTTAATGGGCCATCACCTTGAATTTGAACAGTAATATTACCGTTAAATTTTAATGTTGCGGTCAACAAATTAGTCGCCACCATCATCTCACCCAATAAGTTTTGCACTGCTTTTGGATAATGATGGGTATTCAAGGTATCAGTAAAAGTTTGGTTTAATCGCACCCATTCACCACGTACTGCACGGTTTTGAAAAAGGTAACGGTAAAGTTTGTCATTATCTTGAGTATAATTCATTATTTGTTCCTATTTATTCTTTGAATGAAAAGTGCGGTCAATTTTACGTATAAATTGTGAGTGGTTTATCTGATTTTTCATCTCTAGTGCTGAAATCAATATTCAAAAAACAGCATTTTTGTTACCGCACTTTTAGCCTGTGCAGTATTATGGGGATGAAAATCAAAATTACAAGCCAAAAAGAAAAGCGGATAGCTTTCACTATCCGCTCGTTTTATAAGATTAAACTGATAAATTACCAGTATGCACGTAAACCGATAACAGTTTTGAAATCACGGCTACGATCTACAGTGCTGTTTTCGTATTTAGTACGAGTCGCTTGCCATTCTAAGAATGGTTTCACTTTTAAAGAACCTTGATTGTATACATAGTATTCAGTACCTACCATGAATTGGCGAGTTCTGTCTGTATTATTACTGTGTTTATCTGTTTTATATGCATACATTGCATAAACGTTCCAATCTTCGTTTAAACCTTGACGAACAATTGCACGCACTTCATTTTTAATGCGTTTGTCACCTTGGTTTTTAGTTACTTGACGCTCTAAATCTACACCATAAGTGGTGTGAACGAAGTTATATGCTAAACCTAAGCCATAAGCATTACGGAATAATGACGTGTTGTTTGCGTTTTCGGAAATTTCACGAGTAAAACCAGCTGCTACGGTTACATTTTGGATGCTATCAATTGCATGATTGAAGATAAGACCTGTACCCCAAGCATTTTTACGTTTGTTCGCTAAATCAAGGTTTTTCATGCTACGTTTGCTTGAACCACCGTAGTATGCACCAAATTTTACTTTGTTATCACCGTAGTTACCGTTGTACACGTATTGAGTTACACGACGAGCAGAACCATCTAATAAGCCATCAGATAAGCTGTAAGTATTTGCTAAGTCGGTTTGTTTTACTTCATCAGTGATAGTTGACATATTACCGTAAGTTAACTCACCAAATTGTTTGTGGCCAATACCTGCGTAAAGGAAGTGTGTATAAACATGGTCAAAATCATGTTGTGAAGGTGCTTCACCACGCATACGCCACTCAGCACGGCCTAACGCGTAGAAATCACCGCCTAAACTTTGTTTTAATTTAATACCAAAACGTGAACCATTGTTGTCTACTGCGTGGTTTATGTGCTCTTTGCTTTCACCGCCCGCTACATAGTTGGTTTTGTTAGAGGTGCTTTCCCACTTAACACGTAAAGAACCATAGAAATCGACATCCGTACCAGTTTGGTCAACATGGAAGTTATAAGCTTGTGCAGAACCTGCTGCTAATGCAGCTACAGATAAAGCAAGAAGTGTTTTTTTCATAACGCTTTCCTTATGATTTAATGAAGTTAATAAAAAATTGAACTTTTTTGGTCTATACACCAGAACCTGAATGTGTCAATCTTAAATTTTCCCAACTATCAGAAAATAGACAATATTTTAACTAAAATTAATCTAGATCAATACATTTCCAATTATTCTACAAACTATTTAATTAATGTATTTAGGCTAGAAAAGACCTGCTCTGAGGTAATTTTCTCCATCGAATTGGCAATTAAATAATGCTGATTTCTACCATAACAACCAACTAAGGTCGGATCTGTTGCGCCATAAAGCGTAATATTTGGTTTGTCCAGTGCGGCAGTCAAATGGGCAAGCCCTGTGTCTACCGATACCACGGCTTTCGCATTGGCTATTTGGTAAGCTAATTCATTTAATGAAAGCTTAGGCAAAACGACTACATGAGATAAACCTGTGGCTAATCGCTCTGCTCTCGCCTTTTCTTTTTCATTTCCCCAAGGTAAACGAACTTGAACAGAAAGTGCGGTCACTTTTTCAATTAAATTTCGCCATTCATGTTCTGGCCAATGCTTTTCATCTCTTGTCGTAGAATGAAAAAAGATCACATAAGGTTCGATAGAATCGGTAGAAATAAAATGACGAGCAATATAGTAATCCCCTTTTTCTTTCTGTAATGGATAAAATAATGCTTGTGCAAAAAGTTGACGAATGCGTTCTACCGCATGTTGTTGATAAGAAATCGCGTATTTTTTATCGTAAAACAAGGAAGCTATCGGCTCACGGATACTCTTGCGATCATAGCCATGTTTGACGCCATTAGCTAAGCGTGTCGCAAAAAAAGCGCTCTTAAAAAGCCCTTGCGCGTCAATTACGGCATCATATTGATTGGCTTGTAATAAAGTGCGGTAAGATTTCCATTCGTTCTTTGTTTGAGCCGAAAAAGGCGATTTTCGCCAGCGTCTTAAGGCAATTGGAATGATTTGATTCACTGCCGAATGCCAACGTGGAATTTCTGCAAAATTCTCTTCCACCACCCAATCAATAGAGAGATTAGGAATAGCACGCTGTGCATCAGTCAATGCCGGCAAAGTATGAATCACATCCCCCATAGAGGAAGTCTTAATCACACATACTTTCATTTAATTAACCTTCTTCCCCAGTGCATAATTCCAAGCCCAGATACGGCTAAAATGCCTCCTATAATTAAGGAGGAATCCACTTGCTCATTCAACCAAACGGCTGAAAATAAAATGCCTAAAATCGGCACAAGAATAATGTAAGCCGAGGCATTACCTGCCCCTAAGTGTTTCACACCATCAAAATACCATGCATAGGCTAATACCGTTGCACCAAATGCAAGACCAAGTAAACTTATCCACTCACCTTGTGATAAATTCAGTACTGTCAGCCAATCGTCCGAGCTTTCCACGCATAAAGCACTAATAAACAACAATAAAAAACCAAAAATGGAAGATAATGTGGTTGCGGTGAGAGAATCAATGCCCGCGAGTACTTTTCTCGCCAATAAGGTGTAAACAACCCAACAAATTAGTGCACCTATTAATAATATTTGCCCAAATCCAAAGGAATCCATCATTTGTAAAAAATTCCCTTTTGTGAGAGCCAATAATGTTCCGCTCATGGCAATAACCATTCCAAGTATTACCCAACGATTCCATTTTTCTTTAAATAAAAAAATCGCCAAAAGCGTGGTAAATACAGGGTTTGTTGCCACAATAACAGCCGCTTGTCCCGCTGGAAGATATTTCAGCCCCCAGATAAAAAATGTGGAATAAGCGAAAACACCGAAAAAGGCGGTTACAAACAACCCCATCCACTGATTAGCGTTTAGTTGTTTAGCATATTTGAAGCGATTCGCCGCATATAGCCAAATAATGAGTGGAATAATGGCGAAAAAAAAGCGCAGGCTTGAAGCAACAAATGTCGGCATAGCTTGGGCAACTACTCGTCCCCAAGGCCAAGAGGCGCCCCATAAAATCACCATTCCAATTAATTGTAAATGTATGCGGAGAGGGTTCATATCATTAACATATCCTGTTAGACCTTTTCTATTTACTTAAAGGCTCTGCTTGGTAAGCTTTTATTTTTTCTCGTAAAGCGGCTTCAAATGCTTCTCGATGAGCATCATCTTGAAAGGCTGAATGAGGAATTAAGAAAAACAAGCCCGTATCAACTCGAATCATTAAATGACCATAATGATTTTCGATATGATGAATGTACCGATAATTATATAAGGTTTGGCAGAGAGCTATTTCAGAACATAACCCATCTTCTTGAATTCGTATGGTTCTTTTTTCCTTATTAACTTCCCCATATACTTGGCTTTGAAAAGCTTTGGTATTTAAATAAGGTCGTAGCCAAACTGCATAGAAAAAAGAAAACATTGAAATAGCAAACAATATATATCCAGCATAATAGGCCAACATATTCTCGTAATAATCATAAAGAACTTCAGCCCAATTCGTCATATAAAATGCAATAAAAAGACTTGGTATCAAGCAAAATAAATATAATAAAAAATCTCCAATTCTCATTACCTTACGAAATTTATTGTATTTATAAATATCACGGCTTAATTTTTTTACTGCCTTAGTATAATTTTTATCTAATACGGGTTGATAGGTAATTTCCATTTTATATTCTCTCTTTCTTAAATGTCTAAAAGTGCGGTCAGTTTTTCTACCACATTTTCAGGTTTAATATCAATCAAACTTTGATGATACCCTTCTGAGCTATCTGTACTTTTACGCACCTTAATTAAATCGCCTTCAATTAAACGAATAATCACAGCCTTATCTGATAATGGTGGCGTATAAGTTGGGCTCGTTGGGCCGTAAAGTGCAACCAATGGACGATCTGTCGCAGCGGCAATATGCATTAAGCCGCTGTCATTGCTCACTACTGCCGTACAGTTAGCAATTAAATCTACCGCTTGATTCAGGTTTGTTTGCCCTGCTAAATTCAAACAGAACGGTTGTAGCTCGGCAGGCAACGCATTGCGGATTTGCTCTCCTGCGTCCACATCTTTTGGTGAACCAAATAATTCTACTGCGTAGCCTTTTTCAATCAGCATTTCGGCTAATTTAGCATAGTGATAATGCGGCCAACGTTTTGCCGGGCCAAATTCCGCCCCCGGACAAAATCCAATAATCGGACGTTCGCCTAAAAGTGCGGTCTGTTTTTCAAAGTTTTTTAAGGTTTCCGCCTGTTGAGTTGGATCAACGGCTAAATAAGGTTTTAGAATAGGAATATCAGCCGCTTTTGGCACCGAATTTTGCTCAAAAGCTAACGCGACATAACGTTGCACCATCATTGGGTAATCACGTTTGTTATTGCGTAAATCGTTAAGCAAGAAATAACGGCTTTCCCCTTTCCAGCCACGACGTACCGCAATTTTTGCAAAAGCGGGGATGAAAGCAGACTTCAAGGAGTTTGGTAACACAATCGCCATATCATATTGATTACGCAATGCCTTACCTAAACGATAACGTTCACACAAGGCAAATTTCCCGTGTCCAAGTGGCATTTCAATAGCATGACGCACTTCTGGCATACGGGCTAAAAGCGGTTTACACCAATTGGGCGCCATCACATCAATTTGGCAATGGGGATATTGCAGTTTGAGTTGTTGATACAAACTGTGCGACATCATCATATCGCCGACCCAAGACGGGCCGATAATTAAAATATTCATGCTTGACCTTATAACAAAAGTGCGGCTAAAAATAAGACTAATTTTAACCGCACTTTATTCATTTTCTAGTATTGAACAACATTATTTGCTCAATATTTCTATTTATTTAACCACGCCATGTACTCAGCCACACCTTCCGCTACAGTTTTAAATGGTTTGTCGTAGCCAGTTGCACGAATTTTCGTTAAATCTGCTTGCGTATATTCTTGATAGCGAGATTTCAAATGCTCTGGGAACGGAATGGTTTCCACTGCACCTTTGCCATGGAATTTGATTACCGCTTTCGCCACTTCTGCGAAAGACTCTGCATTGCCGGTACCACAGTTAAAGATACCCGAAATACCATTTTGCCAGCACCAAATGTTGACTTGTGCCACATCGCCTACATAAACGAAATCACGGCGGAAGTGTTCACTGCCTGCAAATAATTTTGGATTTTCGCCTTTCAGGATTTGGTTATTTAAGTGGAATGCCACACTCGCCATTGAACCTTTGTGGCCTTCACGCGGACCATACACGTTGAAATAACGGAAACCACATACTGGTGATTGCGCTTCAGGTAAAATTGCACGCACATATTGGTCGAATAAGAATTTAGAATAACCGTACACATTCAATGGGCCTTCAAATTCACGCTCTTCACGGAATTCAGTTTTGTCGCCATAAGTAGCCGCACTTGATGCATACAAGAACGGAATTTGACGATCTAAGCAGTAATGCAATAACTCTTTTGAATACTCGTAGTTATTGTGCATGATGTATTTACCGTCCCATTCAGTGGTCGCCGAGCAAGCCCCTTCATGGAATACCGCATCGATATCGCCTAAATCATCACCTGCAATAATTGACGCAATGAAGTCTTCTTTATCACAGTAATCTGCGATATCAAGATCCACTAAGTTAATGAATTTAGTCCCGTCTTTTAAGTTATCCACCACTAAAATATCTTTGCGTCCCATATCGTTCAATGCTTTAACGATATTACTGCCGATGAAACCGGCGCCACCTGTTACGATAATCATAATTCTGTCCTCTTTAAAATAAGTCTGTGTATTGTAATAGATTTTGTACCACTTAGCCAAAAAACTCTGTGAAAAACAACCGCACTTTTAAGCCCCAGTAACTTGTCCAACCCGTTGTGGCTAAATCCATTTTTCCTTTATTTAAAATAATAATTGTCGGTGTCACATTCACCTGCCATTGCTCCGCAATCTTACCTTGAGGATCATTCACCGTTGTAAACTGATAGTGATGCGTTTTTAAATAATCCTCCACATCCTTATTTGTCCCCGAACGCAGTGCGACAGAGACTACCGGATAGCCTTCTTCTGAAAGTGAATTAATCGCGGGAGAAGTATAACGACAATAACCGCACCAACTTCCCCAGAAATAAATGATCGTCGGCTTAGCCTGATCTAATTGGGGTAAAAAGAAGGCATTCCCCTGTAAATCATAAAGTGCCGTTGCATTGATTTCAGGCGGAATATTAGGTTTACGAATAAAATCAAGAATACTGCTTACGACAATCAACGTCAGCAGGAGCGAAATCGCATTTTTAAATAAGGTTTTAAGTTTCACAATAAAATTTCATGAGCTAGGATAAATGGATTGTAATCGATCAGAAAAGTGCGGTCAAAATTGCAGATATTTTGCTATGATAACCCCATCATTTAATAAGGAGAAAAATATGGATAGTAAACAATTAGCACAATATATTGACCACACTGCCCTGACTGCAGAAAAAACAGAACAGGATATTCTTAAGCTCTGCGATGAAGCCATTCAATACGGTTTTTATTCAGTCTGCATTAATTCAGGTTATATTCCTTTAGCCAAAGAAAAACTCGCTGGCTCAAACGTCAAAATTTGTACGGTTGTTGGTTTCCCACTTGGTGCCAACTTATCCTCAGTCAAAGCGTTTGAAACCCAAGAAGCAATCAAAGCTGGGGCGGGTGAAATCGATATGGTGATTAATATCGGCTTAATTAAATCCAATAAATGGGATGCCGTAAAAGACGACATTCAAGCTGTATTAACGGCTTGTCATGGCGTGCCGCTTAAAGTGATTTTGGAAACGTGTTTACTCACCAAAGAAGAAATCGTAAAAGCCTGTGAAATCTGTAAAGCGTTAGGTGTTGCATTCGTTAAAACCTCAACGGGTTTCAATAAAGGTGGGGCAACCGTAGAAGATGTTGCTTTAATGAAGAAAACGGTAGGTAATATTGGCGTGAAAGCCTCTGGCGGTATTCGTGATACTCAAACCGCACTATCGATGATTGAAGCGGGAGCTACTCGAATTGGCGCAAGCGCAGGGATTACGATAGTAACGGGCGTTTCTGGTGATACCTCAAGTAATTACTAATCGATAATAAAAAAGGAGATTGAAGAGTATCCCTCAGTCTCCTTTTTAACATGAATTAAAGAATCTCTAATAACTTCGCAAAGTCATCAAACACCCAATCTGGGTTTGATTCCGCAATTGGAATGTTGTAGTTGTATCCGTAAGTTAATCCCACAACCGGACAACCAGCTGAATGTGCCGCGAGAATATCATTTCGAGAGTCACCTACAAACAACACTTGGCGAGGTTCTACGCCAAATTTACCGCATAAATAATATAATGGGCCTGGATGTGGTTTAATCGCGGGTAATGATTGTCCTCCAAGCATTTCACTGAATAAATGATCGATGCCAAATGCCGCTAATACCGGCTGAACATGGCGAGTGGGTTTGTTCGTTACCACGGCTAAGGTATAACCACAAGCTTTCAAAGTTTCCAATGTTTCTTTCACATTTGGATATAAACGACTTACATTGCAAAGATTCTCCGCGTAATACACATTAAAACGCTCTTTCACTTGCTCCATTTCTGCATCTGAAAAGTCTTTACCTGTTTGCTCTTTTGCCCATTCTAAAGCTCGTGCAATCAATACAGGCGCCCCATTACCAATCCAAGTTAACACTAACTCTTCTGGTGCTTGAGGTAACCCAAAGTCTGCTAAAGCAGAATTCACAGACAACGCTAAATCTGGCAAGCTATTCACAAGCGTACCGTCTAAATCAAAACCGATAACTTTAAATTGAGTCTTCATTCTTACTACCATCTATTTAACTGAAGCTAACTGTGCGCGCATTTGATCAATGATTTGTTTATAATCTGGTTTACCAAAAATTGCTGAGCCTGCCACAAACATATCTGCACCGGCTGCGGCAATTTCTGCAATATTATCCACTTTTACCCCACCATCAACTTCTAAACGGATATCTAAACCACTTTCATCAATCAGACGACGTGCCTGTTGTAATTTTTTCAATGTGGAAGGTAAAAAAGATTGTCCACCAAATCCTGGATTCACGGACATTAACAAAATCACATCCACTTTATCTAATACATAATCCAAATAACTTAATGGTGTGGCAGGATTAAACACTAAACCCGCTTTACAGCCATGATCACGAATGAGCTGTAAAGAGCGGTCAATATGTTCACTGGCTTCAGGATGAAACGTAATATAATCCGCACCGGCTTTGGCAAAATCAGGAATGATACGATCGACCGGTTTCACCA
The DNA here is from genome assembly GCA_018363335.1 of Parahaemophilus parainfluenzae. Lineage (GTDB taxonomy): Bacteria > Pseudomonadota > Gammaproteobacteria > Enterobacterales > Pasteurellaceae > Haemophilus_D > Haemophilus_D parainfluenzae_Y. The sequence continues at coordinate 9,911 of JAGZOA010000011.1, read as the reverse complement.
TTAAATGCACGTCAATAGGTGCTTTAATGCCATAATCACGCAAAGCTTTACACACGGCTGGGCCAAAGGTTAAATTCGGCACATAGTGATTATCCATTACATCAAAATGAATCACATCCGCACCGGCATTCAACACGTTTTGCACATCATCTCCTAGACGAGCAAGATCTGCAGAAAGGATAGAAGGGGCGATTAAATAAGGTTTCATTTGTCATCTCCTAAAGGATAAAAGTCTTTGTAGTTTACTACGTTAGGCTTAATTTTACCTTGATTATTTACAAGTTTTAGCTGAAAACAAAGAAAAAAATAACCGCACTTGATTCAATTACCTCAAAGTGCGGTTGGTTTTTTATCGTATTTTAAAAGGATCGATTAGTTTAATCCAATGATTTCCCAACGGTTGTGAGATTGACCATCGATTTTACCTTTCTTCACGTTGGTGATGTAATCGATCATCATATTTTGGATCGTGCCTTTTTCACGGCCCATTGCCACTTTAGATTCCCAAAGTACTGGAATTTGTTGTCCTTCCCAAATACCACCTTTACCGTTTAATTGAGCGAAACGATATGAGTTCATGCCCACTTTTAATTTCATATCATCAGTTACCGGTTTACCGTCAGCAAGGGTTAAATCAACGATTTTGCTACCTTGTGGATTACGTAAGTCAATTTTGTAATTTACGCCACCGAAAATGTCGTAAGTCACATATTTTGATTTTTTACGTTCCGCATTATAACGATATTCGGTGTCACCTGGTTGGATGGTATCGAAGTAGTTAGCCGACCATTCCATATATTCTTTTAATTGTTTACCGGTCAGTTCATAAACGGTGACATCACCACCTGCATAACGATAGTTAAAGATGATGTCTTTTTTCTTGATATCGCCTTTGTTCATACGTGCTTTTTGGTGGTCGAAAGAGAAAGTCACCACATCTGCACCACTGTAATGTTGTTCAACATCATTAATGAATGAAGATAAACCAGTATCTTTTGAGAATGCAGCAGATACACCGTGTTTGGTTTCTTGTGGCACCATTTCGTTTTCGGTTTGACCAATCACCACGTTGTTTAATTCACGTAATTTCTCGTGATAAGGTTTATAGATTTCCGCAATTTTCTTATCCGCTTCAAGTTCTTTAACTGGAACAGTTTTAGATTCTTTCTTCACCAATTTCACTTCTTTTTTATCATTGATATCAAAAGTGAGATCCACTTCAGATACCACAGTGCCGTAACGGTGTGGCTCAGTGATTAGCGTATTTTTAATGGTTTCACTTGGTACATCTTTGTGCATGTGACCTGCGATGACTACATCAATGCCGTCTACTGCATTGATCACATCACGCATACCGGTGTCAGGAATCTTATTTTCATTCTCAATACCCATGTGAGCGATAACAATAATCGCATCGACACCTTTCGCTTTTAACTTCTCAACTTGTGTACGTGCTTCTTCCGTTGGTGAAGTAAATTTCATGTCTTTTAAGTTGCCCGTGTCTTCTTCAAATTTTGCTGACATTGGGGTACTTAAACCGATAATCCCTAATTTCACGCCATCTTTTTCAATGATGGTTGTTGCATCAATATAACGTTTATCGTTTTTCTTATAATAGAAGTTTGCCGTTAATTTTTTCGCTTTGATGTCTTTTAAGATTTCATCTAATGCTTTCATCCCAAAGTTAAACTCGTGGTTACCAAGTACGAAAACATCGTATTTCATTTCGTTTAATACTTTTGGAATTGGGTGATCTTTATAATATTTTTTATCTTTTGCGAACACGTCAACTTGGTTATCTTGGATCGCATCGCCCACATCCACTAATACCACGTTTTTGTTGTTTTTACGCACATCTTTCACATAAGTTGCGATTTGAGCATAGGAACCAGATTTATCTTCTACGTCTGCGCCATAGCTCCAAGGTACAACGCGACCGTGAATGTCTGAAGTACCTAATAATTTAATATTCACTTCTTGTGCCATTGCTGTGCTAACAGCAGAAAGCGCAAATAATGAGCAAAGTAATTTTTTCATAGAATTTCCTTTAAAGTTGCACAAAGTGCGGTTAAAAATGCTGGAGAATTATAGCGATGAATTGATTGCCAACATAATTTTATTTTGAAAAAAATAAAATTTGTGAGCTTGTTCACATTTCATTTGGAGGATTAATGCCCTGTTTGAGAAAACAAGTTAATCACTAAAACACCGCTGATAATCAATGCCATACCAATCAGCCCAGCGGTATCGATTTTCTGACCAAAAGCGAAATACGCCACAATGGCCGTCAAAACAATGCCAACTCCCGACCAAATGGCGTAAACCAAGCCTACGGAAAGTGTGCGGAATACAAGAGAGACAAAATAAAATGAAATGGCATATAAGGTTAATGAGCCTATTGTAGGTAAAAGTTTGGTAAAGCCATCGCTGACTTTTAACAAATTCGTTGCCACAATTTCAAGGCAAATCGAAATAGCGAGTAATGTCCAAGGATTCATATCAATCAAAACGTAAAATAGAAAGTCGCTATTCTACCTTAAGCGGCTGATGGATGTAACCGAATTTGGCGAGCCATCGCTTGCATATAAGGCGCCGTTTGTTCAAAGAAATAACGGTAAGAGGCACATAAATAATTATGTGGATTGGGTTCATTTTCGAGAGAAACAAAACGATGCTTCGGGCAACCACCATAACAGAGTTTACGAAACTCACAACGCCGACAAAGTGCGGTCAATTTTTGTGATTTTTCTAAACCGAATTGTTGCTGTTTACTGGAAAGTACAATCTCTGTTAAAGGTTGCTGAGTTAAATTGCCGACCTTGTATTCGGGATACACAAAATGATCGCAAGCATACACATCGCCATTGGCTTCCGTAACGAGAGATTGACCGCAAGTGGGTTGATGAACGCAAGTTGTGGAAGGATAACCGAGCCATTGCCCTAGCAAATTATCAAACTGCGACACATAAACTTTTCCCACATCATGAGCATACCATTCATGAAAGACATCCACGAGAAATTGCCCGTAACCTTCTGATGGTACTGAAAAATCGGGTACTGATTGTGTTTGGGCATGACGTTCCACAATAGGAATAAACTGCATATAAGTCGAACCAAGCTGTTTGAGCGCTAAATAGGTTTCTCTTCCTTTTTGCCAGTTTTGATCATTAATGACGGTAAGCGTATTAAATTCCACACCATATTCTTGAAGCAGATTTAATGCTTTCACAACTTTTTCAAAGGTGGGATTACCGTTACCTGAAATTCGATAACGATTATGAACGGCACTTAAACCGTCAATAGAAAGCCCAATGAGAAAATGATGTTGTTTGAAAAATGCAGCCCATTGCTGATTAAGGGCGATGCCATTGGTTTGAAAGGCGTTTGTGATCTGTTTGCCTTGAGCAAATTCCTGCTGATATTCAACGGCTTGTCGATAAAAATCTAAGCCTAAGAGAGTCGGCTCCCCCCCTTGCCAAGCAAATTCAACCACATTACCGGCATGAGATTGGATATAGTTTTTGACATAATGTTTTAAGGTGTCTTTCGACATAAAAGGCACACGTTGCCCAAACTGTTCTGATTTCTCCAAATAAAAGCAATATTCACACTGAATGTTACAGTGAAAACTGCTTGGTTTCGCCATTAAGTGAAAATGAGCTTGTGGTGGAAAAACAGACATCAACCATCCTTTGTTACAACATCATTTGTGACCTGATATTCGGTCTAATGCGCCATTTTGTTTGAGTTCTTTTGCAATACGAATCGCGGTTTCAGTTTCACAGCCGGCATATTCTGCAATTTCACGATATGTCCAATTATAATCAGGAAAATGTTGTTTGAGAAAATACAAACTATCCATCACGCGATCTAAAGTACGCAAATAGGCACTTTTTGCCAAACGTTCTTCTGCTTCGCGTAATTCATCTGCCAAAATTTGTAATAAACATTGGCTCATCACGGTATTATGCGTAAAAAATTCACTCACTACATTAGGTTTGATGCGAGTAATCTCCGCATCAATTAAGACTTTTGCATTACAATGATAATGTTTATCTGCCATCGAAAACAAAGTTCGAAAACCAAAATAATCGCCCTTGGAATATAATCGCACTAAGCTTTCCTTGCCATTTTCAAGGGTATGAAATAAGCCAACCAAGCCTGCTTGCACATAATAAAATTCATGTGCTGACTCACCTTGTTGATACAAGAAGGAACCTTTCGGCAAGTGATGCAGCTCAGTAAACTGACAATGTGATAATTCAGTAGGCTTGATTGCGCAATTTTCCATAATCGTCCCTTAAAAGTGCGGTCAATTTTTTATTGGTTTTACACTTCGTTTATAATCCGATATACCCAGTTTTCTAATGGATCATTTAAGCGTTTCATTTCTTGACGCATTTCTTCCAGCATCTCTTTTTTGACCGCCTCATATTCTGGCTTGTAGAACAAATTATGCATTTCAGCCGGATCATTTTTCACATCATAAAGCTCACAAATGTCCGAAGCATTAAACACTAATTTATAGTCTTTACGGTGCCACATGCGTTGTTCAAAATAAACGAAATGCCCCGCCAGCTGTGCCAATATCCCTTTGCGTTGATTATCTTGATGTTGACGAACGATCGGCAAAATACTTTCTCCTTCAAAGGCAGAAGGAATCGGCTGATTAGCCAAATCATAAACTGTCGAGGTTAAATCATGGAGATAGACAAGATTATCATCTTGTTGATTAACACGGTTTGAATTCGGGTCTTTGATAATCATCGGAATATTGTAGGTGGTATCAAACATGAACTCCCCTTTCTCAATCATTCGATGAGCGCCCATCGCATCCCCATGGTCAGCGGTTGCCACAATAAAAGTGCGGTCATAAATGCCGTTGTTTTCTAAGAAGGTAAATAGCTCACCAATTGCATCATCAATTAAGGTGATATAACCCCAGAATTTTGTGATCACTTCCTTCCAATGATCTTCACTCGCTTCCCACATCCCCCACATTTTAGAGATGGTACGATAGTGTCCTGGTTTGCCTTCTAGTGGCTTGAAGAAGCTTTCATCTAGCACCACATCTTCTTTGCGATACATGGAATAATACGGTTCTGGCACGATACAAGGCGTATGCGGTCCCCAGAAATTAATCCATGTAAAGAACGGTTTATTTTCAGCAAGTGATTCACTAATATAGCTTTTTGCTTCATCAATGATGAAATACGGGATGGTTTGTTCTTTTGTGCCTGAAAGCAAACCGCAAAGTTCTTGTACGCGCAAATGTGGGTTATCACCGAAATAAGCACGGCTCACTTCAGGAATTTCATAGCCTTTTTCATCTAACCATTCTTTATAACGATTGGAATGTGTCGGCGGTTGGTTGAACACTAAATTTTTATACACGCCACTGCCTGGATAACCATAGCCATCAAAGTTATGTCCTTTAATGCCGTAATCTTCCGGTACAGACTTTGTACCCACGTGCCATTTACCCACAACATAGGTGTTATAGCCGTCTAGTTTACCGATATTTGGTGCGGCTTCACTCACTTCACCTGTACCGCCTTTTTCACCATTACGAATGATGCCATGGGTAGATGGCATTAAACCGGTAAAGAGTGACGTCCGTGCAGGTCCACAAACGGAAGCGGGCGTAAAGGCATTATTAAAACGCACCCCATCTTTAGCTAAACGATCGATATTCGGAGTTTTAACGATCTGATGACCATAAGCCCCCAACATATCTTTACGCACTTGGTCGAGTAAAATATAGATAATGTTCATACACAATCCTTATCTATTTTAAGGGCGTACGTGATGTACGCCCGACTGCTTAATGTTGGTTAGAAAGATGTAATTGATGTTCTGTTTTTTCATTTTTTGGTCTAAAGACAATCAACACGATGAGTTGTAATACCGCATACACTTCCAACACTAACATTGGATTGCCATCTGGTGAAGCAATACCAATTGGTGATAAGAGTGCATAAAGCGCAATTAAACCAAGAATTAATGAAACAGATGTTACTTTAATGTATTTCCAATTGGTTAAGTCTACATCGCCTTTATTGATGGTATTTTCCACATAAGGCTCACGTTTTAAGAATTGACCTAGAATCAACATGAAAACAACATCAAATACGAATAATCCGCCCATGACATACACGAAATTGATTTTCACCTTGAACACCCAAACAATACTGAAATAAAGTACCACGTGTACAAGTAAGGCTATACGTGCAGCCAAGCCAGAAACTGTTTTATTAAATAAACCCACAGCAAATAACGCCACGATTGGAATATTCACAAAACCAGCAAAGCGTTTAGTGATTAAGAAAATACCATCTGTACCGAACATCAAAAGTGGGCCAATAATCATGGTCACAATCGCCATAATGGTAGAGACTTTTTTCGCATAGACGATCAATTCTTGATCGGTACGTTGTTTTTTACTGATAGATGGTAGTAAGTCTTTACAATAAATCGTCGCTGCAGAGTTTAAGAATGAGTTAAAGGTACTTAAAATTGCGCCGAAAAGTGCAGCAATAAAGAAGCCTTGTAATGCAGTCGGCATCACTTTATTAACCAACAATGGATAAGAGGTATCAATTGGATTTAAGCCTTCGCCTAGAATATGGAAACTCAATAAACCCGGTAAATTAAGAATAATCGGTAATGTGAGTAAGAAAAGCGCTGCAATTAAAATCCCTTTTTGACCCGATGCTAAATCCTTCGCTCCTAAACAACGTTGTACGATAGCCTGGTTCGTTGTCCAGTAGAAGAAGTGAACAACCATAATACCGGTAAAAATTGTTGGCCAAGGGGTAGAGTCGGTTGAACTACCAATAGCGTTCCATTTTTCAACGTGGGTGGTAGTGATGATATTCAACCCTTCTGAAATACTGCCATTACCTAAATAAAGTAACGCAAATACAGGTACAAGCAAAGCACCAATCACTAAGATCACGGCATTGATGGTATCGGAAACCGCTACCGCTTTTAACCCGCCAAAAATCGCATAAATCGCACCCACTACACCTATAGCAATGACGGTATAAACAATTGCTTGTGCATAGCTTAATCCGAAGATAGTTTCTAGATTAAAGATTTTATTAAAGGCGATCGCCCCAGTATAAAGTGCGGTCGGAATCACGATTAAAAGATAGAAGACTAAGAATAATCCAGACATAATCAAACGTGTTTGACGGTCAAAGCGATTCTCAAAGAACTCAGGAATGGTGGTATAACCGTTACGCAAATATTTCGGCAACATATAAATTGCCAAGAAACAAAGCGGAATCACAGTTGGCACTGTCCACGCAATAATAGAAAAGTTGTTTTGATAAGAATTAGCATTCACGCCAATCAATTGCTCTGTTGAAAGAGAGGTCAACACCATTGAGCAACCAATCACAATACCGCTTAATCCTCGTCCCGCTAAGAAATAACCTTTCGAGGTGGTTAAATCATCGTTTTTAGTACGTAGCCATGAAATATAGGCCACTAAAGCCGTTACGATGAGGAAACTCGAAACCGTTAATAGCATACGCTCCTCCTTGTAGAAGCCAATATTAAATTCCATTTATAGACTACTGCTCAGTTTGTAAAGAGCATATGATAATTGTCATAGTGATTGTGTGAGAAGGATCACAAAATCGAAATAAAGTCGGTTTTTATCGACAATTATGAGCAAGATCATAAATTATTTATCGCTCTATAAGAATAATAACGCCGTACTCCCACACAAAAGGAGTTTGAAATGAGCTTAGAGTTAATTCTTATTTTGATTTTATGTGGTGTCATGACGAATATCATGTCGGCCATTTTTGGTATTGGTGGCGGTGTATTGATGGTGCCTATTCTCTACACTTTATTCCCACAATTTCCTTTACAAATGATTGCTGCAACATCGTTGACGATTGTCATGGGATCATCCTTTATTAACTTGATTTATTTCTACAAACAAAAAGTATCAATTAATTACAAAGCGATGCTCATTTGGTCTGTTGGCATGATTATTGGTGTGCAGCTAGGATTTGAATTAAGTTTTTACGTGCCAGATATTGCCATTATCAGCGTGTTTGTTATCACCCTTTCGCTATTAGCGATTCGTACTATTTTTAGTAAAGAAAATGCAATAAATCAGCAAACAACAGCTGATGAAACCATAAAAGGAATGGGTCTTTCGACTTTTGGGGGATTTATTGCGGGTATGACGGGTATTGGAGGAGGCTCTATCATGGCGCCTTTAATTGGTCAGCTAAAATCCGTTAAAGCCCATCAAATTGCCCCTTATACCAATGCGATGATGTTTATTGGTGGGTTAGGCAGTCTTTATGGCTATCTTTCAAAAAGCTCACCGCATCACTTTGGTTGGCAAATCGGTTACGTGAATTTTTCGATCGTGATTATTGTCGTACTCAGTGCTTTTGTGACCGGATTTTTATCGATGAAAATTCGAGGTAAATTATCACCGCAATTAGTCAAAAAACTATTAGGCATTATTTTATTGGTGATCAGTGCCTATATGTTACTTATCCATGCTATAAAATAAAAAAATGGCAGAGAAAATGCGCTCTGCCATTTGAATTATCTTTCTTCTCTTTTCACTTCATCCCACAGAATATCCATTTCGATTAAAGAAAGATCTTTAACTGATGAACCTCGTTCCAATGCTTTTTCTTCTACTTTACGAAAACGTTGTTCAAATTTATTATTCGCCTTACGCAAAGCCTCTTCTGCATTGCATTTGAGATGACGAGATAAATTAACCGTTGCGAAAAATAAATCCCCGATTTCCTCTTCTATTTTTTCTTGATTGCGAGGAGTTTGATTGATTTCATCCCGAACTTCTTGCAATTCTTCTTCAACTTTTGCTAATACATGTTCAACATCATCCCAATCAAATCCAATCTTTGAACACTGTTTTTGCATTTTTTGTGCTCTTAACAATGCAGGAAAAGCATTCGGAATATCATCTAAAATAGAACGTTTTTCTTGAACTGATTTCTCTTGTGCTTTGATACTATTCCAACGAGCTAATGCTTCTTCTTCATTTCCAGCTGTTGCATCACCAAATACATGAGGATGACGACGAACAATCTTTTTAGAAATATCATTAAGAACATCATCAAATGTGAAATAACCATCGTCAGAAGCAAGCTGACTAAAAAATACAACCTGTAATAAAAGATCGCCAAGCTCTTCTCTTAAATTAACAATATCTTTCTTTTGGATGGCATCAATGACTTCATAAGTTTCTTCGGTTAAACAAGGAATCATTGATTCATAATTTTGTTTAAGATCCCAAGGACAACCGCCGTTAGGGTTACGTAATTGTGCAATTAATTGAATAAAATCTTGAATGGAGTAATGCATAAGAATATCTCTGAAATACTAAAAGTACGATTAGTATAAAACGAATAGTAAAATAGACAATATTCTTAAAAAATTAAAGATAATTTGATATGAAATAATGGCAGGGGCGGAGAGGCTCGAACTCCCAACACCCGGTTTTGGAGACCGGTGCTCTACCAATTGAACTACGCCCCTATTGGTATTAAGAATTGGCGGAATGGACGGGACTCGAACCCGCGACCCCCTGCGTGACAGGCAGGTATTCTAACCAGCTGAACTACCACTCCGCTAAATGAGGTATAATTGGCAGTGACCTACTCTCACATGGGGAAGCCCCACACTACCATCGGCGTAACAATGTTTCACTTCTGAGTTCGATATGGATTCAGGTGGGACCATTGCACTGTTGCTGCCAAAATTTTTATTTTGTTAATTTACTCTAAAAATAAACTAACAAAATAAAAAGTACCTGGCGGTGTCCTACTCTCACATGGGGAAGCCCCACACTACCATCGGCGCATCGGCGTTTCACTTCTGAGTTCGGTATGGGGTCAGGTGGGACC
>JAGZOA010000047.1:0-5748 GCA_018363335.1 Parahaemophilus parainfluenzae | reverse complement strand
TGCGCCGATGGTAGTGTGGGGCTTCCCCATGTGAGAGTAGGACACCGCCAGGTACTGAATGTAGAACCCCGAGCTGAATGGCTTGGGGTTTTTTGTTTTTAGATTTGATTTTAATAAAGTAAAAGTGCGGTCAAAATCAAAATAGTTTTATTAAAGATGTTTAAATCTTTTAATGAGAAAATAGAGGTGGAATGGTACAATCACCAAAATTTTTTATAGGATAAATAACACAAATGGCTCGTAAAAAGAAAACTCGTAAAATTAGCGATATTATGCCAATTCGTAAATCGGATAAGAAACCTGAAGCACCGAAGCTATCAGGTAAGAAATTAACACGTTATGAATTAGACGCTAAGGCAAGAGAAGATAAGAAAAAACGTAAACATAAAGGTTTAGCATCTGGTTCTCGTCATAGTAACGCAGAGCAAAATAAAAATAACCAAGTTGTTGAACAAAAAGATCCGCGTATTGGTAGCCGTAAAAAGGTCCCACTGATTGTTGAATTTGTGAATAAGCCTGAGAAAGGAATGACAATTCCAGCGGTAAAAGAACCGAAAAAACTTTTACCTGAAATTGAGTTAGAGCGATTAGAAAATAATGAAATTCTAAATGAATTGTTGGATGCCTTAGATGAAGGCAAAACGATTAGTAAAGCTGATCAACAATTTGTGGATGAATGTTTAGATCGTATTGCTCAGTTAATGGAAGAATTAGGTATTCAAGATGAAGAAGAGACAGAGGATGACCTCTATCGAACTTTTGAGAAAATTGATATAAACCAATTTAGATAATTGTCATGTGGCCGATTATTTTAAGTATTATTGCTTTGGGAATTATTGCTGGCGTATCATTCTATGCTTTCAAATTACTGAGGAAGTTACGCGAGCAAAACACTCTCATCAAACAGGCTAAAATAGCGCGTACAAAACGCCTAAAAGAGAGTATGGTAATTATCGCTAAAGCGATGCAAAATGGAGATTGCAACCATTCAGAAGGGGTGATTCGTTTATCAATGCTTTTACTCCCTTTTGGACAATCTTTGCAGCCATATCAAGCGATGTATGCACTTTATAACATTGTGAAAGAAATGCCTACGCATGAAGCTAGAAAAGCCTTATTAAAAAAAGAAAGAATGAAACTCGATCTTGAGCGAGAAAGTGCAGAAGCAAAATTTGAAAAAGAAATTATGTTGGAGTTACGTCAGTTTTTAAATGACGTAGAGAAATTTGGGGAAGCTTAATGTCTGAAATTATTTGGGATCTTGCGTTAATTCAAAAATATAACCAATCAGGACCTCGTTATACATCTTATCCAACTGCATTAGAATTTAATGAAAGTTACACAAACGAAGATTTTATTGCAGCAGCTAATCGTTATCCGGAAAGACCACTTTCCCTTTACGTACACATTCCGTTTTGTCACAAACTTTGCTACTTCTGTGGCTGTAATAAGGTGATTACTCGTCATCAACATAAGGCGGATATTTATCTTGATTACCTTGAAAAAGAAATCAAAGCGCGTTCAGAATTATTCAAAAATCGTGTTGCGACTCAAGTGCATTGGGGCGGCGGTACACCGACTTATTTGACAGAAGAGCAGTCTGCTCGTTTGATGAAGATGCTTAAAGATCATTTTACGATTGCGGATAATGCAGAAGTCAGCATTGAGATGGACCCACGCGAGATTGAACTCGATATGCTTGATCATTTACGCAATATTGGTTTTAACCGAATCAGTATGGGCGTACAAGATTTTAATAAGGCTGTTCAAAAAGCGGTAAACCGTGAACAAGATGAAGAATTTGTGAATGCATTACTTGTTCGTGCTCGTGAGTTAGGTTTCCAATCGACGAACCTTGATTTAATTTATGGATTGCCACTTCAAAATGTGGAAAGTTTTATGTTCACATTACATAAAGTGATTGAATTAAATCCAGATCGTTTAAGTATCTTTAACTATGCTCATTTACCAAGTCGATTTGCGGGGCAGGCAAAAATTAAAGAAGATCAATTACCGCCACCGGAAACTAAGTTAGAAATCTTACAGAAAACGATCGAAACCTTAGGTAATGCGGGTTATAAGTTTATCGGTATGGATCACTTTGCTAAACCCGATGATGAATTAGCGATTGCTCAAGAGAAAGGTGTCTTACACCGAAATTTCCAAGGCTATACTACTCAGGAAGAATGTGATTTGCTCGGTTTAGGTGTATCAGCCATTAGTTTATTAGGTGATACATATGCTCAAAACCAAAAAGAATTAAAATATTATTATCATGATGTGGAACATTCAGGAATCGCATTACATAAAGGTTTAGCGATGACAGAAGAGGATTGCTTACGCCGTGATGTGATTAAGCAATTGATTTGTAACTTTAAGCTTGATTTTGCACCAATTGAAAAACAATATAATATTGATTTCAAAAAGCACTTTGCCGAAGATTTACAGTTATTACAACCATTACTTGAAGATGGATTAATTTCTGAAACGGAAACAGGCTTACAAGTTTCGCCTAAAGGTCGATTATTAATTCGTAATATTTGCTTATGCTTTGATACCTATTCAAGAGCTGCAGCAAAACGACAACAATTCTCTCGAATTATTTAGTTATATAAAAAACGGTCAAGATATAAGTCTTGACCGTTTTTATTTATTTCGCGATGCTTTCTAGTACCCATAACTCACTAAGATTTTCTCTGCGGCGAATTAAATGAGCCTTGTCCCCATCTACTAACACTTCTGCTGTACGTGGACGAGAATTATAGTTTGAAGACATACTTGCACCATAGGCGCCGGCAGAGCGTTGAGCAATATAATCCCCTTCAGCAATGGCGAGCTCGCGCTGTTTACCTAAGAAATCAGAGGTTTCACATACTGGGCCAACAACATCATAAATGGCTTTTTCACGCTCTAAAGTGCGGTCAATTTCAATTATATTCATATAAGCCTCATAGAGTGCAGGGCGAATCATATCGTTCATGCCAGTATCGGTAATCGCGAAGTTACGGCTTTCATTACTTTTTAAGTATTGAACTTTCGCCACTAAAATCCCTGCATTCGCCGCGATCGCTCGACCTGGTTCTAAAATAATTTCGAGATCTTTATAATTTTTTAATTTATTCAGTAACGCAGCAGCATAATCACTTGGATGAGGTGGTGTTTCATCAGTATAAGTTACGCCTAAACCGCCACCGAGATCTAAGTGTTTTAACGTGATGCCATCTTCTTTTAATTGTTCCATTAAACGAATGAGGCGATCCGTTGCATCTAAGAAGGGTTGTAATTCAGTCAGCTGAGAGCCAATATGGCAATCCATACCCGTAATTTTCACATGAGGTAAGGTTGCTGCTAATTTATATACCTCACGTGCTTCATCTACACTCACACCAAATTTATTTTCCTTTAACCCCGTAGAAATGTAAGGATGAGTATGCGCATCGACATCGGGGTTTACACGTAAAGAAATAGGCGCAATTTTTCCCATTTCACCCGCAATTTGGTTGATGTGATGTAATTCCGCAACAGATTCCACATTAAAACAACGAATACCTACTTCTAATGCTCGCATAATTTCTGCGCGAGATTTTGCCACGCCAGAAAAGACAACTTTTGATGCTTCTCCGTCTGCTGCTAATACGCGTTCTAATTCGCCTTGCGAAACGATATCAAAACCAGAGCCTAATTTTGCCATGACATTCAATATTCCAATATTAGAATTGGCTTTAACGGCATAACAAATTAAGTGTGGATGCTTTCCTAAAGCGGAATCAAAGGCATGCCAATGGCGTTCAAGTGTGGCACGAGAATAAATATAAAGTGGTGTGCCGAATTCTTCAGCGAGTTGTTTGACGGGCAAATCTTCAACATAAAGTTGCTCGTTTTTATATTGGAAAAAATCCATGACGAATCCTTTGAGTGCGGTCAGTTTTTATTGTGTTTTTTGTGTGTTTTGAGGCTGTTCTTTTTCAGGAAAATATAATGGCCCTTTTACACCACAACCTGTCGCTAAAGTACAGAATGTACTGAGTAATAAAATAGAAAGTAATTTTTTCATTTTTCAATCTCTCTAATAAGTAAAATCTGCCTTTGCCAACGAGGCGAAAGGCTTTATAATTCACGGCATTCTATCAGATTTAATCGGAAAATTTTATGAATGTTGCAGAATTTCACCAAAATATTGAACAGGTTTGGCAAAAAATTGAAGAAGCGTTAGAGAATCAAGATTGTGATGTGGATTGCGAAACACAAGGTTCGGTATTTACCATTACATTTGATGATCGTTCACAAATCGTCATTAATAAGCAAGAACCACTTCTTGAACTTTGGCTTGCGAGCCGTTTGGGTGGATTCCATTTTGCTTATAAAAATAATGATTGGGTGGCAAATGATGGTAAACGTTTTTGGGATTCTTTAACCGAGGCGGTTGCTGCTCACGGAGAAACGGTAACATTCTAATGGCCGAGCTCGCGGAACATGCCCCGCAAAAAACAGACTTAAAAACGACCGCACTTCATACGTTGCGGTCTGTTTTTGGTTACCAATCTTTCCGCAAAGGGCAGGAAGAAGTGATTCACTCTGCGTTAAGCGGTCAGGATGCCTTAGTGGTGATGGCCACAGGAAATGGCAAATCCTTGTGTTATCAAATTCCAGCACTTTGTTTTCCTGGTCTCACATTAGTGATTTCGCCTTTGATTTCTTTAATGAAAGATCAGGTGGATCAACTCCAAGCAAACGGTATTGAAGCCGATTTTCTAAACTCTAGTCAGACGCCAGAACAACAACATCAAGTTGAAAATAAGCTGATTTCAGGCCAATTAAAATTATTGTACGTATCACCTGAAAAAGTAATGACAAATAGCTTTTTTCAGTTGATTTCTTATGCTCAAATCTCCTTTATCGCCATTGATGAAGCCCATTGTATTTCACAATGGGGACATGATTTCCGCCCTGAATATACCCAACTTGGCGGGTTAAAAGCGGCGTTTCCAAATGCGCCGATTATGGCATTAACGGCTACAGCGGATTACGCGACAAGACAGGATATTCTCACTCATCTTAAATTAGACCATCCTCACAAATACATTGGCAGTTTTGACCGCCCAAATATTCGTTATACGTTAGAAGAAAAATTTAAGCCAATGGAGCAGCTTACGCGTTTTGTCTTAGCTCAGAAAGGGAAAAGTGGCATTGTGTATTGTAATAGTCGTTCGAAAGTAGAACGTATAGCTGAAACTTTGCGAAATAAAGGCGTTTCGGCTGCGGCATATCATGCGGGAATGGAAACTGCACTGCGTGAACGCGTCCAGCAAGATTTTCAACGAGATAATGTTCAAGTTGTGGTTGCGACGATTGCGTTTGGCATGGGTATTAATAAATCCAATGTGCGTTTTGTCGCCCATTTTGATTTGCCGAGAAGTATTGAATCATATTATCAAGAAACCGGTCGTGCGGGACGAGATGATTTACCTGCGGAAGCGGTGCTTTTCTACGAGCCGGCTGATTATGCTTGGTTACAGAAAATTCTGCTAGAGAAACCAGAGACGCCACAACGTCAAATTGAGCAACATAAATTGGAAGCCATTGGTGAATTTGCAGAAAGTCAAACTTGTCGCCGCTTGGTATTACTCAATTATTTTGGCGAACATCGTCAAACACCTTGCCAAAACTGCGATATTTGTCTAGACCCGCCAAAGAAATATGATGGCTTAATTGATGCACAATAAGTGATGTCGACGATTTATCGTGTGG
>JAGZOA010000046.1:0-6139 GCA_018363335.1 Parahaemophilus parainfluenzae | reverse complement strand
TATTACATCATGCTGATAAACCAGAGCTTTATTCCGGTCTTCCTAAAGATCCACAAATTGACCTCACCGTCACTGTGTGGAAAGATATCTTGAAACCGGTAGCCGCTGTGGCAATGGGTGGTTTAGCACTTGCTGAAATTGGTCACTACTTAGCTGTAGGTCCAAACGTGGAAGAAGATGTAGAAGATCATCACGAAAAATTTGAAGAAGAAGATAGAAAAGGGGGCAAAGATGAGTAAGATTGAGATTAGCAATGATACTCGAATCATTCGTCATAGAACGCCTGCTCGTTTTAGCCACTGGCTACTCGTAATCTGCTTCTTTATGACGATGTTCACTGGTGTAGCATTCTTCTTCCCAGATTTTGCGTGGTTAACTGAGATTTTAGGTACTCCGCAACTGGCGCGAGCAATTCACCCGTTCACAGGTATCATTATGTTTGTTGCCTTTATTTTCCTTGGCTATCTTTACTGGGATCACAACATTCCAGAGAAAAATGATATCCGCTGGTTAAAAGGCATGCTTGAAGTATTAAAAGGAAATGAACACGCTGTTGCTTATAACGGTAAGTATAACCTTGGTCAAAAAATGTTATTCTGGACATTGAACTTGGCGATGGTTACCTTGCTTGTAACCGGCATCATTATGTGGCGTCAATTTTTCTCGCACTACTTCTCTATTCCGGTGTTACGTTTTGCGATTTTACTTCACTCTTTAAGTGCATTCATGTTGTTCACTGGTATCTTGGTACACATGTACATGGCATTCTGGGTAAAAGGCTCCATTCGTGGTATCGTGGAAGGCTGGGTAACCGTTCGCTGGGCGAAAAAACACCACCCGAAATGGTATAACGAAGAAGTACTTCCTAAGCTAGAAGAAGACCTTAAAAACGAAGCTGAAGGTAAAAAAGTAAAAACCAAAGCATTGTTCAAAGGTATCAATGGCTAAAATCAAAAAGTGCGGTTAAAATTGACCGCACTTTTTCTTATAAATACTTAAGAGACAATTATGAGTATCAAAATCTTATCTGCAGACGAAATCAAACAAAAAACGAATTCATACGATATTCCGCCTGTTTTGTTTGCTAACCCTAAAAATCTTTATCAACGTCGTGCAAAACGTTTAAGAGAATTAGCGAAAGATCATCCATTGGCTGATTATTTACTCTTTGCTGCAGATGTTGTGGAAAGCCAATTAAGCGTATTTGAAAAAAATCCATTAGAAAAACAGCATTTCGATAATTTAGATGAACTTGAACCGTTAAATACTAAAACATTTAAACGCTCAAGCATTTGGATTGAATATCTCAAAGAAATTTTACATAGCATTAAACCAAAAGCGAATGAACAGGTTCTTGCTACGATTGAGAATCTTGAAAAGGCCTCTGATAAAGAGCTTGAAGAAATGGCTAGCCATCTTTTAAGCCAAGAATTTAATTTAGTGAGCACAGATAAAGCTGTCTTTATTTGGGCTGCACTTTCTCTTTATTGGTTACAACTGGCTCAACAAATTCCTCATAACAGTCGCCAAGAAGGAACTGACAATCTACATTACTGCCCTGTTTGTGGTTCTGCACCCGTGTCAAGTGTTGTCCATATAGGTACTTCACAAGGTTTACGCTATTTGCACTGCAATCTCTGTGAAAGTGAATGGAATTTAGTGCGCGCACAATGCACAAACTGCAATGAACACAAAAATCTTGAAATGTGGTCATTAAATGAAGAGCTTGCTCTTGTTCGTGCTGAAACCTGTGGCGATTGCCAAAGCTATTTAAAAATCATGTTCCAAGAAAAAGATCCGAATGTTGAAGCGGTAGCCGATGATTTAGCATCAATTTTCTTAGATATTGAAATGGAAGAAAAAGGCTTCGCACGCAGTGGATTAAATCCATTTGTCTTCCCAGCAGAAGAAGTGTAATGTCTTATTTTTCAGATAAACAAAGTGCGGTCAAAATTGACCGCACTTTTTCATTCTAGAGATAACATGCCATCACGACAGCATTTTCTCGTCCACCATCTGGTTTGGGATAATAATTCTTACGAATATCAACCTCATTAAATCCCAACTTTTCATAAAGGAATCGAGCAGGATTCGATTCACGCACTTCAAGCCAAAGCGTTTGAATACCTTTCTCTTTAAGCTTATCCATTAAACCTTGCAATAAAAACGAACCGAATCCCTTTCCTTGTTGAGCTGGATCAATCGCAATATTAAATAATGTCGCTTCATCTAATACCATTTGGCAAATAGCAAACCCCTGCACTTGCTCCTTTTCCACTAATTTCAAATTGAGATAACGCTCGCCGACATTATTTTTCAATGTTCCCAATGACCAAGGCACAAGATGTGCTGCTTGTTCAATTTCATATAGGCGATCCATATCGCATTCTTCAATAGGAAAAAGAGAAGGCATCATGATTAAATTTGTTGGATTTGTTGCCAAAGCTCACGCTTAGCTTGGCTATCTTGCTGGAATTGTTGCCAATCAACAGAGCGATAAACTCGCTCTGCATTTAGGCAATAAGGCAAAATGCGGTCGATTTCATCAGCATTTTCAGCCAATAACCAATACCAGACAGAATGTTGTAACGTGATATGTTGAATTTGATCAAAATTCAAGCAAAGGCAATCTTCTTTTTTGAGCTCTAGCGTAAGTCGAATATCTGCAAAAAGCGGTGAACTCAAGAGATTATCATTAGTCACCACAATAAATTTCACTTGTTCTGAAACACTCACACCTACCGCCCCTTGCAATACTTCTGGGCGATAGAGCTGCCAACGGGTTATTCCCATTTCATTTAAAAGAAGATTGCGTCTATCCATAGATTAACGAGCAATAGTATCTAACGGATAATCTCTTAAACCTTTAACAATCGCTTTTTCTTGCGCATCTGTTGGTTTTTCTTGATATGCTTTTAAGCTACGGAAAGAAAGAATGTTTTTCGCTTGATAAACCACGGCGATAAAGCGTTGGAAATCTTTACCATCACAAGCATAGTAAACATCTGAAGCGTTACCAATCGTTTTTAACTCACATACTTTTTTGTTTGCATCAAGATATTTTGTTGTTAATTCAGGAACGTGAGAAACATCTTTTAAATAATAGGTTTCGCTCATAATGAATTTACGATTACTACGATCTACGCTTGCTGCACCACTTAAGAAACGCGGATCTTCTGATTTATCAAAGGCTTTAGTTTGTTTATAGAATTTTTCGCCATTGAATGTGACTTCTTGATTACCATTTTTGATGCGCTCAAACTGCGCATCTAAGCTTTGCGCTTGTGCAGCAGGTAATTCAACTTTTGAGCTTGTTGTTGGTAAGGTTGAAGTTTTTTGTTTGCTACCTTGAAGTTGTTCGATTAATTGACAGCCAGACAATAAACTTGCCATTGCGACTGCGGTGATGATTTTTTTCATAAATAATTCCTTAATAAATACGTTTAAATCGTTTTCTTTTGTTAGAATAACACGTAATTTTAACCAATAAACCACAGGATTTAAAGCGTGATTTCTCTCGAAAGCGAAGTTTTACAACGCCATCTTCCCCTTTTTAGCGGTAAATCAATTCTTCTTGCCGGCGGCATTAATGATGATTTCCCTCAAATATTGCAAAAACATTGCCAATCTGTGCAGGTTTGGAGTTGGTATTTTGATTATGCCAAAACCCAAAGTGCGGTCAATTTTGAGGTTGAATTTCAGCCGCAAGCCGATTTGATTATTTATTATTGGACGAAAAATAAACAAGAAGTGAATTTTCAGCTGATGCAACTACTCGCCAAAAGTAAAATGGGTCAAGAAGTGTTGATTATCGGTGAAAATCGTTGCGGTGTCCGTTCAGCTGAAAAACTGCTTGAACCTTATGGTGAAATTGGCAAAATTGACTCTGCGCGTCGTTGCGGTTTATACCATTTTTCCTTACAAAAACAACCGCACTTTGATCTTCAATCTTATTGGAAATGCTACCAAAATAATGTATTAGGCGATCTCCGTATTTACAGCTTGCCGGGTGTATTCAGTGCCAATGAACTTGATAATGGAACATCACTTCTACTTTCTACCTTAACGTCACCAATTCAAGGCAAAGTGTTAGACGTTGGTTGTGGGGCGGGTGTCATTGGTTCAATGATCAAAAAACATCATCCTAAAGCGGATGTCACAATGACCGATATTCACGCGATGGCAATTCAATCTGCCTGTCAAACACTTGCTGAAAATCAGCTTGAAGGTCAGGTTATCGCAAGCGATGTGTTTTCCCATATTGAGGGAAAATTTGATCTGATTATTTCAAACCCGCCTTTCCACGATGGAGTCGACACGGCTTATCGTGCAGTGAAAGAACTTATTCAACAAGCAAAATGGCATTTAACGGCAGGCGGAGAACTGCGTATCGTTGCTAATGCATTTCTCCCCTATCCCGATTTATTAGCGCAACATTTCGGTAAGTTTGAAGTCCTTGCTCAAACCACCAAATTTAAAGTGTATTCCGTGAGAAATTAAGGAGAAAACAATGTTTGTAACCAGTTCAGCTATTCAAAATGGTGCCTTTGAAGACAAATATGGTAAACGCGGCACACAATTTAGCCCAAATGGTATGCCGACCTACTCTATTCCGTTTGAAATTCACGATGCCCCTCAAGGCACTAAATCCTTTGCAGTTGTCTTAGAAGATAAAGACGCAATTACGGCGAGTGGCTTTGTGTGGATTCATTGGCTTATTGCGGATCTTGAACGTACGGTTATCCAAGAAAATGAAAGCCAAACCGCAACAGATTATGTACAAGGTGCAAACACTTGGGCAAGTAAATTAGGTCAATTTGATATTGAAGAAGCCTCATTCTATGGCGGTATGGCTCCGCCAAATTGTTTACACCGCTATGAACTTATTGTGTATGCACTCGATACCAAACTAAACCTCAAACCGGGATTCCGTTTTAATGATCTGCATTTTACGATGCAAGGGCATATTTTGGATCAAGCTGTGATAATGGGCACCTATGATGTTTAATCATTTATAGCTCATTCTAAAAATACCATAAAAAATGACCGCACTTTATCGAAGTGCGGTCATTTATTTTGAGGGTTTATAATGTAATTTTATTTGATGAATCTTTCACTAATTTCGCGTGCGCTTTTTTCTGTTCTTTCATCTTATTGCTCGTTTCACGGCGTAAAGTTGAAAGTTCCGCATTACGAATGTTGTACTCATCCACACGACCTTCATAGTCATCACGCATATTTTCGATAATCGCACGAACATCTTCAATGCTCATATCATCACGAATATATTGATTTAAGTTATCTAACAATAAGACACGTTTTTGGTTATCACGAATTTTGCGGTTGTTGTCTTCAATGTCGCGTTTAAGTTTATTTTTTAAACGATACAAACGCACATACTCTAATACTTCTTGGAAGGATTTACTTACATTTCCCATGATCTACTCTCTCAAAGTTAAAAACAAACTTCGAGTACTGTAGCCTTTTTTTTCGTCCCCGTCAAAAGCTTAAATTTAAATTGATAGATTAGATCAAAAAACTGTTTGATTTAGTTGATTATCCTATTCGGTAGTGGTAAAAATGAAGAATCCATTCAAAATAAAATAAGGAAACACAATGTCAAAAGTCTTTAATTTTAGCGCGGGTCCGGCCATGATTTTTCCTGAGGTCCTACAAAAAGCACAAGCTGAGTTAACCAACTGGCTTGGTCAAGGTGTATCGGTAATGGAAGTCAGTCACCGTGGCAAATATTTTATGGAATTGATTGCTCAAGCAGAAAAAGATCTACGTGAGGTGTATCACATTCCAGATAACTATCGTGTGTTATTCCTACAAGGTGGGGCTCGTGGTCAATTTGCGGCATTACCAATGAACCTAATTGGTGAGAAAGGCAAAGCACTTTACTTAAATAGCGGCCACTGGTCTGCAACTGCAGCGAAAGAAGCGCGTAACTTTGCTGAAATTGATGAAATTACCATTGTGGAAAATGGTGAGCACACACACATCACCAATCTTGATTTCAGTGAAATCGCTGAACAATACGATTACGTTCACTACTGCCCAAATGAAACGATTAGCGGTGTGGAAATTTTTGATGTACCAAATGTGGGCAATGCTGTTCTCGTAGCGGATATGTCAT
>JAGZOA010000045.1:0-6250 GCA_018363335.1 Parahaemophilus parainfluenzae | reverse complement strand
AGTATTATGAATTTCTAGTTAGCACCTATTAAGACTTCAAAATTAAAAAATATTTTTAAAACAAGTCAATCAACAAGTGCCCACACAGATTGTCTGATACATTGTTAAAGAGCAAAAAACAACGACGCACTGGTTTTTATAAAGCTTCACAACAGCGCGTCGTTGTGTGGGGTGCATTATAGGGATTTTTGAAATCCACGCAAGCACTTTTTTAAAAAATTTCATCGATAGATGATTTTTTAAACGCTAACACCTCGAAGTAATGCTATTCAACCTTTTTTAAGGTCCGCTTACAACGTCTAAACCCATTTGCAGAAAGCATTTCATTAAGTTTATTCAGGCCTCTTTCCTTCTCTTTTTCAGTATAAAACTCGCAATTACGATTTTCTAAAGCACCACGAAGTCGCCAATAAAAAGCTTCTGTTGCACCAATGTCCGCTTTCTTCAAACGAACAATTGCATTTTCAGCACCTATTTGTCGTAAAATATCGACATTATCAATACCAACTTTCTTTAATGCTCGTTCATACTTAACCGATAAATTCGGTAAATCACGAATCCGTCCAATCTTAGAGAGTGCAGAATCGAGTTTTTCCTTCCTTATTTGAGTAATTGAAAGAATGATCAAGGTTCTCATTAAGACATTATCTTTCAAGATACTTTCAGTTAAAGCATAATAATCAGATAATACAAAGCGCTTATTGAGTTCATTTGTTGTAAAGGGTTTACATCCAAGTCCTTTTAGTTTTATCGAAAGCTCATCCTTAGCGCGCAAGTAAACCTTATTGTTAGCCCAAACAGCAAACATATCTTTTTCTTTATGAAACAAGCCATATCCCGTAAATAGATTTTTACTTGTTACATCTCCGATAAGTTGATTTAACAAATCACATACTTTACTGATATGATCATTTGGGATTATGAGAGTTTTCATTTTAAAACTCCTCCTCACTTAAGGTTAATCACATACGACTATACCAAGAAGCACTTCTCAAAAATGGTTATATCATAACCAGTTAAAGGTGACGAATATAAAATTTCAAATTTGTGAGAAAGATCGCAAATGCAAAATTTATTTATTGATAAACAACTAGATAAGAAAAAACAAGCTTATAGTTTAATATTTAACTATTAAAATTTTTAGAATTCAGGAGTAAAAATGACAGTAGGACTCGTTCTTGAAGGCGGCGGCATGAGAGGAATGTTTACAGCAGGCGTTCTTGATGCACTCATGGAACAAAACATTCAAATAGATAAAATTATTGGCGTTTCTGCAGGTGCATTATTTGGCATAAATTATGCATCCAATCAAAAAGGAAGAGCGTTGAGATATAACCTGAAATATCTTAAAGATAAGCGTTACATGGGATTTTATAGCCTTTTTACAACAGGCAATATTGTCAATAAAGATTTCGCTTTCTATGATCTCCCTTTTAATCTTGATCCCTTTGATCAAGACGAATTCGAGAAATCTCACCTCGATTTTTATTTAACCGCCACAAACATCGCGAGCGGTAAAGCGGAGTATTTCAAAATCAAAAATGTTTTCGAAGAAATGGAATACTTCAGAGCAACCTCAGCGATGCCTTTCGTCTCACAATTTGTGGAAATTAATAGACAAAAATATCTAGATGGCGGAATTGCCGATAGTATTCCATTTGAAAAAGCACAAGAGCTCGGTTGTGATAAAATCATCGTGGTTTTAACTCAACCTATCGACTACCGTAAAACAAAATCCTCTTCTTTTTTATTCAAGCTTTTTTATCGTAAATATCCACACTTAGTCAAAACCTTAGAAAATCGCTACCACACTTACAATGAGCAAGTAGAAAAAATCATTCGTTTAGAAAAACAAAATAAAATCTTTGTAATTCGTCCAAATGTATCACTCAATATAGGTCGATTAGAGCGAGATGAAGTCAAAATAAAAACTGTATATGAACTGGGTGAACAAATTCTCAAAGCACAAATACAAGATCTACACAAATACTTAAAAAGTTGATTTTAAATAAACTATTTCTAAAATTTGGAATCTAGTTCACATTTTTTCATCGAGGAAAAAATTTTCTCTTGATACTGTACATCAATACAGATATAATCTGGCCAAATTTAGATAACTCTATTCAAGAAGGTTTTATATGGCAACTCAAGAAGAAAAGCAAAAAGCACTCGCGGCAGCACTTGGTCAAATTGAAAAGCAATTTGGTAAAGGCTCAATTATGAAATTGGGCGATACTCAAGCCCTTGATGTTGAATCTGTTTCAACGGGTTCTTTAGGTCTTGATGTCGCGCTTGGTATTGGTGGTTTACCAATGGGTCGTATTGTTGAAATTTTTGGACCTGAATCTTCTGGTAAAACAACCTTAACTTTATCTGTTATCGCTCAAGCACAAAAAGTAGGTAAAACCTGTGCGTTCATCGATGCGGAGCATGCACTTGATCCTATTTATGCAGCAAAACTTGGCGTTGATGTGAAAGAACTTTTAGTTTCACAACCTGACAATGGTGAGCAAGCGCTTGAAATTTGTGATGCATTAGTACGTTCTGGTGCTGTAGATGTCGTCATTGTGGACTCGGTTGCTGCACTTACCCCGAAAGCTGAAATTGAAGGTGAAATGGGTGATTCACACATGGGTTTACAAGCGCGTTTAATGTCTCAAGCACTACGTAAATTAACTGGTCAAATCAAAAATGCAAACTGTCTCGTTATCTTCATTAACCAAATTCGTATGAAAATTGGTGTCATGTTTGGTAACCCTGAAACTACAACTGGTGGTAACGCACTAAAATTCTATTCTTCTGTGCGTTTAGATATCCGTCGTACTGGTTCAGTTAAAGATGGAGATGAGGTTATTGGTAACGAAACTCGTGTTAAAGTAGTTAAAAACAAATTAGCCGCACCTTTCCGCCAAGTGGATTTCCAAATTCTTTATGGAGAAGGGATCTCTAAAGCTGGCGAATTAATTGAACTTGGCGTTAAACACAAACTGGTTGAGAAATCCGGTGCATGGTATGCATATAACGGTGAAAAAATTGGCCAAGGTAAAGCCAATGCAATGAAGTGGTTACATGAAAACCCTGCAAAATCAGATGAACTTGAAGCGAAGCTTCGTGCTGAGTTAGTCGCTAACCCAGAACAAGCATTAATGGCTGATATTGAACAATCTAATGATGACGCAGAAAGCGATTTCTAATCACTAAAAGTGCGGTCAAAATTGACCGCACTTTTCATTTCAACTGTATTTCACCTAAAAGGAATTTCTATGTCTTCTCTTGCTTTGAGCTATGTCGTTAATTTACTTGCTAGACGTGAATATAGCGAATTTGAACTACGCAATAAAATGCAGGAAAAAGCATTTACAGAAGATGAGATTGATGAAACGATTGCTTACTGTCAGAAAAAAAACTGGCAAAATGATAAACGATTTGCTGAAAACTATTTACACGCACGTTCGCAACGTGGGTATGGTGCAAATCGTATCAAACAAGAATTACGTCAACTGAAAGGGGTATCTTCAGACGTAATCAATGAAGTCCTCACAGAAAGTGAAATTAATTGGATTGAAATAGCTGAAAAGGTTCTACACAAAAAGTTTCCTAATTATGCAGAACCTCAACCAATCAAAAGCAAACAAAAAATTTGGCAGTATATGCTCTATCATGGATTTTATTCTGAAGAATTTAGCGATTTTATCGGAAATGGAATAGAAGACTGACGAGCCTAAAGAAATAAATCCCTAATACTGTAAAAATTAAACAACCAACTAAATGACTCACTAAAACGAATAATCCATTTACCCACTCTTCTTTAAAAAAGAGTTCTACCACTTCGCCTGAAAAAGAAGAAAAGGTGGTGAGAGCACCAAGAAATCCAGTCACTAAGAATAATCGCCATTCAGGGCTAAATTGAGGAAATAACCAAAAGGCGGCCACTAAAATCCCCATCAAAAAGCAGCCAATAAAGTTCGCCACAAGTGTGCCAAATGCAAGTGTGCTAAATAGTGAATTCAACCAAAGACCCAATCCCCATCGTAAGGATGCACCGATGGCTGCACCTGTGCTCACAAGAATAATTGACTGAAACATTTATTTGATACCAAAGAGCTCCGCCAAATGTTTGGCTACCGCTTCGTCTTTATTGAACCCAATCTCTTCCAATTCAGGGCAAGCTTCTTTTAGACGAGGATCAGCATTTGCCATCACATAACCTTTACCAGCCAAAGAAAGCATTTCAACATCATTTTGACCATCACCAAAAGCAATACAATCTTTTAATCCATAATTTCTATTTTCTAATAGATGAGCTAGTGCATCACCTTTAGATACATTTTTGTTCATGACCTCTAAGCAAGTCACAGCGGAATAAACAATCGTCGTTTTATCACCAAAATGTGTTCTAAGATAATCTTCCAGTTCTACAAGATCTTTCGGGTCTCGAGCAATAAAAAAGACTTTTTCAGTTCCTCTTCCGTGATGTTTTGTGAAATCAACCACCTCATACATGAAACCTGAATCCTTGTGATATTTTGCTAATTCAGGCACATCTATATTGATAAACCAACCATCATCTTGATAAGTATTGATACAAATCTTGGTACGATCAAAAGGGATTTTATACAACTCAAGCACGATTTCTTCTGGAAGACTATTGCTATAAATAAGATTACCTTTTAGGTCGCGTACTCTCGCGCCATTGGAAGTGATCATTACAGCATGCTCCGCGCCAATCTTACCTAAAATAGAAGAAACATCCGTGTGATTATGGCCTGTCGCTAAAATAATATCAACACCTTTTTGTTCTAATTTATTTAATATCTCAATTGTAAAATCACCAATTACATGATTAGCATTGAGTAATGTACCGTCAAGATCAGAAACAACGGCTTTAAATGGAAGTTGTTGCATAAAACCACCTGTATAAAAAATGAGTCTGTATCATACCAAAACAACACAATTTTTGACCGCACTTTCTATCATAAAAACAACATTCATTGATAAAAAACAAAAAGGCGCATCTCTCGATACGCCTTCTTAATCTAAACTTGTTACAGTTAATACATCAATTATTTGATGATTTTCGCAACAACGCCTGCACCTACTGTACGGCCACCTTCACGGATTGCGAAACGTAAACCTTGGTCCATCGCGATTGGGTGGATTAAGCTTACTGTCATCTTGATGTTATCACCAGGCATTACCATTTCCACGCCTTCAGGTAACTCGATTGTACCAGTTACGTCAGTTGTACGGAAATAGAACTGTGGACGGTAACCTTTGAAGAATGGAGTGTGACGACCACCTTCATCTTTTGATAATACGTAAACTTCTGATTCGAAATCAGTGTGTGGAGTGATTGAACCTGGTTTCGCTAATACTTGACCACGTTCGATTTCTTCACGTTTGGTACCACGTAATAATGCACCGATGTTTTCACCTGCACGACCTTCGTCAAGTAATTTACGGAACATTTCAACACCAGTTACAGTTGTTTTCGCTGTTGGTTTGATACCTACGATTTCAACTTCATCACCAGTGCGGATGATACCACGCTCAACACGACCTGTTACTACTGTACCACGACCTGAAATTGAGAACACGTCTTCGATTGGAAGAAGGAACGGTTGGTCAATTGCACGCTCTGGCTCTGGAATGTAAGTATCTAAGTGGTTTGCTAACTCAAGGATTTTTTCTTCCCATTCTGCAACGCCGTTTAATGCTTGTAATGCAGAACCACGTACGATTGGAGTATCGTCACCTGGGAAATCATATTGAGAAAGAAGTTCACGAACTTCCATTTCTACTAATTCTAATAACTCTTCGTCATCTACCATGTCGCATTTGTTTAAGAATACGATGATGTAAGGTACACCTACTTGGCGACCTAATAAGATGTGTTCACGAGTTTGTGGCATAGGACCATCTGTCGCTGCTACTACTAAGATTGCACCGTCCATTTGCGCCGCACCGGTAATCATGTTTTTAACATAGTCCGCGTGTCCTGGGCAGTCAACGTGTGCGTAGTGACGAGTTGGAGTATCGTATTCAACGTGTGAGGTGTTGATGGTGATACCACGCGCTTTTTCTTCTGGCGCGTTATCGATTTGGTCGAATGCACGAGCTGCACCACCGTAGTGTTTTGCTAATACGGTTGTGATTGCTGCTGTTAAAGTTGTTTTACCGTGGTCAACGTGGCCGATTGTACCCACGTTTACGTGCGGTTTTGTACGTTCAAATTTTTCTTTAGACATTT
>JAGZOA010000044.1:0-7015 GCA_018363335.1 Parahaemophilus parainfluenzae | reverse complement strand
ATGGTGGCCATTAAAACTTTTCTGAATATTCGTGACTTTTAACATAAACAGTCCTTATAAATGGCGAGAAAGGCGTTTTTCTAAACGGGTTTGTCCCATTGACAGCACAAAACAGAATACCCAATAAATGAGAGCCGCTTCACTATAAATTAAAATAAATTCGTAGTTTTCAGCCGTGATGTTTTGTGCCACACGAAATAATTCCGCAATCCAAACGAGCGAAGCGAGAGACGTATCTTTCACTGTGCTAATGAATGTGTTTGATAGCGAAGGGACGGAAATACGTAAAGCTTGCGGCATAATGGTACGCACGAAAGCTTGTGTGTAATTCATGCCTATCGCATAAGAGGCTTCCCATTGACCTTTAGGAATCGCAAGAATGGAGGCCCTCACCGTTTCTGCGGCATAAGCACCAATGTTAATGGAGAACGCAATAATTGCGGTTGGGAAAGGCTCAAGTTTGATGCCAACTTCAGGTAAACCATAGAAAATAATGAAGATCTGCACCAACATTGGGGTGCCGCGAATAATAGAAATATAGGTGCGACAAATGCCCTGCAGAATTTTGGTCATTAAATTGGGATGGGGTAATGTGCAAATCACAGCCACGATGACAGCAATGAATAAGCCGCAAAAAAAGGAAATGACCGCCAGGGGAATCGTATATAAAATTGCTCCTTCCATCATAGGCCAAAACGAGCTGATTACATAATCAGCTCGTTCTGCGGTCATAAATGGAAGGCTGGCTAACCAATTATTGAGTAATGTCATCACCAAACCATTTGATTGAAAGTTGTTTTAACGTTCCGTCTTTGCGTAGTTCTTCAAGTGCTTGGTTCACTTTTGCAATGAGCGGTTCTTCACCTTTCAAGAAAGCAAAACCGGTTGGGATTTTTTTATCACTTTCTACAGCAATTTTTAAGCCTGAGTTAGGTTGTTTTTTGAAGTAATCTAATACGGCAAGCTTATCGTTTACTGTTGCATCAACACGACCTTGTTTTACCGCCTCAAGGTTTTGTGCCAAGCTATCTACAGTCACAATAATTGCGCCATTATCACGTGCATCTTTGCTCCAGTTACTGGTTGCAGATTGTGCAGATTTTTTACCTTTTAAATCAGGGAATGATTTAATGCTATCGTTATCGGCTTTCGTCACGATTACGCCAGCAGAGTAGTTGTAAGGTGCACTGTAATCATATTTTTTTAAACGTTCTGGCTTGGATTGGTTTGGTTCGCAATAACATCAAAGCGTTTTGCATTTAAACCTGCATACATGCCGTCCCAAGCGGTTTCTTTAAATTCGACTTTCCAACCTAATTTTTGCGCAACTTTTTCGATAATTTCCACATCAAAACCGGTTAACTTGCCATCTTTATCGTGGAAAGTAAATGGTGCGTAAGTACCCTCAGTACCAACTAATAAGGTTTTAGTTTGTTCAACGCGATCAGCAATTTCACCTGCGTTAGCAAAAGTAGAAAGGGCTAATCCTGCCGCTAAAAGTGCGGTGCTAAAAAATGATTTTTTCATAAGTATTCCTTTTTTAGATAAATAACAAAAGTGAAATGAATTATAAGAAGCGAAAAAGAAAAGAAAAGTATTATTTATTTATGAATTATTTCTTTTCGTTATATCAAATAAAAACTGTTTAATTAATAAACAAAAAAGGTCTGTAAAAACAGACCTTAGATAAAACGAATTCAATCAATAGATTAAGCTTCAATACCTTCGAATAACGCTGTACTTAAATAACGTTCTGATGCAGAAGGTAGGATTGCAACGATTAATTTATCTTGGAATTCTGGGAGTTTTGCTAAGCGGTCAGCCGCAGCCACTGCAGCACCTGAAGAAATACCCGCAAGAATACCTTCTTCAGCCATTAAGCGACGAGCGGTCGCAATTGCCGTATCGCTATCTACAGTTTCCACGCGATCAATTAATGATAAATCTAAGTTTTTCGGAATGAAGCCCGCACCGATACCTTGAATTTTGTGTGGACCCGGTTTCACTTCTTGGCCTGAAAGGGTTTGGCTAATAACAGGTGATTCTGTTGGTTCAACCGCCACAGAGGTAATTTTTTTACCGTGATCTAATTTGATCGCACGAGAAATACCGGTAATTGTACCGCCGGTACCCACACCTGCAACCACAACATCGACTTTACCTTCCGTATCTTTCCAAATTTCTTCACCAGTAGTTTGACGGTGAATGTCAGGGTTAGCCGGGTTTTCAAATTGTTTTAGCATTACATAATGATTTGGATTAGACGCCACAATTTCTTCTGCTTTAGCGATCGCACCTTTCATCCCTTTTGAGCCTTCAGTGAGCACAAGATTGACGCCTAAACCACGTAATAAACGTTTACGTTCAAGACTCATGGTTTCTGGCATGGTTAAGGTGATTTTATAACCGCGCGCTGCTGCTACATAAGCTAAAGCAATACCGGTGTTACCGCTGGTTGCATCTACAATTTCTTTACCCGCTGTTAAAATGCCGTCTTTTTCTGCTTGCCAAATCATATTGGCACCAATACGGCATTTCACGCTAAAGCTTGGGTTGCGACCTTCAATTTTTACGACAACGTTACCATTGTGTCCGAAGTGTTTTAAACGAACTAATGGAGTATTACCGATTGAGTATGAGTTATCTGCATAAATTGTCATTTTACTGTCCTTTTATATTTTGGAATGAGTTGATGCAGTAGTTATAACACTGGCTTTTATATAAAAAAAATAGTTAATAGCTATATTTTATAACTAAATGCTATTTATTCACGATGCTGTTTCCCGAAGGCTTAATTTCCGTACTCGTAGAACGTGTCACAATTTGTGTTGAACCTGAAGTGCAGTCAAAATTCATATCAAATTTTAATTGTGAGCGATAATTTTCCACCCACATCACCGTTGCACCGCAGACCGCCACAGGAATAATCACTAAGTTTACGATTGGCAATGCGGTACAAAGGGTAATTAATGCCCCGAATGTCAAGCTTTGAGAACGTCTTTCGCCTAACGCATTTCTCATAATGCCAAAAGAAATTTTATGGTTATCAAACGGGTAGTCACAGTACTGAATCGCCATCATCCAACAAGTAAATAGGAAGGTGAGTACTGGAATAATAGTTTGTCCGATAACAGGGATAAAACTCAATAAGAACAAGCCCACAAATTTCGGTAAGCTGTACCATAGTTTTTGCCATTCACGATTCAACATACGCGGCACATCTTTCATAATTTCGGCAAAACCATCATCATTAACGGCTTCACCAGTCAGCATTTTTTCGACTTTTTCTGCTAATAATCCATTAAACGGCGCGGCAATAAAGCCTGAAAGTGTTGTAAAGGCAAAATAGAAAAATAAGAGAATCGAGCCAATAGATAGCACGAGCAAAATTACGCTTAAAAAGCTTAACCAATCTGGAATAAAGCTCATCACCCAGTCAATCATCGTGGAGATTTGTGAGACAAATAGCCAGAATAAGCCTGTAAGCAGAACGATGTTAAGTAAAATCGGCATAATCACAAAACGGCGGAGACCTTTTTGCGTAATAAAATGCCAACCCATTACGAAATGATTGAAAGCAGATTTTATTTCATTTTGATCGATCATCATTGTTCCTTTAAATTGAAAAGTAAAAAATACAAAATGTCACAGAAAGACAATATTTTTTGAGAAAGATTCCATCTCATCCCTTTTAATCTCTTGTTTGCTTTCCTATTTTTTCACCTGTGGAAATGTGATAGGAT
The DNA here is from genome assembly GCA_018363335.1 of Parahaemophilus parainfluenzae. GTDB lineage: Bacteria > Pseudomonadota > Gammaproteobacteria > Enterobacterales > Pasteurellaceae > Haemophilus_D > Haemophilus_D parainfluenzae_Y. Next base: position 3,272 of record JAGZOA010000044.1, on the reverse strand, counting down.
TAGCAAAAATCATTGCGTTAAGGAGCAACAAGAATGGACTTAAATACCATTTTGATTATTTTAGGGGTAATTGCTTTAATTGCCTTAGTGGTACACGGATTATGGTCAAATCGCCGTGAGAAATCAAAATATTTTAAAAGCGCGAATACATTTAACCGCACTTCTAAAAACGGTGAGGTCAATCCTTTTTCGCAAGCTGCTGATCCTAATGCGGATATTCGTTTAACACATCGTGCTCAAGCGGCGCAGCCTGTACAACAACATATTCAACCTAAAGTAGCACCGCAGTCGGCAAGCCAACAGCAATTCAATTTTGATGAGCAACGAGCTCAAGTGGATGCGCGTCAAATAGAAAAAAGCGTCGATGATATTAAAATCTCTTTACCAAATCAGCCAGTTTATGAGATGAACACGGCGCAACCTGCTCCTGCGCCACAGCCTGAACCTGTGGTTTATCCTGAAACGAATGTACAACCGAAACCACGTGTGGCAGAAATGACAATCGAAGAGTTAGAAGCACAAAGCAATGATTTTGACGGTGTGAATTCTTCTTCGCCTGAACTGCGTGAGCAATTAGCCGAGATGTCATTAAATTCAACTCAAGAACCCGCTCATGAGAACGTGCATTTTAACTATCACGAACCGGTAGAAGTGGAAAAACCAAAACAAACCACTGGCTTTGTTCAACTTTATGTCATTTCAAATCAAAATCGTGAATTCTATGGTCCACAATTATCTCAATCTTTAGAAAACTTGGGATTCATTTTTGGTGAGCGTCAAATGTATCACCGCCATTTTGATTTAAGTGTGGCAAGCCCGGTGTTATTTAGCGTAGCCAATATTGAACAGCCCGGTACGTTTGATTATTACAATATGGCAGAGTTTTCAACTATGGGCGTGGTGCTCTTTATGCAGTTGCCATCTCCAGGTAATAATTTGGCGAACTTACGTATGATGATTCGCGCAGCGAAAACCATCGCAGAAGATTTAGGTGGCGTGGTGTTGACTGATCAGCAAGAGATTTTTGATGATGTAGCTGAGCAGGATTACTTATCTCGCATCGCATAAAACGCACGAAAAAATAACCGCACTTTGGGCGAGCCGATGGTTCGCCCATTTTAATTCAATGAGTAAACCATTAGAGAACATTATGAGCCTTCAGCAACAAATTGATACATTACGTCAGGATCTTCGTCGTTATGAATATGAATATCACGTGTTGGATAATCCAACCATTCCGGATGCAGAATATGACCGTTTATTTCACCAACTTAAAGCCTTAGAAGCCGCTCATCCGGAACTCATTACAGCAGATTCACCTACTCAACGTGTGGGCGCCAAACCGCTTTCAGGTTTTGCACAAATTCGTCATGAAATTCCAATGTTATCTTTGGATAATGCCTTTTCAGACGAGGAATTTTATGCATTCGTAAAACGCATTGAAGATCGTCTTATTCGTTTGCCTGAACCACTCACTTTCTGCTGTGAGCCGAAATTAGATGGTTTAGCGGTAAGTATTTTGTATGTAAATGGCGTACTGACTCAAGCCGCAACTCGCGGTGATGGGACAACAGGGGAAGATATTACCGCGAACATCCGTACGATTCGAAATATTCCCTTGCAGCTTTTAATGGACAATCCGCCTACACGCTTAGAAGTGCGCGGTGAAGTATTTATGCCACATGAGGGCTTTGAGCGTTTAAATCAACAGGCTCTAGAGAAAGGTGAGAAAACCTTTGCTAACCCGCGTAATGCAGCGGCAGGATCGTTGCGTCAGCTTGATCCAAAAATTACGAGTAAACGTCCATTGGTATTGAATGCTTATGGTATTGGTATCGCGGAAGGGGTAGATTTGCCGAATACGCATTATGATCGTTTGCAATGGCTGAAGTCTATTGGGATTCCGGTAAACCCAGAAATCCGTTTATGTAACGGCACCGATGAAGTGTTGGATTTTTATCGTGATATTCAAAATAAACGCAGTTCTCTTGGCTATGATATAGATGGTACCGTGCTGAAAATCAATGATATTGCGTTACAAGAGAAATTAGGTTTTATTTCCAAAGCGCCACGTTGGGCGATTGCTTATAAATTTCCTGCACAAGAAGAATTAACTCGTTTAAATGATGTGGAATTCCAAGTGGGCAGAACAGGGGCAATTACCCCAGTGGCTAAATTGGAACCGGTATTTGTGGCTGGTGTCACGGTGAGTAACGCCACATTGCATAACGGCGATGAAATTGAGCGCTTGGATATTGCTATTGGCGATACGGTAGTGATTCGTCGTGCGGGAGATGTGATTCCACAAATTATCGGCGTGTTGCACGATCGTCGCCCAGCGGATGCGAGACCGATTGTTTTCCCTGAGACTTGTCCTGTATGTGATTCGGCAATTGTTCGTATTGAAGGCGAAGCGGTAGCGCGTTGTACAGGCGGTTTATTCTGTGCAGCACAGCGTAAAGAAGCGCTTAAACATTTCGTTTCTCGTAAAGCTATGGATATTGATGGGGTAGGGGGTAAATTAATCGAGCAGTTGGTGGATCGTGAATTAGTTCATACGCCAGCCGATTTATTTAAGTTAGATTTAACCACGCTAACCCGTTTGGAAAGAATGGGTACAAAATCTGCTGAAAATGCATTGGCTAGCCTTGAAAAAGCAAAAAATACGACGTTAGCACGTTTTATTTTTGCCTTAGGAATACGTGAAGTGGGTGAAGCAACGGCATTGAATTTAGCAAATCATTTCAAAACCCTAGAAGCGTTGCAAAATGCGGATTTAGAAGCCTTACAGCAAGTGCCTGATGTGGGCGAAGTAGTGGCAAATCGTATTTTGGCGTTTTGGCATGAACCACATAATGTCGCGGTGGTGAATGATTTAATCGCTCAAGGCGTACATTGTGAAACAGTGGAAACTAAAGAAGTAACAGAAAATCGCTTTAAAGGCAAAACGGTTGTATTAACCGGAACCTTAACTCAAATGGGGCGTAATGAAGCTAAAGCCTTATTACAAGAGATGGGCGCGAAAGTGAGTGGATCGGTTTCAGCAAAAACAGATTTTGTGATTGCCGGTGATGCGGCGGGTTCTAAGCTCACAAAGGCACAGGAATTAGGTGTTACTGTTTTAACGGAAGAAGAATTTTTGGCTCAGATTTAACCGTCTCAATCGAAAAAAAACTAAAAAAATGACCGCACTTCATCTCATCTCAAGATTAAGTGCGGTTTAACTTTTCTTCTTAATAAACGATAGCGGACATTTTAAGCTCTTAATTTAC
>JAGZOA010000010.1:0-69373 GCA_018363335.1 Parahaemophilus parainfluenzae | reverse complement strand
CGCCGCCTAATCGAGTTGCCTTGATATTACGAGCCGAGACATCTTTACCTACTCGTTCTAACATAATGAAATCGTGGACATCGCTACCAAATAACGATACAGAAAAATCAAAGGTGTCATTCTTCCACATCAATCCCGTATCAATTTGACGGTTTTGCTCTTTATCTAAAACTTGGCTTGCACGGCGTTCCCAATAATCTGGTGCTCGCTCTGCAATCCCTACACCGGCATAATATTTAATGCCATTGATTTCCTCTTCCCAACGGAAGAAACCTGAATGTAAACCATACGTATGATGTTTATTTGGGTGATTTGCCATTAAAGTGTCGTATTCAGCTTTCACTTCATCATAACGATAACCAGAAATAAACTTACGACTATCACTTGCCGTCCAGGCCCCCTCAACAAATCCGCCCCATTGAGTAAAGTTTTGCTGTGGTTGATAAGGCTTGTGTCTATAGCCCTCACCATGCATTTCCATACGTGAAAGATGTTTATCACGCATATAATCAATGCCTGTTTGCAAATTAATATCCGACCAATCAAAGGTTGCTTTCAAATGCCCTGTATTGGTTTCACGTTTTGGATTCATTGCTTTTTTAACTTGATTTCCCATCATGCTTAAATAACGCATACTATAAGTATCCATCACATGATCAATCTTGCTTTGACCGTAACGTAATTCCAGTTCTGTGAACCACGATGTAATATTGCGTTGTACAAATCGCACATTCCACGCATCACGATCAAACTCACTCCCATCCATCATTCGATCCGCGTAAGCCGCTTCGCCTCGACTACGTTCATAAGTTCCGGTTAATAAAGTGTTTTCTGTCGGTGTGAAACCAAGCTGTAACATTTGATTACGGCGCTCAAAAGAGGAATGAACTCGATTGCCATCACCATCTTTGTAATTACCCGCCTCATTGTGTGACATACTTGTGCGTAAATAACCATATTTACCACCCGCCATCGCATCGAAATAAGCATCTCTACGTTTGTTTCCGCCAAGTGTAACACTGCCGTTTAAATAGGTATTTTGAGTATCAAATTCAGGCTCTTTACGCACAAAACGAACTGCGCCAGCCACCAAGCCAGAACCTTCAGTTACAGTTTGGGGACCTTTGGTCACCACCACTTCATCATAAGCTGATGGGAAAATATAAGCTGTAGGCGGATCCATTCGGTTGCTACATCCACCATAAATGAATTGATCGTCTGCTTGAATGTTCAAGCGAGAACCACCTAACCCGCGAAATAACGGATCGCCAGAACTCCCACCTTTACGAATCACGCTCATATTTGCCACAGATTGCAATAAATCTGCACCATCACCAGCAGGTAAAGGTTGAAGCGTTGTTTTAGGATTAAGTTTGACCGAATTGGTATTCGTCTGAGTAACACCTGTTACCACAATAGGATCCAGTAATGTTACAGACTGCATATTCTCAGCAAAAGCATTAGATATAAAAAATGAAAGTGGAAGGAGGGAAAAATAAGATTTGTTATGCATAATCAATCCCTTGTTTTGGCACTTGAGTCATAAAAACCACAATTCAACCACATAAAATCTTTCAAACAAATACCAACAGTTATAAAACATTTATCACATCAATGATTGAGATTGTAATGATACTGTAATGAATATTATTCTTATTAATTGCAAAAGACAAGGTTAAAAGATGACTATTTACTCATGCATTTCTGGTAAACATACTACTGCCAGCACCAATTGAACTATCCCCAAAATAGTGCAAGGAAGACCTAATAAAAAATAAGCACCTATAATAGCATCAATAGTACTATCCCAGTTTAAGTCAACAAAATGCAAAGATAATCCGACGATAATAGGGATTAAAAAAGGCATAAAAAATGCCACCAATAAATACCGCCCATAATAACGACTTGCTTTTTCCCGAGTAACAAAAAAGATAAGTGTTGTCATCACCCCTGGTATAAATGAAATAAGAAAAGAAAGAAAAAATGCATCTCCAACAAACTCAGAAATAATGACTGCACATAATAATGCAATAAAAAAACTCCCAATAAAAAAACGTGGTATAGTCTTTTGTAATGCATTATTCATCTTTATATTTCCTTTCAAATAAAATTAATAACTCTAATAAGCAGATAAGAAAGCCTCCAGCTTTAATAAAGAACAAGGTTAAGAGGTTACTGTGTGTCCCATATTTTTATAAAACACGCTTGTGCTAACACCAGTTGAGCTACTCCCAATATACAAGCCAAAATACCGTGCGTTAGATAATACTCTACAAGCGTATCAATAGCATCATGCCAACTGTTTAAATAAATCAAATCGAATAATGTGGTCAGGATCGGAATTAAAAAGGGTGGCATCAAAAATGCCAGTAACAAATACCGCGAATAGTAGCTACTTGCTTTTTCCTGAGTGATGTAAAAAACAAACGTTGTAATCGCACTAGGTATAAATACGATAAAAAAAGTATAAAAAAATACCCATACCACGTCATCTGATGAGCTGCCATCCATTGAAGCAAGAAATAAATCAACGACGACTGCGCATAATAATGCAATAAAAAAACTCCCAATAAAAAAACGTCGTATGGCTTTTTGCTGTTCATTTTGTTGTTCATTATTCATTTTTATATTTCCTTTTTTAATCAAAATTAGTAGTTCTAATAAGTAGATAAACAAGTAAAAATAAATTCTCTACTTTAATACTACTTAAATACTGCAATATATTCTTTTTCATTGAAGCCAATCAATGCCTTACCATCTTGCAAAATAATCGGGCGTTTGATTAACGTTGGGTTTTCAGCTAATACGGAAAGTGCGGTAGATTTCGAGAGTGTATTTTTCACATTTTCATCAAGATTACGCCAAGTTGTGCTGCGTTTATTGACTAAATTTTCCCAACCAAATTGTGCTTCTGCTTGTTGTAAGAATTGAGCATCTAATCCATCCACACGATAATCATGTAATTTATGTTGAATATTATGTTCAGTTAGCCACTTCAATGCTTTTTTCACTGTATCACAGTTTTTAATACCATAAACGATAATCATATTCTCACCTCTAAAAACAAAAAATCCTCAATTCATTTAGAACGAGGATTTTAACTGCTACATGAATTAATCACAAATAGATTAATACGATATAAATTTTTATATTCCAAAGAAAAAGTGCGGTGAAAATCAACCGCACTTTTCAAAAGGGAAATTAGAATTCGTAACCTACGCCCACTTTAGCGCCATAGTTATTCACTTTAGTATCGTCAAAGCTACCTAAACGGTTATATTCTAAACCGCCATTTGCATACACTTTGTCTGCTAATTTATATTTAGCACCCGCAACTACACCATAACCCACTTTGGTTTCAGAAGAGCTTTTATAGCGTTGATCCGCACGTTCTTCAAATTTGAAACGGTTTGCCGCAAGACGAGCACCAACATAAGGTTCAATTTGAGAATTGGTATCGAAGTCATAGAATACTGTCGCACCTAAACCTTGAACTTTAGTACCTTGGAAGTTGCCGTGATGAGTATAATCACCTGCTACACGCATATTACCTAATTTGTAACCTACTGCAACACGAGGTTCAACTTTAGTTTTGCTTGAACCACCATTGCTTAATTTAGTTTTTGAAAGACCTAGATCACCTTCTGCATATAAACCTGCGTTTGCTGTTGAAGCAACCGCTAATGCACCGACAACGATAGCTAATAATGATTTTTTCATTGGATAACCCCTGTTATTTGATTGAAAACATTACGAATATATCACAGCACTCATTAATTTTCACTATGAAAAACCAATTTTCCCTGACATTTTCGGCATAAATAGGCAATTTTATCGCGTTGAATACGATTATGCCGACGAATCGTTAAGTAATGGGTCTGACATTCACATTGATAAGCAAACATTTTGCCTTGTACATTCTCTACATCAAATTGATGACAAGTATCAGCCGGAAGATTAAATAACTGTGTCATCACCGCTTGCCATTCCTGTCCATGCGGTTTCACTCGCCCAAATACTTGATACACAATAAGGTGGGCTAATTCATGAGGAACCACCTGACGAATAAATTCATCTGAGTTCTCGAGTAGTAAAGTGCGGTTAAATTTAATCTCATTTTTCTGCAAGTATGCAACGCCAGCCTTTACACCTCGCAAGTCATAACTGATTGTCGGAATAGGAAATTTCCGTTGAAAGTAATTTTCAGCGAGTTGTAATGTTTCTGCAAGTTTGCGCTGTACCTGCATTTTTACATGCCGAAACTGAGTTTGAGATGACATCATCATGTTAAGTAAACAAAAACCGCTAGATTAGCGGTTTTTATCATACACACTTTATTTACTTATTTAAGACCGGCTGCTGCACGCAATTCTTCTGCACGATCTACTTTTTCCCATGGGAATTGTTCACGACCGAAGTGTCCATACGCCGCAGTTTGGCGATAGATTGGTTGAATTAAATTTAACATTTTAATTAAACCATAAGGACGTAAATCGAAGAATTCACGCACTAACTTAACCAATAATTCGTTTGATACTTTTCCTGTACCGAAGGTTTCCACCATGATAGAGGTTGGCTCAGCCACGCCAATTGCATAAGAAAGTTGAATTTCACAACGATCTGCAAGACCTGCTGCAACGATATTTTTTGCCACATAACGTGCAGCATAAGCCGCTGAACGGTCTACTTTTGATGGATCTTTACCAGAGAATGCGCCACCACCATGACGAGCCGCGCCACCGTATGTATCGACAATGATTTTACGACCCGTTAAGCCACAGTCACCCATTGGGCCACCAATCACAAAACGACCGGTTGGGTTAATGAAATATTTTGTTTGTTGAGATAACCATTCGCTTGGCAAAATTGGCTTGATGATTTCTTCCATCACGCCTTCATAAATTTCTTTTTGTGAGACTTCTTCACTGTGTTGTGTAGAAAGAACAACGGCATCCACGCCCACGATTTTGTTATCTTCGTATTTTAAGGTCACTTGACTTTTCGCATCAGGGCGTAACCAGGCTAATTTTCCGCTTTTACGCACTTCTGCTTGTTTTTCCATTAAACGATGCGCATAAGTAATCGCCGCAGGCATCAAGACTTCCGTTTCATTTGTCGCATAACCAAACATGATCCCTTGGTCACCCGCACCTTGATCTAATGGATTCTCACGATCCACACCTTGGTTAATATCAGATGATTGTTTACCAATCGCATTTAATACCGCACAAGAATTGCCATCAAACCCCATTTCAGAGTGTTTATAACCAATATCACAAATCACTTGGCGAGTAAGGTTTTCAATATCAACCCATGCAGAAGTGGTAATTTCTCCCCCCACTAACGCCATCCCTGTTTTAACATAGGTTTCGCAAGCCACACGAGCTTTAGGATCTTGTTTTAAAATTTCATCAAGTACCGCATCAGAAATTTGATCGGCAATTTTATCTGGATGTCCTTCTGAAACTGATTCAGAAGTAAATAAATAACTAGACATAAGTTCTCTTCTTTTTTTGGATGTATTGACGTATAGACGGCTATAATACGTATTTTTGGCTAATAAGCAAGCACTTCCATCAAGTATTTTTTGAAATGTAATAAGAAAATGAGCTTTCTGATGAAATTCAGATCATTTATGCTCTGAACAAGCAGCAAGATACCATTCACCTACTTGACTAAATCCAACATCTCTCGTGCATTCGCCAAGGCAAGATCCGTAATTTCACTGCCACCGAGTAATCTTGCAAGAGCTGGAACTCTCTCTTCTTGAGAAAGTGCGGTCATTTTAGTTTCTGTTTTATCATCAACGGTAAATTTCTCTACATTAAATTGCTGATGTCCATGACATGCTACTTGTGGTAAATGGGTCACACAAAGTACTTGGCATTTATCGCCTAATTGACGTAATAATTTACCCACTACACTCGCCGTTTTACCGCTAATGCCAACATCAACTTCATCAAAAATTAACGTCGGAATCGCTGATTGATCGGATGTTAAGACTTGAATCGCTAATGAAATACGAGAAAGCTCACCACCTGATGCCACTTTTGCTAGCGGTTGTGCCTGCTGTCCTAGATTACTGCGTAAAGTAAAGACGATATTATCAGCCCCATTTGCCGTCACTTTAGTTAAATCTGAATTCACTTCAACGAAAAACTCGGCATTCTCCATTGCAAGCCCTTTGATAGAATGTGTAACCTGTTGTGCTAATTTCCCTGCAGCTTGGCAACGGCTTTCATGTAATTGTTTTGCCGTACGTTGCATTTTCTCAAAGGCAGCTTTTTCTTCTAAAATCAGGCGTTCTTCACTTTCTGAAAAATCTAAAAGTGCGGTCAATTCTGCTTTTAATTTTTGATGCCAATCCACCAATTCTTCCGGTTTCACATTGTGCTTACGTGCAAGTTGTAAAGCTTGCCCTAAACGTTGCTCAATCTCTTGTAATAACATCGGATCTTGCTCAATGTGAGAAGCAAGATGCTGCACTTCAGTTGTCGCCTCTTGCACTTGAATAAGTGCATCATTCAACATCGTTTGAACGGAAGCATAGCGAGGATCTAACTCACTTAACTCATCAATATACTGCGTCGCACGATAAAGCATAGAGTCAATACTCACTGTCTCATTTTCGCTGAGTAGCTGTAAGGCTGATTGTGATAACTGTGTCAATTGTTCGCTATTTGATAGACGGCGTTGATCCTCTTCCAACTCCAAATATTCATTTGGACGAAGGGCAAACTCATCCAACTCCTCAACCTGATATTGTAAAAGCTGTTTCTTCGCTTCATTTTCAGCAACTTTTTGTTGGAAGGTTTTAACTTGCGTTTGAAGATTTTTCCACGTGCGATAATCTTCTCGCATTTGTGCGAGCAAATCATGGTGATGTGCAAATGTATCCACCAACTGAAGCTGATAATCATTTTTCAATAATAACTGCGAAGCGTGCTGCCCATTAATATGAATAAGATATTGACCAATTTCTTTTAATTGAGAAGCTGATACAGGCGTGCTATTAATAAAGGCTTTAGAACGCCCATCTGCATTAATGACACGGCGTAAAATACAATCAGAGGGATTATCAGGATCTTGCAATTCTTGCTCTTGCAACCATTGATAAGCGGGGTTCGTTGGTTCAATAAAAAAGGTGGCGCAGATTTCGGCTCTTTCCTGCCCTTCTCGAACCATAGACGTTTCAATACGTTGCCCTAAGCATAACCCCAATGCATCAATAGCAATGGATTTTCCTGCGCCAGTTTCCCCCGTGATCACAGACATTCCTTTCGCCAATTCAATTTCTAATTGACGAACAATTGCAAAATTATTGATGGTAAGTTGGGTTAGCATAAAAAAATCTCCTTAACTGTATATCCATATATTATAACTGTTACAATATACAGTAAAGAGATTTTTAAACTTTTGGGATTAGAAATTTTTAAGCCAGCCTAATTTTGTGCTTAATACATTGTAATAATTATAATTTTTTAGGTGTAATAGGCGCAGTTTATGCGGGCTTTTTTCAATATGAACGATATCATCAGGAGAAAAATCTAGCGCAATTTGACTATCACAGCCTAATTCCAACTGTGAAGTATTATGTTCAGCAAAACGAATTGAAATTTTGCTATCGCCATCAATTACTAATGGTCGAGAAGAAAGTGTATGTGGGAACATCGGCACAAGGGCAATCGCATTTAAATTTGGCGTTAAAATTGGGCCGCCTGCGGAAAGCGAATAAGCGGTTGAACCGGTTGGAGTGGAAACAATCAAGCCATCTGAACGTTGAGAAAAGGCAAATTTATCATTGATATAGACATGGAAATCAATCATATGCGCAATTTTAGCGGGGTGAATCACCGCCTCATTTACTGCATTACCACTAGAAATAATTTCGCCATTGCGTTCAATTTTAGCTTCCAATAAAAAACGCTCTTCGACAAAAAACTCGCCGCGTTCCAAACACGCTTCAAGCTGTGCATAAGCATTTTTGGGGTCGATATCAGTCAAAAAGCCTAAGTTGCCTCGGTTAATACCAATCATTGGAATATTATATTTAGCCAAAATGCGAGCACGCCCTAGCATATTGCCATCACCACCGATTACAATCACGAGTTGAGCTTGCTCTCCAATTTCTTCAACCGTTGCTAACACCTCTTCCGGTAAACCGAATTTTTCCCCCACTTCTTTTTCAACTAAAACTTGATATCCTCGCTCTTTCAGCCATTGATACAAGTTTTTATGCATTTGCAAATTAATGTCGCGACGTGGTTTTCCCATCAAGGCGATGGTTTTAAATGATTTGACTAATTCATCCATAACTATGATTGCTCCCAAGTACAGACTTCCTGATTTTTGACCGCACTTGAATTTAAAATTTTAACCATTATATTACATAGCAATTCAGTTTTGCTAAAATAGCACTAATTTTTGATAAATGGAGAAAAAGATGTCAGAACAAGCACAAAACTTAAATGAAAATGAAGAACTTGTTGAAGAAGTTCAGCAGGAAACCACCGCAACGGAAGATCCGTTAGAAGAAGCGATTGCCCGTGTACAAGAACTTGAAGAACAATTAAAAGCACAAGTAGAAGAAACCTCTAAAAAAGAGCAAGATTTATTGCTCCGTACGCGTGCAGAAATTGATAATATGCGTCGTCGTAGCGAACAAGACATCGAAAAAGCACATAAATTTGCGCTCGAAAAATTCTCAAAAGACATTTTAAATACCATTGATAACTTAGAGCGTGCGCTTGCCACACCAGCCAATAAGGAAGATAAAAACATCAAAGCCTTATTCGATGGTGTCGAGCTGACTTTAAAAGAGTTACTCTCAACAGTTTCTCGCTTTGGTGTCGAGCCTGTTGGTGCAGTAGGTGATACCTTTAATCCGGATCTTCACCAAGCTATCTCTATGCAACCAACAGAAGGCTTTACAGCTAATCAAATCACCACCGTTTTACAAAAAGGTTATACCTTAAATGGTCGAGTGATTCGCCCAGCCATGGTAATGGTTGCAGCTTAATTTCTTTTCTATGACTTAAAGAGCGGACGATTTTTCGTCCGTTTTTTTTATTGCCAAAAATCTTGACATAGATCAAATTTATTAAAAAATAATTTGAGAATAATTATCAACAAAAACACTCTTTCCTCCCAGGTTTAGCAAGGTTTCACCTTAATTCCAGCCATCAAAAAACAGCAAATAATACTACATATTGTGTGTTGATCTGTTAAATAAAACTATATATAGTGCTTTCGTTTTTTTTTTAAAGTAGCCTATATAGGAGTCATAAAATGAATGCTTTCTTCGTGATTAAGCGTGATGGTTCACGAATTGGGTTTGACCTACAACGTATTACTAATGCCATCAAAAAAGCGGCAAGTGCGGTCAATATTGTTGATGAAATGTATATCCATGATCTGAGTCAGCAGATTAATACTGAAATTTTTAGTCACTATCAGCATGAAATTGATATCAACCAGATTCAAAAAATCGTTGAAAATCACTTAATGACAAGCAAGTATCCACAAATTGCACGTGCCTATATTGAATATCGTCACGATCGCGACCTTGCTCGTGAAAAACGCAGTCAATTAACCAAAGAAATTGAAGGGCTGATTGAGCAAAGCAACGTCGAATTGCTTAACGAAAATGCGAATAAAGATGCGAAAGTGATCCCTACCCAACGTGATTTACTGGCGGGTATTGTGGCAAAACATTATGCCAAACGTCACATTCTGCCAAGAGATGTTGTTGAAGCCCATGAAAAAGGCGAAATCCATTATCACGACTTAGACTACGCGCCATTTTTCCCAATGTTTAACTGCATGCTGGTTGATCTAAAAGGCATGCTTTCGCATGGTTTTAAAATGGGTAATGCCGAAATTGAACCGCCTAAATCTATCGGCACAGCAACAGCGGTTACTGCACAAATTATTGCTCAAGTAGCCAGCCATATTTATGGCGGTACAACCATTAATCGCATTGATGAAGTGCTTGCGCCTTATGTTCAACTCAGTTTTGAGAAACATTTAAAAAATGCTGCACAATGGCAAATTCCAGATGCTGAAGGTTATGCAAAAGCACTAATTGAAAAAGAATGTTTTGATGCGTTTCAATCCCTTGAATATGAAGTTAATACGCTCCATACGTCAAATGGCCAAACGCCATTTGTCACCTTTGGTTTTGGCTTAGGCACAAGTTGGCAAGAACGTTTAATTCAACAGTCGATTTTGAAAAACCGTATTCGTGGTTTGGGTAAAAATCATAAAACACCGGTCTTCCCTAAACTGGTTTTTACCATTAAAAAAGGCATTAACCAAAACGAACAAGATCCGAACTATGATATTAAAAAACTGGCATTAGAATGCGCATCAAAACGCATGTATCCGGATATTTTAAACTATGATCAAGTGGTTAAAGTCACTGGCTCATTCAAAGCCCCAATGGGTTGTCGTAGCTTCTTGGGAGCCTATGAAGAAAACGGTCATGAAGTGCATGATGGTCGCAATAATCTAGGCGTGGTGAGTTTAAATCTACCTCGTATTGCTCTTGAAGCACAAGGAAATGAAGAAAAATTCTACCGCACTTTAAATGAACGCTTAGCCCTCGCGAAGAAAGCCTTGCTTACACGTATTGCTCGCCTAGAAAATACTAAAGCCCGTGTCGCGCCAATTCTTTATATGGAAGGTGCTTGCGGCGTTCGATTAAAAGCTGATGATAACGTTGCCGATATTTTCAAAAATGGCCGAGCATCAATTTCTTTAGGCTATATTGGCATTCACGAAACCATCAATGCACTGTATAAACAAGGGCATATTTTTGACGATGAACAACTACGCGAAAAAGGCATCGCGATTGTGCGTCGTTTAAGTGAAGCAGTCAAACAATGGCAGAAAGAAACTGGCTATGCATTTAGCCTTTATTCCACACCAAGTGAAAACTTGTGCGATCGCTTCTGTCGTTTAGATACCAAACAATTTGGAGTCATTGAAGGCGTTACCGATAAAGGCTACTACACTAATAGCTATCACTTAGATGTAGAGAAAAAAGTGAATCCATACGATAAATTAGACTTTGAAATGCCTTATCCTGAATTAGCAAGCGGGGGCTTTATTTGTTATGGCGAATACCCAAATATTCAACATAATCTGAAGGCACTCGAAGATGTGTGGGATTATAGCTATGATCGCGTACCTTATTACGGCACCAACACGCCAATTGATGAATGTTACGAATGTGGTTTCACCGGAGAATTTAATTGCACAAGTAAAGGCTTTGTTTGCCCGAAATGCGGTAATCATGACAGTGCAAAAGTCTCTGTAACCCGACGAGTTTGCGGTTATCTCGGCAGTCCTGATGCTCGCCCATTCAATGCGGGTAAACAGGAAGAAGTAAAACGCCGTGTAAAACATCTATAATGGTCATTTCGTTATTATGATAAAATAGCTCATCAAAAGTGAGCTATTTTTATTTCAATAAAGAAGGAAAATACAATGCCAACACTTGCTCAGATTACCCAATCCATCATGCAAGATCCCGATAATCAATCCTTTACAGTAAAGGGTATAGAACCGCTTTTTGCCGCGCCAACTACCGCTCGTATTAATATTGTCGGACAAGCGCCAGGAATTAAAGCCCAAGAAAGTCGTTTATACTGGAATGATAAAAGCGGTGATCGCCTGCGTGAATGGCTGGGCGTGGATCGTGATACCTTTTATCACTCCGGTATGTTTGCAGTCATCCCGATGGATTTTTATTACCCAGGCAAAGGCAAATCGGGTGATTTACCGCCACGCAAAGGCTTTGCAGAGAAATGGCATGCACCAATTTTAGCAAACTTACCCAATATCGAGCTCACCATTCTTATAGGGCAATATGCACAAAAATATTATTTACCAGAAAACGAGCTTAATGTGACTGAAGCGGTTCGCCATTTCCGTGATTTTCTCCCTCACTTTCTCCCGCTCGTTCACCCTTCTCCACGGAACCAAATCTGGCTCAAGAAAAATCCATGGTTTGAACTAGAGATTATCCCCGTATTACAAAAGCAAGTTAAAGCGATTTTATCTCGTTAATTTATCTCGCTAAATTGATATTCAACTATGAAGTGCGGTCAAAAAGCATCCAGTTTTGACTGCACTTTTCTTTTATTATAATCAATTTTTAGTATGCATTATTTCCTGACTGAGGCCTGTTATGCTAAAATCGCCGGCCTTAAAAATATAGGAAAAAATATGCAAGTAATATCTGTCACAAACTCTCAACGAAAAGCATGGAATAAACAAACTATTATATTCCTTTCTGATGTAGCTCTCTTTTTTATTCTACTCAATACACTTCCTTTTGCCCCTGCTGAGAATAAAGGATTATCTTTACTCGCATTTGTGGCCATTCTATGGCTCACCGAAGCAGTTAGTGTAACCATCACTGCATTATTCGTTCCAATTCTATCTGTTCTATTAGGATTAGCTGATAGTCGCGAAGCCCTCGTAGCCTTTGCAGATCCAACTATCTTTTTATTCTTCGGTGGTTTTGCACTTGCAACAGCATTAAATGTGCAAAAGATCGACCAAATGATCGCTAATAAAATCATGCAGTTAGCGCGGGGTCGGTTATCTGTTGCTGTACTCTATTTATTCGTCGCAACAGCATTTTTGTCCATGTGGATGAGCAATACCGCTACTGCTGCAATGATGATCCCACTTTCAATGACTATCTTAAGTCAGTTAGACCGCAATAAAGATCACAATACTTATGTATTTGTGTTATTGGGTATTGCCTACAGTGCCACTATTGGGGGGATGGGTACGCTTGTGGGAAGCCCTCCTAATGCCATCGCTGCCTCTCAGCTTCATTTAGGTTTTGCTGACTGGTTAATGTATGGTACGCCAGTCATGTTAATTTTGTTCCCTGTAATTATTGGTTGGTTATACCTTGTTTTTAAACCCAAACTTGGCCTTCGTTTTGATGCGGAATTTGCCAAAATTCACATGACGAAAAAACGTATTTTAACCTTAACTATCTTTGTGACCGTGGCAATTCTTTGGATTTTTGGTGGTTACATCAATCCAATTCTTTCTCAATTATTAGGTTTACCAAAACCCATTGGCAGTTTTGACAGTATGGTTGCTCTA
The DNA here is from genome assembly GCA_018363335.1 of Parahaemophilus parainfluenzae. Taxonomy (GTDB): domain Bacteria; phylum Pseudomonadota; class Gammaproteobacteria; order Enterobacterales; family Pasteurellaceae; genus Haemophilus_D; species Haemophilus_D parainfluenzae_Y. Next base: position 56,242 of record JAGZOA010000010.1, on the reverse strand, counting down.
TCGGCTGCAATCGTCATTTGTGTAACTGGTATCGCAAGCTGGAAAGAAGTACAAGACAATACGGAATGGGGCGTGTTATTCCTTTTTGGTGGCGGCTTAACCTTAAGTTCTGTGCTTACCCATTCTGGTGCAAGCAAAATCATGGCGGATGGTATCGTCTTCATCATTGAAGGCGGGCACTACTATGTGATGGCATTAATTGTTGCCGCCTTTATTGTCTGCTTAACTGAGTTTACCTCAAACACAGCAAGTGCTGCTTTACTGGTTCCAATCTTTATTTCTATTGCAAATGCCCTGAATATGCCACCACTTGGTTTTGCGATGATTATTGGCCTAGGAGCATCTTGTGCCTTTATGATGCCAGTTGGTACCCCACCGAATGCGATTGTGTACTCGACAGGTTTTGTGAAACAATCCGAAATGATCCGCGTGGGTAAATTTATTGATTTAACCTGTATGCTAATTATCGGGACAATTGCTTATCTCTTCTGGATGTAACCTTTAAAACCTAATAAGTGTGGTTAAAAACAAGATGATTTTTAACCGCACTTTTTTATTTTATTTACGCAAACGTTTGCCTAAAATCAAAATTAACGTATAATTCGCACAATTTTTTTACTTAGGGAAACCAAATGAATAACAACCTGCTTTATACGGTGGAAGACAAACCACCTTTCGGATTGAGTTTACTCCTTGCCGCACAACATTTACTTGCCGCACTAGGGGGAATTATTGCCGTACCATTGGTCATTGGTAACGTATTAAAATTACCGACCGAAGATACCATTACGTTAGTTAATGCGGCACTTTTAATTTCCGGCGTAGTGACCGTTATCCAATGTAAAGGCTTGGGGCCTATTGGTATTCGTTTACCAAGTGTGATGGGGACCAGTTTTACTTTCGTTGCTGCTGCACTTGCCATTGGTTTCAGTGAATATGGCATCGCTGGTATATTAGGTTCTTCTCTCATTGGTTCCTTAGTGATGATTATCGGCAGTTTCTTCATGCCATATATTCGTAAATTGTTCCCACCACTTGTGACGGGAACTGTCGTTATGATGATTGGCTTAAGCCTGATTCCAGTTGCCGTTGACTGGTTTGCAGGTGGTCAACGTGGTGATGCGAATTATGCGACGCCAGAAAATTTAATGATGGCAAGCTTTGTCTTAGTGATCGTGGTCGCTCTCGTGCAATGGGGTAAAGGGATTTTCTCTGCGGCTGCGATCGTTATTGGGATGATGACTGGTTATATCGTTTGTTTAGCCATGGGCTGGGTAAGCTTTGAAGGTGTGAAACAAGCACAAACTTTCGCGATTCCACAACCACTACACTTTGGTTTAGCTTTCCCTATTTCAGGGATTATCGGCATGTCCATTGCCTATTTAGTGACAATCGTTGAATCAAGCGGCAACTTCTTAGCACTAGGTAATGCCACCAAAACTGAAATCACTGGTAGACATTTACGCGGCGGGGTTTTAGCCGATGGTTTAGGATCTGCCTTAGCCGCCATTATGTCCACTACACCATTCTCTTCATTCTCACAAAATATCGGCGTGATTTCCTTAACTGGTGTAGCAAGCCGCCACGTAGTAGCATTAACAGGTGTACTTCTTGCTTTAGCGGGTTTATTCCCTGTATTCGGTGCATTAATTGTTTCAATTCCATTACCGGTATTGGGCGGTGCAGGCTTAATGATGTTCGCGATGATTATCGCTGCGGGTATTCAAATGTTGGATAAAGTCGCACGTAGTAAACGCAATGGTTTAATCATCGCCATTTCTATTGGCTGTGGCTTAGCGGTGACAACTCGTCCAGAATTGCTTGATAAATTACCACACTTTTTCAAAGAGGTGCTTGGTTCAGGCATCACAGTAGGCTCATTACTTGCCTTAATTCTTAACCTCATGCTTCCTGAAGATAAAATGGAAGAAACAAAAGAATCAAAATAGATAGCGAATAAGGGCAGATTAACACTGCCCTTTTCTTTTCCTGTAAAACATTTCTAAAACTGACCGCACTTTGTTAAAATCAGGCATCATTTTCCATTTATGAAGGAATAAAAATGGCAGATTTACCTTTCTTCGTTGAGCTCAACGAACAAAATCTTACTGAAACGTTGCAACGTTCTGTTGAAACACCGCTTGTCATTAACTTTTATGCGCCAAGCCATAAAGAATCAGCTGATTTTGCAACAGTCCTACAACGTGTTGCAGAACAACATCAAGGACAATTTATCCTCGGCTTAGTCAATTGTGAAACAGAGCAAATGATTGCTGCTCAATTTCGTATTCAAGCGTTACCAACAACCTATCTTTTCAAAGAGGCTCAAGCAATAGATGCATTCCCTGGTGCATTAGATGAAGCCAGCTTATTGCAACGTTTGAGTGCGATTTTGCCAAAAGAAGAAGATTTAAAATTCCAAAAAGCTTTAGATTTTTTACAAGTGGAAGATTACAACGCCGCCCTTCCATTACTGAAAGAGGCGTGGGAGCTTTCAGATAAGAAAAACAGCGATGTGGCATTACTTTATGCGGAAACTTACATTGCCATGAAAAAAACAGAGCCAGCGGCAGATATTTTAGCGCAAATCCCTATTCAGGATCGCGATAGCCGTTGGCATGGATTACAGGCGCAGATCGAACTTTTAATTAAAGCCGCTGATACGCCAGAAATTCAACAACTACAAGCGGATTATGCGAAAAATCCAACGCCTGAGATTGCGTTGAAATTGGCAGTTCAGCTACATCAAGCCAATCGAAACGAAGAAGCATTGGACTTATTATTTAGCATTCTTAAACAAGATCTTTCTGCGGCAAATGGTGAGGTGAAACAACAGTTTTTATCTATTTTATCAGCCATTGGCAATGCGGATTCTATCACCAATAAATATCGCCGATTGCTGTATTCATTGCTTTACTAATACGATCAACTATTTTTTTATGCATGAAGGCTTTATAATGAACGAATTCCAAAAGCCTCATGCTTTATTTTATAAACAAAGGATTCTTTATGTCAGACGTTAAACACAGCAAATTATTAATTTTAGGTTCAGGTCCTGCAGGTTATACCGCCGCTATTTATGCCGCACGTGCAAACTTAAAACCTGTTTTAGTGACCGGTCTTCAACAGGGCGGGCAACTTACCACTACTGATGAAATTGAAAACTGGCCGGGTGATTTTGAAATGACCACTGGTCCAGGTTTAATGCAACGTATGTTGCAACACGCCGAAAAATTTGAAACGGAAATCGTGTTTGATCATATCAATAAAGTCGATTTATCTTCTCGCCCATTCAAACTTTATGGCGATATGCAAACCTTCACATGTGATGCATTAATCATCGCAACAGGGGCATCAGCACGTTACATCGGATTAGAATCAGAAACCGCTTATAAAGGCCGTGGTGTTTCTGCTTGCGCAACCTGTGATGGTTTCTTCTATCGCAATAAACCGGTTGCTGTTGTCGGTGGCGGAAATACTGCGGTTGAAGAAGCGCTTTACTTGGCTAATATTGCGTCTGAAGTACATTTAATCCACCGCCGCGATAGCTTCCGTGCAGAAAAAATCTTAATCGATCGCTTATACAAAAAAGTTGAAGAAGGCAAAATCGTGCTTCATACTGACCGCACTTTGAATGAAGTGTTAGGTGATAACATGGGCGTAACTGGTGTACGTTTAGAAAACGTAAAAACTGGCGAAAAAGAAGACGTGAAATTAGACGGTTTATTTATTGCTATCGGTCATGCGCCAAATACTGAAATCTTCCAAGGCCAGCTTGAACTTAACAACGGTTATATCGTTGTTAAATCTGGTCTTGAAGGCAATGCAACAGCAACGTCAGTGGAAGGCGTATTTGCTGCGGGTGATGTAATGGATCACAACTATCGCCAAGCCATTACTTCAGCAGGTACCGGCTGTATGGCGGCATTAGATGCTGAACGTTATTTAGATGCACAAGAATAAGTGCGCTAAATTCTCATGTAAGGTGCGTAAAACAAGGTTTCACGCACCTATTATTTTTCAAAGGTAGATTTTTTTAATCCTCCACCCAACTCATCCTATCCTAGGATAAATAAAAACAATGGACAAACTTCGCCAAAAATATTTACAAAAATGGCTTCGTGCGCAACAAGAACCTGTTAAAAAATTAATGCGCACCAATATTGCCCTTGCCACACTTTCCTCCTTAATTCTTGTGGCTCAAACCTATTTTCTTGCGACATTGCTCGACAAGCTCATTATGCAACATGTCGATCGCGCTGAACTGGTTCCCTATTTTATTGCATTAATCATGACTTTTGCTTTGCGTGCGGTTATTTTGTGGCTACGCGAAAAAATTGGCTTTAAAGCAGGTCGATTACTACGCAATCATATGCGTCAAAAGATTTTAGATAAAATCCATCAAGTTGGTCCTGCAACCATCAATAATAAACCAGCTGGTAGCTGGGCAAGTATCATGCTTGAACAAGTAGAAAATCTGCATAACTTCTATGCGCGTTTCTTACCACAACAAAGTTTGTCTGCCATTGTACCAATGGTGATTTTAATTGCCGTATTCCCGCTTAACTGGGCTGCTGGTCTGATTTTGATGATCACCGCACCACTTGTGCCAATTTTTATGATTCTGGTAGGGATTGCGGCAGCAGATAGCAGCCAAAAAAATATGGCCACCCTTTCTCGCTTAAGTGCCCAATTTTTGGATCGCTTACGCGGTTTAGAAACCTTGCGTCTTTTCAACCGCACTTCAGAACAAACACAACATATTGAAAGCACAACGGAAGACTTCCGTGAAACGACCATGACAGTACTTAAAATGGCGTTTCTCTCTTCCGCTGTGTTAGAGTTTTTCACGTCCATTTCCATTGCTTTAATGGCAGTGTATTTTGGTTTTAGTTATTTAGGGCAAGTCGAATTTGGTACTTATGGCACCACGCTGACCTTATTTACCGGCTTTTTCTGCTTAATTCTTGCACCAGAGTTTTATCAACCATTGCGTGATCTCGGGACTTACTATCACGATCGTGCTGCCGGTATTGGTGCTGCTGATGCCATTGTAGATTTCTTAGAAGCAGATTATTTAATTGCCCATCAAGGCAATGAAAAAATTCCAGCACAAAGTGCGGTCGAGATTCAGGCTGAAAATTTAGTGGCGCTTTCTCCACAAGGTCAACCATTAACTAAGCCTCTTTCATTCCATATTCCGAAAGAAAGCCATATTGCTCTTGTCGGCCAAAGTGGTGCAGGAAAAACCTCTTTAATCAACGTATTACTCGGCTTCTTGCCTTATGAAGGCAGCTTAAAAATTAACGGTGTAGAACTTAATCAAAGCCGTTTAAGCGACTGGCGTAAACAAATTGCATGGGTAGGTCAAAACCCCTTATTGCTACAAGGTAGCATCAAAGAAAATCTACTTTTAGGTGATATTCAAGCAACTGATGAGCAAATTGAGCAAGCCTTAGTTTCTGCTCAAGCGAAAGAATTTACTGATAAATTAGGCTTGGATAGCGAAATTAAAGATGGCGGGATTGGTGTATCTGTAGGCCAAGCTCAACGCTTAGCTATCGCTCGCGCTTTACTACGCAAAGGCAATTTATTATTACTCGATGAGCCAACGGCTAGCCTGGATGCTCAGTCTGAAAATCTGGTACTTGCTGCCCTCGCAGAAATGAGCCATAACCAAACTACCTTAATGATCACACACCGTATTGAAGATCTAAAACAATGTGACAATATTTTAGTGATGCAAGAAGGTGAAATTGTTCAACAAGGGCATTTCAACCAATTAAAAGATCAAGGCTTCTTTGCCGAATTATTGGCTCAACGAAAAGAGGATATTCAATAATGCGTGCTTTACTTCCCTTTTTACGTTTATTTAAATTCGCCAAGTTGCCTTTATTTTTAGGCTTGATTTTAATGATTACGGGCCTTGCATCTAGCATAGGCTTGCTGACCACATCGGGTTGGTTTTTAGCGGCAACGGCAATTGCGGGTCTTGGCACGTTGTTTAATTTCTTCTATCCATCTGCTTCTGTGCGTGGGCTTGCTATTAGCCGCACTCTTTTCCGCTATTTTGAAAAGTTGGTGACACACGATGCGACTTTCCGCATTTTGGCTAAATTACGGGTACAAGTTTTTGAGAAGATTATTCCCTTAAGCCCAGCAGTGTTAAATCGCTACCGTAACAGCGATTTATTAAACCGCTTAGTATCGGATGTGGATACCCTCGATAGTCTCTATCTTCGCTTAATTGCGCCATTTATTACAGCTATTTTTGTGATTCTAGCTATGTGTATTGGCCTAAGTTTCGTCAATGCACCTTTAGCCTTAGGTTTAGGTGTGAGCCTGCTTTTATTAGTATTCGTTATTCCAACCGTTTTCTACCAACTGGGTAAAAAATTTGGCGACAAACTCGTGCATTCACGTGCACTTTATCGCACGCAATTCTTAGAATTTATCCAAGCTCAAGCGGAATTATTACTCTTTAATGCTGAAGATAAATTGAAAAATAACATGGCAAAAACCGAAGCTAATTGGCAAGCCGATCAACAAAAAGAAGCCAATTTAAGCGGATTTTCAACCGCTCTTTCGCTCTTTTTAAATGGTTTAATTATTGCCGCAATGTTGTGGTTTAGCTCACAAGCAGAGTTTGGTAACGATGAATATCGCATGGCATTTATTGCACTCTTCACTTTTGCGGCCTTAGCCTCATTTGAAATCTTAATGCCATTAGGTTCTGCATTCTTACATATCGGGCAAGTAATCGCGTCCGCGGAACGAGTGACAGATATTATCGAGCAGCAACCATTAGTGACCTTTAATGGCAAAGCGGAGTTCGATCAAAACGCCACAACATTAATTGAAGCCAAAGATCTTTCTTTCACTTATCCTGAACGTCAAAATCGTGCTTTAGAAAATTTGAATTTAACCATTCAAAAAGGTAAAAAAGTCGCGATTTTAGGTAAAACGGGCAGCGGAAAGTCTACGCTATTACAACTTTTAGTACGTAATTATGATGCCAATCAAGGAGAATTATTCCTTGCTGGAAAACCGATTTCCGATTATGCAGAAGACACATTACGCAGCCAATTCTGCTTTTTAACACAACGAGTTCATGTATTTAGCGATACACTTCGTCAAAATCTGCAATTCGCAAGTGCGGTCAATATTTCAGATGAAAAAATGATTGAAGTGTTAAATCAGGTTGGTTTAGGCAAATTGTTGGAGCAAGAACAAGGCTTAGATATTTGGCTAGGTGATGGTGGCCGTCCACTTTCTGGTGGAGAACAACGTCGTTTGGGCTTAGCGCGTATTTTACTTAATGATGCGCCAATTTTATTATTAGATGAGCCAACAGAAGGTCTAGATCGCGAAACTGAACGCCAAATTCTGCGTTTGATTCTTGCCCATGCTGAAAATAAAACCTTAATTATGGTGACTCACCGCTTAACGGCGATTGAGCAATTTGATGAGCTTTGTGTAATTGATGAAGCGAAGCTAATTGAAAAAGGCACTTATGCAGAATTATTGCAATTAGAAAAAGGGTTCTTCAAACAATTAGTGGAGCGTATGTAAAATAAGGAAGGATAAGTTGGGTGGAAATCTTCCCAGCTTATTCTCGGCACACAGAAATTCCGACTTTGGCTGCTTTCTTCCGAACCTGACCGAGTAAACCGGACACCGTTGCGAGAGACCGAGAAGATTTCCATTGATATCGCAATGCGATTAGGTGGGCTATTATGCAAGAATTGGTCCTGTATTGCAAAGGTTAATTTATCAATTCGGTAAATTTGGCGAGAAAATCAACCGCACTTTTAAGGTAAAACCATGAACTATCTCCAATACTACCCTACCGATGTTATAAATGGCGAAGGCACCCGTTGTACCCTTTTCGTTAGCGGTTGTACGCATGGTTGCCGAGGTTGCTACAACCAAAAGAGTTGGTCTTTTGATAATGGTGTATTATTTGATGAGGCAATGGAACAGCAGATCATCAATGATTTAAAAGATACGCGTATTAAACGTCAAGGACTCACGCTTTCTGGAGGGGATCCGATGCATCCTCGCAATGTCGAAGCCTTACTTCCTTTTGTACAGCGTGTAAAAAAAGAATGTCCCGATAAAGACATTTGGGTGTGGACGGGATATAAACTGGATGAACTTGATGATTATCAACGTCAAATGTTGCCTTATATTGACGTGCTCATTGATGGAAAATTTATACAAGAACAGGCTGACCCAAGCTTGGTTTGGCGAGGTTCAGCCAATCAAGTGATTTACCGTTTTAAGGTTTAACCGAATAAGGTTAAGCTATTCTGCCAAGCCGTTTCTTTAATTACTTCAGCATTTTCACTTCTTAAACGGCATAACACCTCAAAGGTGTGAACAATCCGTTCTGGTCGATTAGGTTGACCTTGAAAGCCAAACACCGGCATATCTGGTGTATCCGTTTCTAACACCAACGCCTCTAATGGTAACTTCGCAATCGCTTGGCGCGTTTTATTTGCGCGCTCATAAGTAATCGTACCGCCTACGCCAATTTTATAGCCTAAATCCACAAATCGTTTTGCTTGATCGTAACTCCCCGCAAAACCATGCACGACACCACATTTTGGTAAATTGGCTTGTTTTAAAAAACGGAATAATTGCTCATGGGATTTTCGGCTATGTAAATTGACCGACAGATTGTATTTCTTCGCTAAATAAAGCTGACTTTCTAAAAAATGCTGTTGTTTTTGCCATAATTCATCAGCCAATAAATCTGGAATAGCACACTCCAAACCAATTTCTGCTACGGCCGTACAATTTTGATTACGAACAGATAATGCCGCATCCAATATCTCTAAATCATGCTCTTGATGCTCTTTGATATAAAGCGGATGTAGCCCAAGCCCACAGTAAAGATGCTCAGGGAAAAGTGCGGTCATATTTTGGATCGTTTTAAAATCCGACTCTTTTACTGCCACAATCAAGATTTTTTGCACATCAGCTTGCTTAGCGTTCTCCACGAGCTGAGCTAATGGCTCACCAGTGTCATGATGAAGATAATCAAGGTGGGTATGGGTATCGAAGAAAGGCATCGCGTTATTTCACTTAAGAAAAAAAGTGTGTAGATTGCGCATCCACACACCGAATTAATTATTCAACAGAAACTGATGTAATCACCACATCTTCTGTTGGAACGTCTTGGTGGAAGCCTTTATTACCGGTTTTTACTTTCTTGATTTTATCAATCACATCCATGCCTTCAACCACTTCGCCGAATACGGCATAGCCCCATTCTTGTACCACTTCGCGGCCAAACATCTCTTTTGAACGGTAGTTTAAGAAGTCATTATCTGCCACGTTAATGAAGAATTGTGCCGTTGCAGAATGTGGATCAGAGGTACGCGCCATGGCGATTGTGCCACGTTTATTACTTAAACGATTGTTTGCTTCATTTTGGATCGGTGCGTTTGTTGCTTTTTCACGCATTCCGCTTTCCATACCACCGCCTTGAATCATAAATCCATCAATAACACGATGGAAAATTGTGTTATTATAGAAACCGTTTTTACAATAATTTAAGAAGTTTTCTGCGGTGATTGGCGCTTTATCAAAATCAAGTTTAATTTTAATATCGCCAAAATTTGTGTGTAATGTAACCATGTTGTTTTCCTCTTGAAAATTAAGGCGTTCATTATTCCACAAATGGTGAGAAAGTGCCACCATGAGCAGAAAAAGTGCGGTCGTTTTCAGCTAGGGTCTGTTGGTTATTCATTTCCCATTTGAGCTAGAGACTATTTTTTGTGAGAACAAGGCGAAAGCGGTGAAGTTTAGTAATTCTAAACGAATCGATTTCAACGTAGTTATCGCAGAAAATAGCCCTAGCCCTTAGGGTTATGTTTAAAATTAGCACACTCTTTGTTGCAATTTTCATCAAGAGAACCACTCTTGCTTTCAAATTGCGCCTCGATTGTGCTAATTTTAAACTATAACTCAAATGGGAAATGAATAACCAACAGACCCTAATTTTTAAGAGAAAAAATATGTTAAAGATCTTTAATACCCTCACTCGTGAAAAAGAAGTGTTCAAACCTATCCATGAAGGAAAAGTGGGTATGTATGTGTGTGGCGTGACCGTTTACGATTTATGCCATATTGGCCACGGCCGTACCTTTGTATGTTTTGATGTGATTGCCCGCTATTTACGCTCTCTAGGCTACGATTTAACTTATGTGCGTAATATTACGGATGTGGACGATAAAATCATTAAACGTGCATTAGAAAACAAAGAAACCTGCGATCAACTTGTAGATCGTATGGTGCAAGAAATGTATAAAGATTTTGATGCATTAAACGTATTACGTCCAGATTTCGAACCTCGTGCGACTCATCATATTCCAGAAATTATTGAAATTGTGGAAAAACTGATTGCACGTGGTCATGCTTATGTTGCAGACAATGGCGATGTGATGTTTGATGTAGAAAGCTTTAAGGAATACGGCAAATTATCACGTCAAGATCTCGACCAATTACAAGCGGGTGCACGCATTGAAATTAATGAAATCAAGAAAAATCCAATGGATTTCGTGCTTTGGAAAATGTCAAAAGAAAACGAACCAAGCTGGCCGTCCCCATGGGGTGCAGGTCGTCCAGGTTGGCACATTGAATGTTCGGCAATGAACTGCAAACAACTTGGCGAACATTTTGATATTCACGGTGGCGGTTCTGACTTAATGTTCCCGCATCACGAAAATGAAATTGCGCAATCTTGCTGTGCTCATGGCGGTCAATATGTGAATTATTGGATCCATTCAGGCATGATCATGGTAGATAAAGAAAAAATGTCGAAATCCCTCGGCAATTTCTTCACTATTCGTGATGTATTAAACCACTACAATGCAGAAGCGGTGCGTTATTTCTTACTAACGGCACACTATCGCAGCCAACTCAATTATAGTGAAGAAAACCTGAATTTAGCACAAGGTGCATTAGAACGTTTGTACACCGCTCTACGTGGCACCGATCAAAGTGCGGTTGCTTTTGGCGGTGAAAATTTTGTGGAAGCCTTCCGTGAAGCCATGGACGATGATTTCAATACACCGAACGCTCTTTCTGTCCTATTTGAAATGGCGCGTGAAATCAATAAATTGAAAACTGAAGATGCAGAAAAAGCCAATGGTCTTGCTGCGCGTTTACGTGAATTAGCGGGTATCTTAGGTTTACTTCAACAAGATCCAGAAAAATTCTTACAAGCTGGCTCTGACGATGATGAAGTCGCAAAAATTGAAGCGCTCATCAAACAACGCAACGAAGCGCGTGCAGCTAAAGATTGGGCTGCTGCAGATGCGGCACGTAATGAACTCACCGCAATGGGCATCGTATTAGAAGATGGCCCTAACGGTACAACGTGGCGTAAACAATAATCTCGCTGTGATACAAAAACTGCGGTCAAATTGACCGCAGTTTTTCTTTTAAACAGAAAGCATTACATTTTCGGTGCTTTCATTGTTTTTGCTTTTTTCTTCATTTCTTTTGCTTTCATTTTATCTGATTTCATCTTATTGGATTTCATTTCTTCTGATTTCATATTATCCATTTTCATGTCATGAGATTTCATCATACTATCAGACTTCATCCCATCAGATGCCATTTTATCGTTTTGCATTGGCATAGCGTCTTTTGTCATCGGCATGGGATCTTTTGCCATCGACATTTCATTAGATTTCATATCAGTCGCATAAAGACTGGTTGCAAAGAAAAGTGCAGCAATAGCAGTAAAGGTTGTTTTTACAGTAATATTTTTCATTTTGAATCTTCCTTAAATTTGTGAATAATTAACGTGATTTAGAAAGGTCTTTTCCTTTCATTATCATTAGACGAATGAGAAACCTATTTCTTACACATTTTCCAAGGAAAAAATATGGAAACCGGAATTTCCGATAAAGAACTGGTACAAATTAGAGAGCAAATGCTGAAATTTGCCACATTACAGGTGGGCAATGCTGTATTAGCTGAAGATTTAGTGCAAGAGAGTTTTTTAAGTGCATTTAACCATCTTGAGCAATTTAAACGACAATCGGCATTTAAGACCTGGGTCTTTGCTATCTTAAAAAATAAAATCATCGATTTTCTTCGTCAGAAAGGCAAATTTGTACTGGAAACCGAAATGGAAGATGAAGAACAAACGAATCATTTCTTTGATGAAGGGGGACACTGGAAAGCTGAGTATTCTCCACTCGATCTCGAACTGAGCGAAAGTGCGGTCTATTCTGAGGAGTTTTGGCTGATTTTTGAAACTTGCTTAACTTGCCTACCCGCCAAGCAAGCCAAGATTTTTATGATGAGAGAGTTTTTGGAATTATCTTCTGAAGAAATTTGCCAAGAAAATCAATTAAGCATAAGTAACTTGCACACCACACTTTATCGTGCCCGCTTACAACTTCAAAACTGCTTATCTCATAAACTTTAAGGAGTGACTTTATGAAATGTCGCCAAGCGACTCGCCTTATTTCAGATGCTCAAGAACGACAATTAATGACCAAAGAAAAAATTGGGCTCAATATGCATCTTGCCATCTGTACACATTGCCGCAAATTTCAACGAAATTGTGGCACATTGAGAAAATTAATGAAGGATTTCAAAGGATAAAAAAGCGGAAGAAAACTTCCGCTTGTAAGTCTATTACTTCGCCATTAACGCTGTTGCGCGTGAAATTACTTCCTTGACTTCATCATCCGTTAATTTCCCTTCTTTCACAAATTGCACTTTGCCGGTTTTATCAAGCAAAATAATCACGCTGTCTTTTTCACGCAATCCCCATGCATTTTTGACCGCACTTTTATCATCTAAAATCACTTGGCTGTGGGCATTTTCTTTTTTGCCTTTTTCTGCACTACTTTTCACAAACATGCCTGTGCCCACGACGGCATCATCTGCATTAATAATTGTCGTGGTTTGATATTTAGCTTGGTTAAAATGAGCGGCTTTGATGGCTTCGATCATTGCTTGATTTTTCTCTTTTGCCGCACTTCTACCTGCAATATGCTGAATCACACGGACTTTGCCAGGTAATGCCGTTGAGCTCCATGATTTATAAGCCACATCATTTCCATTTAAAATGATTTCACCTTTATCCGAAACCGTTACGTTTGCTAAAAGTTGATTAGGTTGAATATTGTGTGCGAATGCATTAACTGAGATTAAACTGCCCATCACTGCACTCAAAAGCATGATTTTTTTCATAAATACCTCATAAATTTCGTGAAATTGCCCATTTTTTGGCGAATAGTCACTTTTTTGTTATACTCCGTGCGCATTATACTTTGCTTAAATCAGATAAAGAAGGAAAAAGAAATGGATCAAATGCCAGCTTGCCCAAAATGTAAAGGCGAATATGTTTATCATGATTCTGTAAATTTTGTTTGCCCTGATTGTGGCAATGAGTGGAATGGTAACGAAACAGTTGACACCGATGAAGATCAACTAATTGTTAAAGACAGCAACGGTAATTTATTAGCCGATGGTGATGATGTGCTTTTAATTAAAGATTTAAAATTAAAAGGTTCATCTGAAGTGTTGAAGAAAGGCACTAAATTCAAAAACATCCGTCTAGTAAACGGTGATCACAACGTCGATTGTGGCAAAATCATGTTGAAATCCGAATTCTTGAAAAAAGCCTAAGAATTCCCGATAAAAAGAGCGGTCGATTTTAACGTTGTTTTAAATCGACCGCTCTTTTTTTTATTTTCGTTATACCTTCGCAGGCTTCACTATTTCACTTGGATAACAACCTAGCACTTTTAGATAATTACTGAACTGCTTAAGCTCTTCCAAGGCAATTTGGGTATCAGGATGATTAATATTTCCTTCAATTTCTAAATAGAACATTTCTTCCCAAGGTTTGCCATAAATTGGACGAGATTCAAGCTTGGTCATATTAATACCGTGCTTTTTAAACACAAGTAAAGCATCCACTAGGGAACCGGCTTGTTGCGATGTTGTCATCAACAATAAGGTTTTCGTGTGTATTTGCGGTGAAACTTCTCGAGCTTGTTTGGCTACGACAATGAAACGCGTAATGTTGTTTTCTTGGTTCGCAATATTATGTTTTAACACATGTAAGCCGTAAAGCTTGCCGCCATCTTCATTACCTAATGCCGCAATGTTCGGTTTATTCAAGCTTGCCACGAGCTGCATTGCATGAGAGCTACTTTCGCAGTACTCAATATGCACACGCTCAAGACTTTGAATAAATTGACTACACTGCTGGATCACCTGTGGATGGCTATAAAGTGTATCAATTTTGCTTAAATCATCCTGCTCATTCACTAAAACACAGTGCTTGATAGGATAAGCCAACTCGCCCACCAAAGATAAGGTGGTATGTTGAAGCAAATCATAAACTTCATTAATTGCACCTGACGTAGTGTTTTCTAAAGGCAGTACACCATAATCAGCTTCTCCACTTTCAACCTTTTCAAAAATTTGAGCAAAGGAATCACAACTGATTTCAGCAAACTGCTGATTATAACGAGCCGCATAATTACGCGCAGCCAAATTAGAGTAAGAACCACGCTTGCCTAAGAAAGCAATATGTAACGTTTCTTCTCGTTGCTCATTGAGCTTTTTCTGCAAATACACTTGTTGTGTTAATACAGAATCTTCAATGATTTTTTGGAAGACTGACGTAATATACTGTGGTTCAAGCTGATAATTTTGACTTTCAGCAAATTGCACAAGCTCTTGTAAGAGCTGTTGCTCACGCTCTAAATCACGCAACGCTTTTTGCGTCACTTCTTTGCTTCTCACTACATCATATGCCAGGCGATGACGCTCTGAAAGCAGCTTTAACAAGCTGCGATCAATTTGCGTAATTTGCTGACGAATTTCTGATAAATCTAATGCCATTTCATTCCTTATTTAAAGGTTACTTCATTATGAGGGGTGTATTTTTCAGCATTAATAGGTGAATTTTTCTCAAAAAATTCTTTTAAAACATCCGCATCAATAAAACCAGTATTTACGAAAGTTGGATTTTTTGTCATGACTGGATAACCATCTCCACCCGCCGCATTATAACTTGGTAAAGAAATACGGTAAGTTTTATTTAAATCTAATGGTTTACCTTGAATTTTCACATTTTCAACTTTCTTCTCCGCACGATTTACTGTCATGCTGATACCTGAATATTGTGCATAGGCACCAGAATCCACTTCTTTCAATGCGACTACATTTAAATAATCCAGTAATTCTTTACCGGTTAATTCAAAATAGCTCACAATATTACCAAATGGATGGATTTTTAAAATATCTTTATAAGTTACATCACCTTCTTGGATAGAATCACGAATACCACCAGAGTTCATGATACCAATATCTGCTTTTGTTTTTTGGCGTTGTGCTTCTGCAATTAAGTGGCCAAGGTTAGTTTGTTCAAAACGGATGATAGTACGATCGCCTTCTAACTTACCTTTTAGTTTACCCACTTTTTGGCTTAATAACGCATCACCCTTATCTTGGTAAGTTTTTAAAAGTTTCTCCATTTCTGGATCTTGTGGAATCTCTTCGGCATAGTTCACATATTCTGTTTTACCATCTTCTTTTTTCACTTTTTTCTTCAAGTTCACTGGAATTAATTGATAATTCACTAATTTTAATTCACCATTTTTGAACTCAAAGTCAGCTCGACCAACGTATTTCCCCCATTCAAATGCTTGCATAATCCAAGTACCATTTTGGAAATCGGGTTTACATGGCTGAGTCGGTTGATAATCTTTAATCCATACGCCTTTATCATCCACACAAATCGGATCATGGCTGTGACCACCGATAATCATATCGAATGCGCCTTTATCTAAATTACGTGCAAGACTCACATCACCCGGCGCATTTGAACCATGTTTAGCATCATAATAATAGCCCATATGCGTTAAAGCAATTTTTACATCTGGCTTAACTTTTTCATTTAGCTCTTTTAATGTGGCTTTTGCTACCGTTGTTGGATCTTCAAACTTCACATTATGAAGGTATTCTGGGTTGCCTAATTTTGCAGTATCCTCTGTGGTTAAACCTACCACGGCAATTTTAAGATCTTGTTTATTTAAAATGGTATAAGGTTTAACTAAGGTTTTACCGGTTTTGGTGTTAATCACGTTTGCTGATAAGAATGGGAAGTTCGCCCATTTTTCTTGCATATCCAGTACTTGTAATGGATTATCAAACTCGTGGTTACCTAATACAGTTGCTTCATATCCCATCGCATTCATTGCTTTAATGTCAGGTTCTGCTGTTTGCATATCTGACTCAGGTACACCAGTGTTAAAATCACCCGCATTTAATAAAACGAGAGAGCCTCCTTTTTGCTCGACTTCAGCTTTTACGCGATTAACAATTGTTTTGTGAGCAGGAAAGCCATATTCACCTTTTGCATTCGGCCATGTCCGTGCGTATCATTAGTGTGCAATATGGTAAATTGATAGGTTTTGCCCTGTTCATATGCCATTGCAGCAGAAGTTGCTAGCACAAGAGGAAGCACGGTAAATAATTTTTTCATAATAAAAATACCTCTATTTTTGACCGCTCTTTACCTTCGCATAAAACAAAAATAACAGAGCAAGATGGGAAATAAAAAAGCTATACTCCCAAAAGAAGTATAGCTTTTCAACAAAACATTGTTAGATGAGTACCTGCGCGGGTGCAACATAACCTTGTGGAACTTGTTTCTTATCTTCAAAGGTAACAAATTCCCATGCTTCCTGATCGGCAAGTACAGCACGGAGTAACTTATTATTTAAACCGTGACCCGATTTATAAGCTTTGAAATCACCGATGATGTTATAGCCACACATATAAAGATCACCAATTGCATCAAGCATCTTGTGACGAACTAATTCATCTCTGAAGCGTAATCCATCTTCATTTAAGATTCGGTAATCATCTAATACGATAGCATTATCTAAGCTGCCACCTAATGCAAGACCTTGAGATTGAAGATACTCAATATCTTTCATGAAACCAAAGGTTCTTGCTCGACTAATTTGATGTACGAATGCTTGTGCAGAGAAATCCATTACATAATTACGTACATTTTTGCTAATCGCTGGATGATCAAAGTCGATGGTGAAATCTAAACGGAAACCATTGTAAGGTTTAAATTCTGCCCATTTATCACCGTCTTCTACTCGTACTTTTTTCTTAATACGAATAAATTTCTTCGGTGCATTTTGTTCTTCAATACCTGCATCTAAAAGCAAGTAAATGAATGGGCTTGCACTACCGTCCATGATTGGAATTTCAGGTGCATCAACTTCAATAATAATATTATCAATACCTAAACCTGCTAATGCTGCGTTTAAGTGTTCTACGGTTGAAACACGAACACCTTGTTCATTCACAAGTGCAGTACAAAGCATCGTATCACGCACAGAATCCGCATTCGCAGGGAAAGTCACCGGCGGATTAAGATCAGTACGGCAATAAATCACACCAGTATTCGGCATAGCCGGGCGCAACGTTAAGGTTACTTTTTTACCGCTATGTAAGCCTACACCTGTGACTTTAATGCTTTGTTTTAATGTTCTTTGTTTAATCATCTCTTTTACCTTATTGCTTCACAACAAGATTACTTCTACTCTTATTTCTCATCACGACCAAATGATGCCGGATTAAAGAAATTAGGATTATTTCTTAACTGTTCTAAACGGCTTGGATCAAGCGGTTTATTTAAGTTACCGTATTGTGGATTTTGCTCCTGTGCTGGTTCTGGCTGTGGATTATGTCTTAATGCATCTAAACCATGTAAACCAACTGGCGGTTGTGGTTGAATCGTTTCTTGTGCTACAGGTTGTTGAACTGGCGCTTGTTGTACTGCTGCTTGAGGACGAGCAATCACTACCGGCTCAGCCGCAACAACATCACCTAAACCTGTTGCAACGATCGTGACACGAATTTCATTGCTCATTTCAGGAACTAAACTGGTACCCACAACGATAGTTGCGTCTTCTGATGCAAAACTACCTACAGTGTCACCCACCACGTTAAATTCGTCAAAGCCGAGATCCATACCTGAGGTAATATTAACAAGGATACCCTTAGCGTTAGAAAGATCGACTTTCTCTAATAAATCATTTTTAATTGCAAGACGTGCTGCTTCTTCTGCACGGCCCGCACCTGGTTCACTTTGAGCTGAACCAAAACCAATCATTGCTTGGCCCATTTCCGACATAACTGTTCTTACGTCTGCAAAGTCCACGTTGATTAAGCCTGGAGACGTAATCATATCAGAGATGCCCATAACAGAGTTACGCAACACGTCATTTGCAGCAGCAAAAGCATCAATTAACGTTGCATTTTTCGGGAGAACTTTTTGGATTTGTTGGTTAGGAATAATAATCATTGAATCCACGTATTGTGAAAGATCTTTAATCCCTAATTCAGCAAATTGCATACGTTTTTTGCCTTCAAAGCTAAATGGCTTAGTAACAACAGCAACAGTTAGAATACCTAATTCTTTCGCAACTTTAGCGACGATTGGTGCCGCACCAGTACCTGTACCACCACCCATACCGGCAGCGATAAAGACCATGTCTGCACCTTCAAGCATTTTACGGATTTCTTCTTGGTCATCTTCAGCCGCTTTACGGCCTACATTTGGGTTTGCACCTGCACCAAGACCTTTCGTTGTTGCCCCACCAATTTGTACAGTTTGTTGAACTTGGCTTTTGCGTAATGCTTGCGCATCGGTATTCACCGCATAGAATACGATCTTACCGTGTTCATCGCTATCAATTGCACTTTCGCCCAAGAAATTACCATTGAATTCTTGTTGCACCATGTTAGCAACCATGTGGTTAACTGCGTTACCGCCGCCTCCACCAACACCGACAACCTTAATCAGTGCACCTGTTTGCTCTTCAAAATCACCATACTCTGGGTATAACATTTGCTGTTCTCCGTTACTGCTAATACTCTGTTAGCATATTAATAAAAGTTAAATATTTTCTATTGTAAATTAAAACGCTAAAATTATCAAAATTCTGATTTCACTTTATTGAAAAAACTTTTTACACCTTTCCAGATTTTTTTGCAAAGCGCCTCTTCACTGTAACCAGAATCAACAGGATCATTATCACTATTTTGATGATGATATTGCAGTAATCCGACTACTGTTGAATATTGCGGGCGATTTACATAATCCGTTAAGCCTGTAATATTCAATGGACTACCAATACGCACTTGGCAACCAAATACATTCGAAGCACAATCTTTTAAGTCTTCAATTTGTGCACCACCACCGGTAATAACGACACCAGCAATCAATTCAAATTTAATATATTTGCTTTCTAAATCTGCTTTGAGCTTATCTAATTCGTCCTTAACAACGCCTAATAGTTCAATATATCTTGCCGAAGTGATTAAAGATAAATCACTTTTGGTTAAAGCGCGTGGCGCTCGACCACCAATACTTGCCACTTCAATTTTTTTATCGCCATGTAGACGCGCTGGATACAATGCACTTGCATAGTTCACTTTAATGCGTTCGGCTTCTGCACGAGAAACGGTGCATGCATGAGCAATATCATTAGTGACAATATTGCCAGCATAAGGAATAACCTTGCTAAAGCGTAATGAACCATTGGTATAAACCATCACATTCATAGTACCCGCACCAAAATCGATTAAGCACACGCCTAAATCTTTTTCATCTTCAGTTAAAACAGAATGTGTTGCTGCAAAGCCGGAGAACACCACTTTATCAACTTGTAATCCACAACGCTCAACCGCTTTTTTCAAGTTATTTTGCCAGTCTTGGTGACAAGCGATTAGGTGTACATTTGCTTTCAAACGAACACCGTGTAGACCTAATGGATTTTTAATATTAACTTGTTTATCTACCGCGTATTCTTGAGGAATAATGTGTAATAAAGAAAGGCCTTCAGGTAATTTTACTGAGCTTGCTGTGTGTAAAGCATCATCAATCTCTTCTTGAGTCACTTCATTTTCAGAAATAGCAACAAAACCGCTCTCATTCAGGCTTTGAATATGTTCACCCGTAATTGCAAGAGTCACACTCATAATTTGGCAATCAGCCATTGATTCAGCCGCTTCAATAGCACGTTGGATAGAGTTAACAACGGCATCTAAATCAGTAATACTGCCACGATCAATCCCTTTCGATGGACAACTACCCACGCCAAGTACATTTACTACGCCATCAGGAAGCACTTCCCCAACGACAGCAACAACTTTTGATGTACCAACTTCAAGACCTACAATTACTTTCGGTTCCAACTCTTTTCCCATTTTCTTATTACACCTAATGAATTATTTTTATTTCTCTGTCAATCCAACCGCCGCTGATGCAGATGCATAGCGCAAATCTACATAATCAATTCGTTTACCTTCAGGCACTTCAATTTGTGGGTAAATCGTTACAAATCGATCTAATTTTGGTTTCCAATCTCCGCGCCCAAGTTTCAATACTATATCATTATCTAGCGTAACTTGCCACGCACCGCGGTCATCAATTCGCACACCTTTAACCACTAAATTTTTGGCTTTAAAATCGGCGAAAATTTGATTCCAAGCCTCTAAGACCTTCAAGCTTTGATAATCAGGACCACCTAAATAAGGTAAAGCTTTTTCTTTTAACTTATCCATCGGCAATTGGAAAACTGTTCCCTCTTTTGTGACGAACTCTGTTTTGTTCCAAATGGCGACTGGCTGATATTCTGATAACCAGATACTTAAACGATTTGGCCAAATTTTGCGAACTACCGCACCTTTTACCCAAGGGATCGTTTCAAGCTGCTCTTGAATTTGCTTAACGTCTTGTCCCCAGAAGCCCTTAAGTGAACCCATTTTGAGTAATACGTCTTGCACATCTGGATAAGTGGTAAATTCATTTTGGCCCACTAATGCGTAGGCTGTAATTTTTCTATCACCGTCTAAGCTTTCGAGCCAATTTTGCCAGTTTGAATAAACGAAATACCCTAGCCCCGCACAAAGTAACACCAAAGCAAGTTTAATCTGTAACATAAAACGGAACTTACCTTCTCCGTTAGATGAGCGACCAAATTGCGTTGGCGGTGTATTTTTGCGCTTAATTACATTCATTACGCACTCAACTCCAAAATTTTCACGACGAGTTGTTCAAACGAAATGCCGACTGTTGACGCAGATTTAGGGAATAAACTGTGACTTGTCATGCCAGGGTTTGTGTTTACTTCGACTAAACGGAAATTACCTTGTGCATCAGTCATCACATCAATGCGGCTCCAGCCACGACAACCCACAACATCATAAGCACGTTTAACTAATTTCGCTAATTCTTGCTCACGCTCAGCTGAAAGGCCGGCAGGGCAAAAATATTGAGTGTTATCTGAAATATATTTCGCATCGTAATCATAAAACTCACCTTCTGGCACAATGCGAACAGCAGGCAATACTTCGCCACCTAAAACAGGCACAGTTAATTCATCACCCGCTAACCACTCTTCAATCAAAATGGTGTTATCAAATTTGAGTGCATAATCGACCGCACTTTTTAATTCTTCGACTGCTTTTACTTTCGTTAAACCCACACTTGAACCTTCAAGAGATGGCTTAACCATCAAGGGTAAACCTAATTTTTCGACCACAGCTTGTGGGTTTAGTTCGTGAGCGTTTTCTTTGGTCACAATCTCCATATCGGCAACAGGTAAACCAAAGGCTTTCCATAACATTTTAGTACGCATTTTATCCATGGTTAATGCTGAAGCCATCACGCCACAACCAGTGTAAGGCAAACCGATTTGTTCTAATAAACCTTGCATGGTACCATCTTCACCACCGCGACCATGTAAAATGTTAAAGACACGATCAAAACCATCAGCCTTTAAATTCGCGACATTATATTCTTTAGGATCGATACCATGTGCATTATAACCTTGGCTTACTAATGCGTTTAACACGGCTGCACCAGAATTAAGAGAAACTTCACGTTCAGCTGATGTGCCGCCTAACAACACTGCAATTTTTTCTTGTTTTAAATTCATTGTTTTATCCTGTTTTCTTTTTATTCTTCATCAAAAGTGCGGTTATTTTTCGATGTATTTATGCTTTCCAACGTTCTGCTAAACCACGAGAAATTTTGCTTACACTTCCCGCACCTTGAGCAAGAATTAAATCACCATCTTGAATAATTTGATCTAATACATCGCCAAGTTGTTCCGTATCTGAAACTAAAATTGGATCGACTTTCCCTAGATTACGAATAGAACGACAAAGTGCTTTACTATCTGCACCGACAATTGGCGCTTCGCCTGCCGCATACACGTCTAACATAATCAATGCATCCACTTGGGATAATACTTGCACGAATTCATCAAATAAATCGCGAGTACGTGAATAACGGTGAGGTTGGAAAATCATGACAATACGTTTATCTCCCCAGCCTTCACGGGCCGCTTTAATTGTTACATCAACTTCTGTTGGGTGATGACCATAATCATCCACTAAGCGTACTTTACCATTTGGACGGATAAACTCACCTAATTGGTCAAAACGTCTGCCTGCCCCTTGGAAATCAGCAAGTGCTTCTAAAATCGCTTCATTGCCAATGCCTTCTTCTTTTGCGACTGCAAGTGCTGCGGTTGCATTTAACGCATTATGTTTACCCGGTACATTTAATAATACATTAATACGCTCACCACTTGGACAAACTACGGTGTAATGGCCTTGGAAACCCGTTTGTTCATAATCTTCTATACGATAATCAGCATGTTCACTGAAACCATAGGTTAATACTTGACGTCCAACTTGAGGAACTAGTTCCATTAACACAGCATCATCTGCACACATAACCGCTAAACCGTAGAATGGTAAGTTATGTAAGAACTTCACGTAGGTGGCTTTCATTTTTTCAAAATCACCGCCGTACGTATCCATATGATCCGGTTCAATATTGGTTACCACAGAAACCATTGGTTGCAAGTGTAGGAAAGACGCATCACTTTCATCTGCTTCTGCAATTAAATAGCGACTTGCACCTAAATGCGCATTTTTACCGGCTGATTTAACTAAACCACCATTAACGAAAGTTGGATCCAATTTCGCTTGAGTATACACCATCGAAATCATGGCAGTAGTTGTGGTTTTACCATGGGTACCCGCAACTGCTATACCATGACGGAAACGCATAATTTCAGCTAACATTTGTGCTCGCTGAATCACGGGAATACGATTTTGTTTAGCGGCAATTAATTCTGGGTTATCTTCATGGATCGCGCTTGATACAACAACGACACTTGCCCCTTGCACATTTTCCGCTTGGTGACCAATGAAAATTTTTGCGCCTGCTTGAGCAAGACGTTGAGTCACGACACCATCTGCAATATCAGAACCAGAGATATCATAACCTTCATTTAATAAAATTTCGGCAATCCCACTCATACCGGCACCGCCGATACCAATGAAATGAATTTGTTGAACCCGACGCATCTCAGGGATAATCTTTCTAATTTCGTCCGAAATATGTTTCATACTATTTCACCTTTATTTTTAACCGCACTTTTAGGTTAAGGGTTTTTATTTACTATCCCTCAACTTCTCTGTTCTTATTTCGCATTCTCTACGATAACATCAGCTACACGTTTAGCCGCTAATGGTGCTGACATTTCTTTTGCCTTAATTGCCATCGCTAGCAAGGTTTCACGATCTGTTTTTTCTAAGAAATCAACTAACACATCCGCATTTAATTCATTTTGTTGAACGATTTTTGCTGCACCGACATCGGCAAGATATTTTGCATTTAAATATTGTTGTTGATCTTTATGCTGGAATGGTACGAAAATTGCTGGAGTCCCTACTGCAGCTAATTCACATACTGTTAAGGCACCAGAACGACAAATCACCACATCCGCCCAGGCATAGGCTTCTGCCATATCATCAATAAATTCTGTAATTTTGACCGAACCGGTATGTTCACCATAAAGTGCGGTCACACTCTCAACTGAACCTTTACCCACTTGATGACGCACTTCTAGTTTATCTGCCAAACGTGCTACTACTTGTGGAATCGTTTGATTGAGTACGCGAGCCCCTTGGCTTCCACCCACGACAAGTACTCTCAATTTTCCACTTCTTTCTAAAAAACGCGCTTGTGGTGATGGCATTTCAAATAAATCTTGGCGAACTGGGTTTCCTACCACTTCGGCATCTTTGAATGCCGTTGGGAAAGCTTGTAATACACGCGTCGCAATTTTTGCCAACCATTCATTGGTTAAGCCCGCTACGGCATTTTGTTCATGTAAAATAACTGGCACACCACAAAGTTTTGCCGCAATACCACCAGGGCCTGATACATAACCGCCCATACCTAATACCGCATTAGGTTGATATTCTTGAATAATTTTACGAGCTTGTAGTACCGCTCTTAAAATAGCAAAAGGCGCACCAAGTAAAGCTTTTATGCCTTTACCCCGCAACCCTGAAATTTGAATAAAACGAATCGGAATGCCATGTTTTGGTACAAGCTGTGCTTCCATTCGATCTTTGGTGCCTAACCAGCAAATTTCCCAACCTTCTTTTTGTAAGGTTTGAGCAACCGCGATGGCGGGGAAAACATGTCCACCAGTACCACCTGCCATAACTAATAATCTTTTACTCATAAATATCCCTAATCATCTCTCAAACGTGCTTGACCACCACGTTGTAATCTATTTTCATGGTCAATACGCAATAAAATCCCTACGGTTGCCGACATAATGATGATACTTGAACCACCGTAACTTACTAATGGGAAAGTTAAACCTTTTGTTGGTAACATCCCTAAGGCCATGCCAAGATTGACGAAACCTTGGAAGAAAATCCAAAAACTAATACCTAAAGCAAAAAAGCCACGGAAACGTTGTTCTAATATGAGGGATTCACGTCCAATTTTCATCGCACGGAAAATCAATAACCCCAAGAGAATCACAACCACCAAAATACCAATAAAACCGAACTCTTCACCAATAATCGCCATGATAAAGTCAGTATGTGCTTCAGGAAGATAATCAAGTTTTTGAATGGAGTTACCGAGCCCTTCTCCGCTAATTTCACCACGACCAAAGGCCATCAAAGAGTTAGTCAGCTGGAACCCTGTTCCGTAAGGATCTTTAAACGGCTCTAAGAAACCGGTAAAACGTTTTAAACGATAAGAGGCGGTAAGAACTAACCAAGCAAACAACGCCAAACCCAAAATCATCAAAAAGATGAATTGGAGAAGTTGAGCCCCTACAATAAACAACATCCCTGACATAATGACAAAAAGAACTATTGTACTACCTAAATCAGGTTGTAATAGTAAAAAAGCACCCAATGCAAACACAACAATAAAGGGTTTACCAATACTGGCGCGTTTAGAACGAACTTCATCATAACGACGCGTAAAATAACTCGCGAGGAAACAAGTTAAAGCTAGCTTAGCAAACTCTGCCGGCTGGAAATTTAAAATACCTAGAGAAATCCAACGTTTTGCCCCGTTAACAGAGGTTCCAACCATAAGAACTAGTATCAACAACACAATTGCCAATAAGAAAATTTTGGCATGCCATTTTTCCCATTGAGAGGAAGAAATTTGGAGGGTTAAATAGCAGGTTGCTAAAGAAAGTAAGACATAAACGGCATCACGTTTAGCAAAATAGAATGTATCATTAAATACGCGTGCACTGTAAGGCATCGAAGCAGAAGTTACTGCCACCAAACCAATCAGCAATAGCACGACAAAAAGCCAAAACAATGCGCGATCGTAAAGTAATCCCTGCGGAGTCACTCTCGCCCATTGTTCATAATTTTGTTTAATTTTATTGATAAATTCCATTGCTACCCTAATTCTTTAAGCTAATTTTGCTAAACGAGTAAACTCTTCGCCACGTTTTTCAAAAGAGGCAAACTGATCCAAACTTGCACAAGCAGGAGATAATAACACCATATCGCCTGATTTTAAATGTGGACGTAAAAATGAAATGGCTTGTTCCATGGTTTCAAACAAATGGCTTTGACTTGAAAGTGCGGCTAGTTGTTTGCCATCACGACCAAAGCAATACGTTGAAATATAAGGTTGGTTGATTAAATCCTTTAATTCAGAAAAATCTGCACCTTTACCATCACCACCTAATAAAAGGTGTAACGTTCCCTCAACATATAAACCCGCTAATGCTGCAACGGTGCTGCCTACATTAGTCGCTTTAGAATCATTAATCCAACGAACGCCATTCGCTTGATGTGCTAATTGGAAACGATGATCTAAGCCTTTAAATTGACGAAGTGCGGTACGAATTGCCTCTAAATTTATGCCTACTGCCTGTGCTAACGCTGTCGCCGCTAAAATATTCATATAATTATGGCGACCAACTAAGGTGGCTTCATCACAAGGTAAAATCACTTCCTCTTTCGCCATTAAGTACTGTTTACCGTTTTCGGTTTTCAACCAGTAATCCGCTTGATTTTCAGCAAAAGACACAACCTTCTTAGCTTGATTTTCACCTTCGCCAAAAGTAAGTTTATCTTCTAAATTCACTACCGCTGTTTCCGCATTGTGGTAAATACGTAATTTGGCTTGGCGATAATCTTCTAAATCCACATAACGATCCATGTGATCTTCAGTCACATTAAGCACTGTCGCTGCAGCCGCTTTCAAGCTGTAAGTGGTTTCAAGTTGGAAGCTAGAAAGTTCTAATACATAAAGATCGCAATCTTCATTTAATAATGACAACGCAGGGATGCCAATGTTTCCGCCCATTCCCACTTTTATTCCGGCCGATTTCGCCATTTCATAGACCAATGTTGTCACGGTGCTTTTACCATTAGAACCGGTAATCCCAACAATTGGCTTCGTTGCTGCTCGGCAGAATAATTCAATATCGCCAATCACTTCCACACCTGCTGAAAGTGCGGTCTGAATTTCTGGTGTTTTTACTGCGAGTCCCGGGCTAATCACAATAATATCGCTTTCAAGTAACCATTGTTGATTTAGACTACCTGTGTGTAAAGGAACATTTTTAGGTAATTGCTCTGCGCCAGCAGGATGTTCGCGTGTATCAATCACACGGATATTAGCTTGTTGAGATTGAAGATATTCAACGCAAGAAAGGCCTGTTTTTCCAAGGCCTATGATGGTGATAGTTTTATTTTTATATAGAGTTGTCATGTTGTTTTTCTTCTCTCGTATTCAGGGATCACGCAGGGTGCAACAAGTGCACCCTACAAAAATTATCTTAGTTTGAGCGTTACAAGCCCCATCAACACCAACATCAAGGATATAATCCAAAACCGAATAATCACTCTTGGTTCTGGCCAACCTTTTAATTCAAAGTGGTGATGAATTGGTGCCATTCTAAAAATACGTTGTTTTCTTAATTTGTAAGAACCCACTTGCAAAATCACAGACAAGGCTTCAACAACAAATACACCGCCCATAATCACTAATAAGAATTCTTGGCGAACAAGGATGGCAACAACACCAAGTGCGCCACCAAGTGCTAGAGAACCTACATCGCCCATAAAGACTTGAGCCGGATAAGTGTTAAACCATAAGAATCCTAAGCCAGCCCCTACGATTGCAGTACAGAACACTACGACTTCTGAACTATATTTGATATAAGGAATATGTAAGTATTCTGCAAAATTAACGTTACCAGTCGCCCATGCAATTAAAGCAAATGCACCTGCGACTAACGCTGTTGGCATGATGGCAAGACCATCTAAACCGTCAGTTAAGTTTACCGCATTGCCTGTGCCCACAATCACAAAGTAAGACAATACAATATAGAATAAACCTAATTGAGGCATGATATCTTTGAAGAATGGAATCACTAAACGCGTTGCATCTGTATCATGACCTAACCAATACAACCAAATAATTGCCACTAATGCGACTACTGACATCCAGAAATATTTCCAACGCGCAATTAAACCATCTGTATTTTTACGCGTGATTTTACGGAAGTCGTCCACAAAGCCAATTGCACCGTAGCCAAACAATACAAATAAGCAAATCCAAACATAAGGATTGGTTAAGTTAGCCCATAATAATGTACTCACACCGATGGAGAATAAAATCATCACACCGCCCATGGTTGGCGTACCTTTTTTCGCAAAGTGACTTTCAGGGCCATCATTACGCACTTCTTGACCAAATTTTAAAATTTGAAGGCGTTTGATTACTTTAGGACCAATCCATAAAGAAATGAAAAGTGCGGTTAATAATGCCAAAATCGCACGGACGGTAATATAGGAAATGGCATTAAATGCCGTTTCATAGCGAACTAAGTATTCAGCAAGCCAAACTAACATAAGCTATCCTTTAATGAATAAATCGTCTCTTCCATTTTCATTGAGCGCGAGCCTTTCGCTAATACGACGACTTTTTGGTTTTCTTGTAATTTCTGTTTAATAATATCTAACGCATAAGCTATCAATTCAGCTTTATTTGTAAAATGTTTTCCCAAAACAGCTTCAGAAATGACCGCACTTTCTGTTCCGTAAGAAAGCACTAAATCTAATTTAGCTTGTTTGGCGTGCTCACCCACTTGTTGATGGCATTTTAGGCTATCCTCGCCTAATTCTTTCATATCGCCCACGAGTAGAATGCGGAAAGCATCATAACCTTTTAAAACATCAAGCGCAGCTTGTAAAGAATCGACATTTGCATTGTAGGTATCATCTAATAAAAGGAGATTTTCATTCACTTGAATCGGGAATAATCTTCCTTTTACTTGAGAGCGATATTCAATACCTGCTTTTACATCAGTAAGACTCGCGCCCACATTCATAGCAAGTGCGGTCGCTGCCAAAGCATTTTTTACATTATGCTCACCTAAATAAGGCAAATTAATTTCAATACTACCTTTTGGCGAAACTAACGTAAAGGTTGAGCCATTAGGTGAATGTTTTACATTTTCAGCTTTGTAATCACGACCATTAAAATATTGGATAGCATGGGAACCAATTTCTTTTTGCCACAATTCAATATAATTATGTTCACTGTTAATAATGGCTACGCCATTTGGGGTTAAACCACGGTAGATTTCCCCTTTCGCACGCGCTACACCTTCAATGGAACCAAAACCTTCTAAATGTGCAGCTGCCACATTATTCACTAATGCGGCCTCAGGCTGTGCAAGATGTGTGGTGTAATCAATTTCACCTTGATGATTTGCACCCAATTCAATAACGGCAAATTTATGTTGTTCGGTTAAGCGTAATAACGTTAATGGTACGCCAATATCGTTGTTGAAATTACCATTAGTGAATAGCACTGCTTCAGGATTGCCCGCTGTTTGTTGCAGAATGGATGCGGTCATCTCTTTCACTGTGGTTTTACCTGAAGAGCCTGTCATCGCTACGGTACGAGGATTAATTTTTTCACGTAACCATTTTGCTAATTGACCAAGGGCTAAGCGCGTATCTGCAACAACTAATTGTGGCGTTGCAATTTCAGTGTTGGCTTGATGCACAACTAAGGCTGTCGCACCTTGCTCAACGGCTTTATCTAAGTATTGATGTGCATCAAAATGCTCACCTTTTAATGCAAAGAAAAGTGAGTTAGATACCGATTTACGCGTATCCGTATTGATATTTTCAACAACGGCCTGCTCATATCCAGTAAGATTAGCATTTAAAATTTGAGCAAGCTGTTGGGTAGTTAATTTAATCATTCTATTTTTTATTTTTTCGTTAAATAAGCTTCAGCCACTTCTTGATCGGAGAAATGAAGTGTTTTATCTCCAATGATTTGATAGTTTTCATGGCCTTTACCGGCAATCACAATCACATCATTTTCCACCGCATTCTCAATGGTAAATTTGATGGCTTCTTCGCGATCAGGAATCACACCAACATCTTCCATTCGACTAAAACCAGTCAGGATATCTGCTTCAATTTTATTTGGGTCTTCTGTACGTGGATTATCTTGGGTTACGATCACTAAATCTGCAAACTGTTCAGCCGCTTTTGCCATCAGCGGACGCTTGCCTGCATCACGATCACCGCCACAACCAAAGATACACCAAAGTTTACCTTTACAGTGTTCACGCGCGGCATTTAATGCCTTTTCTAATGCATCCGGAGTATGGGCATAATCAACAATAACTGTTGGTTTTCCTGCTTTTTTAATCAATTCCATTCTTCCATTTACCCCTTTTAGCTGTGAAACAGTACGGATAAGATCGTCGAAAGAATAACCTAAAGCCAATAAAACGGCTGTGGCTAACAGCAGATTACTCACGTTAAAGGCGCCAATTAATGGGCTATGTAATGTGCCATTACCCCAACTTGAAGCAACATCAATCACCGCACCTTCGTGAGTAAAACGAATCTGTGTTGCATAAAGCCATTGTTTAGAAGTTGGTTGAAAATCTGGGCAACAGCTGACTGCAATACCATTTGGTAATTCACTTAACCAGGCAGACCCAATTGGATCGTCAGCATTGAGAATTTGTAATTCGGGGGCTAAATCAATGAAAAAGCGTTTTTTAGCTTCCGCATACTTTTCCATTGTCTCGTGATAATCCAAATGATCACGACTTAAATTGGTAAAAATGGCGGCTTTAAATTTAAGGGCTTCAACACGGTGTTGAACTAAACCATGCGAAGACACTTCGATAGAAGCAAAATCTGCCCCTTTTTCTACAAAATCAGCGAGGTTTTCTTGAACTTCAACGGCTGAGCCTGTGGTGTTTTTTGCCTCTTTAACTTGACCCAATAAACCATTGCCAATGGTGCCCATGACGGCTGCTTTATGGCCGAATATCGTTGCCCATTGAGCTAATAATTGAGAAACGGTGGTTTTACCGTTTGTTCCAGTTACACCAACTAAAGTCAGTTTTTCGGAAGGATGTTCATAGAATTTACCTGCCAATGCAGAAAGATTGGCAGATAAATGATAGTAATGAATCACTGGCACATTATTTTGCCATTGGATGCTCAAATGCTCGTTTTCTAAATCTGTTTCTAAAATAACCGCACTTGCACCAGAAGAAATGGCTTGAGGCACAAATTGACTCGCATCAAAACGATGTCCCTTTACTGCCACAAACAAATCACCTTGGGTCACTTTGCGGCTATCTAACACCATCGCCTTCACATTAATGTCTGAAAGCACTGGAAGATCAAAAAGTGCGGTCAATTTTTTCATTGTTTTGCCTTTTCTTAATTCATTTTTTCAAATTTTTGATCGCTTAAGCGAACAGTGCGTCTTGCTGTTTTTTCTGTTGGTTCTACATCTGGTGCAATACCATTAGCACGCAAGGTATAGCCCATAATGCTAGAGAATACGGGGGCAGATACCGCACCACCATAGTACTGTCCTGCTTTCGGATCGTTAATCAAAATAACTAATGCATAACGTGGATCGCTAATTGGTGCGATACCCGCTGTAAATGCCACATATTTATTGACATAGTGGCCATTTTCAATTTTACGTGCCGTACCTGTTTTCACACCAACACGATAACCTTCAACCATCGCACGTTTATTTTTAATTGCCACTTTCTCTAACATGCCCACTATATCTTTCGTAATTTTTTCAGAGAATACACGTTGCCCAATGACTGGTGGATCGACTTTCGTGATAGAAAGCGGACGATAAATTCCGAAGCTACCTAAAGTGGCATAGGCGCGCGCAATTTGTAATGGTGTTGAAGTAATCCCATAACCATAGGCGACTGTAGCTCGCTCAATATCCGCCCAACGTTTACGGTTTGCATTTAATACGCCACGTTGCTCACCGATTAAGCCTAACTCTGTATCTTTACCCAAGCCTGCATTTTGGTACGTTTCCATCAATGCTGAAGGTGGCATACGTAACGCAAGACGGCTCACACCACGGTTACTGGAGTTAATCAAAATTTCATCTAAGGTTTGTTGTGGACGAGGTGCCACGTCGACAATTTCTTTACCACTTACGGTAAATGAACCTGTATTAATTACCTCATCACGTCTCACTGCGCCACGTTGAAGTGCGGTCAACACAACGAAAGGTTTTACGGTTGAACCGGGTTCAAAGGTATCCGTAATCGCACGGTTACGTTTTAACTCGTCTTTTACATTAGCCAAATTATTTGGGTTATAAGAAGGTGCGGTTGCCATGGCTAATACTTCACCGGTACGAACATCCACTAATACGGCTGTGCCTGATTCTGCGTTGTTCTCAGTTACCGCTTTTTTGATTTCACGATACACCATGGATTGTAACTTTTCATCGATGCTTAAGGTGACATCTTGTGCATCGTATTTTTTCTCATCCGCAATATGCTCAACCACATTACCGCGTTTATCTTTACGAACAACGCGAGCACCATCTTTCCCTACTAACATTGAGTTGAAGCTTGCCTCAACGCCTTCAATTCCTTTACCATCAATATTGGTAAAGCCGATTAATTGAGCCGCTTCTTCTACGCGAGGATAAAAACGACGTGGCTCAGTCTCTAATGAAATACCTTTAATTTTGAGGTCACGAATATAATTCGCTTTACTCGCTTCTACTTGACGTGCTAAATACAAGAAGCCTGATTTTGCATTTTTCTCAATTTTTTTCACCAACTCTGCTGGAGTCATATTTAATTCGTTAGCAAGAGCTTTGATACGTTCTTTATCATCTAATGCATTTTCTTTTAGCATTAAACGCGGTTCTGCCACGATCGCACTCATCGGCACACTCACCGATAACAATTGACCATTACGATCTAAAATTGAACCACGAACAGAAAGGACGTCATCTTTACGTAATGAGCGTTTGTCCGCTTCACCAGAAAGGATTTCAGAATTAACTGATTGCACATAAGCAGCACGAGCCACTAATGCGCCTAAGCCTAAGAAAATAAAACTTGTCGCGATGAGATAACGACCACGAAGAAAGCATTTCTCAAATACCATCTTCGGTTTGTTTGGTTTTACTGACGCAGGTTGAGCCAATTTTCTAATTGTTTTCTTTGGCTTTCCTGGTTTCTTAGAGGAATTAAATCTAACCATTTTATCTAAAATCCCTATTCAAAAATAACCACTTCTTGTTCATTTTGAACACGTTGCATTTTTAATGTACCGATTGCAATGGATTCAACTCTTGTATTATCACTTTCGGTTGCTTCTTGTAATTGCAAATTGCGATATTCGTTTTCAAGGGCTTGGTGTTGTAATACCAACTGCCCGTTTTCAGAAATCAGGCCTCGTGTTTGATGGGTCATCCAAATTGTGCCCATTGCAGAAGCTAAAATTAATAAAAGTAGAACGACAATTAATTTATTAGAAGAAAAAATATCTTCAACGAGAATATGTTGTAAAGGATAACGTTCGCTATTTTCTAACATATTATTTCACCCTTTCCGCAATACGTAAAACCGCACTTCTTGAGCGTGGATTTGCCGAAATTTCTGCCTCACTCGGCTGAATTGCCTTACCAATGATTTTTAACTTTTGATTACGTTGGATTTGATCTTCACGTAATGGTAAACCTCTCGGGATATCTTCACCTTTACTTTGTTTACGTATGAAATGTTTTACCATTCTGTCTTCAAGTGAATGGAAACTGATAATCGATAAACGTCCTTCTGGTGCCAACATATCCAATGCAGAATTTAATACACTTTCTAATTCATCTAATTCCGCATTAATATAAATTCGAATGGCTTGGAAACTACGAGTCGCCGGATGCTTATGTTTATCTTTAAACGGCACGGCTTGAGCAATTAATTCAGCAAGCTGAGAAGTACGACTTAAACATTCTGTGCCATTTTTAACCGCACTTTTATTAAATTCTACGATGGCAGTGGCAATTCGTTTTGCAAAACGCTCTTCACCAAAGGTTTTTAACACCCAAGTTAAATCATCAACAGATACTTGCTTTAGCCACTCTGCCGCGGATAAACCTTGTGTGGTATCCATGCGCATATCTAACGGGCCATCTTTCATAAAACTGAAACCACGGTCTGCTTCATCAAGCTGTGGAGATGACACCCCTAAATCCAGCAAAATACCGTCAATTCTACCAACTAAATCGAGTTTTTGACAGATATCTGGAATGTGTGAAAAGCTATTATGTTCGATATGAAAACGAGGGTCTTGAATTTTTTCAGCTTCAGCAATCGCACGTGGATCACGATCAACGGCAATTAAAC
Source organism: Parahaemophilus parainfluenzae (assembly GCA_018363335.1). GTDB lineage: Bacteria > Pseudomonadota > Gammaproteobacteria > Enterobacterales > Pasteurellaceae > Haemophilus_D > Haemophilus_D parainfluenzae_Y. The sequence goes on along the minus strand of JAGZOA010000010.1, from coordinate 22,127 downwards.
GACCATTTTCAGAAAGTTGGGAAAGAATAAGACGAGAATGACCACCACGACCAAAGGTACCATCAATATAAATTCCGTTTTCTTTCAACGCCAAACCATTCACCGCTTCGTGAAGCAAAACCGTGATATGTTCAGGTGCAGAAAAGGAATTTTGCGTAGTCATAAGTAAAAAGTAAATGTTAAATCAAAATCGATAAAGAAAAGATAGAGCGGTGCGAGCACCGCTTATCCTGCTAGTGCTGCTGTTCTTATAATGACAGCATTTTTAGTTCTTCAGAAGCACCGAATTCAGCACTTGAGCCAATTTCGATATCTTCATCAATTTGTGCGTACCATTCAGTATCGCTCCAAATTTCAAATTTGTTCAACTGCCCTACCAACATTAAACCTTTTTCTAATTTTGCGTGTTGACGTAATGGACCACTCAATAAGATACGACCTTGCGCATCCATTTCACATTCTGTGGCATAACCGAGCATAACACGTTGTAAACGGCGTTGATTTGGGTCAAAGTTAGAAAGTGAAAGTAGTTTTTGTTCGATTTTTTCCCATTCATCTAAAGGATACAGTAATAAACAAGGCTGACGAATATCAACGGTACAAACCATTTGACCTTGGTTCTTTTCCATGATTTCAGCACGATAACGCGTAGGAATCGCTACACGACCCTTCGCATCTAAATTTACCGCTGCTGCACCACGAAACATTTCTCAACCTTCAAACCTTTATTTTTAGAAAAATTTAGTAGAATTCCCCACAAAATTCCACTTTTCACCACTTTGCGTAAGTTTATCGGTTGTGGCCCTAACTTGCAAGCAATTAAAACGTAAAGATTGGTAAATATTGCCAAAAAAATAAACAAAAAACCGTTTAAGGTTTCCCTCAAACGGTTTTTCAATTTTTAACTCGATTTAATTAGTTATTTACATACGCTTCTTCGTCACGAGCACCTAATGGTTTAAGCTGTGTGAAGAATAATACTAAACAAAGTACTGTTAAGCCTAAGCCGATATAAACAGATAATTGATAGTCTAAACCGAAACCGATTTTGTTGTATGCAAGGTAAGTGAAACATACAGTACTGATAAATGCCGCAGGGATTGTACATACCCAGTGGAATTTATTATAGCGATATAAGTACGCTGCTGCAGTCCATAACATAACCATCGCAGTGGTTTGGTTCGCCCAAGTGAAGTAACGCCATAAGATAGAGAAATCCACTTTTGATACGATATAACCAACCACGAATAATGGCACAGCAATAATTAAACGTTTAGCTAAGGTTTTTTGTTCTAAATGGAAGAATTCTGCAATAACAAGACGTGCCGCACGGAACGCTGTATCGCCTGATGTAATAGGAAGAACAACTACACCTAACACTGCAAAAATACCACCGATAAACCCTAAGAAGTGAATAGAAGAATCATAAACCACTTTAGAAGGAGAACCTGCTTTAATCGCTTCTAATAAAGTTGGTAATGAATCGTAGAAACTTAAGCCAACCGCACACCATACTAATGCAATCACACCTTCACCGATCATCGCACCGTAGAAAATGAAGCGAGCTTCTTTTTCGTTTTCAGTACAACGTGCCATTAACGGGCTTTGTGTTGCGTGGAAACCAGATAATGCACCGCAAGAGATTGTTAAGAACAAGAGTGGCCATAATGGTAAATCAGCACGGGTTTCAAAGTTTTGGAAGAATTTCTCAAAAGACATTCCATCTACTGAGCGATAGAAAGAAATTGGATCAGCAGAATTAAGATCAGCTGTCACTAAACCATATACCATACCTACAGACATGAAGAGTAATAATGCTCCGAAGAATGGGTAGATACGACCGATGATTTTATCAACTGGAAGTAATGTTGCAAGAATGTAGTAAATGAAGATGATAGCAGTCCAAACACTGATAACTGTCGCTTTATCCATGCCCCAAACAGTAATACCACCCGCTTCAACTGCATGGTGAATCTCTTCTGCATTGCTGATAGAAATGCTACCTGCTGATGCACCTAAAACATCCATTGTAATGGTACCCATTAATTGAGCAGGACTTGCAACGAATACCACACCCACTAATAATAAAAGTACAACAGCTAAGATATTAATAAATGCTTTAACTGGACGACCTAAGTATTTACCTGCGAGGTTCGGCATAGATGCCCCGCCATTACGCACACTTAACATTCCACAGAAATAATCGTGTACCGCACCCGCAAAAATACAACCAACGACAATCCAAAGCATCGCAACTGGTCCATATAACGCACCAAGAATCGGACCAAAGATTGGACCTGTACCTGCAATGTTTAATAATTGAATTAACCAAATCTTAGTTTTAGACATTGGCATATAGTCAACGCCATCATTCATGGTATACGCTGGCGTTTGACGGTTTGGATTGATCACAAAAATGCGCTCAATTACACGACTATAAATGAAATAACCTGCTAGCAATAACGCCACGCAGAAGAAAAACCACAACATAAAAAATACTCCTCAGGAATAAATGAATACCTAAATTTAGTCATATACTAGACTTCGTCGGCGGTATTCTAAGTGAAAATCATCAAAATCAAAATTTTAATTTTTACATTGTTTCAATTTTGTGATCCATGTCACGTTTATCATTCCGTTTTTTTTACTTACAATATGCTCATAAATTCAAATAATGAAAAAAGGATCATCAATGGCTCTCACCCGCTGCCCAGAATGTCGTAAAAAAATCAGCGAATCCGCTCAATTTTGTCCAAATTGTGGTTTTTCTTTTAAAGAAGAAGATCTTGAAATTTACAAACAAAAACTCGAAGAACGATGCCAACATAATGCCGAAATTAATCGAAAAAGCACTAAATTTCACCTTATTTGGTTCGCTATTTTCACCCTCGTTATTTTGCTCGCAAGTTGGCTGACAGGAGAATAAAAAGTGCGGTCAAAAAACGATAAGAATTTTGACCGCACTTTAATTAAAACCCAATCCGCCTTGTCATTGCAGAAAATGCTGGTTTCACTTCACATTCACCTTGTAATGCGCACAGCCAATCTTGCACCTTTTGAAAAAGAGAAAACTGGTGACGACGAGCTACTGCGGCAAAATCTCCAGGCGTCAGCAGATTAAGCGATTCAATCTGACCTAAATCCTCTTCCGATAATAACGGCAGCCCTAAAATTTCTGCTTGTTGTTTAGCAAAATCTAAGCGTTGTGGCAGCGTTAAATAATCAAACTTCAATTTTAAATCAAAACGCCGTAATGCTGCCGGATCCAGCACATTCATCAAATTCGTTGAAACCACCATTAAACCTTCAAAACGCTCAATTTGTGTCAACATCTCATTGACTTGAGAACGTTCCCAACTACGTTCTGCACCGTCGCGTGAAAACAGGAAGGTATCCACTTCGTCCAGCACTAGCAAACAATTATCACGCTTCGCCGATTCAAATGCCTCCGCAATTTTTTGTTCTGTTCCGCCGACATAAGGATCGAGCAAATCAGACCCTTTGCAAAGCAACAACGGCATATCTAACTGCTCGGCAAGCCAACCTGCCCAAGCGGTTTTCCCTGTGCCCGGCGGACCATAACAACAAATTCTGCCTTTTTTGGTTCGCATTAATCCTTCGGTGATTTTATGAATATTTTCATTGCAGGAAACCCACTCAAGCTGATAACTCAGTTTACTTTCCACCAACGGCTCAATTTTCTTTTTGCCTTGTGCCTGTAAGGTTTCATTAAAGAGCGTAAGCAAGACCTCAGAAAAAGCTTTTTTGCCGTTATCAACCGCATTTGCTACATTGAACACGCGCGTTAAAATCGCCGGTGAAAGTGACCGCACTTTGGCAAAATGCTGCACGTATTCCGCCGTTAATTTACCGCCTGCCAGCTGCGAAATTAACGCCGATTTATTTTTCAGCGGTAAATCCGGCATTTCAAACACAAAATCAAAGCGACGCAAAAAAGCCGCATCTATGCTGTGTACCGAATTGGATAACCAAATCATCGGCACGTTATTGTTTTCCAACAACTGATTTGTCCACGCTTTATTTTTTTGCGCAACAGAACGCTCCATAAACGAGCCGTTAAACACATCTTCAATTTCATCAAAAATTAAAAGCGCCTGCTTCCCGTTCAATAGCGTTTGAGCAAGACGACTATAGTTCAGGCGTTGCTCTGCCTTCACAACATCTCCGTCAGAATCCATATAAGTAATGTTATACACCGAAATCCCTAATGCCTGTGCAAGCAACCCGGCAAATTCGGTTTTACCGGTGCCGGGCACGCCATAAATTAAAAGATTCACGCCTTTCCGATGATGTTTTATTGCCTGTTGTAAATAGGTCAACATCATCTCTTTCATGCGAGCAATATGTACAAAATCATCCAGTTGCAAACTTGGCACTTGAGGTATTTCTGTACAAGATTTCAACAGCGCATATTCATTTAGAGGCTGTGTTACAAATTCGTCAAAATCTAAGGTTTCACCCCACGCTAAATAATCTTGCACACCATCTAGGCGATAATTCCGATCAATTAGCCCATAAGCATCGAGTTTACTGCCTTTCTTTAAGGCGGACAGAATCTCATTTTTTGGCTGTTTCAGTAAATCCGCCATGATCGCAGCCGTTCTTTGCAAATCCGATTTCGGCAAGCACTCAAACAAATCTTGCATAGGTCCTTCACTACGTAAGTGCATGGCAAAGCGGAGAAGTTCCTGTTCAATCGGATTTAGCTGCAAAAATTCTGCCAAACTTGCCAAATTTTCATAAGCTTGTTTCCATAAATCCGATAAAAGTGCGGTGGATTTTTGGAGTGTTTTATAACGCGCTTTTAAAAGCTGACGAGCAACTGCGCGTAAATTTTTATCATTCTCTAATTCTTCTGGCAGTCCAAACGCACTAGCAATTTCATCGCTTCGCCAACTACTCTCCCGAAATACTTCGGAAAAACCTTTATGCTCAAATAAAATTTTGAGCATCATATTTTCAGTATAAGAAGACACTGTTGGTGGATTTAATTTATATTCGGACATAAAAAATACTCCTTACTGGGTTGGTGTAAGGAGTATTTTAGTGAGAGGTGCGACAAAATATGTCGTTAGGATTTATTTATATCCAGCCCTTTTATTTCTTCTAAGTTATCTGAAATTATATCTAACAATGGTTTCCACAAGTCAAAAATATAACTTGCAAGTTCTCCACTAGGGATTTTACTAAGAACTTTTGCATCCCATACTTCATATTCGTCTTCTAGCCATTTAGACAAAGGAAAAACGTCAAAAGGCTCATCAAAATTATTCTCAATAATAAAATCATGGAAAATTTTAGTCATATTATTAAATAAATTGTCATTATTAGCATAAACACCATAGTAAGCATCACTAAGCCCTTTTTTATTAAAGTAAATACAAACCCCAAAATCATCATTACCTATATATAATCCATATCCCTTTTTATTAAAGCTCTCATCCTCTCCACATTCAAAATTAATATTTATTAATTTAGTATACCAATTAAACCTAATTTTCAACTGTTCAACTAACATAGCCATAAGTTTTTCATATAGTGTTTCCCTTGTCTCAAGCACAGTTAATGCTGAAAACAATGCCTTATCATTATTAATTAGACATTCAATTAATTCATTTGAATTCTGAGTATTTCCCATAATATCCTCACTTAAAAATTTTTTAAAATCATTACAAAATTGTTTTACGGCCGGTGCGATAATTACCGTATTATCAAGCCACTGTATGAGCATACTTGCTGATAATACCATCGCTTTCTTATTACTCATTAACTCAGCCCATTCATCTTCAGAAATAGATTTTTCTGGTGGATTATTACTAAATATAGGAAGATAAATAAGAAAATAAGAATCTGAAACATAATTTTTGAGATCTTTAGCATAAGTATGCATCTGCTTTGGCTGATCAATCGCACCTTGCAATTTATTTTCAATAGAAATCACCCAAGATCTTTTGTTATCTAATATACCTTCAATAAAAATATCATGACGCCCATTTTTATTAGTTGTTTCATTAGTTATTTCATCATTTTCTTCTTTAGTTATTTTTTCAAGATAAATATTTACTTTTTGATAAGCCAAAAACTGGTGTTTATTGATAAACTTTAAAAAACTATTTAGAAATAAATCACCTTGCCCATGTGTTTCTGTTGGATCTAATAAAAATGCAAGAATCTTAGACAATCCCATCTCATCCGTTCGTAAAAATTGAAACGGGTTAAAACGATTAGAATCATACAACTCATTTTTTTCTCGTTGTACTCTAAAATTTTCTATCACTTGATTGATAGAAATTAAAGAATCAACAACTTGGTTAATATTATTTGCCATATTGGCTCCTTAGGTTAATTAAAACTCACAAATTATAGCAGACAAATCATCATAAAATCTTTGTTTTTCAATTAACTTACGGTAAACAGTCAATCTAGATTTATTATTATCATATTGTTTCCAAATCTTTTCTCTTACTTCAGCAGAAAGTCCATCTGTTAGCCCATCAGAACACAGTAATAAACTTTCCCCTTGTTGAATTTCAATTTCTTGATAAAAAATTTTATCTTGAAATTCAGAATAATCGGCGACTAAACAAGAAGAAACACCGCCATAAATGGTGGCAAAGTCTTCTTCTTTTTTATCGGGAAAATCCGACAATAATTCAGACAGAATAGAATGATCTTGGGTGATTTGTTGCCATTTACCTTGTTTATCAATTAAATACGCACGACTATCGCCTACGCTGAGAATTTTGGCTTTACGGGTTATTTGATCAATTTCAGCTGCCACAAAAGTGGTTGCTGAGCCAAAATAATCCTCAGCTAATTCTGCTGATAAACTAGATTGTAAATCGTAGATCGTTTGACGACTTATGCTTTCCATTTGGCTTAATAATTGCATTGCCAACTTGCTCGCTTTTTCAGGTCGGTTGCTATTGGAAATACCGTCTGCCACGCCCAAAATAAAGTGCGGTCGGTTTTCAAGGCGTTTTTCAGCCGTTTTGAGTTTATATTGAAACACCGCCTCGCCATTAAAAAGGGCATCTTGGTTGTGTCGATTGTTGCTGCCAATTTGTTGGCAGAAGGTAATTTCGCAAAAATTTTCCATTATTCAACCGCTTGTTGAGAAGGATTTAGCAGGCAATCAATCGCTTTTAGCGCATCTAACGCCTTCATTTCGAGACTTAAAAAGTGCATTTTCGGCACACCTGCATCTTGTGGGTTAATACGGATAAAGCCACCCTTTTTTGCTTTCGCTTTACTTTCAGAAAAACGACGCACAGTTGGAATGGCTTTCCCTGCACCCAGTTCGATGACGACGAGATTTTGCACTTCTTTTAACCATAAATCGAGCTTATTTCGCTTTAAATTTTGATAATTACTGCTGTAAAAATAATCGTCAAACATAAGCACATTTTGTCTTGCTAAACGCTGACAATAAGGGCAATGAGGCGGCTCACTCAATAAGCGCAAGTTTTCGTTATCCACCACTGGTTGAAATTCTTTTGCTGACCAACTTAAATCGCGGCAATTATGCGCACACTGCAAACGCTCTAGTGTGCCATGTACTTCATAAACACGCCCTTCTTCAAAGCCTGCTTTCTGAAAATGCCCATCTACATTACTGGTAAAAACAAAATAACCATGCGGTTTGCTTTCTGCCCAACGTTTTAAAATTTGGTAACCTTCATGCGGACTTGTTGCACGATATTGCGACAAACGATGCCCATAAAACCAATAAGCTAACTCTTGATGGGTTTCATAAGCCAATGGCGTCGCAATATCTTCAAAATTGATATTGCGGCCTTTAAACATTGGGTAAGCATTCCAAAACCCGCCGACACTTCTAAAATCTGGCAGACCTGAATCTACGCTCATTCCTGCACCAGCAGTAATTAAAATGCCATCAGCCTTATGGATAAGTTCCACTGCATAATTTAAGTCATTTTTCATAATACTTTTCTCTGTCCATTTTTCATTGGTGAAATAACTCCAGCTTCTTCTAGTTGTTCTACAATTCTCGCAGCTCGATTAAAGCCTAAACTAAATTTGCGTTGAATCCGTGAACCAGATGTAAATTTTTCTTGTTGCACGAATTTTTTTACATCCTCAAAAAGCGGATCGCGTTTAAAAGTGACTTTCATTGCCATAATTTTTCTCCTGTGTTGTTTCTATAAAAGGGCTTAAGCGTGTTATAAGAGGTAAAAAACTCTCTTTTATGGAAAAATTATAGGGAGGAGAGCGACAATGCGTGTCGTTAGTGAATATTACAAGCGGTTATTTTTAGGACTGGTTCAGATAATATCTGCCTACACTTTAAAAATATTTTTAATAAAGCTAAGCTTGATGACAATTTAACTACCGAGGATTTCTCAGTAGTTTACCAAGATATGCACATACTTAAGAAAGATAAATAGCGACCAAAGTCGCTATTTATCTATCAACGTTAAACTTAAAAAAAATTATTTACATAATTCTTTTACTGACTCCACTAATGCTTCCATTTTATCGTAAGAATTAATACCACTTGGGCCACCAAAAAATGGGCAAACACAAATTAAAGTATCATTATACTTGCGATAGAAGATATTAAATTCTTCCAATGCTTTAGTTTCATATAAAGCTTCTCCAGTAAAAAACTTAAAGAAGTTATCTTTTTCAGTGACTCCCGTACAAATAATAACTTTAGGATGACATTCATCTATAAGTTGACGATAAAAAGCACCGCGATTTTGAACGCACCACTCTCTATATTCATCGAATGTTTCAAATCCAGTCATCTTAATAAATTGTTCATTCCATTTAATCGATGCTCTATTTTTAAAATTGATTGGTAACATATTTAACTTGAAACCAATACCTTGTGGGTAAAGCACATTGTATGTTCTAACAAAATGGTCCGTACTTTCTCCATTTTTCCAATCTAAATTGTAGTAGTACCACAAAAACCAACATATTTTCCGATTATATTGAGTAGTCCAACTACCATCAAAATCATCCTCTATCCAAGAATGCGGTATTAATTTCGGGCTTAAACTAAATTTCTCATAAAAATCATCAGGAGAAGCTTCATCACCAATTCCCCATTCTAGCCCGCAAAACCATACTTCAGACTTAGGATTTCCACCATCGCCCCCAGCAAAAGATACCGCTATTTTTCTAAATTCATCTGTTACCATTATTCTATCCTCATTATTTAAGTAGATTCGTCCAAATCCCTATGGTTTCTTCTTGAATTACACCTTTTTCTTGACCTAGTTTTATCGCCAGTTGTTGTAAACTTTTGGCTAGTTCTGGATGGCCGCAATAATTTAAACTACGAATGATGCGAGAAATTTTCTTACTTTCATGCCCAATATTCCGTAGCCAAACTTTTCGCTCCGTTAATTCTGATTTAGGGAAAATTTGATTGCATTCACGGTATAAACTGAAATAATCCAAAATAAAATCAATAGAATGTAAATATTTATTTTGAATTGCTTCATCTCCAATAAAAATAGCCAGATCTTCTTCATTAAAAACTGGTACTGAACGATTCCATTTGGAACTTTCAGTGACAGGTAAAAGCCAAGGAATATATAAATAAGCATCACCAATCATTCTTTTGGGCATTGCCCACATATCTTGCAAAGATAAATTATGCTGGCTTTTTCTTTGTTCTAAATAAAATTCAATTACTGGGTGCATATGTTTCCCGTTAATTCATCAGTTATGTAGTATAGCGATACAAAGCTTATTATTTATGTAAAAAGTGCGGTCGATTTTCTATGATTTTTTAATTTTATCCAATAACTCGGCGACCACTTTCGGTACGCCCTCACCCGCTTTTTCTTTGATTGCAGTCACTTTCTTACGGACAAATCCTGTATTGGGATTAGGATCGATCAAATAGATAAGTGAACCATATGGAGCGAGATTTACCAATCCATTAGCAGGATAAACTTGTAATGAAGTGCCAATAACAATCACAATATCTGCCTTTTTCACTAACTTTTCTGCTTTAGGAAACATGGGTACATTTTCCCCAAAAAAGACTATATGTGGACGCATTGGATGACCGTGATTATCCTTATCCTCTAATAATTGGTCGCCCAAACATGGAACAATGTAATCGGTATTAAAACTGCTGCGAGCTTTATTCAATTCACCATGTAAATGGAGTACGTTAGTACTTCCTGCTCGCTCATGTAAATCATCCACATTTTGAGTGATTATATGAACCTCATAAAACGCTTCCAATTCAACCAAAGCCAAGTGTGCAGCATTAGGCTCTGCCGCTTGAGCATTACGACGTCGTTCATTATAAAACGCCAATACTTTTGCACGGTTTTTCTTTAAGGCTTCAGGCGTGCAAACTTCTTCTATTTTATGCCCTGCCCACAAGCCATCTTCCGCTCTAAAAGTAGGAATGCCACTTTCGGCACTAATTCCAGCGCCCGTTAATACCACGCAAATTGGTTTCTTTTCCAAAGTCATTTTTCAGGCTCCTTTTTGTTCTAAAATTTCATCAATCTGTCTATCTCTCGCCATCATGCCGAATATATTCCCTGCTTTATAAAGGGGTTGATAAGTATAGCTTTCAATGTGCAAGAATGGCTTATCTGAAAGGCGTTGGAAATATTGTTTTAGCTGTGATTTTGAACGTAATAACACGTCATATTCGGCTTGAATATGGGCACTCATTGCTTCAATACGTATTTTAAATTCATCACTGAGATAAGGGCTGATAATTAAATAGACCGTTTTGTGTTCGGTTGCTGTTTCATCTGCATAAACACATGCCAAATTAAACACTTGCCATTTATAGCGATCGGCAAAAGCACCAATGATTCGACTTTGCTCTTCATTTTCAACTTGCACGATGGCGGCTGGCTTTTTCAAGCAATCTTGCAAAATATCACTTGGCGTAAAAGGGCCACAGTCCAAATAAGATAGTACGCAGTTCCAGTTAGCAAATTGCTCAGTACCAAAATGTAAGTGCTTACCTTCGAATTTATCCGCCCCATTTTTAGTGCGATCATCAATTAAATAATCGCCTTGGTTCAGGTTTTTATGGTGAGATAAAATTAACCGCTTGTATAATGCCGAGCCTTTTTCTTCACCAAAATAACGCTGGATCCATTTTACTTTATCGCTCCAAGCTGATGGATTATGCCAAGGAGCGGTAGAAAGTGCGTAAATATGATATTTCTTCATCAATTTATGAACCGCAGAAATCGCGTTTGGCATGGGTTCCATTAAGCTAAAAATGCCCTCAACTTCATCATATCGCCCCTCATACTCTTGCTTGGTTTTCTCATCTAATTTTGCAATTCCAGACGGGAAATCAACCATCACATTATCCATATCAATATAAACAATTTTCTTCATTTTAATGCCCTCTCTGTTGATGGCTTAATGATAAAAGATGAAGCGACAATTTATGTCGTTAGGTATTTTCGTCTAAATAAGTGCGGTCAATTTCTTGGTAATCTTCACTAAAATGGGCAATCCACCACTCCAGCATGGCGCTCTCAATCACGGTCGCGGAAATTTCATAGTCGCAGCCACAATCTTTTACAGTTTGATCAGTTGATAATGGTGTTTCTGTTAAAAATCCACCTGTTTTTTTATCGATACGGAAAGTTAGGCGAATTTTCTTACCCGAACTAAAGCCAAATTTTTGGCTTTCAACATAAGCTTTTAGATTAAATTTCGGACGTTCAAATTGCATTGTGCTGACATTCACTTCAAGTAGACGATGTAAGGCTAAATGTAAAATATCGCCATGTTCATACTCTGCCACCACATAACTGCTAGGGCCTTGCTGAACAAGGGCTAGAGGCTTAACGTTAGCCTTATGTTCTTTGCCATGAATGCTACGATAATGCACTTGTAAAAATCGGTTTTGATAAAGTGCGGTACTAATTTGCTTAAAAATTTCAGGATCAATTTTTGCAGGCAACAATGGTTGGCTAGTTGGTGCAATAGCCACTTTATTAAGCCATTCTGAAGCCCCTTTTTTATGTGTTTCATAAGCAAGATTGTAATCCGCTTGTTTAAAGAACCCCTCCATCGATTGCATAATATTGGCAGGTAAAATGCCAGCTAAATATTGCTTTGCCAACATCAACACTAACGATTGCTGTTCGTTTAAAATTGGCATATCCAACCCTTTGGCATCAGGCTTCCAGCGATAGCTATAGGGTTTATCATTGGTATTGCAATCAATTTCAAACTGCTCACATAACGTATTCAGTGCACGCTGAATACTGCGCAAATCACGCTCAATACCTAATGCAAGCAATTTCTCTCGCAATTCTAATGAGCTGATGGAATAGTTTTTCGGAATTAAACGTAATAGTTCGAGGTGGAATTTTAGGGAAGATGATTCGGACATAATTGCCTCATAAATAAAATATTTTCTTTAATCATATAAAAAATCGGGCAATTTTTAAACTGCCCGATTTGTTTCTATTTTTGACCGCACTTTATGCTTTGGCGGTATCAATACGTTCAAATGCTAACACTTTATTTTCTAACTGACGGAGTAATAAAGTGGCAATACCAGTAATGATGAGGTAAATACCGCCTGCAATACCGTAGATAGTGAGCGCATCATATTCTGTGCCATAAAGTTGACGTGCATATCCCATGATATCCATAATCGTAATGGTCGAAGCCAACGCTGTACCTTTAAATACCAAGATAATTTCATTGGTATAAGAAGGAAGTGCTCGCTTTAACGCATAAGGAATTAAGATTTTTAACATCTGCAGACGACTTAACCCTAATGCCGCACAGCTTTCCCATTGACCTTTAGAGATCGCTTTTACTGCCCCATGGAATAATTGGGTTGAATAAGCGGCACTATTCAAAGCTAAAGCTAACGCTGCACAGAACCATGCGTTGGAGAATAATCCCCATAATGGACTGTCCACCAACCATTGGAATTGACCAGGGCCAGCATAAATTAAGAAAAATTGCACTAAAAGTGGAGTTCCAGTAAATAAAACAAGGAATAAATTGACCGCACTTTTCACCAATTTATTGCCGATAGAAAGCAAGACGGTTAAGCCCAATGCTAAGAAAAAGGCAATAAACAAAGATACGACTGTAAGCAACAGGCTAGTCGGAATGCCTTGAGCAATCACTGCTAAATACTCTTGAAACATTATTCGACTCCCCGTTCAAATCGAGTGAAACGTAATTCTAATTTGCGAATCCCCGCTTGGCTGATCAACGTAATCACTAAATAAATCAAGGCTGCAATGCCATACCAAGTGAAAGGTTCATGGGTGTTTGTATTGATGTATCCTGCTTGACGCATTAAATCATCTACCCCGATTAATGACACCAGTGCGGTATCTTTTAATAACACGAGCCATTGGTTGCTTAAGCCTGGTAAAGCATGTCGCCATACTTGTGGCATGATCAAATTGATGAAGGTATAAGGACGGCTTAATCCTAACGCTGCACCTGATTCCCACTGCCCTTTTGGAATGGCTTGGATCGCACCACGTAAGGTTTGTGAAGCATAAGAGGCAAAAATCAAAGACAATGCAAATACACCACAACCAAAGGCGCTGAATTCAATATACTCACCCGTCAGCATTTCTACTACTTGGGTTGAACCAAAATAAATCAGTAGAACCACTAAAATTTCCGGTAAACCACGCAATAAAGCAATCACAACAGAAGCTGGTTTCGCAATAAAGACATATTTATTCGCTTCTAAGGCGGTAAAAATAATACTGAGTAATAAACCGACAATTAACGAGCAAATAGCAAGCCCTAAGGTCATTAGGGCTGCATGTCCAATTAATGTAAGATAATCATAAAACATAGATTATTTTGTCATCCATTTGTCATAGATTTTTTGGTATTCACCATTTGCTTTCACGGTTTCTAAACCTTTATTTAAGCTTTCTAGTAATTCTTTGCTTGATTTATTCACCGCGATACCTAAACCATTACCGAAATATTTTTTGTTAGTCACTTTCTCGCCAACAAATTGAATTTCAGGCTCTTTAGAAATCATATCAGACAATACAGCAGTATCACCGAAGATGATATCAATACGACCATTTTTTAAGTCTAAGATCGCATCTTGTAAGCTTGCATAAGATTTTGCATTATATTGCTTGGTTTCTGCTGCAGTATATTGTTGGAATGTTGTTCCGTTTTGAACACCAATTGTTTTTGCTGAAGCTAAATCTGCTTTTCCTTTTAGCGCAACATAACTTGCAGAACTATCATAATATGCATTAGAAAATGCTACTTGTTTTGCACGTGCTTCGGTAATATCAATAGCTGAAATCGCTGCATCAAAACGTTTTGCTTTCAAGCTTGGAATTAATGCATCAAAAGATTGGCTTTTGAAATGACAAGTCGCTTGGATTTCCTTACAAATTGCATTCGCTACATCCACATCAAAACCGATAATTTCACCTTTTTCATTCGTTGTTTCAAATGGTGGGTAGCTCGGCTCCATCGCAAAAGTGATTTCTTGTGCATTCGCAGCAAAAGCTGAGCCCATTAACATTGCGCTTAAAAGTAATTTTTTCATGTTGTGTTTCCTTATTCTGAGTGTGAAAGATATTGTTTAAATTGCTCGGTTTTTGGATTATCAAAGCAATCTGCACTGCCCATTTCAATAATCTTACCTTGTTCCATATAGACGACCTTAGTCGCCACTTTTTGTGCCACGTTCACTTCGTGGGTCACAATCACCTGAGTAATACCGGTTTGTTGAAGTTCTTTAATGATATCAACAACTTGAGCTGTAATCTCAGGATCCAGTGCTGCCGTTGGTTCATCAAACAACAACACTTGCGGTTTCATCATTAATGCTCGAGCAATGGCTACACGTTGCTGCTGACCGCCAGATAAGTGAAGCGGGAAACGATCTGCATGCTCTTCCAAACGTAAACGTTTTAAAAGTTCTAATGCATCTTTTTTCGCTTCTTCCTCGCTAATGCCCAACACTTTTTTCGGCGCTTCAATCAGGTTTTCAATTACCGTTAAATGCGGCCAAAGATTGTATTGCTGAAATACCATGCCTACATCTTGACGAAGTTGACGAATAGCTTTCGGATTATTATTCGCTTGAGATAAATCAAAATGGTTATTCGCAATATGTAATTCACCAGAAGTTGGCACTTCTAATAAATTTAGTGTACGGATTAACGTACTTTTCCCTGCACCACTTGGCCCGAGTAACACCACAGTATCGCCTTCCTGTGCATCAAGATTGATATCAAACAATGCTTGTGATGAACCATAAAAGAAATTCAAATTTTTAACACTAATCGCCATTTTAAGTTTACTGCTATCCTTGATTGACTTGTAAGAATGAATAAATATTACTTTTTAGTGATTATTTATGCAAGTATTTTTTATAAAAAATCCCAAAAAACTTTTTGGGATCCTTAAATCATTGAATTTTTAACCGCACTTGTCGCGAATTAGGCCTCTTTCGCCATTTCAAATTCAACTAGCATCATTAAAATATGGATCACTTTGATGTGAATTTCTTGAATACGATCTGCATAACCAAAGTGTGGCACACGAATTTCAACATCCGCTAAGCCTGCCATTTTACCGCCATCTTTACCTGTCATCGCAATCACTTTCATGCCTTTTGCTTTCGCCGCATCAATCGCATTTAAGATATTTTTAGAATTGCCTGATGTCGATAATCCAAATAAAACATCGCCTTCTTTACCCACTGCTTCAACAAAGCGAGAGAAGACATATTCATAACCAAAGTCATTACTTACACAGCTTAAATGACTTACATCAGAAATCGCAATTGCAGGATAACCAGGACGATTTTCACGATAACGACCTGTGAGTTCTTCAGCAAAGTGCATGGCGTCACAGTGAGAACCACCATTACCGCAAGATAATACTTTCCCGCCATTTTTAAAGCTTTCTGCTAACAATTTAGCCGCTTTTTCAATGAGTTTGATGTTGTTATCATCTGAAACAAACTTATTTAGTACGTCTTGTGCTTCCACAAGCTCAGCTTTAATTTGATCAAAATACATTTTATTCTCCTTAAAAATTAAAATTCGAAATCGCGTTGGCATTGTATAGCGTTCATTTCAAATAATCTAGCGCTCTTTCTTATCTCTCTATTTTTCAGCTTACTTCTCATTATTTTGCGATACGAATCACAGATTCAATTAAAAACGCTGTAAAAAATAACCGCACTTTTTAAACTCAATAAATTTAAAAAGGAAACATCATGAGAGCGATTTACTTATTACTTTGCCTCCTATTCAGCCAAATAACCTGGGCGAATGAGCGTGATTTAATGCTATTAAGCACCTATGAGAACCAAGATGTTCAAGGTTGGGTAATGTCTGAAAAATTAGATGGGGTACGAGGTTATTGGGATGGCAAAACATTATTAAGTCGTCAAGGACTGCCCTTGCCCGCACCGACCTATTTTACCGCTCAATTTCCGCCTTTTGCCATTGATGGTGAGATATTTAGTGAACGTAATCAATTTGAAGAAATTGCTTCTATCACAAAATCCTTTAAAGGTGATAATTGGGCAAAATTAACACTTTATGTTTTTGATGTACCGAATGCCTCAGGAAATCTCTTTGAACGCCTCAAAAACTTAGAAGATTATTTGAAAGATCACCCTACTCCTTATATCAAGATTATTCCGCAAATTCCTATACGAGATAAAACACATTTATTCGAGTATTTACATGAAATTGAAAGGAAAAAAGGTGAAGGTGTTGTGTTACGTAATCCTAATGCACCTTACGAAAGAAAACGCAGTACACAAATTTTAAAGTTAAAAAACACTTATGATGAAGAATGCACCGTGATAGCACATCACAAAGGGAAAGGACAATTTGAGAATATACTCGGATCGCTCACCTGTGAAAATCATCGTGGAAAATTCAAAATCGGTTCAGGATTTAATCTGAGTGAGCGAGAAAATCCACCGCCTATTGGTAGCACGATTACCTACAAATATCGTGGATTAACTAATTCTGGAAAACCTCGTTTTGCCACTTATTGGCGAGAGAAAAAATAAGAGCGGTCAAAAACATCGCTATTTTTCGGTATTATGTAGCAGTTGCACAAAGACCAAAATTTAAACAAAACCGTACAAAAATGCCCTTATTTCGATAAGGGCATTATTTTTTATAAATGTATTTTACAGAATTCTACTTATTTTTCCATTACTCACTTTTCCGTTTTCTTCTAAACAGTCTTTCTCGTTGCTCCTCTAGCAACATTTGTTCCATCATTGCAGGGTAAGCCTGTTCGCAGAGAGCAACGTATTCAGGTTGGGTTAGGTGTTCTCTAATTTTAGTCGGGCAACGTAGATAGATTTTATCTTCTGCAAAACTACTAATAATAGAAAGCATCTGATAAGGTTTCCCATCTTCGGTTTCAAACACTTCATCGGTAAATTGCATTTCAAATATCGCTACAACTACCTGATTATTGGCGATTTCATAAGCTCCGTAAAATATCAATGGATTACGGGGTAAAGTACTGACTTCTTTCGCAAGGTCTCGCAAATTGTGATAGAACAACAGATAGGCATCATCTTTTACGTTTGAATACATCTGAGCCAGTTCACGCATAAAAGTTTTGAATGTTTCATAGTCCATCTTTTTTAAATCCACGTTAAGTGGCGTGTGTGTCATGGTTTCCATCATTGTTCCTTATATTGTTTTAAATTATTTAGGCTACGGCTAAATATTGGTTATCGTTTGAGGCTTCCAAACATAAACTTTCCAATCCAAATTTTGCCGTAGGCTTCTTATTTCCCTGCCAGTAGCCAGTTAAATCTCGTGAAGGTCTGGCTTTCAAACAGCGTTTTAGTACGTTGTCGAATTTGTCTTTATCTGACTGGTAACGAAAATCCTCACGCCATGCGGTTTCATTCGCATAGTGCATCATGTAATTATTTCCCATCTTATGATACACACCCATAATCATTCTTCTAAATCTTGCAAAGAAGGATTCTGCTAGGTTATTGGTGGTGCCGTCAATCGAGCAATATTCTTGCGAATGATTTACGCGACATAAGTCATAGTGAAATGCCAAGCCATCATAAGCAGGATTTTCATCAGCACAAATTGTAGATTTTTGTGCGACTAAGCGATGTGTTAAAGCAAACATATCATCAGCATTTTCCTCTTTAACTAACGCAACGAGTGTGCGGTCGGCTCCTTTCATTATTTCCTGATTTGCAGCTTGTTGACGGAAAACCATAACGCAGGATTTATCTTTACGTTGGTGACATCTCTTACGTCTATCAATTCGCTTATGTTTAAAATTTTTTGGGCGAAGGTAGTTATTCACATAACAACCATCAATATGAATAATGCCTGTGAGTGGTGTGTAATCTTGCGTTTTTTCGACTGCTTCACGAAATTTATGTAGTAATGCCCATGATGTTTTATATTGCACGCCAATATGACGAGATAAGTTAAGCGCAGAAATCCCTTTACTATTGATAGTGAAATAATAAACCGATAACAGTAGCTTTTTTAGGGAAAGTTTAGTGTGCTGAAAAATCGTACCACTTTTTACAGAAAAACGATGTTGGCAATGTTTGCACTGCCATTGCTTACGAGAAGAAATAAAATAGGCTTTATGCTCAATTTGGCAACGAGGACATTGAACAGTATGAAAACAATGAGAATTTCCCCAACGGGCGTTTTTAAGCAGAATGAGAATTTCGGCTTCGGACAAATCAGAGATTGCAACGCTAGGTAAATTGCGAAGTGTAGCAGATAGATATGGCGATATTTTTTTATTCTTTTTCATTTTTCTGTTCAACATACATAAAAACAATGGCTTATTACCAAATAAGCCCTTTTTCTCTTGTTAAATTGGTTGAACAAAAAATGGGAAATTTCCCGAAAAAGCAAACGAGAAGATTCGCTTTAAAAAAGCGACAATATTCTAGATCAAAATTTGATCGATTTGCAATAGAGAAAGTAACTATATAAACCTTTCTATTTTAGATATGGCTTTTAAAGCAAATTATTACCAGCTAATCAACCAGTACATAAAACCATAAATGTTGAGTAATTGAGAATTTCCTTGTTTAGTGCAAGGCATTCGAGAATTTGCTAAACGCTAGACGCGAAAAATCGCCCACTTGAAAAATCAAGTCGGCTCAAAGCGTTTGTGCCTCGAATACCGTACCGCCACAAGGAGCTTGTGGACTTAACGCCTAGATAAATACATTGCAACATTCACCTATAATGTCGAGATAGTCAATTTTACAGTTTATCTATCTTTCCTTAAAGGAAAGATAAAGGCAAATATAATTGATTCGTTGGCAATTTATGATCGTTTAACAAAGTCAGGTATTCCAGCAAAGCTAGGAACTAGAATAGTTTCAAGGCTCTTATTAGCTTGTCACCCATAAGAAAATTTAAATTTATTCACTCTTAATACTGTGCAATAGAATAAAAGAACTTCTTTTGTTATCTCAAATTTTGGTTTTAAATAAAGGCTGTGCTTTAATTAAATGTTAACTTGATAAGTATTTAATAGTTTTAAAAATAAAGCCACTCTATTTAGAGTGGCTTTTTGTTATATTGTTTTTAATTATCTGTTGATTTATTGAAGATAAAAAGCTATAAAATATTACCATTAGGTAATGATTTAATATAATTCTCCATAAATTCCCAATCTATCATATCATCATTATCACACGGCAAGTAAAGTTTTGTATTATCGAATCTAGTTCCAGTCCAACTTCTACCGAATGAATATTTATACCGTTGTTTGTCTAATATTGTAATTAGAAACATAGCATTATAAACATTCAGATTTGAATTATAACCTACAGAAGTTTTCCCGCTCATACCAATAAAGTCAGAAGGTTGATAAGTTGAATATCCACCACTGCCATCACCTAGATTAATAAATACAACCCCATTCCCTTTTGAAATATATTCTTCATTACCTTCTTTAGATACAAAATAATCAAATCCATTATCTTTCTTTTTGGCTGAAATGTAAGGTATTTCATCACCTGCCAATAAGTCAAAAGTTACCTTTCCTTTTGTACTTTCAATCACATCAAATACTTTGTTTATACTAAACATCTTCCATTTTCTATTTTTTTCAAACAAATTGAGAGGTGTACTTTGTATTTCACTTGCAAAATTTCTTCTATCCTGAATGTGGTTAGATAGAATACTAATCATTTCAAATTCACTTTTTTCTACATCAAGAAGATTTAGTTCTTTCTTGCTTTGATAAACAATATATTCATTTATGGTTTTGCAGAAATCTTCATTACTTAGCTTTGAATAATCAGGGTTAGAGTGAGCATATATATTCCATTCATCATTTTTTTTCATTTTTACACGTGATATGGTGATATTATCTGATTTTTCTCCATTAAATATTTCTTCTAGTAAATCTTTTTCTATGTTTTTCCATTTGTTATAGATGTCTGTTCTACCTTTATTCTTTGAAAGCACAAAACCATCATCTTGTAGATCATAAAAGATAACATCTTTAGAAAAATCATGTGGGCAATGCGTTTCGAATACAGCTATTGCTGTACTTGTTGACGCATTAGGTTGAAATAAGTCTTTAGGCATATTTATTACATATTTTAATGTATGCTTATCTAAAATCTTTTTTCTGACCTCTAGTTCTTTAAAATACATTGATAATGGGGCAATAATCAGTCCATATCTTGAACAGTTATCTAAAAGTTTACTTAAGAAAGTAATTTCTTTAGGTGTCGGATCGTCCTTGCTTTCTTTTCCTGAATATGGTGGATTTATAAAACCAATCGTAGGTTTTGTATTTTGTAAAATTAAATCTGCTTCTTCACTATTTATGGAATCCAAATTATAAATTTTAGATTTCCCATCGCCTCTAAATAACATATTTGCTATTGCACAAATATACATTGTGGCATTAACTTCAAATCCAACCAATTGATCGGACTTAACTTTGTTAGGATCTATTCCTTTCAAAGTTAATAACTTATTCATACCTGCAATCAGAAACGCACCTGTACCGCAACACAAATCTAAAATAACATCATTTGTTTTAAATGGAATTAAGTTAACAAATAGAGTAGTAATATGTTTCGGTGTTAAAACAATACCTTTCTTTACATTTGAAACACCTGCAAACCTTAAAAATTCTTCATAGAATTTACCCATAATGTCGTAATTAGAGTTTGTAGAAAATGAATTATTAAATAAAGGAATAATATTTTCTTTTAACTCATCAAGTATTCTTTTTAGAATATCAGTTGTTTTTAAGGTTTGATCTTGATTTAAAGTATTTAATTCTAATTCTAGAGCCTTTAACTTCTCGCTAGGGATTCCTTCAACAGCTAATATATCCCTGATTGTTGGATAAAGATTGTTTAACAATTGCTCAGATGAGAATTTATCATATAAATCAGGGAAATTATTATTATGATTTTTAGGCTTATAAAGACTAATCATCAATGAAGCTAAAATAATTGGTCTTTTTTGAGAATCTATAGAGCGTAGTAATTTATTCACCTTTTTACTAACTTTTGTTACATTAGCTATGGCTTTTTCTTCATCAAAATTACTAAAAATAGTTAAAAAATCTTCTTCTTTTAAAAAGTTTTTAATATGCTTTACTTGAGATATTTCATTATGGTTTATAAAAAAACAAGAAAATTTATTCTTATATTCATCCGATAGATCGCCACTAACAGCAATCCCTATAATTTTCCATGATGAAAAAGAATCTAAAATAAAACGACTTAAATACCATTTAATGCCTGCTACAGTACCTTTATCGATTTCAGGCAAGTCATGCTCTTGCATTGTAGGTTTTTCTTCAACAAGAATTAACAATTTTTCATTCTTGTTGCAATAAATTCGATCAGGATAACCAACTTTCCCATTTTGTTGTTTTGAAGATGATTTCAGAACTTTAATAATATCATCTGTCAATTTACTTTCAGTCTGACTATCATCCCAATCAGCAACGTTATATCCTAATTCCTGTAATTTTTGAGTTACACTAGGGGTAACATTTTTATCTTTTCTAGCCATTTTACCAACCTCTCAAAATAGATTTGCAAGGTTGATATTGAAGGGATAAGCTATTTGTAGGCTTGTAGGCTT
>JAGZOA010000043.1:0-10743 GCA_018363335.1 Parahaemophilus parainfluenzae | reverse complement strand
ACCACCGGTTGATGAAGAAACTGTTGGATCTTCAATACCACTTGGCAATTCAGAACGAACCGAGTTAACTTTAGCTAACACATCTGCCAAGGCTGCATTCGGATCCGTATTTAATTTCATTTTTACGGTGACTGTTGACGTACTTGGGCTAGAGCTTGAAGACATATAGTCCACATTATCCGCTTGTGCTACCGCCTCTTCAATTTTGGAAGTAACAAACGCTTGAATTAAGTTCGCATCCGCCCCTGGATATACTGTGGTTACCGTAATTACCGTTGTGGTCATTTTCGGATATTCGCGCACAGCCAATTTCGAAATTGCTTGTAAACCTAAAATAATGATTAACAAGCTAATCGAAACTGCCAAAACAGGACGACGAATAAATATATCGGTAAATCTCATTCGCTTTTCCTAATTAAAGATTCGTTTTATTTGCAGGTTGTTCTGTACCCACGCCCGCTTTATCTGCAACAGAAACTAATGCACCATTACTTAAGTTTTGCTGACCACCAGTCACAATTTTATCGCCAACTTTGACTTCATCGCCTTTTAATTGGGCATAAATGCCTTGACGATCTTTCGTAAATACAGTGATTGATTTTGCACGGTACATATTTGCTGCTTTCTCTGCGCCGCCTAATTTCTCAATATCTTCATCAGAAAGTGCGGTCAAAATATAAAGCGATTCGCCATACATGTTGTAGCTCACCGCTACTTGCGGCACGACGATTTGGTTATGTTCTGTTGGTAAAGCCACATGTAAGCGAGTAAACATACCGGATAATAATTTTGCGCCATCTTCTGGTTCAAATGTTGCTTGAACATCGACTAAACCCGTTGAAGAATTAATTGCTGGCTCAATTGCAGTAACCTTCGCGGCAAAAGTTTCACCTTTACGCGCATCTGCCGTAGCCGTTACTTTTTGACCAATATGCAATTTATCTAATAGGTTTTGAGCAATCGCAAAATCCACTTTCATAGAAGAACGATCTTCCACACGCACAATTTCAGTACCGTTTGAAACGTACTGACCAACATTCACTTTCACGATACCGGCTTTACCATCAAATGGTGCGACGATTTGGCGACGCTCAATGGTTGCTTTTAATGACTCAATATTTGCCGCTTGTGCTTCATAAGCTGATTTTGCGTTATCTAATTCTTGACGAGAAACGGCACCGCTGCCTGCAAGGTTTGCATAACGTTGATAAGTTTGACGTAATGACACCACTTGAGCTTGAGCCGCTTGTAAGCTTGCACGCTCAACGGAACTATCTAACTCAACTAACAAATCACCCTTTTTCACGCTTTGGCCATTTTGCACGAGCACTTTAGACACGGTTCCAGCGCTTTGTGCACTTAACATCGCCCCTTGGTTCGGACGAACAATACCTGTCGTTTCAATAATTGGCGTCCATTCTGAAGCCTTTACTGTCATCGCTGTTACAGGGGATGCTGTTTCTGGTTTATTTGCCAAGAAATCAGCAATGCCTTTTGCCTTCATTTGATTAAGGAAAATCATTGCTGCAAAAATTAACACAAATACGCCTAACGCTAATTTCAAAAAGAAAACGTGTGAACGCTTTGGTTTATCAGTTTGAGTTATACTCATTTGGAAAACTCCATTAAGACAATAAAATGACTATTTCTGAATTGCACGCCAAGAGCGTTCAATGACAGATTCTAACATCGCATCGGTTACTGCCGTACCGAGAAACTTGATATCTGAGGCTAAAACGATTGCTGTTTTAAGACTCAGCAAAAATAACATGTGAGGATCTAAATCAGCTAACACATTTGCGGCTTGTCCCTTGAGACAAAAGTGTTCCCAACACGAATGCTCCATTTCTTTGCAGGTTTCAATAAACTCTGGTAAAGATCGATATTGGCTCATGTTTAACAGAATCGTTGGATTTTCTTGAAGAAAATGCCAAATATTCCACCACATTTTTCTGTATTGCTCGAAAAAAGATTGGCTTTCATCAAAACCTTCTTCAATCGCCACAGCAAACTTATTGAACACTCGACGAGCAAATTGTGCTAATAACTCGTCTTTACTCTTAAAATAAAGATAAATCGTACCCGCTGCGATGCCAGCTTCCTTGGCTAACTTATGCATAGAAAGATAATGTAATCCTTCTTTTGCCATAAGACGATCTGTTGCATCAAAGATCTGCTCGCTGACATCAAGCTTCGTTTTAGAGGCTTTTACTTGTCGCATAATAAAAAATTAAATTCTTAGGGTTATATATGAGAAAGGTCATTTAAGATGAATATCAAAAATGAATAAACGTTCATTTTATTGATTTTTCGTTTTTTGGCAAGTGAAAATATAAAAAAAGTGCGGTTATTTTTAACCGCACTTTTAAATTCTGAATTACATTCCAATCACAACGCAACTCGCCACTGATTTTGCTTTATCTTGTGCTGCTGTTGCTGCATCTCGACTACCAAATGGTCCTACACGTACGCGGTTCCATTCTTCACTTGTCGCAATTTGTGCATTTACGCCAGCCATCGCTAGACGACCTTGTAAGCTTTCTGCTTGCGCACGATTTTTAAATGCACCACATTGTAAACCAAATTTTTTACCGCTAGCCTGTACTTGCTGTTCAGCAGGTTTTGGTTCTGCTTTTTTCGGTTGCTCCGTTTTAGCCGGTTCTGTTTTTACTGGTTCAGCTTTCACCACTTCCGCTTTTTTCGGCGGTTCAGGCTTTTTAACTGGCTCAGGCTTTTTCGCTTCTGATTTTGCTGGTTGCTGAGCTGGCTGAGTTTGAACTGTCTGCGCTGGTTGAGCTTGCTGTGCTTGAGCCGCGGCTTTTTCTGCATTCGCTGCTTCTTGCTCTTTACGCTGAGCTTCTAATTTTTTCGCTTCTTCTGCAGCCTTTTGCTCTTTTTCCATTTGGATGAGCACTTGACGTTGTTCTTCCGTCAAACGCATATTTTTTTCAACAGAAGAAGGATTATTATCCACCGGCACCGTACGGGTTTCTAATTCTTTAATGTAGTGCCACACTTCTTCTGGGCGATTTGGTAACACACTTTTCGGTTGCGGTTTTTCCGGCTGAACATTTGTCGTCACTACAGGTGCTGGTGTTTTACTTTTTAAGAAGTAAAGCCCTAACCCAAAACCTAATACCGCCACCAACGCAAGAACAATTAAGGTATTGCGATTAAAACTTTTCTTTGCTTTCTTTTTATTATTTTTTGAGCCGCTTCGACCGGCAAAATCTCGATGAGCCACGATAAAATCCTAAAATATCTTTTTATTATTTTTTGAGCCGCTTCGACCGGCAAAATCTCGATGAGCCACGATAAAATCCTAAAATATTCGATAAATTAAACTTAGAGTATAAAAAACGCTTAATTCTACTGAAAAACTGTGCATTTTTCTAGGGAATTTTTGCTAACTCAAATCCAAAGGATCCACGTCTAAAATCAACCGCACTTGAGAAGACTTTATCAACTCTGGGGAATATCGACTCAATGCAGCCTGTAATTGTTTTCGAGAGGCGTGTTGTAATAGTAACTGCCAACGATACTGCCCCGCTTTTTTGCTGAACGGTGCGGGAATCGGCCCCAACACTTGCAAGCCTTCTATTTTTTGTTCATAGAAGAAAGAGGCTAATTGCGACAATGCATTTTCCGCCTCTTCAGAATGACGACATTGTGCTTTAAACAACGCTTGGAAACTAAACGGAGGCAAGCCCATATTATGGCGTAGCTTCAAGGTTTCTTCTGCAAAGGCTTGATAGCCCTTTTCAAGCAAGGTAGTTAATAACGGATGATCCGGATAATGTGTCTGCAAAAGCACTTCACCCTGTTTTTCGGCTCTGCCTGAGCGCCCTGCAACTTGTACATAAAGCTGCGCTAAACGTTCTTCGGCTCTGAAATCAAGGGAAAATAAGGCATTATCTACATTCACTAAAGCAACCAAAGTGACATTCGGAAAATGGTGTCCTTTGGCTAACATTTGGGTGCCAATTAAAATCTGACTTTTACCTTGTTGAATATCCTCTAAATAACCTTCAAGCTTGCCTTTTCGTGCTGTGCTATCACGATCGATTCGAGCAATATTATATTGCGGGAAACGTGCTTTTAGGGTTTCCTCCAGTTGTTCAGTGCCTAATCCCGTTGTGACTAAATGCGTTGAACCACAATGACCACATTGCATCGGCACTGTTTTTTGTGCGCCACAATGATGGCAGCGTAAAACACGCTGATGTTGGTGATAAGTATAAGGTTTTTCGCAATGATGACACTCATCAATCCAACCACACTCATGACATAACAACACAGGTGCAAATCCACGTCGATTAAGGAATAACAATACTTGATTGCCTTTTTCTAAGTGTTCTTGCATACGTTGCAATAGCGGTTCGGATAAGCCGTTTTGAATTCGTTGATGTTTTAAATCAATCACAAACTGGCGAAGTGCGGTCGCATTTCCGGCTCTTTTTGATAAGACCAAATGATGATATTTACCATTTTGTACGTTATTCACACTTTCTAAACTTGGTGTGGCAGAACCTAATAAGATAGGAATATTGAGTTTTTGTGCTAAAACAATGCCTAAATCTCTTGCATGATAACGCCAACCATCTTGCTGTTTAAACGAGCCGTCATGCTCCTCATCTAAAATGATTAATCCTAGATCTGAAAATTGGGTGAAGAGCGCTGATCTCGTGCCGATTACAATCGCACTCTGCCCCGTTCTTGCACGTTCCCAGACATTTAAGCGTTGCGTATCGTTCAAGTTAGAATGCAACACATCAATTTCCACATTAAAACGTGCTTGGAACCGTCTCACGGTCTGAGGGGTAAGCCCAATTTCAGGGACAAGCACTAAAACCTGTTTGCCTTTCTTTAAGATTTCTTCAATATATTGCAGATAGATTTCAGTTTTACCTGAACCAGTTACGCCCTCTAACAACCACACATTAAAGCCTTCTTGGAAAAGCAACTGGCTAAATGCAAGGGCTTGTTGCTTGTTTAAGGTCAATCGATTATCAAGATTAACTAAAGGATTATCCCCTAGAGCTTGCTGCCAACTTTTTTGTTCAGTAGGCACAATAATCTCTTCCACATAATCTTTGCCTTTAAGGGCTGACCAAATTGCGGAACTGATCTCATTGTTACCTTTTTCTAGATCTTGCGTGAGCAATAAATTTAAGGCTTCAATTTGTTTTTTGGCACGTTTTAATTCACCCGATTCTAACGCTTGTTTTCCAAGGTCCGTAATACGCCAAAAAGTGCGGTCATTTTTAACCGCACTTTCTCCATTACGAAGTTTGACTGGCAAGGCTTGAAACAACACATCGCCTAAGGCTGCACGATAATAATTAGCCGACCAAGCCAACCAATCCCAAGTTGTGGAATTAAAAAGTGATTCAGCATCAAGCACATCAATAATCGGTTTTAACTTTTCTTTTGCGACATCCGAAGAAGTAGGCAAATCCACCACGATCCCGACTCGTTTTTGCGAACCAAAAGGCACCAACACGCGTCCACCTACGATTGGTATCAAGTCGGGCGAATAGAGATAATCAAAAAATCGGGGAAGCGGTACGGCTAATGCAACTCGGACAATATTCATAACAAAAAAACAATTAAAAATTTTCGCTATTATACGGGAATTAGGTGGAAAAATCCCACAACCTTGCCTTTTAGTGTATAATCGCCGCCAATTTTAATTAAGCGAATAAAAACCATGACAGAAGAGCAAAAAACCTTTGCTGATCAAAAACGTAAAACCGTTGAAACGGCTGAATTTACAGAAGATGGTCGTTATAAACGTAAAGTTCGTAGCTTTGTGTTGCGGA
Source organism: Parahaemophilus parainfluenzae (assembly GCA_018363335.1). GTDB lineage: Bacteria > Pseudomonadota > Gammaproteobacteria > Enterobacterales > Pasteurellaceae > Haemophilus_D > Haemophilus_D parainfluenzae_Y. The sequence goes on along the minus strand of JAGZOA010000043.1, from coordinate 4,921 downwards.
CAGGTCGCTTAAGTGATTTTCAAAAAAATATGATGAATGATCACTGGGCTGATCTTGGATTAGATTATCAAAACGCCCCTTTTGATTTTTCCGCGATTTATGGCAATACGAATCCCGTTATATTAGAAATTGGCTTCGGGATGGGAAAATCTTTAGTGGATATGGCTGAAGCAAATCCTGATAAAAATTATCTCGGTATTGAAGTGCACACGCCTGGTGTGGGTGCCTGTATTGCTTATGCGGTAGAAAAAGGCGTGAAAAACCTTCGCGTGATTTGCCATGATGCCACTGAAATTTTACGTGATTGTGTGAAAGACGGCGAATTGGGCGGTTTACAGCTTTTCTTCCCAGACCCTTGGCATAAAGCGAAACATCATAAACGCCGTATTGTTCAACCGCACTTTGTAGAGCAAGTCGTCCAAAAATTACAACCAAATGGCTTTATTCATATGGCAACGGACTGGGAAAACTATGCAGAACAAATGCTCGACGTGCTTTCAACCAATGAAAATTTAGTCAATACTGCCGAACAAGATTATATTCCACGTCCTGATTTCCGCCCTCTTACCAAATTTGAGGCGCGCGGTCATCGTTTAGGTCACGGTGTGTGGGATTTGTACTTTCAGAAAAAATAATCATCGAGATGATGACTATACCCATTACCTTAACATAGGAGAACATTGAAAATGAAAACTCGTAATCAACGTCAACGTAAAAAACTTCACTTAGCTGAATTCCAAGAATTAGGCTTTTTAGTGAATTGGCAATTTGCTGAAGGAACTAGCATCGAAACTATCGATGAAACCGTTGATCGTTTTATTGCTGAAGTGATTCAACCAAACGGCTTAGCTTATGAAGGTAGCGGCTATTTACATTGGGAAGGTTTAGTTTGCTTAGAGAAAATCGGTAAATGTGATGAAAGCCACCGCCAATTAGTACAAAAATGGTTAGAAGCGAATAAATTGCAACAAATCGAAATCAGTGAATTATTTGATATTTGGTGGGATTACCCAACAAAAAACGCATAATATTTTAAGCACACTTTAGGGCGGATCATTCGCCCTATTTAATAATCATTTTCACTTATATTTTAACAATTTATTTACATTAATAACATATTTTAAAAATATCCTTGATCTAACTCAATAAAAGTGTATATTTTTTGAAAATTACTCCTTTTAGGTAGTTACTATTTTGTTATCGGAGCTAGATAATGCTCCTCTTGAAAATACCGAGTTTTAAAGAAAAATATGGCGATTGAAAATCCTTCTCGCAGACAATTATTACGTGGGCAATTTTTACAATCGTTACATTCTGAAAACGCTAAAATTCAAGGTATCAATGCTATCCGTCCACCTTGGTCGGTAAACGAAGCAGACTTTACAGATAAATGCACTCGATGCGGTGATTGCATACTGGTATGTGAAACCCAAATTATCGTAAAAGGCGATGGTGGCTTTCCTGAAATACAATTTGACAAGGGCGAGTGCACGTTCTGTCAAAAATGTGTTTTAGTCTGTGAACAACCGATTTTTCACTCATTAGAAGAAGAGCCTTGGACACATAAAGTTGAGATTACAACGCAGTGCCTAACAGAAAATCGAGTGGAATGTCGAAGTTGCCAAGATAGCTGTCCGATGAATGCCATCCGTTTTCGATTACAGCTTGGTGGTGTGGCAAAACCCATTTTAGATTTAGAAAGCTGTAATGGTTGTGGTGCTTGTTTAAGCGTTTGCCCAACAAAAGCAATAAAAATTCTTAATTTTGAAACAAATACAGATGAGTCAATTTAGCGAAAATGAGAACTGGTATGTATGCAGCATTGTTGTGCAAGCCAGACCAGAAAAACTTAACCAAGTCAAAGAAGCCATTTTAGCGATTCCAACCGCTGAGATTCATGGCGAAAAATCTGATGAAGGCAAATTGGTGGTCACCCTTGAAAGTAACCGTCAATTAGCATTAGCGGATCTTATGGATGAAATTAAAGATATCCCAGGAGTAATTGTCGTTTCTTTAATTTCGAATTACTTAGATGAAAAATAAATAATTTAGGTATACATGCCATTTTGTATATTCTAAAAAATTCAACAACGAGTGGGGAAAACTATGGAACTTAATCGTAGAGATTTTATGAAAGCCAATGCTGCGCTTGCAGCAGCAGCGGCTGCCGGTATGACCATCCCTGTTAAACAGGTTGATGCGGCAGAAGATATGGGCATCAAATGGGATAAAGCGCCATGTCGTTTCTGTGGTACAGGATGTAGCGTATTGGTAGGAACCAAAGATGGTCGAGTTGTCGCAACTCAAGGTGACCCAGATGCAGAGGTAAACCGTGGTTTAAACTGTATCAAAGGTTACTTCCTTTCTAAAATCATGTACGGTGCAGACCGTGTACAAACTCCGTTATTACGTATGAAAGATGGTAAATTCCATAAAGAAGGTGACTTTACACCCGTTTCTTGGGATCAAGCTTTCACTATCATGGCGGAAAAAATCAAAGACATCTTGAAGAAAAAAGAACCAAATGCTGTTGGGATGTTCTCTTCCGGTCAAACAACCATCTACGAAGGTTACGCAAAAGTAAAACTTTGGAAAGCTGGTTTCCGTTCTAATACTATCGACCCGAATGCTCGTCACTGTATGGCGTCTGCAGCGGTTGCGTTTATGCGTACATTTGGTATGGATGAACCTATGGGCTGCTATAACGACATCGAAAAAACGGATGCGTTTGTGCTTTGGGGTTCAAACATGGCGGAAATGCACCCAATTTTATGGTCTCGTATTTCTGACCGTCGTCTTTCTTCTGATAATGTGAAAGTGGTGGTTATGTCAACATTCGAACACCGTTCGTTTGAACTAGCTGATGTGCCTATCGTGTTTAATCCACATTCAGACCTTGCAATCCTTAACTACATTGCAAACTACATTATCCAAAACGATAAAGTAAACTGGGATTTCGTTAATAAACACACTAAATTCAAACGTGGTGAAACTGATATCGGTTATGGTTTACGTCCAGAACACCCACTTGAAGTTGCAGCGAAAAACCGTAAAACTGCAGGTAAAATGCACGATTCTGACTTTGAAGAATTCAAGAAAATCGTTGCACCTTATACATTAGATGAAGCACACCGTATTTCTGGTGTACCAAAAGATCAGCTTGAAACCCTCGCGAAAATGTACGCCGATCCAGAACAGAATTTAGTATCTTACTGGACAATGGGCTTTAACCAACACACTCGTGGTGTATGGGTTAACCACATGATCTATAACGTACACTTATTAACCGGTAAAATTTCTAAACCAGGTTGTGGTCCGTTCTCATTAACTGGTCAACCTTCAGCTTGTGGTACAGCACGTGAAGTAGGTACTTTCGTTCACCGTTTACCAGCGGACATGGTAGTAACCAATCCAAAACACGTTGAAATTACAGAGAAAAAATGGAAATTACCAAAAGGCACTATCCCAACTGTACCTGGCTATCCAGCGGTACAACAAAGCCGTGCCTTAAAAGACGGTAAACTAAATTTCTTATGGCAAATGTCCACCAACAACATGCAAGGCGGTCCGAATATCAATGACGAAATTTTCCCTGGTTGGCGTAACCCTGAGAACTTTATCGTTGTTTCAGACCCTTACCCATCCGTTTCTGCTGTTGCGGCTGACTTAATTCTTCCAACTTGTATGTGGGTAGAAAAAGAAGGGGGTTATGGTAACGCTGAACGTCGTACCCAATTATGGCGTCAACAAGTAAAAGGCCCAGGTGAGTCTCGTTCTGACTTATGGCAAATTGTTGAATTTGCTAAATACTTCAAAACTGATGAAGTATGGGGTGAAGAGTTATTAGCTCAAATGCCTGAATATCGTGGCAAAACCTTATACGAAGTGCTTTACGAAAATGGTGAAGTAAACAAATTTAAAGTACCAACGGATGTTCCGGGATACATCAATGATGAAGCCGATCACTTTGGTTACTACCTACAAAAAGGTTTATTCGAAGAATACGCTGACTTCGGTCGTGGTCATGGTCATGACTTAGCACCATTCGATACTTATCACCAAGTACGTGGTTTACGTTGGCCGGTTGTTGACGGTAAAGAAACCTTATGGCGTTACCGTGAAGGCTTTGACCCGTATGTCAAACCAGGTGAAGATATCGCATTCTATGGCTATCCAGATAAAAAAGCGATTATTCTAGGTGTTCCTTATGAAGCACCTGCAGAATCACCGGATGAAGAATATCCATTATGGTTATGTACTGGTCGTGTACTTGAGCACTGGCATACCGGTACCATGACTCGTCGTGTACCTGAATTACACCGTGCATTCCCGAACAACTTAGTTTGGATGCACCCTGCGGATGCGAAAAAATATGGCTTACGTCATGGGGATAAAGTGAAGTTAATCACTCGTCGTGGTGAAATGATCACTTACTTAGATACCCGTGGTCGTAACAAATGTCCTCAGGGCTTAATTTATACCACCTTCTTTGATGCGGGTCAGCTTGCGAACAAATTAACATTGGATGCAACCGATCCAATTTCAGGCGAAACCGACTTCAAAAAATGTGCGGTTAAAGTGGAAAAAGCGTAGGATTTTCCTTTCGTTTCTAGTCGCTCCTCTCTTTCAAGAGAGGGGAATTTAAAATAAGAGCGGTCAAATTTTGCAACATTTTTACAAAATCAGGCCGCTTATAAAAGGAAACGCAGATGAGACTTGATCCTAACCGTCGTCAGTTTTTAAAAAATGTGACAAGAACGGCTGCCGGAGTGTGTGGGGTTGGTATTATTCTTGGCTTACAGCAACAACAAGCTAAAGCTAAAGAAGGAATCGCCTTACGTCCACCTGGTGCTTTACCGGAAAAGGATTTCTTGGCAGCTTGTACCCGTTGCGGACAATGCGTCCAAGCCTGTCCATATGA
>JAGZOA010000042.1:0-7867 GCA_018363335.1 Parahaemophilus parainfluenzae | reverse complement strand
GCCGATGGTAGTGTGGGGCTTCCCCATGTGAGAGTAGGACACCGCCAGGTACTGAATGAATAACCCCGAGCTGAATGGCTTGGGGTTTTTGTTTATGGATTTTTATTAAAAACTCTATAGAATGATCTCAATTGTTATTTCTCAATATAAACAATGAAAAACTTTAGATATTTTGCACAACGCTATGTTGACTGGGTTATTCGATTAGGTCGAGTTCGCTTCTCCTTACTTGGAATCGCTATTCTTGCGATTTTGGCTCTTTGTATACAAATCTTATTAAGTACGCTTTTTAGTGATGGTATTCACTGGAGTGATATTGTTCGTTCGATTACTTTTGGTTTATTTACTGCTCCTTTTGTTATTTATTTCTTTACGCTACTTGTTGAGCGATTAGAGCGTTCTCGTCTGGAGTTATCTAAAACACTTGCTCGATTAGAAAAAAATAATCGTGATAAAAGTACCTTACTGGCTACCATTAGCCATGAATTGCGTACCCCATTAAATGGAATCATTGGCTTAAGTCGAATTTTATTAGATGATAAATTAACGAAACAACAACAGAATTATTTGAATACGATTAATCTAAGTGCGGTCAGTTTAGGCCATATTTTTAGTGATATTATTGATTTAGATAAGATCGACTCTAAACGGATTGAATTAAATATTCAACCTTGCGATTTCCATTCGCTACTTAATGATTTCTATAATTTTGGTACCTTAATGGCAGAACAAAAGGGGCTAAAATTTTCTTTAAACCAGGATGAGAATTTACCTAATTGGCTTTATCTCGATCGTGCTCGCATCAGTCAAATTCTTTGGAATTTAATTAGTAATGCCGTGAAGTTTACTGATAAAGGTGAAGTTATCCTAACAGTAAAGAAAATCCAAGATAATCAATATCAATTTAGTGTTGCAGATACAGGGGCAGGTATTGCTTCTTGCGAATTGGATAAGATTTTTACCATGTATTACCAGGTTAAAGATAATATTCATCGTTCCGCAGGGAGTGGCATCGGTCTTGCGATTTCTAAAAATCTTGCGCAGTTAATGCAAGGGGATTTAACCGTTGAAAGTGAGCTGGATAAAGGTTCTACTTTTTATTTAACGATTATTGCGGATAAAGCTCAAGCTAATGAGATGAATGCTGAAACAGCCATGCAGCATCTTTCTATTTTATTAGTTGAAGATGTTGAATTGAATGTGGTTGTTGCCAAAAGTATTCTTGAAAAGCAGGGGCATTATGTTGATGTTGCCATGAATGGTGAACAGGCGATCCGATTATTTGAGAAAAACACCTATGATATTGTTTTTCTTGATATTAAATTACCTGATATGTCAGGTTTTGATATTGCCCACTATCTACGTAAAAACTACGAAGAAGGGATTTATGATTTTCTCCCGCCTTTAATTGCCTTTACAGCGAACGTGATGCACAGTGAAGAAGAATATCAAGAGCAAGGTATGGATGGCGTGTTACGCAAGCCCCTTTCTTTGGTTGAATTACGTCAGTGCTTTAAAACTTTTTTAGGCGATGATATTGAAAGTATCTCTGATGAAGAAGAAACGCCTCAAGTTCAAGAAGGCATCAATATTTCACTTATTGAGTTAATCGGAAAATCTCAAGCTAAAGCTAATGTGGCGTTATTTAAACAATGGATGCCGATTTATTTAGATGAATTAGAAACAGCGTATGACGATTATCTTGAAAATTCAGATATGCAACAAACGGTGTCAGATGTCGCACATAAAATTAAAGGTGCAGCTGCGTCGGTAGGACTTGTTAATGTTCAAAATATCGCAAAACAGGCTCAAGACACCTCACTACCAAATTGGACATCCGATATTGCTTCATGGATAAAGCAACTCAGAAATGAATGGCCTCAAAATTTAGCTGAATTAGAAGCGTATTTAGAAAAATAATTCATGACACGTCATTTTCAAATTTTGGTCAGTGAGAATATACCGTCTAATTTGCCGGCAAATACCTTGATCATTAATGAGTTTTCTAAAATTCAAAATCTTCTTGGACAAGAGTTTGAGACGATCTTATTTGATGCGCGGAAAGGTATCCATTTAGAGGCACTCGCCATTGCGGCAGGCACATTGAAAATGAATGGCGCCTTAATTATCTTGCTATCAAATTGGGAGGAGCTTCATTCTCAAATAGATGAAGATAGTCTCCGTTGGTCAGGTTCGATTGAGGCAATTGCTACGCCAAGATTTATGACATATTTTAAGCATTGTATTTATAAATATGGTTTTCCCGTCCTTTATCATCAAAATGCTTTAAAATTTGACCGCACTTTTCAGCAGTTATTTGTAAATCACAACGCGACCTTAGATCAGCAGAAAATCATAGAGCAAATCCTACAAAAAGAATCTGAGCTCTACTTTCTTACGGCTAAACGAGGAAGAGGGAAATCAGCTCTTGCTGGCTTATTAGCGAATCAACTGGATACTAAAATTTACCTCACAGCACCGAATAAAAGTGCGGTTAAAATTTTGGCTGAATTTTCACAAAAAGAGATTATCTTTATTGCACCAGATGCGCTTTTCCTTGCTTTGCAAAATGATCCTTCTTTTTCTGAAAATGCTTGGCTTTTTGTGGATGAGGCGGCAATGCTGCCAATTGCTCAACTTAGCGCTTTTTCCCAGCATTTTAAGCATATTTTATTTACGACAACCATTCATAGTTATGAGGGAACCGGGCGAGGCTTTGAGCTTAAATTTAAGCAAAAAATTAACCGCACTTTTTCTGACTTTGAGCTTATTGAGCCGCTACGTTGGTCGAAAGATGACGCTTTAGAGGCGTTTATCGATGAGCTTTTATTATTGAATGTAGAGGATGAGTTTAAGCAAACACCATACGATAAAAGCAAAATATGCCAAATTACTGAACGCTCACAAGAGGAAATACTTTCTTCATTGTCTCAATTCTATGGCTTGATGACATTAGCTCATTATCGTACATCACCATTAGATCTACGACGATTGTTTGATGCCAATTCACAGTGTTTTTTTACCGCTGAAAATGAACAAAATTTACTAGGCGCTGTTTGGGCATTAAAAGAAGGCGGGATTGAAGATTCAGCCCTCATTGAAGCAATTCAACAAGGGATTAGACGCCCGAAAGGCAATCTCGTGCCTCAAGCACTTTGTTTTCATGCTCAACAACAAAAGGCTTGTGAATTGCATTCTTTACGTATTTCGAGAATTGCGGTCCAGCCTATGTGGCAGCAGCATGGTATTGGTACACAACTTATTGAATACATCACACAAAATGCCGATCTGGATTATTTATCAGTGAGTTTTGGTTATACCAAAGAACTGGCTCAATTTTGGCAGAAATGTGGTTTTTCTCTTGTTCATTTAGGCGAGCATTTAGAAGCGAGTAGTGGTTGTTATTCAGCTATCGCTCTAAAGGGGCTTTCTGCACAAGGGATTGAATTAGAAAAAGAAGTAATGAAATCTTTTCAACGAAATATACCGTTGTCTTTCCATCCGCTCGTTCAGGAATTTAATAGCATATCAGTAGATTGGGAATTGATTGACGAAGATTGGCTCAGCTTAAAAATTTTTGCTTATTTTCACCGCACTTTAGCTTCCGCTTTGCCGGCAATTCGTCGATTTTTAATGAATTTAGATGAAAAAGATTGCCCTTTAATGAGAGATTATTTCATCACAAAACAGATACCCTATAATAAGAAAAATGGGTTAAAATTATTACGTTCGGAAATTGCACAAAAATTAAAAAAGGAGGCAAAATGAGCGAACAAGAAAAAAAAGGTTGGTTCCGTAAAGCGGTAGATGAATACAATAAATTTTGCAGTGAGCTTGGTTTAGATAAAGGTAGTTGTCGAGGTTGTATGCCACGCATTGAATTTGATGATGATGGTAAGGTAAAAAAAGAGAAACCACTAGAACCGCTCAAAAAATAAAAGAAAACAGGGTTAATTTAACCCTGTTTTTTTATACAGATAATTATTGAAAAGTAGAGTGAATTTGCTAAACTAATCAACTGTTCACGCAAAAATGAGATAAAAATTGACCGCACTTATGAAAACAACCTATTTTAATTTTGATATTCCTACTCAGCCCAATGACCATAAAATTCTTGGCAATGTATTGGCGAGTGCAGATGCACTTGCGGTTAGTGAAATTGCAGAGCAATATGATGGATTGACAGTGGTCGTGACACCGGATACTAAAAGTGCGGTTCGTTTATCACAAGTTTTACCGGATTTAACTTCTCAGCCCGTTCAGTTTTTTCCTGATTGGGAAACGTTGCCTTATGATTTTTTTTCTCCTCATCAAGAAATAATTTCTTCTCGTTTAAGTGCGCTGTTTCATTTACAAAATACTAAAAAAGGCATCTTTGTTTTGCCGATTAGCACATTAATGCAACGTGTGTGCCCGCCGAAATATCTACAGCATAATGTCCTTTTGATTAAAAAAGGTGATCGTCTAGTCATTGAAAAATTGCGATTACAATTAGAGTCAGCAGGATATCGTTCTGTAGAACAAGTGCTAGAACATGGCGAATATGCCGTACGCGGATCACTTTTAGATCTTTTCCCGATGGGAAGTGCGGTTCCATTTCGCTTAGATTTTTTTGATGATGAAATTGATTCGATTCGTACTTTTGATGTCGATACGCAGCGAACGTTAGATGAAATTCAATCTATTAATTTATTACCGGCACACGAATTTCCAACAGATGAGAAAGGTATTGAGTTTTTCCGCACACAATTTAGAGAAACCTTTGGTGAAATTCGTCGTGATCCAGAACATATTTATCAGCAAATCAGTAAAGGCACACTAATCTCAGGGATTGAATATTGGCAGCCGCTATTCTTTGATGAAATGGCAACATTGTTCGATTACTTACCCGAAAAAACGTTGTTTGTGGATATGGAAACAAATCAAGCACAAGGAGAACGTTTTTATCTTGATGCTAAACAGCGTTATGAGCATCGCAAAGTTGATCCAATGCGCCCTCTTTTGCCGCCAGAACGTTTGTGGCTAAGTATTGATGCGGTAAATCATGCATTAAAAAATTATCCTAAAATTAATTTTAAAGCAGAAAAAGTGCGGTCATCTGTTCGTCAGAAAAATTTAGCGGTGTCTGCATTACCAGCCGTGACCATTCAATCACAGCAAAAAGAACCGTTATTGCAACTTCGTCAGTTTATTGAGCATTTTAAAGGAAATGTTTTATTTTCAGTTGAGACTGAAGGACGACGTGAAACCTTACTGGATTTGCTTTCACCATTAAAAATTAAACCAAAACAAATTAAAACCTTATTTGAAGCCAATCAAGATAAGTTTAATCTTTGGGTAAGTCGTCTTGAGCAAGGTTTTATTCTTGATGAGGCTAAACTCGCCGTCATTACTGAACATGAAATTTTAGGCGAGCGGGTACAGCAACGTCAGCGTGATAAACGTAAGGCGGTGAATCCAGATACCTTAGTGCGTAATCTGGCAGAATTAAAAATTGGGCAGCCTGTGGTGCATTTAGATCATGGTGTGGGGCGTTATGGTGGGTTAGTCACGCTTGATACAGGTGGTTTAAAAGCGGAATATTTGCTAATCAATTATGCGAATGAATCCAAACTTTATGTGCCTGTTGGTTCTCTTCATTTAATTAGTCGTTATGTAGGTGGCTCAGATGAAACCGCACCATTACATAAATTAGGTAATGAATCGTGGGCGAAAACGCGTCAAAAGGCAGCTGAAAAAATTCGTGATGTGGCCGCTGAATTACTTGATGTGTATGCCCAACGAGAAGTGAAAAAAGGCTTTGAATTTAAATATGATCGTGAGGAATTCCAGCAATTCGCTGCAACCTTCCCTTTTGAAGAAACGCACGATCAAGCCATGGCGATTAACGCTGTCATTTCGGATATGTGTCAACCAAAAGCAATGGACCGTTTAGTTTGTGGTGATGTGGGCTTTGGGAAAACTGAAGTGGCGATGCGAGCCGCATTTTTGGCGGTCATGAACCATAAACAAGTGGCTGTATTAGTCCCTACAACCTTGTTAGCTCAACAGCATTACGAGAATTTTAAAGATCGTTTCGCTAATTTGCCGGTTAATGTGGAAGTGCTTTCTCGTTTTAAAACAGCCAAAGAGCAAAAACAAATCTTAGAAAATTTAGCCGAAGGAAAAGTCGATATTCTGATTGGAACCCATAAATTGATTCAATCCGATGTGAAGTTTTCGGATCTTGGCTTACTTATCATTGATGAAGAACATCGCTTTGGTGTGGGACAAAAAGAGAAAATTAAACAACTTCGAGCGAATATTGATATTTTAACGCTTACCGCAACACCAATTCCTCGTACTTTGAATATGGCGATGAATGGCATACGCGATCTTTCTATTATTGCGACACCACCAGCTCGCCGAGTAAGTATCAAAACGTTTGTTCGCCAGAAAGATGATTTAATTATTCGTGAAGCGATTCTGCGTGAGATTTTGCGTGGTGGACAAGTTTATTATTTACATAATGATGTGGCGAGTATTGAAAATACGGCCGAAAAACTGACCGCACTTGTCCCTGAGGCTCGAGTCGTCATTGGTCATGGTCAAATGCGAGAACGTGAACTTGAACGCGTGATGAGTGATTTTTATCATCAACGTTATAACGTATTAGTTTGTTCTACCATTATTGAAACGGGAATTGATGTACCAACGGCAAATACGATCATTATTGAACGTGCAGATAATTTTGGCTTGGCACAGCTTCACCAGTTGCGTGGTCGAGTAGGGCGTTCTCACCATCAAGCTTATGCCTATTTGCTTACACCACCGCAGAAATTAATGACGAAAGATGCAAAACGTCGTTTAGAGGCATTAGAAAGTTTAGATAACTTAGGTGCAGGCTTCATTCTTGCGACGCACGATTTAGAGATCCGCGGTGCAGGTGAATTATTAGGGAATGAACAAAGTGGGCAAATTGAAAGCATCGGTTTTTCACTTTATATGGAATTACTTGATGCGGCAGTCAAAGCCTTAAAAGAGGGCAGAGAACCTTCATTAGAAGAGATTACACATCAGCAAGCTGAAATTGAGTTACGTGTTCCAGCCTTATTGCCAGATGACTATCTTGGTGACGTGAATATGCGTTTGTCATTCTATAAACGCATTGCAGCGGCAGAAAGTAAACAAGAGTTAGATGAATTAAAAGTTGAATTAATCGATCGCTTTGGCTTATTACCTGAAGCAACTAAAAATCTTTTACAAATTGCAGAGATGCGTTTAATGGTGAAACCATTAAAAGTGCTGAAAATCGATGCAGGGGCTCAAGGTGGCTTTATTGAATTCTCTCCTTCAGCAAAAGTTGATCCAGAAAAATTCATCAAATTAATTCAACAAAATCCAATTGTTTATCGCTTTGATGGGCCATTAAAATTTAAGTTTGTGAAAGCACTTCCAGAAAACAAAGAGCGGCTAGAATTTGTGATGGATTTGGTGAAGGCGCTTACTGAGTAGGGGATAAATCGTGATAGGTCAAATTCAACGTACAGGAAGATGACCTATAAGTGTTTTCAATCGATCTTTCAAATATTAATTAAAGGATTTGATTGAAGTAATCTTTTAAGCTTTCATATTGGAATGTAAACCCACAATCTAGCAAATGTTTAGGATAGGCATTCTGACTGTCTAAAAGAATGCAAGCGCGCTCGCCTAGAATAGTAGTTAATAAAAATTGAGGTACTTGAGCAAAACAAGGACGATGTAATGCTTTACCTAATAATTGGTTAAAGGTCTTGTTTTTAACAGGATGTGGTGCAGTAAAATTAAATGCACCTTCACAATTATTATGATCAAGTAAAAAGAGAAGGCCTTCTACCATGTCCTCTAA
>JAGZOA010000041.1:0-8102 GCA_018363335.1 Parahaemophilus parainfluenzae | reverse complement strand
ACCGGAATAAAGCTCAGGTTTATCAGCATGGTGTAATACATACATTACGTGTGTACCGCCCACGCCTTCAGGGTCGTAGATACCTGCGTTTTCGTAACCACGTGATTTTAAGTCAGCAACACGTTGTTCTGCGTAGAGTTTCATTTCTTCTTTAGAACCAAAACGAATTGCACCGGTTGGACATGTTTTCACGCAAGCAGGTTCTTGGCCTACAGAAACACGATCCACACAAAGGGTACATTTGTACACGCGGTTGTCGTCTGGATTCATACGTGGAATGTTGAACGGACAACCTGCGATACAGTAACCACAACCGATACATTTATCAGATTGGAAATCCACGATACCGTTCGCATACTGGATGATTGCACCAGGTGCAGGACAAGCTTTTAAACAGCCTGGTTCTGAACAGTGCATACAACCATCTTTACGGATTAACCATTCTAAACGATCATTTTCTTCTACTTCGTTAAAGCGCATCACAGTCCATGCTTTTGCGTTGAGATCTACTGGGTTATCGTAGATCCCCACACATTTTGCATTGACGTCAGAGCGGATATCATTCCACTCTGAACAGCCCACCTGACAGGCTTTACAACCGATACAGGTAGATACGTCGATTAATTTTGCTACTTCAACTTTATGATCTCGCGCTTGAGGTGCCGGCGTAAAACCAGACGTAGCGGAGACCTTGATAATGTCTTGCGATTGAACGCCTTGACCATTTCCTGCCATATTATGCCTCCGCCTTCTCGATATTTACCAAGAATGTTTTATATTCTGGTGTTTGTGTAACCGATTCACCCCAAGATGGTGATAAGGTATTGGTGGAGAAACCACGGTTACCTTTACCATTTAAGGCTTTCATCCCCCAGTGAATTGGAAGACCTATATGGTGTACGGTACGTCCGTCGACTTCTAAATCTTTCAAACGTTTTGTTACTACTGCGACGGCTTTAATGTAGCCACGGCGAGAAGTAATTTTCACCATATCACCTTTTTGGATACCTTTTTCTGCTGCTAATTTTTCACCGATTTCCACGAATTGTTGTGGTTGAGCGATGATATTTAATGCAGATTGAGCAGTCCAACTGTGGAAGTGCTCGGTCAAACGATAAGTCGTTGCCACATACGGGAAGTCTTTATTTGAGCCGATAAATTCGCGGTCTTCTTTATAGATACGAACAGTCGGATCAGAGACTACACTTGGATGCAGTGGGTTAGTATCAATTGGGCTTTCAATTGGTTCATAGTGCTCAGGCACTGGACCACTTGTAATTTTATCTACTGCAAATAAACGGCCTACACCTTCTGCAGACATAATGAATGGACCCGCATCAGAGCCTGGTGGTTGTGTACCATAGTCAGCCACATCATGCCAGTTCCAGTTTTTACCGTTCCATTTGATTAATTGACGGTGTTTATCCCAAGGATTACCGTTAATATCAAGTGAAGCACGGCTATAAAGAACACGGCGGTTTGCTGGCCATGCGAAGCCCCAACCTAATGTACAACCTAAACCTGAAGGGTCAGAATTGTCACGGTTTGCCATTTGGTTACCTTTTTCAGTCCATTGACCTACGTATATCCAGTTACCTGCAGAGGTTGTACCGTCATCACGTAAGTGAGCGAATCCGTTAAGTAATTGACCTTTCTTATAAACCACATTACCGTTTGCATCTAAAAGATCTTCAAGGGCATAACCATTTAATTCTTTTGCTAACTCTGCGGAGCTTGGTGCATGCGGTTGTACATAGTTCCAAGTCATCGCTTCGAAAGATTCTAAACCTTTTGGTTGAATACCTTTTTTCAAGTCTTCTTGATAGAGATGATGCATCTCTTCACGAATCATAGAAAGAATTTCAACATCTGGTAGTGCTTCACCTGGTTGGTCACAGCCTTTCCAGTGCCATTGTGCCCAACGACCAGAGTTGGCAATAGAGCCATCTTCTTCTGCGAAACAAGTAGTTGGTAAACGGAATACTTCAGTTTGAATATCAGCTGGATTTACATCGTTTGATTCACCAAAGTTTTTCCAGAATTCAGAAGATTCAGTTTGAAGTGGATCCATAATCACTAAGAATTTCAATTTGCTCATACCTGAAACAGTTTTGTTTTTGTTCGGTAATGAGTTTAATACGTTGAAACCTTGTAAAATCCAACCATTCAATTTGCCATCATTCATTAACTTAACATGAGTGATCGGATCGTATAAACGATCTGCTTTTGGTAAGAAATCGAAGCCCCAACCATTTTCTTTGGTTGCTTTATCACCATAGAACGTTTTCATCAAACTGACGAAGAATTTCGACGTATTACGATAGTAGTTTGTTTGGTTTGGTACGATATCTTTTGGCGTAATCGCATTAATGTATTGTTCGTAGGACGTATCTTTATCATTCGGCAAACGCATATAACCCGGTAAAGACATCGGCAATAAGCCCATATCTGTTGTACCTTGTACGTTTGAGTGTCCACGTAATGCATTAATACCGCCACCTGGCATCCCCATATTACCTAAGAGTAATTGGATCATTGCCATTGAGCGAATGTTTTGTGTACCGATTGTGTGCTCAGTAAAGCCTAACGCATATAAGTGCGTCATGGTTTTATTCGGTGCAGAGGTTTTACCAATTTCTTCACAGATTTGTAAGAAGAGTTTTTGTTTAACGCCGGTAATACGTTCAACCATTTCTGGGGTATAGCGAGAAACGTGATCTTTCAAGATATTAATCACACAACGTGGATCTTGTAAGGTCATATCACGTTTAGCATTACCATTTTCATCAAATTGGTAATTCCATTTAGATTTATCGTAAGTGTGTTTTTCTTCATCAAAACCTACGAATAAACCATCTTCAAATTTGAAGCCTTCATCAACTAAGAATGAAGCATTGGTATAGTATTTAACGTATTCGTGTTGAATTTGATTTGTTTCCAATAGGTAACGGATCACACCCATTAAGAATGCGATATCAGAACCGGAACGAATTGGTGCGTGAAGGTCAGCGACAGAAGCTGTACGGTTAAAGCGAGGGTCAACCACGATGATTTTCGCACCGTTTTTCTTCGCTTCGATCGCCCAACGGAAGCCAACAGGGTGAGCTTCAGCAGGGTTACCACCTTGAACAAGAATAAGATTGGCGTTTTTGATGTCAACCCAGTTGTTTGTCATGGCACCGCGACCAAATGATGGAGCAAGACTTGCTACCGTTGGTCCGTGTCAAGTATTCGCTTGGTTACACATCGGCACCATGCCCAACATCCGCACCCATTTATGAGTAAGAAGTGCGGCCTCGTTGCTCATGGCGGAGGCGGTCATAATACCTGTGGTTGTCCAACGGTTAACTGTTTTGCCACTTGCGTCTTTTTCAACAAAGTTAGCATCACGGTCATCTTTTAATAAACGAGAAACGCGTTTGATCGCTTCTTCCCAAGAAAGACGAACCCATTTGTCAGAACCCGGTGCACGATATTCAGGGTATAAAGCACGGCTTTCACTATTCACATAGTCTAATGCGCCCGCACCTTTAGGACATAATGCCCCACGGCTTACCGGATGATCAGGGTCACCTTCAAGGTGGAATAATTTAGAACGGGTATTGGTGCCTGTATGGCTACTTAAAGCATCGTAAGGTTTGCCTGTGCTATATAACAACATACCACAGCTCACTGCACAATATGTACAGGTGTTACGGGATTCAAACGCCCGTAATAATTTGTATTCACGTGGTGCCGCTAAAACAGATGATGGTGCAAAGCCCAACATTGCCGCAGACGTCCCCGCCATACCACCTGCACAGATCTTAAAGAACTTACGTCTAGAGACCTGCATAATCACTCCTTCATAACGGCGAACCGTTAAGATATTTCGATAGTATAAATTCGTATAGATAATTTATTTGATTTCGTTAAAATAACGTATCAACCATTAAATTGATTATAACAATGACCAATTTAAACGGAGCCGATTTTAACTATTTTTTAACCGAAAATCTATAATCAAAACTTGTTATAATCGCTTTAAAACTTGAGCTAGATCACAAAATAAACATTTTTTGTTAAAAAAAAGTAACATTTTTACAACAGTCATTTTATTAGGAAAAAATAATGCACTGGATAATCCAAAAAACAATTAATTTTTTAAAAAAAACACCTGAAAATCCGACCGCACTTTTAGTGGAAAAACAAGATAGTCTGGCTTCGGAAGTGCCTGTTTCACTTGTTTATAATGGTATTGCACATACCGTCATGATGTGTTCTCCACAAGATTTAGAGGATTTTGCTTTAGGCTTTTCACTCGCAGAAGGTATTATTGAGAAAAAAGCGGATATTTATGGCATTGATGTGGTGGAAGTATGCAATGGCATCGAAGTGCAAATTGAATTATCTAGCCGCCAATTTGTGGCATTAAAAGATCATCGCCGAACATTAACAGGCAGAACAGGATGTGGCATTTGCGGCACAGAACAAATCTCACAAGTTTATAAAAAATTGCCAAAATTAGACCACACTTTCCAATTTAATTTAAATTTATTAGATGGTTGCTTAGAACAATTACAAGCTAATCAAGAACTCGGGAAAGAAACAGGGGCTACACATGCAGCGGCCTTTTTTGATTTATCTGGCAATTTACTGGCGATTCGAGAAGATGTAGGGCGGCATGTAGCGCTAGATAAATTAATCGGCTGGCATGCTAAACAAAATCAACCACAAGGATTCGTACTAGTTTCAAGCCGAGCGAGTTATGAAATGGTTCAAAAATCGGTAGCTTGTGGTATCGAATTACTTGTTGCGATTTCGGCAGCAACAGATCTTGCTGTCAATATGGCCGAACAACACAATCTTTCCCTTATCGGCTTTGCTCGCCCAGGAAAAGCCAATATCTATGTGGGTAAAGAGCGATTGGTTTTAGCTTAAGTTTTATCTATTAAAAAGTGCGGCCAAAAACATTCTTATTTTTGACCGCACTTTTTTTATTCCGTTTATTCTTTTGGCGATTTACCCTCTAAGAGTACTTCAGAAACCCAACGTTGAGTCAGGCGTTTGCCTTCTTGATCCGTACCAAATTTCATAAAATCAATATCTATCAGTTTTAATTTGCTAGCTGGCAGGAAACCTGGTGCAGGTTCTGCATGGATATTGGTTGGAAGTTGATAAGAGTCTGATTCTTTCCAAGGAATTTCTTGGGCTTCTTTGCTTAGCACGAAATCCATAAACAGTTTGGCATTATCAAGATTTCTAGCTCCTTTAATGATGCTTGCCCCGCCTAAAGAATAGCCCACGCCTTCGCATGGTAAAATGCCTTCAACTGGTGCACCATTTTTCTTCTCACGCGGATAAACCAACATAAAACCTAAATCAATCGCCACGGTACCGTTAGCCAAATAGTTGCTGGCAAGGCCTGTTTTGGTATGTTGCATGAGATTTGGTTCTAGTTTCTTCAGATAGTCAAAGGCTTTTTCTTCTCCCCATAATGTGGAAAACGTACTGATAAGCGAGTAACCAGTACCGGAAACACGAGGGTCAGGGTATTGAATGTAACCTTTATATTCTGGTTTTATCAAGTCTGCATAGCATTGTGGTGCAGGAATATTCAATTCTTTTAATTTTTTAGTATTGACCCCAATGCCAAGTTCCATTAAGTAAATCACAGAAGTGAAATTACCGCGTTGATCCATTAAAGATTTAAACTGCGGCATGATGTCTTTTTGTAATGGGGAACGATAGGATTCAAGTAAGCCTAATTCTGCGGCTTGAAGATGGGGTTCAATCGTGCCACCAAACCAGAAATCAGCTTGTGGGTTTTCTTTTTCAGCTTTAATTTTGCCTAATACAACGCCTGTACTATTACGCACAAATTGTGCATCTACATTGTATTTTTTACTAAAGGCTTGAGTGACTTTTTCGCATACAACATTTTGTACGCTGCAATAGACAGTAAGTTTTCCTTCAGCCTGAGCATGAGAAGTGTACGCGAGGGTGGTTAGGGCTGAAAGTGCGGTTAATGTTAGCGTTGTTTTAATTGACATTGTGTCTCCTTTAACTTCGTCAATGTTTAGTAATTATTTGATATTGCTAATATAAAGGGGCGGAGTAAATTTGTAAATATCAGGTTGTTTAAAAATATAATTCCCACTATAATCCCTGTAAATTTAACCAGATTAAAATAAGAGCAATGGATATTTCAGAATTACTTGATGGCTTGAATGATAAACAACGTGAAGCAGTGGCAGCACCACTTGGCAATTACCTTGTGCTTGCGGGGGCTGGAAGTGGTAAAACTCGCGTCTTGACTCATCGTATTGCTTGGTTGATTGCCGTAGAAAATATTTCTGAAGGCAGCATTATGGCGGTCACCTTTACCAATAAAGCCGCTGCTGAAATGCGTCATCGTATTCAAGATACCTTGTCCAAACATGCTCAATCCAATTTATTTGGTATGTGGATTGGCACATTCCATAGCATTGCCCATCGATTATTACGTGCTCACCATTTAGATGTGAACTTGCCACAAGATTTCCAGATTTTGGATTCTGAAGACCAACTTCGTTTAGTAAAACGCTTGATGAAATTGCACAATTATGATGATAAAGCATTTCCACCCAAACAAGCGTGCTGGTATATCAATAATAAAAAAGATGAAGGTTTAAGACCGCAAGATATTAATGATTTTGGTGATCGTCAGGAAAAAGAGTGGATTAAGATTTATCAAATTTATCAAGATACTTGTGATCGTGCGGGCTTGGTGGATTTTGCTGAATTGTTAATTCGTGCGTATGAATTATTTGCTAAAAAGCCCGTGATTTTGCAGCGTTATCAGCAACGTTTTCAGCACATTTTGGTGGATGAGTTTCAAGATACCAATAAAATCCAATATGCCTGGATCAAAATTCTTGCGGGTAATACGGGTAAAGTGATGATTGTGGGCGATGATGACCAATCCATTTATGGTTGGCGTGGTGCGCAAGTCGAAAATATTCAAAAATTCCTAAAAGATTTCAATGCAGAAACCATTCGTTTGGAGCAAAACTATCGTTCTACCGGCAATATTCTGAAAAGTGCCAACCAACTTATTTCGAATAATAGTGATCGTCTCGGTAAGAATTTATGGACCGACGGTGAAATGGGGGAGCCAGTAGGTATTTATGCAGCATTTAATGAATTAGATGAGGCAAAATTTGTGGCGTCTCAAATCCAAAATTGGGTAGATGACGGTGGGGAATTAGATGATTGTGCTGTTTTATATCGTAGTAATAGCCAATCTCGTGTTATTGAAGAAGCCTTGATTCGTTGCCAAATTCCTTATCGGATTTATGGCGGGATGCGATTCTTCGAACGCCAAGAAATTAAAGATGCATTGGCGTATTTACGCTTAATTAATAATCGTCAAGATGACGCCGCGTTTGAACGTGTGATTAATACACCTACGCGTGGTATTGGCGATCGTACTTTAGATGTGTTACGAAATTTAACCCGTGAACGTCAAATTACCTTATGGCAAGCTGTTCAAGTAGCCACACAAGAAAATATGCTAACGGGGCGTGCTTCAACCGCATTGCTTCGTTTCCAAGAGTTGATTAATTCTTTACAGGTTGATACAGCCGAAATGCCACTGTTTGCACAGACTGATTTCGTGATTAAACATTCTGGCTTATACGATATGTATAAACAGGAAAAAGGCGAGAAAGGTGAAGTGCGTATTGAAAACTTAGAAGAATTGGTGACGGCAACCCGAGAATTTATCAAACCTGATGACGCAGAGGATATGACCGAACTTACCGCCTTTTTAACTCATGCTTCTTTAGAGGCGGGAGAAGAGCAGGCTTCGCCGCATCAATCTTGTGTGGAAATGATGACTTTACACTCTGCAAAAGGCTTGGAATTCCCGCGCGTATTTATGGTGGGGGTAGAAGAGGGAGTATTCCCAAGTTTCCGTTCATTTGAAGAGCCTGGTCGTTTGGAGGAAGAACGCCGTCTTGCTTATGTGGGCATTACTCGAGCTAAGAAAAAACTGACGATTTGTTATGCGGAAAGCCGTAGTGTTTATACGAAAGAAGAACGCCATTTGCATTCACGTTTTATTACAGTATTACCATCAG